>DASRHC010000021.1:0-75501 GCA_035650715.1 Candidatus Methylomirabilota bacterium | reverse complement strand
CCCTTGAGGCTCAGAGGGAGAATCGGCCGCCCCACTGGTCCAGCTTAGTGTGCCACCGAGCACGGATAGGAGGATGGACGGTGTATCCCAGCTCTCGATCGCGATTGTTGACTCGGCACCCTTCATAGGAGGCGTCATGATCCGGAGATTCGGCAGCGTCTATCCCGGCCACATCGATCTGCCCGACATGGGGCAGGACGCCACGCCCGCCAACGAGCGCCGCTACCCCAACGACGTGCTGGCGGGCGTGTTCGAGAAGACGGAGAGCGTGGCCCGGCTCATGGACGACTGCGGCTACGACACGCTCTGGCTCGCCGAGCACCACTTCCAGCACGAGGGGTACGAGTGTCTGCCGAACGTCCTGATGCTGGCGGTGCACCTGGCCCACGTGACCCGGCGCCTGCGCATCGGCTGCGGCTTCAACATCGCGCCCATGTGGCACCCCCTGCGACTGGCCGAGGACTTCGCGACCGCCGACATCATCACCCGGGGCCGCACCGTCTTCGGCGTCGGCCGCGGGTACCACAGCCGGGAAGTGGAGACGTTCGGGTCCCCGATCCTGGACGGCGAGGCGAACCGCGAGCTCTTCGAGGAGCAGGTGGAGATCATCCTGAAGGCCTTCGAGCAGGAGTCGTTCTCGCACCGGGGCAAGCACTACACGCTGCCGCCCCCGGTGCCGTACCGCGGCTACGAGCTGCGCGAGATCACGCTCGTGCCGCGGCCGATCCATCGCCCGGTGGAGTGCTGGCAGCCGATCGTGAGCGCGCGGCCGCGCGCGCTCGACTTCATGGTGCGGCACCGGATCAAGGGCGTGATCGGCGGCGGGGCCGCCACCATGGCGGAGGGGCCGGTGCACGCCTACCGGGAGGCGGCCGCGCGGGCCGGACGCGATCTGGCGCTGGGGGAGGACCTCTGCCTCGGGATCTTCTTCCACCTGGCCGAGACGCGCGAGAAGGCGATCCGCGAGATCACCCCGTTCTACGAGGAGCACGTGAAGATGTTCGGCCCGCTCGGCTTCGTGCCCGGGATCACCCCCGCCCAGGTGGAGGCCTCCTCGCGGCGGGGCGGGTGGGGCGCGGCGGGGGTGCCCACCGTGGAGCACTACATGAAGACGGGGGCCTGGTTCGCGGGGCCGCCCGAGGAGCTGGTCGCCTACCTGCGGAGCCTCGAGGACCGCTTCCCCGGGCTCGAGCACGTCAATCTGAGCACCAGCATGGGCACCCCGAAGGCGGCGATGCTGGAGCAGCTGGCCTGGGTCGCGAAGGAGGTCATGCCGAAGTTCGGCGGGTAGCCTGGCCGCGCCGCGTCTCCACCAGCCCGCTCACCACCGCGAGCAGCTCATCCGGGTTGACCGGCTTCTCCACGAACATGTCGAAACCCGCCTCCACCGCGCGGGCCCGGTCCTGCACCCGCACGTAGGCGGTGAGCGCCACCGCGGGCAGGCGCGGGCCGCCGGCCTGCTCGCCCTTGCGGACGCTGCGCATGAGCGCGTAGCCGTCCTCGTCGGGCATCGCCAGGTCCGAGAGCAGCACGTCCGGCTGCAGCCACCGCAGGAGGATCAGCGCCTCCGCGGCGGAGGAGGCGGTCCGGACGCTCGCGCCCGCCTCGCCGAGCATGAACGACAGCATGTCGAGCGAGTCCGGGTCGTCCTCCACGACCAGCACCTGCACGCCGTGGAGGGGACGCGCGGGCGCCTCGGGCTCCGACGCCTCCGCCGCGCCGTCCAGCGCGGGCAGGTGGATCGTGAAGGTCGCGCCGTACCCCTCGCCCGGACTCTCCGCGTGGACGGTGCCCCCGTGCAGCTCCGCGAGGTGGCGGACGAGCGCCAGGCCCAGACCGAGCCCGCCGTGGCGGCGGGTGATGGTGGAGTCGGCCTGACGGAAGCGGTCGAAGACGAAGGGCAGCACGTCGGGTGCGATGCCTTCCCCGGTGTCGGAGACCTGCACCTCGATGCCGTCCCGCACGCGACGGAGCCGCGCCTCCACCCGTCCCCCCGCGGCGGTGAACTTGATCGCGTTCGAGATGAGGTGGGACACCATCTGCTGCAGGCGCCCCGGATCGCCCGCCACCCGGCCCGCGTCCGGATCGACGGTCACCACCAGCTCCACGCCCTTGGCCTGCGCGGCGGCGCGGAATGCCTCCGCCGCGGCGGTGACCGCCGGGGCCGGATCGACCGGCACCGGGGTGAGGCGCAGGGTGCCCGTGATGACGCGGGAGGCGTCGAGGATGTCCTCCACCAGCTGGGCCTGCGCGTGCGCGTTGCGCTCGATCACCTCGATGCCGCGCGCCACCGTGGCCTCGTCGGGCTTGCCCGCCCGCAGGATGTGGGCCCAGCCCAGGATCGCGTTGAGCGGCGTGCGCAGCTCGTGCGAGACGGTGGCGAGGAACTCGTCCTTGAGCCGATTGGCGCTCTCCGCCTCGGCGCGGGCGGTGTGCTCGCGGGCCAGCGAGGCGCGCCGGTCCTCCAGCTCCCGCTGGAGCGCGCGGTGCAGCCGCGCGTTCTCGATGGCGTCGGCCGCGATCCGGGCGTAGAGGTCCATCAGGCGCAGCTCGCGCTCGGGTGGGCGCCGCGGGTTGGCGAAGAACAGGGACAGCACCCCGATGATCTCCCCGCCGCGGGTCAGGAGCGGCGTGCTGTGGCAGGACCGGAACCCGGCCCGGACCGCCGCCTCGCGGGCCGCCGCGAAGGCGGGGTCGGTCGCCACGTCCGGCACCACCACCGGCTGGCGGCGAACGAAGGCGGCCGCCCACACCCCGTGGCCGCCGCGCTCGTGCCGGATCACGTCGAGGATCTCCGGCGAGAAGCCGGCGTGCACCGCCACCGCGAGGTCCGCCCGCTCCTCGTCCCAGAGGGACAGCAGGCCGTGCGGGGCGCCCGGCATCGCCATGGCGGCGTCGAGCACCTCGCGCAGGACGGAGTCCACGTCGCGGTTGCCGGCGAGTCGCATGGTGAGGTCGTGCAGGCGCCGCAGGTCCTGGACCTGCGTCTCCAGCTCCCCCTTGACCTCGCGGAGCGCGGCCTCGATCGACTCGCGCTGCGCCACCTCCGCCTCGAGCAGCGAGGCGCGCGCCCGCAGGGCGGTCATGTCGGCGAGCCCCGGGTCGTCGGCGCCGGCGGGCAGGGGCCCGGCCGTGGTCACGTGCGAGTGCCGCGCGCAGATCTCGACGATCGTGTGCTCCAGCCCGCGGTCGGCGAGCGCGGCGAGCGGGTAGGCGCACAGCAGCTCGAAGGGGCGGGTGGTGCGCCGCTGGTTCCACAGGTCCTCGAGCTCGATGGCGCTGCGCGAGCGCCCACGCGCGAGCAGGAGCCCGACCATCTCGCCGAACACGCGGATCGGCCGGGCGGGACGCAAGCGCGCGAACAGCCCGTCCACCGCCTCCGCGAAGCGACGCGGGTCGACGCGCCCATCGTCCAGGACCTGGGCCAGGGCGCTGTCGGCGTCGACGGTCGCGTAGCGGCCGGAGGCGCGGGCTCCGTCAGGATCGAGCCCGCTCTCGCGCAGGCGCTGGTCGACCGCATCGCGGTGGGCCTGGGTCGCGACGACCAGGCAGCTCTGGCCGGCGCGCAGCCCGGTCGCGACGTAGTCCGTGAGGGTGGCGATCAGGACGGCGTCGCTCGGATAGAACTGGACGGCATGGCCAGAGGCGGCCGGGACGAGGTCCGGACGATCCATGGGTTCGGGCGAGAGAGCAACGCATATGCCACGCGGACCCCGGGGCGGCACCGTCGGCTTATCGACCGGATCTGCGCCGATTGCGGCCGAAAACAGGGCCGTGGGACGCGTGGCGTCCGAACAAATTTCCCGGTCAGTTCTTCCCGCCGTTGGGCTGCTGACGGCGGGTCGCGTCCCTTCCGATTCGTGTACTTCCGCCGCTTTCAGCGGCCTTCCCACTCCCAGTACTTCCGCCGGTGGTGGTGCTCCAGCAGCCGCGTCTCGTACTCCCGGTCGAAGGGGCGGCTCGGATCGTACTCCGGCGCCGCCTGGATCTCGTCGCGGCGCAGGTCGACCTGCACCTGCGAGTCGGCCCAGCTCACGGTCTTGATCCACTCCGGCGAGATCAGCACCTTCTTGCCGGGCCACCAGTTCCGCGTGGCCACCACGAGGTAGCGGATCGCCCACGCGCGGTCCTCGACGAGGAAGTCGTCCACGTGCCCGATCTCGCCGTCGGTGGCTCCGATGTAGTAGCCGGTCACGTCGCGCGCGCTGCGGAGCGTGGGGTCGCCTGAGCGATGCTCGCGCTCGCGCGCCGCCATCTCCTCCGCCGTCGGGTCGGTGGGCACCGGCGTGGCGGGAACCGGCGGCATGCCCGGGTAGGCGAGCAGACCCCACCGGTACGGGCCCTCCCAGTAGTAGCGCTGGTCGTAGTATCGGGCGACCGCCTCCTCCTGCTGGCGGTTCACCGGCTTGTCCGCCTCCACCGGCGGGCTGTGCTCCACCTGCGCGCGGGTGAGATCGACCGCGATCTTGTCGCCGACCTCGCGTACCGACAGCGGGGAGATCAACACCTGGCGCCCGGGCAGCCACGTCCCGGTGTCGGCCACCAGGTACCGCACCGTCCAGCTGAGGTCGTCGAAATAGAGATCCGCCACGCTGCCGATGTCTCCGTCGGTGGCGGCGATGGTGAGTCCCTTGAAGTCGCTGGCTGGCCTGAGCATCGCGGCTCCTCCTTGCGTCGGAGCCAAGCATTTCTCGTGCAAGGGCGCGGGATGGCCCCGCGTCCGCATCGGGGCGGAGAAGCGCGCGCCGCGCGCGACCGCCGCGGAAAGGGTTACCGGGAACCAGCCGCCGGCTCCGTAACTTCTGCCGCGCCCCGCACGATGATCGCGAGGCCCGCGAGCACCAGAGCCATGCCGAGCAGGCGAGGGGCGCCGAAGCGCTCGCCCAGCACGAGGGCGGAGGCGGCCGCGGCCACGAAGGGCACGAGCAGCGCGAAGGGGGCCACGCGCGCGGCCGGGTGGCGCCGCAGGAGGTAGCCCCAGATCGCGTACGCGAGCACGGTGGCGACCAGGCCGAGATAGAGCACCGCGCCGATCGCGACCCACGAGGCCGCGCGCCACGCGGCGAGCGGGCCGCGCCCGCCCAGCGCGGCGGCGAGCGCGAGGGCGGGCGCGGGCGGCACCAGGCTCAGCCAGACCGCGAGCCCGAGCGGGTCGACGGACGGCAGCCGCTTGACCAGCACGTTGCCGACGCCCCAGCTGAGCGCGGAGAGCCCGGTGAGCGCGAGGCCCGCGACGGTGAGGTCGTCGCCGACGGTGGCCGCGATGACGGCCAGGCCCGCAAAGGCCACCGCGGTGCCGGTCCACTCGCGCCGGCCCGGCCGCTCGCCCGCGGTCACCGCGGCGAGCACGATCGTGAAGAGGGCCTGGGTCTGCACCACGATGGCGGCGAGGCCGGGCGGCATCCCCGCCGCGATGCCGAAGAACTGGAACAGGAACTGGCCGGTGTAGAGGGTCAGTCCGATGAGCAGCAGCGTGCGCGCGCCGATCGGCGGCCGCGGCAGCAGCGCGGCGGGCAGGGCGGCGACCGCGAAGCGCAGCGCGGTGAGCAGCGGCGGGGAGATGGTGTCGAGGGCCAGGCGCGTCGCCACGAACGCCAGGCCCCAGATCGCGACCACGAGGAGGGCGAGGGCCAGGTGGGCGGGCGGCACGCGCCGACGATAGCATCACGCCTCCACACGCGACGCGCCCGCTCGCGATGGACAATCCCGCGCGTCGCGGCGTAGACTCCGGGCGTTCCTCACTCGCTCCCCAGGAGGCGCTCCGCCATGCCCCAGCCGAGTCTCAAGATCGACCACGCGCGGTACATCCTGACGCTGGACGGCCAGCGCCGCATCATCCAGGACGGCGCGGTCCTGATCGAGAACGGGCGCTTCAGCCGGGTGGGCAAGGCGGCCGAGCTGCGGGACGCGCGCGCCGACCGGACGATCGACGCCCGGCACATGATCATCACCCCCGGCTTCTTCAACGCGCACATGCACATCAGCTACGCGCACCCGGTGCGCGGGATCTTTCCCGACGAGCAGGCGAGCCCCCTCGTGCACGTGTTCAATCTCCAGAGCGCGATGACCGAGGAGGAGGAGTACTACGCCACCCTGCTGGGGCTGGTGGAGCTGGTGCGCAACGGCACCGTGTGCTTCCTCGATCCGGGCAGCACCAAGTTCCCCGACGCGTGCCTGCAGGCGTACGAGGACGCGGGCATCCGCGTGATCCTGGGCGAGTGCGTGAGCGACCAGCCCGCGCCGTTCACGCTGCCCCGCTATCCGGCGCCGGAGGCGGTGGCCCGCACCACCTCGTTCATCAGCAAGTGGAACGGCCGCCTGGACGGGCGGATCCGCGCCTGGGCGATGCCCTTCTCCTACGAGACGTGCAGCGCCGGCCTGCTCGAGACCCTCAAGCGCGTGGCCGACGAGCACCAGACCGGCCTCACGCTGCACCACAACAGCGGCAACAAGGCGCGGCAGGAGATGGTCGGCCGGCACGGGCACACGCCCACCGCGTACCTCGAGGCGATCGGCGTGCTCGGGCCGAACGTGCTGCTCGCCCACTGCCTGGGCCTCGACGAGGCCGAGCTGGACTGCATCGCCCGCACCCGCGCCAGCGTGGTGATGTGCCCGGTCACCGCGGCCAAGGGCGGCCGCGGGGTGCCGCAGAACGGGCGCATGCCCGAGCTGCTCGCGCGCGGGGTGCCGGTGGCGCTGGGCTGCGACTCCCCGAACAACTCGAACCACCTCGACATGATCCGCACCATGAACATGGCCGCCATCCAGTACAAGGACGCCCGGCAGGACACCGGCAAGATCCCGGCGGAGGCGGCGCTCGAGATGGCCACGATCCGGGGCGCGGAGGCCATGGGGCTCGGCGCGGAGCTGGGCTCGATCGAGGAGGGCAAGAAGGCGGACCTGGTCGCCTTCGACATCCTGCGGCCGGAGTGGCAGGCACTCTGGAACCCGCTCAACAACCTCGTCTACAACGCGGACGGACGCAGCGTGCACACGGTGGTCATCGACGGGCGGGTGGTGGTGGACGCCTACCGGCAGACCTTCGTGGACGAGCCGCGCCTCTACGCTCGCGTGCAGGAGATCGGCGAGCGCCTGCAGGCCCGCACCGGCGTCAGCTTCCCCCGCTCCCGCTGGCCCATGATCTGACGACGTTTCCGACGCGCGGGCGATCTCGTCGATCGCCAGAAAATGTCGGAATGTAAGACCTGACCCCGTCAGCTCGACACCGGGGCGCGGGGTAACTCGCCGTTTTTGCTGGGGGGCGCAGTGGTGCAGTCCTTGCACCGAGGTGCCGGGTCGGCGTCGTGCCGACCTGCTCCACGCCACCCCAGACCGCCGCGCCTGGCAGAGGAGGCCCCGGTGCCCGATCCCCGCATTCTCGTGGTCGAGGACGAGACGAACGTTCGTGAGCTGGAGGCGGAGATCCTCCGGGAAGAATGGGAGAACGTGGACACCGCGGTGGACGGCACCGATGCCCTGCGGCTGCTGGCCGAGCACGTCTACGACGCCATCGTCAGCGACCTGGCCATGCCGCGGCTGGACGGGCGCGGGCTCTACGAGGAAGTTGGCCGGCGCTGGCCGAGCGCGAACCGGCGACTCGTGTTCGTGACCGGCTACGCGGAGGCCGCGGAGTACGACGAGTTCCTGCGTCACAGCGGCGTCCCGGTCCTCGCCAAGCCGTTCACCATCGCCGACCTGATCGGCGCGGTGAAGACGGCCTTCTCGCCCGCCTCGTGAGCGACTCCGCGCTCCCCGCGGCGCACCTCTCCGAGCCCCCCTACCGCGAGCTGGTGGAGTCGGGCGCCGGTCTCATCTGCACCCACGACCTGTCCGGGATCGTGCTCAGCGTGAACCGCGCCGCCGCCGAGCGGCTCGGCTACGCGGCGGAGGAGCTGGTCGGCCGCAGCCTCCGCGACCTGCTGGCCGCCTCGGTCCGCGAGCAGTTCCCGCAGTACCTGGCGCGGATCGCGACGGCGCCGCGCGACGAGGGGCTCATGCTGGTGGTCACCCGCTCGGGCGAGCAGCGCATCTGGGCCTACAGCAACGTGCGCTGCCAGGACGGGGGCGCCCCGCCCTACGTGCTGGGCCACGCGCACGACATCACGGACATCAAGCGCTCGGACGCCCGCGCCGGAGCGGAGGAGGCGCTCCGCTCGGTGGCGCGGCTCGCGCTGGCCACCGCGCACGAGATCAACAATCCGCTGACCGTGATCATCGCGAGCCTGCAGCTCATGGCCGCCCGTGGGCAGGTGCCGCCCGCCGCGACGGGGGCGGTGGACCGGGCCGTCCGCGCCGCCGAGCAGATCCGCGACACGGTGCGGAACATGTCCCGCATCACCCGCCTGGAGCTGTCCCGCCAGGCCCCCACGCTGCCGCCCCTCCTCGATCTGCGCCGCTCCAGCGACTCGCAGGGCTGATCGGCCCCGCCAGTCCCGGGGGGCTTGCCGTCCGGCCCCGTCTTCGGCTAAGGTCGGGCGACCCAGCCACCTCCAGCCGCCCCCAACACGAGGAGCGACCCATGAAGCGTGCGAGCGCGATGGCACAGGTGTTCCTGTTGATCCTGGCGATGGTCGGTCTGGCCCCGGCGGGTGAGGCCTGGGCGCAGCCCAAGACCGAGCTCACGGTGGCCCTGTCGAGCTTCGCCACCGAGGTGCTCGACCCGCCGCTGGGCGGCCACCTCGTGAAGTACTACCTGTCGATGATCTTCGACTACCTGGTGGGCACCACCCCCGACGGGCAGCCCTCGCGCGACGGCGGCATCGCGACCCGCTGGGAGAGCTCGCCCGACTTCAAGCGCTGGACGTTCCACCTCCGGAAGGGCGTGAAGTTCCACAACGGGGACGAGCTCACGTCGGAGGACGTGAAGTTCAGCATCCTGCGCAACATCGGCAAGCGCTCGACCACCGGCTACGCCGGCCCCCTGCGCACGCTGATCGCGGACATCGAGACGCCCGCACCGGACCGGGTGGTGATCGTGAGCAAGGAGCCCACGCTCATCTTCCCGACCTACCTGTCGCGCGCGCTCTCCACCGAGGGCATGATCCTGCCCAAGAAGTACGTGGAGTCGGTCGGCGACGACGCCTTCGCCCGCAAGCCGATCGGCAGCGGCCCCTACCGGTTCGTGGAGCAGGTGACCGGCTCTCACGTGAAGCTGGCCGCGGTCGACAAGCACTGGCGGATCGGCACCCCCAAGTTCAAGACCATGACCTTCCGCCTGGTGCCGGAGGAGACCACCCGCATCGCGCTGCTGCGCCGCGGGGAGGTCGACGTGGTCGAGGTGAGCCGCGAGCGGGTGGCCGAGCTCGAGCGCGAGAGCTTCCCCATCCACTACCGCCGCGAGGAGGCCATCCTGAGCATGTGGTGGGTCCTCGGGCCGGACGGCCCGGTGGCGCCCAACAAGGACAAGCGGGTCCGCGAGGCCCTGAACCTCGCCATCGACCGCGCCGAGATCGCCAAGTCCATCTTCGGCGGCAAGGCGGACCCCGCGTCGGTGCCCCTCGGACTCTCGTGGTCGTTCAAGGACGTGGGCTTCAAGCCGACGCCGGAGATGATGTACCCGTACGATCCGGCGCGGGCCAAGAAGCTCCTCGCCGACGCGGGCGTCGGCTCCGGATTCAATCTGGACGTCTACGCCTACCAGCTCCCCGGCCTGCCCGAGGGCAAGACCATGGCGGAGGCGGTCGCCGGCTACTGGGAGCAGATCGGCGTCAAGACCCGGCTGATCCCGGTGGACTACCCCGCCTTCCGCAAGGCGTGGGTGGACCGGGCCGTCCCCGGCGCGGTCGGCTACTACAACATCGCCAACCGCAACTGGATCGGCGCCTACGCGCTGCTCGAGAAGATGGCCTACTCGCCCGCCAAGGCCAACGCGACGGTGAACGATCCCGAGATCGACGGCATGATCGCGCAGGTGATGCGCCAGACCGACCACGAGAAGATCAACGCCCTCATGCGCGGCATCTACACCCGGCTGCGCAGCGAGCACTACGGCGTCCCGCTCGTCTACCTGCATTCGCCCTACGCGACCTCGAAGAGCCTCGGCAAGTGGAACGCGGGCGGCGTCATGTACGACCTGTTCTTCGACGTGCTGGCCTCCGGCAAGTGAGCACGAGGCCCCCGAGCGCATGACGCACGCGGTGGGGGGGTACGGGGGAGGAGCGCCGCCGCTCCCCCCCATTCAGAACAAGTCGTTAAAGTTCTTGCGCTAGAGGGTCGTCGGCTCGATCGATGCTCCGCTTCATCGGCGCCCGCCTCCTGCAATCGCTGGTGGCGCTGGCCATCATCTCGGTGGTGGTCTTCGCGCTGGCCCGCGCCACCGGCGATCCGCTGTACCTGATCCTGCCCATGTCGGCGTCCCCGGAGGACTTCGAGAACGCGCGCCGCTACCTGGGCCTCGACCGTCCGTATCTCGAGCAGTACCTCTCCTTCGTGGGCCGCGCGGTGACCGGCGACTTCGGCAACTCGCTGCGTGCGCGCCGGCCGGTGAGCGAGCTGATCCGGGAGCGGCTGCCCAACTCGCTCAGGCTCGCCGTCTTCGCGATGGGGGTCTCGCTCGCGATGGCGTTCCCGCTCGGGGTGATGGCGGCGGTGCGCAAGGGCACCGGGCTCGACCGCTTCGCCCAGGTCGTCTCCGTGCTCGGGCAGTCGCTGCCGACCTTCTGGGTGGCGATCCTCCTCGTCGAGTTCGTGGCCGGCCGTCTGCAGTGGCTGCCCGCGGGCGGCATCCAGGGCTTCAGCAGCTACGTCCTGCCCGGCTTCACCCTGGGCTGGTTCGTGGTGGCGGGCCTCATGCGGCTCCTCCGCTCGGGCATGCTCGAGGTCCTCGACTCCGAGTACGTCAAGCTCGCCCGGGTCAAGGGCGTGGGCGAGGGGCGCGTGGTGTGGCTGCACGCGCTCAAGAACGCGCTGATCCCGGTGATCACCTTCGCCGGCATCTACTTCGCGATTTTGGTCACCACCGCCATCGTGGTCGAGACCGTGTTCGCGTGGCCCGGCCTGGGCCGTCTGGCCTACGAGGGGATCAGCTCACGCGACTTCCCGGTGATCCAGGCGGTGGTGCTCACCACCGCCGCCATCGTGGCCGCGGTCAACCTCTGCGTCGACTGTCTCTACGCGCTGATCGACCCGCGCATCCGCTATGCCCGCTGAGCCCGGCGCGCTCACGCTCCCCGAGGTCGAGCCCGCCGTCCCCGCCGTCGCGGCCCGGCGGCGGCTGCGCCTGCCGCTGTTTCCGCTCGCCATGATCCTGGTCTTCGTGGCCGCGGCGCTGGCCGCGCCGCTGCTCCCGCTGCCGGATCCCACCGCCCAGTCGCTGCGCGCCCGCTTCAAGCCCCCGGCCTGGGCGGAGGGCGGCAGCCACGAGCATCTGCTCGGCACCGACCGGCTCGGGCGCGACCTGCTCTCCCGCATCGTGTGGGGCGCCCGGGTCTCGCTGGCCGCGGGGGTGGTCACGGTCCTGGTGGCGAGCGCCTTCGGGGCCGCGGTCGGCCTGGCCGCCGGCTACTACGGCGGGCGAATCGACGCGCTGCTGATGCGGATCACCGACGCCACCCTGTCGTTCCCGGTGATCCTGCTCGCGCTCATCCTGGCCGTCACGGTCGGCCCCAGCTTCACCAACGTGGTGGTGGCGATCGCGGTGATCCTGTGGGCGCGGTACGCGCGGGTGATCCGCGGACAGGTGCTGACGCTGATGCAGCTGGACTTCGTGGCCCAGGCCCGCCTGGCCGGGGCGGGGGCGTGGCGCATCATCATGCGGCACCTGCTGCCCAACACCCTCGGCACGCTCTTGGTGCTGGTGACGCTGCAGATCGGCTACGTGATCATCGTGGAGGCGTCGCTGTCGTTCCTCGGCGCCGGCATCCCGCCGCCGACGCCCGCGTGGGGCTCCATGATCGCGGAGGGCCGCGACGTGGTCACGATCGCCTGGTGGGTGTCCCTCTTTCCGGGGCTCGCGATCCTGCTGGTGGTGCTCGCCTTCAACCTGCTCGGCGACTGGCTGCGGGACACGTTCGACCCCAAGCTGCGCCAGCTCTGAGCCCCGGATCCCCCGTGCCGTCATCGCCCGTTCCCGAGCCGGCCGCCGCGCGCCCGGTGGTGGACGTGCGCGGCCTGCGCACGCATCTCGTCACCCGCTGGGGCACCGTGAAGGCGGTGGACGGCGTGTCGTTCCAGGTGGCGGAGGGCGAGACGCTCGGCCTGGTGGGCGAGTCGGGCTCGGGCAAGAGCATGACGTGCCTGAGCCTCCTGCGCCTGGTGCCGCGGCCGGCCGCGCGCATCCTCGGCGGCGAGGTGTGGCTCGACGGCGAGAACCTGCTGACCAAGAGCGAGCGGGAGATGCGGGCGATCCGGGGCCGGCGCATCGGCATGATCCTGCAGGACCCGATGAGCTCGCTGAACCCGGTGTTCTCGATCGGCATGCAGATGCGGGAGCCGGTCGCGCTCTACCACCGCCTGCGCGGCCGCGCCCTGACCGCCCGGGCCGCCGAGCTGCTGGCCGCGGTGCGCATCCCGGCGCCCGCGGAGCGACTGCGGGCGTTCCCCCATCAGCTCTCGGGCGGCATGCGGCAGCGGGTGGTGGGGGCGATGGCGATCGCGGCGCCGCCGCGCCTGCTGATCGCGGACGAGCCGACCACGAGCCTGGACCTCACCATCCAGGCCCAGTACCTGGGCCTGCTCGAGGAGCTGCAGGACCGGCACCGGCTGGCGCTGGTCTTCGTCACCCACAACCTCGGCATCGTGGCCCGCATCTGCGACCGGGTGGCGGTCATGTACGCGGGACGCATCGTGGAGATGGGACCGGTGCGCCGGCTGTTCACGCGGCCCGCGCATCCCTACACGCGCGCGCTGATCGAATCGATCCCGCGGCTCGGCGCGCGCGCCTCGCGGCTCACCGCCGTCGAGGGCCAGCCGCCCGATCTGGCGCACCTGCCCGCGGGCTGCGCGTTCGCCCCGCGCTGCCCGTCGGTGATGGAGCGCTGCCGCGTGGAAGCGCCCCCGGAGACGGTGGTGGAGGCGGGCCACGTGACGCGCTGCTGGCTGGAGGCGCCGGACGGGCCGCCGCCACCGGGGGCGGGGCCGCCCGGATGAGCGCGCTGCTCGAGGTGGAGGCGCTGACCCGGCACTTCCCGGTGCGGCGGGGTCTGCTCGGCCGGGCGCACGGGCTCGTGCGGGCGGTGGACGGCGTCTCGTTCACGATCGAGGCCGGGACGACGCTGGGCCTGGTGGGCGAGTCGGGGTGCGGGAAGACCACCACCTCGAAGCTGATCCTCGGGCTCGATCGGCCCACGTCGGGCTCGATCCGCTTCCGGGGCGAGGACGTGCTCGCCTTCGATCGCGCCGCGCTCGGCCGGTACCGGCGCGCCATCCAGGCCGTGTTCCAGGATCCCTATGCCTCGCTCGACCCGCGCATGCGCGTCGGGGCGATCGTGGCCGAGCCCCTGGTGATCAACGAGCGGCTCGACCGGGCGGCGCGGCGGCGCCGCGTGCTGGAGCTGCTGGACCTGGTGAGCCTGCCCGCGCGGGCCGCCGATCTCTTCCCGCACGAGTTCTCGGGGGGCCAGCGTCAGCGGGTGGCCATCGCGCGGGCGCTCGCGCTCTCGCCGCGCCTGGTGGTGCTGGACGAGCCCGTCTCCGCGCTCGACGTCTCGATCCGGGCCCAGATCCTGAATCTCCTGCGCGACCTGCAGGAGCGGCTCGGCGTCTCGTACCTCTTCATCGCCCACGATCTGGCCGCGGTGGCGCACATGAGCCACACGATCGCGGTGATGTACCTGGGGCAGATCGTGGAGCGGGGGCCGGCGGAGGCGATCGCGCTCGCTCCCCAGCACCCCTACACGCAGGCGCTCTTCGCGGCCGCGCTCCCCATCGATCTCGACGGCCCGCGCGCCGAGGCGGTGGTCTCGGGCGAGGTGCCGAGCCCGCTCCGCCCGCCCGCCGGCTGCCGGTTCCACCCGCGCTGCCCCCACGCGATGCCGGTCTGCTCCGCCGAGCCGCCGGCCCTACGCGCTCACGCCAACCGCCAGGTCGCCTGCCACCTCTTCTAGGGGTCAGGTCTTACATTCCGACATTTTCTTGCCGAGGGGCGAGAACGCGCGCCCCACGAAAATGTCGGAATGTAAGACCTGACCCCATCCTAGGCGAGGAGAAGGCAGGCGGCGCCGGCGCAGGCGAGGAGGGCGGCGGCGAGGCGGCGGGCCAGGTCGGGCTCGCCGAAGAGCGTGCGGCCCAGCAGCACCGCAAGGACCGCGGACATGCGGCGGATGGCGTTGACGTAGGCGGCGGGCGCGATCGTGAGCGCGGTGGTCTGCATGCCGGTGCCGGTCACGCCCAGGAGGCCGTGACTCACGACCGTGAGGAGGTTGGCGGATCGCACGCTCTCGGCCAGCCCGCGCGGGGTGGTGAGCGCCGCGATGACGAAGGTCAGGACCGCGGTCGCCCCGTGCGAGGACACCAGGTAGCTCGGCGGTCCCAGGTGCCGCGCGCCGTAGCGATCGATCGCGGCGAGGAAGCCCAGCAGGAACGCGGCCCCCAGCGCGTCGAGGGCGTCCCGCCGCGAGAACAGCGCGCGCACCCGACCGAGCCGCCCCGTGCCCTGGCCCGAGAGGCTCACGGTCCCCGCCAGGGACAGCGCGAGGCCGATCCAGCCGAGCGCGCTCGGCAGCCCGCCCGACAGCACCGCGTCCGGCACGATCGTGAAGATGGGGCTCAGGGCGAGGATCGGCCCCACGATCGAGATGTCACCCCGCGCGCTGGCCCGCGCCAGCAGCCCGCTCATGCCGAGCACCAGCACGCAGGAGGCGGCCACCGCCGGCCAGAGCGGGCCGGGCGGCACGAAGGGACGCCCGGAGACGAGGAAGAACACGACCCACGCGGTGCCCGCCACCGCCTGCGTCCACGCGACGATGACCAGCGGCGGGATCCGCCGGCCGCGCCCCTTGACCACCGCGAACTGGACGGCCTGGGTGAGGGCCGCCCCGAGGGACAGCAGGAACCAGGTCAGACGAGATCGACGCGGGACACCCCGCTCGCCTCGAGCGCCGCCCGCATCGCCGCCACCTCCTCCGCGGAGGGCGGCAGGACCGGCGGCCGCACGAGCGCGCTCCGGAAGATGCCGCGCCAGACCATGCCCGCCTTCATGCGCGCGTGGGCGTCGCCGGACGGCTCGCCGGCGCCGTACACCGCCTCCTTCACCGGCCAGATGCGGTCGTTGATCGCGCGGGCCCGCGCGAGATCGTCGGCTTCCATCGCGGCCATCAGCTCCCAGGTCAGCTCCGGGATCAGGCTCGCGCAGCCGACCAGGGTGCCGTCCATGCGGTGCACGAAGGTCGGGAACAGGTACTCGTCCATGCAGCTCAGCAAGGAGACGTGCGGCGTCTCCGCGCGCAGGGCGCGGATGTCCCGCTCGTAGCGGCCGAGGTCGCGCTCGCCCATCTTGAAGCCCTTCACCTGCGGCAGCGTGGCGAGCCGGACCATCAGCCGGGTCGAGTAGGCGACCCGGGTGCTGGCCGGGTACACGTGGATGATCAGGTCGAGGCCGCTCTCGGCGCCGATGGCCTTCACGTACTCGTAGACCGCGTCCTCCTTCACGCCGAAGCGCAGCCACATGTGGCACGGCATGACGTCGAGAGCGTCGGCCCCCGCGTGGGCCGCCGCGCGAGCGTGCTCCACCGCCTCGAACGTGCCCTCCGAGCACACCGCCGAGATCACCCGCGCCCGGCCGCGCACCGCGTCGGCCACGATGCGCGTGACCGTCGCTCGCTCCTCCGGCAGCAGCGAGCCCACCTCGCCGGTGTGGCCGTTGGTCATCACCCCGGTGACGCCCCGGCAGCCCACCAGCCAGCGCGCGAAGCGGTCCAGCCCCTCCTCGTCGAGCTTGTAGTCCTCGCGGAACGGGACGGCCAGGGCGGGGATGACTCCGTGAAACGCGCGGCGCTCGCTCATCGGTCGCTTCCTCCCCGGAGACCGTACCCGAGGAGCCGATACGAGGTCAAATCGCGCCGCTCGTCCGCTCCTACCGCGTCGAAACGATCCGGGGCCGTCCGTGCCACCGCGCCGCCGCCCGGACCGATGCGGGCCCGCGCCCCGCGCCCGATCTGGCACGGCCCGCGCAAGACCCACGGCATCATGGCCACCAGGACCGCGAAGGCACGGGCCGGCGCCGGCCGCGCTCGGCGCGGGGCCACGGCTCGCGCCGCCCCCGGTCGCGCCTCGACCCGCGCCCGCGCGAGGAGGCGCACTCGGACGCACCTCCGGAAGCGGGGCGGCCGCCGCTGGGTGCGCGAGGTGAAGACCGTCTCCACGTACCCGCCTGCGGGACTCTTCAACCGGGACGCGGCGACCATCGCGCGCTCGCTGGCCTCGCGGCGGGTGAGCCCGACGGGCGTGGGCTCCGGCCTCCGGATGCTGCTGTTCTACATCAACCGCGGCGGGCGGGGGCTCTCGGCGCGCCGCCGGGCCGAGCTCGAGAAGGCCAAGCGCATCATGCAGGAGATGCTCGCCCGCGAGAAGGCCCGGGCGGGCCGACGCGCCCGGTAGCCGCAAGCCCTTGACGACTCCCGCGGCGGCCTCCAAGATTGCGGCGGGAGGTCACCATGGCGCGCGCATCCTTCGGGCTCATCCTGGCGAACCGGGCGGTCGTGCTCGGAGCCATCCAGGCACGTGATCTGATCGAGATCTCGCAGCAGGCGGAGGCGTCCGGCGCCTTCGACACCCTGTGGGTCGGTGACAGTCTCCTCGCCAAGCCGCGGCTCGAGTCGGTCGCGCTCCTGTCGACCCTGGCCGGGGCCACCTCGCGTCTCCGGCTCGCGGTGGGCTGCATGGCGACCTTCGTCCATCGCCATCCGCTGCTCTTCGCGCAGCAGTGGGCGAGCCTCGATGTCCTGTCGGGCGGCCGCGCCCTCCTGGCGGTGTGCCTGGGCGGCCCGGACGAGCAGAGCCCCGCGCAGGCCCTCGAGCACCGGGTGATGGGCGTGCGCTCGAGCGAGCGGGTGGGCCGCCTGGAGGAGGGCATCCAGATCCTGCGCGCGGTGTGGACCGGCGAGAAGGCTTCGCACCGCGGCCAGTTCTACCAGTTCGAGGGCGTGAAGATCGAGCCGCGCCCGGTCCAGCAGCCGTGCCCGATCTGGATCGCGAGCAATCCCACCGGTCTCACCTGGAAGGGCGGGGCGAGCGCCTCGGACGCGGCGGTGGAGCGCGGCCTCCGGCGGGTGGCCCGCTTCGCGGACGGCTGGATGACCAACAAGGTGACGCCGGCCCAGTTCCGCGAGCAGTGGGCGCGCATCGGCGCGATGGCGCGCGAGGAAGGGCGCGACCCGTCCGCGCTCGGGAGCGCGCTCTACCACAACATCAACATCAACGAGGACCGCGCACGGGCTCTCGAGGAGAGCAAGGCGTTCCTCGACACCTACTACACCTCGAAGTTCTCCCCCGCCTTCGTGGAGGGGTGGACGGTGGCGGGGAGCCCCGCCCAGTGCGTCGCCGAGCTGCGCGCGTACGCCGAGGCCGGGCTCGGACACATCGCCCTCCGCCTCGCCTCCTGGGATCAGCAGGGCCAGCTCAAGCGCTTCCTGGCGGAGGTCGCGCCCGCCCTGACCGCCGGCCGCTGACCGCTCGGCCGCGCGGCGGCGGGCGCGCGGGCCCGCGCCCGGTCAGAGACCGCGCCGCTTGAGGAAGCTGCTGAACCAGGGGCCGACGTAGTTGTCGTGCGCGCTCTTGCGGATGGTCTCCTTGAGCGGGCCCGCCTGGTGCGCGTTGATGCTCTCGGCCACGATCGTGAGCGTCTTCGCGCTCTGCTGATAGCGCCACCAGAACCAGCCGAGCCCCGCGCCCAGCCCGAGCACCATCGCGCCCAGCAGCACCACCGCGGAGATGAGCGCGACCTGGGTGGTGTCGGGGAGGCCCTCGGTCATGCCCTGCCGCGCCCCGCGCATGGCCCGCAGCATCACGTGCTGGGTGAGGCCGCCGAAGCCCGCCTGGGTGATCGGATCGTCGGCCCCCTCGGCGGCGCCGCGGATCAGGGCCTGGGACATGTCGCGGCCGATGTCGTGCAATCGAGCCTGCATGGGGCCCTCGAGCCCGGCCACCAGGGAGGCGATCAGGGACTCGCCCATCTGCCGCGCGAGCCGCTGGGCGGCGGGGTTGACGTCCCGCTCGATGGAGTCGCGCAGCGCGGTGGTGGTGGCGAGGATGCTGGCGGTCGCGACCTTGCGCATCCGGGCCTCGAGCTGGTCGCCGGTGGCCTTCACCAGCGCCTGCATCGTCCCGTCCCCGCTGCGGGCGAGGCTCTCCATGGCCTCGCTCACGAGCCGATCCACCTGCCGCCGCATCTCGGGCGAGCCGAGGCGCGCCTGCAGCGCCTCCATCGCGGAGTCGGTCACCTCCCGCGCCGCGCGCGCGAGCGCCGGGTCCTCGAGACTGCCGCGCAACGTGTGCCGCAGGGGCTCCTGGAGCGCGGGGATGCCCTCGCGCACGCCCTGCATGGCGCCGGCGGCCGCGCTGTGCCCGGCGCCGTGGATGAGCTCCTGGGTCACGCAGCCGCCCAGGCTCGCGCCGAGCAGGCCGAGCGCGGCCAGACCGAGGCACGCGCGGCGGGTGGGAACGGGTGTGGTCATGCGGCTTTCTCCCGGGTCGGTCGAGGTCGTGGCCCACTCGTGTAGCACAGCGGTCCGGGCGCCCGCAAGGGACCGGGGGTGTGCCTTGACGACGGTCGAAATCTGCTTAGACTGTTGAAACCTTTGTGCCCCCCGGAGCCCGCGTGAACAGTCCCGCCGTGCACGACGGCACGCTCGTCGCCGACTCCGTCACGACGAGCGCCGGCCCCACCGCCTCCACCCGCACCCTCGTGCAGTTCGTGTTCCTCGCGGCGCTCGGCGCGGTGCTGTTCAACCTGCACGGCATCTCGATGCATCTGACGCCGTGGTCGCAGGCGATCGTGAACGCGCTCGTGAAGTTCACCTACGAGCAGACCGGCCAGGACAAGACGCTCGTGGTGCTCTTCCGCGAGGAGAATCTCGCCACCCTCAAGGAATCGGTCCCGATCTCCTACGCGCGCCACGCCGAGGTGCTGGAGGCGCTCACCGTCTACGAGCCGGCCGCGGTGTTCGTGGACTTCGCGTTCATCGACCGGCGTCCCGGCCAGGACGTGACGCCGCTCAGCGACGCCATCTGCTCGCTCCGGGCCTCGGGCGTCGCGGTGTACCTGGCCGCCTCCCCGCTCTCCGACAAGGCGGGCGACGGGCTCCGCGACGGGCTCGACCGGAGCTGCTTCACCCCGGTCGACGTGCGGATGGACGCCGAGACCGGCGTCAGCGGTGTGCTGACCTACCGGGCGTGCCAGCACCCGACCTCGTGCGCCGCCCCGGACCTGCTGTGGACCCCCGCGTTCGCGATGGCGGCCCCGCAGGTGGGGATCGGGCGCGAGGACGCCCAGCAGATGGAGCTCATCTGGGGCAACCGCGAGTCCCGGCTCAACGAGTCCTGGATGAACTGCACGAGCGACGGGACCCTCGTCCACCTCCGCCAGATGCTGAAGGAGAACCCGCTCGCCTCGAAGCGGAAGTGCCCCCACACCCACACCATCTCGGTGCTGCACCTGCTCGGGCGGTTCGACAAGAAGCTCAAGGACGACTGGGTGAAGGGCCGCACCGTCTTCTACGGGGGCAGCTTCGAGATGGCGGGCGATCGCGTGATCTCGCCCGTGTTCGACGACCTCCCCGGCGTGTACCTGCACGCGATGGCCTACGACAACCTGCTCACGTTCGGGCGGGACTACAAGCGGGCCGAGCAGCACGGGCTGTCGCTCTCGCGGGTGGTGAACGGGCTCCTGCTGCTGTTCACGATCGTGCTCCTGCTCCTGGTCGACAAGCCGCCCGCCTTCGCCCGCGCGCTGCTGGGGCGGCTGGGCGAGGTGAGCCCGCGGCTCAAGTGGGCCACCTTCGCGGTGGCGGTGGGGTGCGTGCTGCTCACCGCGTTCACCCGCACGAGCCTGGGCGCGATCCTCCTGCTCGTCCCGCTCCTCCTGGGCGTGGTCGCGGTCCTCCACCTGGCCGCGACGCATCCGGAGCGCCCCACCTCCGCGCGCCAGTTCCTGTGGTCGGGCTTCCTCGGGATCATGATCCTGGCCGGGGCCCTGGTGCTGTTCCTGGTCGTGGACGCGCGCTACGGCGTCGAGGCGGCGCTCTTGCTGGTGGTGCTGCCCGGCTACTTCATCTACAAGGCGCTCGTCGCGCGCGACGTGCTGTTCGTGGCCACCACCGTGCTGCTGATCGGGGCCGCGGTGGTGAGCTTCCTGCCCCCCATCAACCTGGGCCCGCGCAACATCGTGGCCTACGTGGCGTTCTTCGAGGTGGCCCGGCACGTCATGCGCCACGCCGACCATGCGGCCCGCCGCTACTTCGCGCTGCGGCGCGAGCAGCCCGATCCGGCGAGCTGGGGGGTGGGCGCGGGCGTGCTGAGGCTGACGGACCGGCTGTTCGCCCTGTGCATCAGAGGCGACGACGAGGAGATCGGACATGACGCGACGGCTCGGACGGTGGCCTAGGGCGGTGCGGGTGGGGCTGGTGCTGGCGGCGGCGGCCGCGCTCTGGCCGGGGGCGCTGCCCGCGCAGAGCAACCCGCCGCAGTCGTTCAACATCGTCGGCCTGCGCACGAGCAAGGTGACGCTCTACCGCGGGTGTGCGATGGACAGCGGCGTCACGATCTCCCGCGAGGACGTCGAGAAGCGCAGGCCGTGGCCGGCCACCAGCGACCCCAAGACCGCGGTCTACTACTGGGTGAAGATGGACGGGGCCGACTACTGCGTGAAGGCGTTCGCGGTGGAGACCGATCGGGCGGTGCCGGTCGCGAAGGACGAGGAGTGCAAGAGCCGCGTGGCCGGCCGGCCGCCCAAGACCGGGGCGGTGCGCGGGGTCGGCGAGAACTGCAATTGAGCCCTCGGGCCGGGAGGCTGGCCTGGACGCTCGTGGGGCTCCTCACCGCCGGCTGCGCCGGCGGCACCGGCGGCGGGAGTGTCGTGCCGGCCTCGTGGACGCCGTCGTGGCTGCCCGGCACCGGGGCCGGCGCCCCGGTGCTGAGCCGCCTCAAGCCCGGACCCTACGAGGCCTCGGGTCTCGCGGTCGGCGAGGACAAGGACCTCGCGCAGCACCGCGGCGACGCGCTCGGCTTCGTGCGCTCGGCCGCCCTCGAGCAGTACCTGAACGAGATGCGCCGCGGCCTGGTGGCGGCCTCGGGCCGTACCGGCGTGCCGGGTCGGGTGGTGATCCTGGCGAATCCGGGCTTCGAGGCGTTCTCGTCCCCGGACGGCAACATCTACGTGGCGATGGGGCTGCTCGAGTCGCTCGAGAGCGGCGACGAGGTGGCCGCGGTGCTGGCCCACGAGCTGTCGCACGTGCTCCTGGCCCACCACAGCTCGGACCTGCTGGGCGACGTGCAGCGAAAGGGCCAGGCCCTCTACGAGCTGGGCATCGGGGCCAAGACCATGCTGGCCGGCCAGCGCACGGTCTCCAAGGGCGATCAGCGGACCATCGCCAACGTCCAGCTCGCCACCGACGCCACCGACAAGCTGGTGCTGCCGGCGTGGAGCCGTGGGCAGGAGCGGGAAGCGGACCTGCTCGGGGTCGATCTGCTGATGGAGAGCGGCGCGTCCGGCACCGCCATGCTCGGCATGCTCGAGAAGCTCCAGGCCTGGGAGCAGGCCAACAAGGAGTCCGAGGCCGCGTTCACGGAGCGGCTGCAGCAGGCGTCGCAGCGGAACGTCAACGACGCGGTGGGCGTGGTCTACCAGAAGCTGATCGACACCGTCTCGGTGAACCACCCCAAGACCTCCGAGCGCCTCGAGGACACCGCCCAGTACTTCGACAAGTTCTACGGGAGCCGGCCCCCGCGGGAGCCGCAGACCGCCTCGTGGAAGGCGGTGCGCGCGCGCCCCGAGGTCGCGCAGGTGCTGGCCAACTACAAGCGCGCCTTCCAGGCCCGCCGGCTGCTCGAGCAGGGCAAGGCCCAGGAGGCGTACACCGCGGCGCGGGCCTCGGCGAGCGGGCGCACGGTGGCCGACGCCTACCCGAACTGGGTGCTGGCGCACTCGGCGGCCGCGCTGGGCCGGCAGACGGAGGCCATCGACGCGCTCCGGCGCGCGGTCACCTCGTCGGAGCCGGTGCCGCTGGTCTACGAGGACCTGATCTTCGCCTACGAGCGCGTCAACAACCTGCCGGTGGCGCTGCAGTGGACCGACCAGGCCACGAAGGTCTTCGCGGGCGCGGCCCGCTTCAAGCCGCACAAGATCCGCCTGCTCCGCAAGGCGGGCCGCACCGCCGAGGCGCAGACGCTCACCGTCGACTGCGCGCTCAACGGCACGACCGAGCTGAAGAAGGCGTGCGAGGCCGCGAACCAGACGCCCGCCGGTCGGCCGGCGCCGCGATAAGGGCCCATCTGCTTCGTTGACGCCCTCGGCCGCCCGCTGGACGTACGGACAGTACGCCTCGCGGGCGGCCTTCGGGCGCCGCCTCGCCGCTGGACCCTTCTCCCGGCGCCGGCCGGCGCCCCGATAGGCGGATCTGGGTCGACGCCTCAGGGGTGGAGGTCGAGGACCATGGCGGCGTGGTCGCTGACACCGCGCCCCGGGCGCGTCGGGTCGCGGCGGCCCCAGTCGTACCGGAAGCGAAGCAGGCGGTCGCGCAGGTGGCGGTTGACGAAGGCCTGGTCGATCCGGAAGCCGTTGCCCCCGTTGGGCGAGTACCACGTGTAGGCGCGGCTCTCGCCGCGCAGGTGGCGGAAGGCGTCGATCCACCCCGCCTCGTGCAGGCCGCGCATCCAGCCGTCCTCGATGCGGTTGAAGGCGGGCACCTGCTCGTCGATGCCGATGCAGCCGGAGTTGGTGTCCCCGAGCAGCACCGCCGGGCCCGGCCAGCGGCGGCGGGCGGTCTCCAGCACCGCGTCGAGGTACGGATACTTGCGCCCGCTCACCCGGTTCGGCACGTGCATGACCGCCATCACCAGCGGCGCCGGCGCCTGGATGCACGCGAGCAGCCATCGGGTGGGCTCGGCGGGGGCGCCGCGGACGCGGAGCCGGCGCAGGGGCCAGCGGGAGGCCAGCAGGAGCCCGTTCCGGGCGGGACGCGCGGCGTCCGCGGTGGTGCACTGGTAGCCGAGGCCCAGCCCGGCGAGCGCCCGCGCCAGCTCCGCGCTGGGCGGGGTGCCCCGGAACTCGCAGAGGGCCACCGCGTCGGCGGCCCAGGCCCGGATCTGCCGGACGATGGCGGCGACGCGCCCGCCGCCCCCATGGCGGATGTTCCAGAAGACGACGCGCACGCTCCGCCCGCCTACTTGTCCAGCCAGACCTCCTGCAGCCGGCAGCAGTTGTAGGTGACCTGGTTCAGGATCAGGTTCTTCACGTACGGGTGGTGCGCGAAGCGGTCGGTGCGCCAGCCCATGGTGGGCCGGGCCGCGTCCTCTTCCAGCTTCTTCTGGATCTGGGCCACCAGCGCCATGCGCCTGGTCAGATCGATCTCCTGCGACTGCTGCTCGATGAGGCGGGTCACCGTCTCGTTGCAGTAGTCGCCGTAGTTGCGCGGCGAGCCGCAGGAGAAGTTCTCGTAGAAGTTCGCGTCGGGGTCGTCCACCCCGAGGCCGGTGAGGTTGGCGCCCATCTGGAACTCGCGCCGGGTCACCATCGGGTGCCACTGGGCGGTGTCGATCTGCTTGAGGGTGGCGTCGACGCCCACCTGCTTGAGGTCGCTCACCACGAAGCCCGCGAAATCGAGATAGATCGCGATCGCGCGGGTGACGATCTCGACCTTGAGCGGGTTAGAGGGGCCGAAGCCGGCCTCGGCCAGGAGCTTCCGGGCCTGGCTGCGCCCCGCATCCACTCCGCCATAGCCGGGCAGGCCGTTCAGGTCCTTCTCGAGCAGGCCCCAGGTCCCCCAGGGGCGGGGTGACATGGCGGCGCCGATCACCGCGGCGCCCCGGTGCACCGTCTTGGTGTACGCGCGGCGGTCGATGGCCAGGCTGAGGGCGCGGCGCACCGCGACGTTGTCGAACGGCGGCTTCTTGGAGTTGAGCAGGAGGTTCTCGCTCACGTTGGTCGCGGTCTCGGTGAGCACGATGCCGGGCACCGCCGCCTTCAGCGTCTCCGCGATGGAGATCGTGGTGTCGCCCGGGTAGGCCACGTCCACCTGCCCGGCCTGCAGCGCCGCCACCCGGGTGCCGCGCTCCACGATGATCGTGTACCGGACCCCGTCCAGATAGGGCCGGCCCTTCACGAAGTAGTCGGGATTCCGCACGAGCTCCACCGACTGCCCGCGCTTCCACTCCTTGAACTTGAACGGCCCGGTGCCGATGCAGCGCGTGCGGTGCTCGGCGAGCGGGACGTGGGCCGGGAGCACCGGCGCGTAGCCGGAGGCGAGCATGGCCAGCAGCGAGGGCTGGGGCCGCTTGAGCCGGAAGACCACCGTGTAGGGGTCGGGCGCCTCGATCGCGTCGACGGCGGCGTACCACTCCTTGCGCGGGTTGATGCGGAGCTTGGCCGGCGCCTCCGCGGCCTCGCGCACCACGTCGAAGGTGAACTTCACGTCCCGGGAGGTGAACGGCCGGCCGTCGTGCCACTTGACGTCGCGGCGCAGGAAGAACACCAGGTTGCGGTAGTTGTCCTGCCAGGACCACTTCTCGGCCAGCTCGGGCACGATGTTCTCCGTGCGGCCGAGCCGCTTGGTCTGGTCGTAGAGGACCAGGTTGCTGTAGCAGGGCATGGCCGGCCACGTCACCGAGTTGGTCGCCGACTCGTGGATGGCGAAGCCCTGCGGCAGGTCCTCGCGCAGCACCGGGCGCAGCACGCCGCCCGGCTTGCCCTCGCGGACCTGCGCGGCGGCGGGGAGGAAGGCGAGCGCGACCAGGGCCGCGCTGACGAGCGTCGCGAGTCCGCAGACACGGGGGGCGCTGGACATGAGGGAGTTCTCCTGGAGGGCTCGGAACATTGCCCCTCACCCGGCCCTCTCCCCGGAGGGAAGAGGGCCGGGGGCGGGGTGACGGATCAGACCGTGACGGGCTTGTACACCGGCATGCGCCACTCGGGGAAGCGCTTGTCGATGCCCCGCACCACGTTCATGTACGCGTTGAGCACCCGCTGCGTGATGGGGCCCACGCGGCCGTCGCCCAGCTTGAAGCGATCGACGGAGAGGATCGGGGTGATCTCGTAGCCGCTGCCGCAGAAGAACGCTTCATCGGCCACGTAGAGCTCGGTGCGGGCGATGTCGCGCTCGACGACCTCCATCCCGAGCGCGGGGGCCACCGCGTCGATCAGGGTGGTCCGGGTGATCGACTCCAGGATGTCGCTGGTGATGGGCGGGGTGACCAGCTGACCCCGGCGCACCATGAAGAAGGTCGCGCCCGAGCCCTCCGCCACCGTGCCGTGCTGGTTCAGGAAGATCGGCGCGTCGTAGCCGTCGGCCTTGGCCTGCAGCGTGGCCAGCCGTCCGTTCTGGTAGTTCGCGCCGCACTTGAGCCGGATGGGGATGGCGTTGTCGCTGGTCCGCTGCCACGAGGTGATGCAGCAATCGAGCCCGCTGCCCTCGGTGATCCGGGCCCGCCGCCGGGGATTGATGTAGAGGCCGGTGGGGGTGGTGGAGTCGAGGCCGGGCGCGGCCACGTAGGCCACCAGGTGCATGTGCACGTCTTCCCGAATCTCGTTGCCGCGCAGGACCTCGCGCACCGCCTCGTAGAGGTCCATGTCGCTGTACTGGACGGTGAAGCGCATCATCTTCATGGACTCGCGCAGGCGCGCGAAGTGCTCGGCGAGCCGGAAGCAGTAGAGCTCCCCGTCCGCCTCGTTCCAGTACGCCCGCAAGCCCTCGAACACGTTGGTCGCGTAGAAGACCGCCGCGCTGTTCACGGGCAGGACGGCCTCGGCCTGGGACACCAGGCGGCCGTTCATCCAGATCTTGAGATCTTTCGCCACGATGGGATCCTCCGTTGTCGGCGCCCCCGCGCTGCGGCGCAGCGACCGCCCCGAGGATATCACCGATGCCGGTCCAGGTGGGAGATGGGGGCCCGGGAGCCGGCGCGGGGCGCTCGCCGGCCCTCCGGCGTCAAGCCGGAGGACCGGGGATGCGAGGTTCTGATACCATACGCGCCGATGCGTGCGAGCGGGGGCACCCGGCTCGGGGTTCGCCCGGGCCGTTCCGGGGGCCGTCGCACGCCAAGCCAGGCCACGCCGACGAGGAGGAAGCGAGGATGCGCACCTACTACGACATCCGACTGAGCGACCGGACCATCACCAGGCGCGAGCTGGAGGGCGAGGCGGTGGTGAAGGCGGGGCGGTACTTCATCGCCAAGACCCTGCTCGAGCTGGGCGCGGCCACCGTCGATCCGCTCTCGCCGGCCAACCCGCTGATCTTCTCCGCCGGCCCGTTCGCGGGCACCAGCTTCTCCAACGCCAACCGCACCAGCGTCGGCTGCAAGAGCCCGCTGACCGGCGGCATCAAGGAGGCCAACGGCGGGGGCAGCTTCAGCTACGGGCTGGGCCAGCAGAGGATCGCCGGCTTCACCCTGTTCGACGCCTCGCCGGACTGGGTGGTGATCCACTTCAAGAAGGACGGCACCATCGAGTTCGACGACGCGGCCCCATACCTGGGCAAGGGCAACTTCGAGGCCCAGGAGATGCTCCACGCGAAGTACGGCCGGAAGGTCACGATCGCGCTGTGCGGCCCGGTGGGCGAGTACCAGGGGCTGATCGCAGGCATCGCCTTCAGCGACAAGGACGGCCGCCCGGCCCGGCTCTCGGCGCGGGGCGGGGTGGGCGCGGTGATGGGCTCCAAGAAGGTCAAGGCCATCGTGGTCGATCTCGACAAGATCCCGCCGTTCGTCGACAGCAAGAAGGTCAACGCGGCGGTGAAGGACTACGCCAAGATGCTGCAGGCCGACTCCATGGTCGCGAACTTCTACGCCAAGATCGGCACCATGGGCATGGCCGATCTCCAGAACACCCTGGGCGGCCTACCGGTGCGCAACTTCTCGGCCGGCCAGCAGGCCGACGTGGCCAAGGGCGAGAAGTTCAAGATGGGCGGCGAGTACATCCGGGAGCTCAACATCTCCCGCGGCGGTGAGCACACCCACGCCTGCATGCCCGGCTGCGTGATCCAGTGCAGCAACATCTATGCGGACAAGGACGGCAAGGAGGTCGTCTCGCCGGTGGAGTACGAGACCCTGGGCCTGCTCGGCACCAACTGCGGCCTCAGCGATCCGGACGACCTGGCCCAGATGAACTACCTGGCCAACGACCTGGGCGTCGACACCATCGAGCTCGGGGCCATGATCGCGGTGCTGATGGAGGCCGGGCTCGGCCGCTTCGGGGACGTGCGCTTCATGGCCGAGTGCATGGCCGAGATCCGCAGGGGCTCCGAGAAGGGGCGCATCTGGGCCCAGGGCACCGCGCGGGTGGGGGAGCACTACAAGGTGGCCCGCGTGCCGGTCATCAAGAAGCAGGCGATCAGCGCCTACGATCCCCGCGTGGTCGAGGCCACCGGCATCACCATGATGGCCACCGCGCAGGGCGCCGACCACACCGCGGGCAACCTGCCGCGGCTCAAGACCCGGGAGATGGAGGCGCCCGCCATCGTGGAGCAGAGCGTGGCCCACCAGGCGCGGGTGGCCGCCAACGACTCCCTCGGGCTCTGCATTTTCGGCATGAGCGTGACCAACCCGAACACCGAGTGGCTGGCCAACGCCCTCAACGCGGCCCACGGGACCAGTCTCACCAAGGACTTCTTCGAGTCGCTCGGGCGCCAGACCCTCAAGCTGGAGTACGAGTTCAACCGCCGCGCCGGCTTCACCGCCGCCGACGACGAGCTGCCCGCGTTCTTCTACTCGGAGGCGCTGCCCCCCACCAACCACGTGGCCCGCTTCCACGCCGCCGACGTGCAGGGGATGTACGAGCGGCTGCCCGCCTAGGTTGCCGGAAGCCGGCGCGATCGCCGTGCTCGAGTCACGACGCTCGCGTCGGCTCCTCCTCTCCCGTGTGCCCGCCGGGGCCGCCTGATCGACTCCCACGCGCTCGGCCTGCTCGCCGCGAAGATCGCGGTCTCGGCGTTCTTCGTCCTGGGCGGCACCGCGGCCGCGGAGTGGCTCGGCCCGCGCTGGGGCTCCATCCTGGGCGCGACCCCGCAGCTCGCGGTGGTCTCCCTGATCTTCTTCTCGATCGAGCAGGGGCCCGCCTTCGCGGCGGAGAGCGCGTTCTGGACCATCCCCGGCATGGGCGCCTCGGTGCCGGTGTTCCTCGGCTACCTCCTGGCCACGCGCGTGGTCCCGTCGCCGCGGGCGCACTCGGTGGCGGCGGGGGTGAGCGTCGGCACGCTCACGTTCGTGGTCGCCACGCTGATCCTCAGCGCGATTCCCCTGGGACCGCTCACCGCGATGCCGTTCGCGGCGGCGGTGTGCCTGGCCGCGGGCTACGTGGTGCGCGGGCTGCCGGACACCGCCCCGCTCCGCCGCGGGCCGATCTCGCTGTCGCTGCTCGCGATCCGGGTGGCGGTCTCGGCGGCCACCGTGCTGGTGGTGACAGGGGCGGCCCACCTGCTGGGCCCGCGCTGGTCCGGGCTGATCGTGGGCTTCCCGGTCAACGGCCTGCCGGTGATGGCGCTGCTCCATGCCCGCTACGGGCCGGCGGTGATCCTGCCCTTCATCCGCATGTTCCCGGTGGGAGCCTTCGGCATCTGCATCTTCAACCTGGTGGCGGCGCGGACGCTGGTGCGCATCGGGCTGCCGGCCACGATCGTGCTCGCGTACGCGGTCGACGTCGCCTACCTCGCCGCGGTGACCTGGCTGCGCCGCCCGCGCCCGGGTAGGCTCATGAGGGCGAGCCCATGAAGATCCGCGACGTCCTGGCCGACCACTACCGCATCCCGCTGCCGACCGCGCTCTCCGACTCCACCCACGGCGTCATCGAGGGCTTCGAGCTGGTCACCGTCCGGCTCCGCGACGCCGACGGCGCGGAGGGGGTGGGCTACACCTACACGGTGGGCACCGGAGGCGCCGCCGTGCACGCGCTGGTCGCCCGCGACCTGGCCCCGCGCCTCGTGGGGCGCGAGGCCGAGGACATCGAAGCCCTGTGGCAGAGCATGTGGTGGGCGCTCCACTACGGCGGTCGGGGCGGCGCCCAGTCGCTGGCGATCTCCGCGGTCGACATCGCGCTCTGGGACCTGCGGGCGCGGCGCCAGGGCGTGCCGCTCTGGCGGCTGCTCGGCGGCTTCGATCCCCGCGTGCCCTGCTACGCGGGGGGCATCGACCTGGAGCTCCCGCTCGACGCGCTGCTCCGTCAGACGGACGCCAACCTGGCGCGCGGCTTCCGGGCCATCAAGATGAAGGTGGGCCGGCCCTCCCTGCGCGAGGACGTCGAGCGCGTCCGGGCGATGCGCGCCCACCTGGGGCCGGACTTCCCCCTCATGGTGGACGCCAACATGGGCTGGACGGTGGACGAGGCGGTCCGGGCCGCTCGCGCCCTGCGCGAGCTCGACCCGGTGTGGCTCGAGGAGCCGACGATCCCCGACGACGTGCCCGGCCACGTCCGCATCGTGCGCGAGGGCGGCCTGCCGGTGGCGGCGGGGGAGAACCTCCACACGCTGCACGAGTTCCGCGCGCTCATCGCGGCGGGCGGGGTGACGTTTCCGGAGCCGGACGTCACCAACTGCGGCGGGATCACCGTGTTCATGAAGATCTGCCACCTGGCCGAGTCGTTCAACCTGCCGGTCACGTCTCACGGCGCCCACGATCTCACCGTCCACTGCCTGGCCGCCGTCCCCAACCGGTCGTATCTGGAAGCCCACGGCTTCGGCCTGGACCGCTACATCGCCGAGCCCCTGGTGACCAGCGAGGGCCAGGCCGTCGCCCCCGACCGGCCGGGCCATGGCATCACCTTCGACTGGCCGGCCCTGACGCCCCTTCGCGCCTGAGCGAAGGGGGGGAGGCCCCCCGCGCCGCCCAGGGCGGCTGTCGCGGCCGGAGCGGCCCGCGCTCTAGCGGACGACGGAGGACGCGGCGGCGCCCGCCATCGTGGCCGGCTCCGCGTGCTCCGGCTCGGGCACCGGCGGCGGCAGGTTGCGCTCGATCAGGCGCCACTGCCGCACCGCGAGCAGGCACTTCGAGAACGCCAGCTCGCCGCGGGCGTCCCCGATGCGCCGGATGTCGACGTGCCCGGTGGTGAGATCCACGCCGCGGACCTCCGCGTAGTAGGTGGGCGACGTCTGCTGCGCGTACTGCACGCACGTGGCCACGTCGGCGCGCGACTCGTCCGCGTACTCGGGCGGCCACACGAACCCGCTGGTCAGGAGAAGCGTGCTGCCGAGAACGCTGCCGAGCACGATGGCCCTGTTCATGGCTGGCTCCCTCACGCAGCGGGAGGGGAGCAAGACGCGGGCCACCGGACGACCGGACGGAGAATCAGCGAGTTGACACTCCTGACAGGCGAGAACGTTGTGTCACGCGCTCGGCACTTCGCGGAAAAAAATGCCTGGTCGCGCGGAGAACTACCCGAGCCGCGGAGGCTCGGGAAATTGCTGGTCGAGGATCCGATGATTGCGGAGGCCGATCGCCTCCCGCTGGATGATCAGCGTCCGTCGCGCGTCGAGCGCGCGGGCGCGCGCCTCGCGATACTCGGCCAGCGCGATCTCTCGCGCCGCGCCGTCGCGCGCGCTCTCGACCGCCAGCCGCAGCCGGGCCGCGAGGGCCAGCGCGGCTTCCAGACGCTCGCCGGCGCGGCCGAGGGTGGCCGCCTTCTCGGCCAGGATCTCCTTCTCGGTGCGCCGGAGGGCCTCCTCCCGCTGGCTCACGCCGGCCCGTCCACCACGCCGCCCGCCACCAGCTCCGCGATCCGGTCGTCCTTGTAGCCCAGGAGATCCCGCAAGATCGCGCGGGTGTGCTCACCCACCCGGTAGGCCGCCGGCCCGCGGGGGTGCGTGGGCTTGCCGTCGATGTGATACGGGCTCGCGGTCACCCGCAGGTCGGGCCGCGCCGGGTGGGGCAGGACCGGGAAGAAGGCGCGCACCGCCAGGTGCTCGTGGGCGATGACCTCCGCCGGCCGCAGCACCGGGGCGCAGGGGAGCCGGGCCGCGGTGAGCGCGGCCAGCGCCTCGTCGGCCGACGCGAAGGTGTCGAGCCACTCGACGATCACCTCTCGCAGCGCTCTCCAGTTCTTGCGGCGCGCGATCGACGTGGCGAAGCGCGGGTCCTGGCCGAGCTCCGGCCGCTTCATCAGGGCGAGCAGGCGCTCCCACAGCCGGGGCGCCCCCACCACCTGCATCGCCATGTAGCGGTCCCCGATCCGGTGCACGATCATGCCGGGACGAGGGTTGCCGTGCTCCTCGCCGCCGTTCAGGACCGAGGCGTAGGTGACGCTGTCGGCGCCGACCAGGGCCTCCAGCATCGAGACGTCCAGGTGCGCGCCCTGTCCGGTGCGGGCTCGCCGCCAGAGCGCCGCCATGATCACGCCCATCGCGTGCGCGGCGGCCAGCACGTCGGCGGCCTGGAGGTTGGACGCGCGCGGCGCGGCCTCGTCGCCCTGCTCCAGGGCCATCATCCCCGAGGCCGCGTTGATGATGTGGGCGAAGGCGGGGCGCTCCCGCCACGGGCCGGTCTGGCCGAAGCCCGAGATCGAGCAGTAGACGATGTCGGGCTTGACCGCGCGCACCGCCGGATAGTCGAGCCCGAGGCGGCCGACCACCCCGGGCGCGAAGTTCTCGATGAAGACGTCGGCGTGGCGAGCCAGCCCCAGCACCATCTCCCGGCCCTCCGGCCGGCTCAGGTCCACGGCCACGCTTTCCTTGCCCGCGTTGACCCGCTGGAAGTAGGTCGACTGGTCGTCGCGCCCGGCCTCGATCTGGTGGGGGTTGCGGCGCATCTCGTCGCCCTCGATCGGCCGCTCGATCTTGATGACGCGGGCGCCCAGGTCGGCCAGCAGGCGGGTGCAGTAGGGGCCGGCCAGGACCCGGGTCAGGTCGACGACCAGCAGCCCGTCGAGGGGCCGCGCTTCTCCCGCCCCGGAGGCCGCGCTCATTCGGGCACGCTGTTGAGCAGGTACATCGCCCCCAGCAGGCGGCTCGGCGGACCCCAGTTGCCGAACCACCGGTCGTAGATGCGGACGATCTCCCCCGACCGGTAGACCTCGGCCAGCGCCCGGTTCACGGTGAGGCGGAAGTCGAGGTCGCGCCGGCGCATCATCAGGCCGTAGGGCTCGTAGGAGAGGAAGTCGTCCAGCACCTGGAGCCGGCGGGAGCCCTGATAGGCGAGGCCCAGCCCGATCAGGATCGTCCGGTCCGAGGCATAGGCGACCGCCCGGCCGTCGGCCACCGCGGCCAGGCCCTCGGCATGCTCCCGCACCGGGAGCACCTGGGCCGTCACGCCCTGCTTGGCGAGCCACGCGGTCAGCACGCCCTGGGTGGTGGTGCCGGGAACCACCGCGATGGGCTTGCCGGCCAGATCAGCGGCCGTGCGCACGTTCGCATCGGCGGCGACCAGCAGGCTGGCGCCGTCGACGAAGGTTGGATAGCTGAAATCCACCTGTTCTTGCCGAGATAGGCTCGCAGTGGTGGAACCGCACTCGAGGTCGATCCGGCCCCCGGTGACCGCGCCCATCCGGTCCTCGGGCGTCACCCGTACCCAGTCGATCTTGAGGTCCCGGCGCCCGGTGGCCGTCTTCACCTCGTCGACGACGCGGGTGCAGAGGTCGATCGAGTAGCCGACGGGCTGACCGCGGTCGCCCAGGTAGGAGAACGGCCGCGAGGAGTCCCGGTAGCCGAGCGAGATGCGCCCGCTCTCCCGGATCTTGCCGAGCGTGTCGGTGCCGGGCGTGGCACAGGCCGCGCCCAGGATGGCGAGCAGGCAGAGGCCCCCGAGGAGTCGGAGGGTGGGCATGGCGATCACCTCGCTTGGTTGGGGCTAGTTGCCGCGCTTGTTGACGTCCGTCAGGGAGAAGCCGAAGAACAGGAGGACCGTGAAGTCATCGTACTTCGACCGGCCGATCGCGGGGCTCGGGGCGTCCACGATCGTGTCGCTCTTCGGGTCGAACGCCCAGAGGCGCAGCTCGGCCTGGCCACGGTTCCGGACCCACTTGAAGAGCGCCAGCTCCGGCACCGGCACGTTGACCACCGGGGCCTGAAACGCGGGCAGGCCGATCAGGGTCTGGTCGTGGTCGGTGCCGTAGACCGACACGAACAGCTTGAGCTTCATCTCGGGCTGGTCGGTGACCACGTGGACCCCGTGGGCTTTCAGCCACGTGGTCGCGAAGTCCTTCACGAAGCCCTCGTTGCCGGAGTGGACGGTGACCTCGAGCGCGACCGGGCGGGAGCCGATCTTGCTCCGGTCGATGTCGACCAGCGCGCGCTCGAGCGAGCGGATCAGGAGCTGCTGGGTGACGCCGGCGGGGGCTGTGGCCGAGGTGCTGCTCGCGATGGAGCAGCCCGCCAGCGCGAGCCCCAGCAGCGCCGCGGTTGCGGTGCGGGCGAGGGAGGCCATGCCGCCCGGGTGGGCTAGGACGCGGTCGCCGGCTGCGCGAGCCCCGCGGGGCACGCCACGCCGGTGCCCCCGATCCCGCAGTAGCCCCAGGGATTCTTGGCCAGGTACTGCTGGTGATAGTCCTCGGCGTAGTAGAACTCGGGCGCCTCGCGGATCTCGGTGGTGATGGGCCCGTAGCCGGCCTTCGTCAGCACCGCCTGGTAGGCCTGCCGGGAGGCCAGCGCCGCGCGCCGCTGGGCGTCGCCATGGCAATAGATCGCCGACCGGTACTGGGTGCCGACGTCGTTGCCCTGGCGCATGCCCTGGGTCGGGTCGTGGTTCTCCCAGAACACGCGCAGCAGGCTCTCGTAGGAGACCTTGGCGGGATCGAACACGACCAGCACCACCTCGGCGTGGCCGGTGCCGCCGCTGCAGACCTCCTCGTACGTCGGGTTCGGGGTGTGCCCGCCCGCGTAGCCGACCGCGGTGGTGTAGACGCCGGGGACTTCCCAGAACTTTCGCTCCGCGCCCCAGAAGCAGCCCATGCCGAACACCGCGCGCTCCAGGCCCGCGGGGAAGGGAGGCTCGAGCCGTGCGCCGTTGACGAAGTGGGCATCGGGGACCGGCATTCGTTCCGCGCGGCCGGGTAGTGCCTCTGCCGCCGACGGCATGCTGCGCTTTCTCAGACCGAACATGGGGCTCTCCTCCTTGACGGTAGAGCCTACCTCAGGGCCGGGTCCCTGACCACTCTGCTATGCTGCCGGCATGAGCAACGCGATGCGTAACGGCGCGGCGGCCCCGAAGCCGGAGGCGGTGATCTTCGACATGGACGGGGTGCTGGTGGACTCCGAGCCGTTCGGGTTCGAGGCCCTGCGCCGGGTGATGGCGTGCTACGGGCTGCCGTACGGAGAGGCGGAAAACGCGGAGTTCCTGGGGCGGACCACGCTGGAATCCTGCCGGATCCTCCGCGAGCGCCACCGGTTGCCGGAGTCGGCGGAGACGCTGGCCGACCGGTACGTCGAGGGCATGCTCGAGCAGATCGCGCGGGGCCCGATCCCCATGCCCGGCGTGCCCGACGTGCTGAAGCAGGTCCGGGCGGCCGGTTACCGGATGGCCCTCGCCTCCTCCGCGGAGGTGCGGGTGATCGACGCCAATCTGGCGGCGCTGGGGCTCCGGCCGCTCTTCGACGTGGTGGTCTCGGGTACCCAGGTGGCGCGGGGCAAGCCCGCGCCGGACGTCTTCCTGGCGGCGGCCGGCCGGCTCGGCACGCCGCCGGCCGGCTGCCTGGTGGTCGAGGACTCGCGCAACGGCTTGCTGGCGGCCAAGGCCGCGGGCATGCGGTGCGCGGTGGTGCCGTGCGACCACACGCGGCACCAGGATTTCGGCGGGTGCGACCACCGCCTCCGCGCGCTGCCCGACCTGCTCGCCCTGCTCTGAGTCAGATCAGCTTCGAGAGGAACCCGGCGCGGTCCATCCGGCGCAGGATGGCCGCCACCCGCCGGCGATAGGCCGGACTGGCGGCGCCGGGGCGCCACGTGGCGGGGTTCGGCAGCACCGCGGCCAGCTGCGCGGCCTCGGTGTCGTCCAGCTCGGAGGCCGGCTTGCCGAAGTAGTGCTGACTGGCCGCGCCGACCCCATAGATTCCGGGCCCGAACTCGACGACGTTCAGATACAGCTCGAGGATCCGGCGCTTGGGGAGCCGTCGCTCGAGCTGCCACGTCAGCACCGCCTCCCTGGCCTTCCGCAGGGGATTGCGCGAGCGCGAGAGCCAGAGGTTCTTGGCGAGCTGCTGGGTGATCGTGGACGCCCCGCGCGGGATCTCGCCGTCGCGGAGCGCCTCGCTCAGGGCGTTCTGCACCTCGTCGAGGGCAAACCCGTGGTGCGAGAAGAAGTTGACGTCCTCGGCGACCAGCACCGCGCGCTTGACCGCGGGCGAGATGGCCGCGTAGGGCGTCCAGGTCCAGGCCACCCGGTCCGGGCGTCCGGCCGCGCGCTGCTCGGCGCGGTACTGCTCGATGAAGGCGGTCGTGCGGGGCCGGGAGGTGGCCAGCCGGCCCACCGACGGCCAGGTCCAGATCTCCACGCCGATCCACACCCCGACCGCCACGATGAGCAGCATGGCCAGGCGGCTGGGCCAGCCGGCTCGGGTGCGCATGGGTCATGGTATCGTGATGCGCCCATGGATCCCCTCAAGCAGCGTGTCGTCGAGGCGGTCGACCGGCTCGGTGACGATCTCGCCGCGCTGTCCCTCGACATCCACGCCCGTCCGGAGCTGGCCTTCGAGGAGGTGTTCGCGGCCGAGCGGCTGCAGCGCTTCCTCGCCGCGCAGGGCTTCCGGGTGGAGACCCATGTGGGCGGGCTGGCCACCGCCTTCCGGGCCACCCTCGAGACCGGGATCGGCGGCCCGACGCTGGCGATCCTGTGCGAGTACGACGCGTTGCCGGGTGTGGGCCACGCCTGCGGGCACAACGTGATCGGTGCCGCCGGCGCGGGGGCGGGCGCCGCCCTGATGGCGGTGCGCGACGGCCTGCCCGCCGGCCGCATCGTGGTGATCGGCACGCCGGCGGAGGAGCGCGGGGGCGGCAAGGGCTGCCTGGTGAACGCGGGCGTCTTCCGCGACGTGGACGCGGCCATGATGATCCACGGCTTCGATCGCACGCTCCTGCATCAGGACCTGCTCGGGGTGGCCCGGGTCTCCTTCGAGTGGGCGGGCCGCGCCGCCCACGCCTCCACGGATCCCTGGGAAGGGCTCAACGCCCTGGACGCCTGCGTCGGCACGTTCAACAGCGTCGCCATGCTGCGCCAGCAGATGCGGCCGGACTGCCGGATCCACGGGGTCGTCTCGTACGGCGGCGCCGCCGGCAACATCATCCACGAGCGCGCGGCGGCGGACTTCAACGTCCGGGGACCGAGCCTCGAGGCCATGTGGTCGCTGCATGCCCGCGTGGTCGCATGCGCCGAGGCCGCGGCGGTCGCGGCCGGCGTGGGGCTCACCGTCACCCGTCACCCGGACGTCTACGAGCCGCTCCGCCGCAACCAGGGCCTGCTCGATTGCTTCGCGGCCAACCTCGCGGCGGCCGGTCTCGCGGAGGGGCCGGCGGCGCCCGACCGCCTGGCCTCATCCGACATCGGCAACGTGAGCCAGGTGACCCCGACCATCCACGCGTGGATCGCGATCGCCCCGCTCGGCACCGCGATCCACACCCGCGAGTTCGCGGCCGCGGCCGCCGCGCCCGCCGCGCAGAGCGGCCTGCTCGCGGGGGCCCGGCTGATGGCGCTCTCGGCGGTGGATCTCCTGCAGGATCCCGGGCGCGTGCGCGCGATCGAGGAGGAGTTCGCGAGGCGGTGAAGAGCCGGCGTGCCCTGGTGGGCGCGGCGGTGGTCCTCACCGTCGCCCTCGTGGTGGTGAGCGTCCGCTACGTCGATCCATTTCCGCCGCGGCGCATCACGCTGGCCACCGGGCAGCCGGGCGGCTCGTACGACGCCTTCGGCCGCGAGTACCAGCGGCTCCTCCGGCGGGAAGGGCTCGACGTGGACCTGCAGGAGACCGCGGGCTCCCTCGAGAACCTGGAGCGGCTCCTCGCCGGCCGGGTCGACATCGCGTTCGTGCAGGGCGGGACGTCTCCGCTGGTGTCGGACCCGGATGGACGGCTGCGGGGCATGGCCGCGGTCTACCGGGAGCCGCTCTGGATCTTCTACCGGGGGCCGGCCGTGACCGACGGGCTCGCCTCGCTGGCCACCCGGCGCGTGTCGATCGGCGCGCCGGGCAGCGGCACCGAGGCGGTGGCGCGCATGCTCCTCGGCCAGCTCGGGCTGCCGACGAGCGGCGACCACGTGGAGCGGCTGACGTCGGCCGAGACGCGCCGGCGGCTCGAGGAGGGCACCCTCGACGTGGGCTTCTTCATCTCCTCCTACCGGGACCAGCACGTCTCGGCGCTGCTGCGCCGGCCCGACGTGCGCCTCCTGAGCTTCACCCGCGAGCACGCCTTCGCGCGCAACTTCCAGTTCCTCTCGCCGATCCGGGTCACCGAGGGCCTGCTCGATCTTCGCAACGATCTCCCGCGCGAGGAGACGACGCTGATGGCGCCCGCCGCGCTGCTGGTCTGCCGCGCCACGCTGCATCCGCGCGTGGTGGAGCAGGTCCTGGCGGTGGCGCGGGCCGTCCACGCCCCCGGCAGCCTGCTCGATCCGCCCCGCGCGTTCCCCACGCGTGAGGGCGTGGACCTACCGCTGCACGTCGCCGCCGACTCCTTCCTCCAGAGCGGGGAGTCGTTCCTGTCGCGGGTGCTGCCCTACTGGGCGCTCCGCTGGGTGGTCCAGCTCCGGGTGATCCTGCTGCCGCTGCTCGCGGTCTGGGTGCCGCTGTTCAAGATCCTGCCCTGGGTGCTGCGGTGGCGCGGCAACCGCATCGTCGAGCGGCACTACGCCCTGCTGCGGGAAGCGGAGGCGGCCATCATCGACGCGAGCGACCCGGCGGCGCTCCGGGCGGGGATCGCGCGGGTCGAGGGGCTGCGCGCCCAGCTCGAGCAGCTGGCGCGCCGGCTGCCGCTACAGCATCAGCGCGACGTCTACCACTGCCGGGTGCACGTGTCGCTGGTGCTGGCGGAGGCGCGCGATCGCCTCCGGCGTCTGGAGCGGGTGGCGGCGGGTTAGCGCTGGCGGGCGCGGGTGGAGAGCACGCCCGCGCGCGAGGAACGGAAGCGGCGGCGTGGACGCCGGCGGCGGCGCAGCACGCCGCGCCGGGCGCGGTCGCCCACGTAGACGAGCGCCAGGCCCACGAAGAATCCGACGAGGCCGATCCACACCGCGGGCAGGTGTGCGACGAGCCGCACCCCCAGCACGGTGACCGAGCGCTCCCCCCCGGCCCCGGCGGAGGAGAGCCGGGCGCCCGCCACCACGAACGACAGCAGGGTGGCGAGCGGGAGCGCGACTCCCTGCACGCCGAGGGCGAGGCAGGTGCGGGACACCCCGCGCCGGATCAGGGGCGCGCGGCCGATGAAGAGCATCGCGAGCACGGAGCCGACCGCCCAGACTGCCAGCAGCGCGTGGTCGGCCAGGGTGCCCGGCTGCCCCGCGTTCGCCACCGTCGTGACCGCCAGCACGGTGACCGCGCCCGCCGCCGCGCCCCCCAGGAAGGTCACGAGGGCCTTGGCGAGGCGGATCGGCCACCGCCGGGGCGCGGGCGTGCGGGGCCGGTGTCCGGGCCGCAGGCGCTCGTTCAGCAGCAGCTGCCACAGGAGGAAGCTCGCGAGCAGATAGAACCCCACCCCCAGCAGCACCAGCAGGTTGGGGCCGTGCATCGCGGCGCTAGGGCGCCTTCCAGATCACCCGCTCGCTGGCGTCTCCGAGGGCCATCTGGGGGGTGCCGCCCTGCTGCAGGAGCACCGCGATGCGCTGCTTGCCGTCGCGATCGTGCAGGCTCAGGAACGGCAGGTGGTAGTCGGCGGTCACTCTGAGCCACATGCGCGCCTTGCCGCCGGCGTCGGACAGCGTCAGCGCGGGCTGGCCGTCGGATCCGACCGCCAGCATCGCGCGCCCGTTGCCCTCGCCGTCGTAGAGCCACGTCGCGGGCGCCCCGCTCGGCTCCAGTCCCATCGCGCTCCGCCGCCGCCCGTTGCGATCGTAGAGCGTGAGGCCGCTGGCCCCCTCGGCGGTCAGGGCCAGCAGCGAGCGCGGTCGGCCGGTCTGGTCGAACAGGGTCACGGTCGGGCGCCCGTCGCCCTGCGCGCGGAGCTCGACGCGCGGCCGGTCCGCCTGGTCCAGCAGCGTCAGCGAGGTCGAGCCGTCGTCGCGCACCGCCAGCGCCGCCCGCTGGTGGCCGCTCCGCTCGGCGAGCTGGACGGCGGCGAGCCCCTGCGCGGTCACCGCGACCACCGCCCGCTCCTGCTGGGTGTCGTCGGCGAGGGCGAGCGCCGCGGTGCCGTCGGGGCGCAGGCCGAGGGTGGCCCGCACCAGGCCGGCGCCGTCGCGGAGCACGAACCGCTCCGCCTCGATGGTGTTGGCGACCGGGACGGGCGCGGCCTGCCCCACGACGGTGAGGGCGGCGAGGCCGATCAGGGCCGCCGCGCCGAGTCGCTTCAGGCGCCGGTTCTCCCGCTCCAGACGCTCCAGTCGCTGGACGAGGTGCTCATGACGGGTGTCACTCACGATGGCTCCTCCTACTTCTTGCCCTTGGTGTCATCGCCTCCGGCGCCGGCGGCCTGCAGCGTGACCGTGTCGCCCACGAGCAGGAACACGACGTTGCCGTTGGAGGCCTTGTAGGTCCACTGCTCGACGGGGCCGAGCTTGGTGATGTCGCTCGGCTTGCCGAGCGCGCGCTCGAGCTCGGCGCGGGTCGAGACATCGCGGGCCTTCGCCACGATGTCTTCCTTGGTGCGCGTGCATCCGGTGAGCAGGGCCGCCGCCAGCAACCAGGCCAGCATCGTCGTCAATCGGGGCATGTCAGGCTCCTCGTGGGGTTGGCACGGCGATCGACCGGCGCCGAGTCTATCAGAGGCGCCTGCGCCGGGCAGGCAAAGGCGCGGGCGCCGGTGGAGCGCGCGCGTGCGCGGGGCGGTCGGGCCGCGGGCGAGGAGTGGGAGGAGCGGTGGACGGCGAGTGCGGGGGCGGGGAGCGAGATGCGGCGCCGGGGAGGCGGGGGCGAAGCCCGCGCTCCCCGGCGTGCGAGGCCCTACTCTTCGGCCTTGGCGGGCGCCGCGGTCGGGGTCACCGTGGCGGAGGCCGGCGCGCTCGCGGCCGGCGGGGAGCCGGCCATCGGGCGGCTGGGAGCCTGCGCGTACCTGGCGCGCAGGTCGCGCATGAGCTGCGCGTAGGACGAGGTGCGGATGATCTTGTCGAACTGCCCGCGATAGTTGCCGACGAAGCTGACGCCCTGGACGACCACGTCGTACACCTGCCACCGCGAGCCGACGACGTGGAGGCGATAGTCCACCGGGATCTCGGCGCCCCGGCTGGTCACGATCTTGGACCGGACGGTGGCGAACTCGCCGTCCACGCTCTGGCCGAGATACACGACCTGCTCGCCGGCGTAGCCCTCGAGCTTGCCCAGATACGCGCGGCCGAGCAGCGCCTTGAACACGTTCACGAACTCGTTCTGCTCCTGCACGGTGCGATCCCGCCAGTGCACCGCGAGCGCGCGGCGGGCCATCTCGGGAAAGTCGAAGAGCCGGTCCGCGATCCGCTGCAGCTCGCGGCGGCGCTTTTCCTGTACGGGGGGTGCGGCGAGATCCACGTCCTGGACGACCTGCAAGACTTGCTCGGTGGCCGCCTGCACCACCTGGGTCGGTCCCACTTCCGGCTGCGCGCCGCCGCTCGCGGCGAGCAGGATCCACATGGCCAGTGCCTTCTGCATGGTTTCTCCGGGCTCCTCGGCGGCGGGCTTGGTGCCGGCCGCCAGGGTTTCGGGGAGCATGGGGCATGCCATGCGGTGCGGAGGCTAACCGGCGGGATTCGTGCGGCTTTCCGGGAGCGGGCGAGCGGTCGGGTCGTCAGCGCCGGGACGCCGTCAGGCCGCGGACGGGCCCGGGGCGAGGGGCTGTCCGGCGGCCAGCTCCTGAACGAGGCGGAACAGCTCGAGCATGTCGAATGGCTTCGTCAACACCGGGACCTTCACGGCCTCGATGAAGCCCTGGTAGTCGGCGTGCTCCGAGGTGCCGGTGATGAACATGAAGTGGCAGAGCAGGTCGGGATGACGCGACTCGATCTCGCGGAAGAGCCCGAGGCCGTCGAGCTCCGGCATGCGCAGGTCGCTCAGCACCACGTCGTAGCGCCGCTCGCCCAGCCGCGCCAGGGCTACCCGGCCGTTCGGGGCGGTGTCGACGTCGTAGCCCTCGCCGCCCAGCATGTCGGCGATGAGCTGCGCGATGACGCTCTCGTCGTCGACGACGAGCACGCGCGGCCGCTCTCCCGGAGAAGCCATGACGCCTTGGGCGCAGCAAGACGCGGGCCAGGGCCCGATCACACGTCGAATCAATCGGTTGGCGGCCGGATCCGCGTCGAGCCGCGCGGAAATCGTCAGCGCGCGGGGCCGGAAATGAGTAGCCGACTCAGGCGGTTTGCAGGCGGCGGCGCGCGGCGAGCGCACGGATCTCGAGCCACAGCCATCCGAGCCCGACGAGCAGGAGCGCGAGCGCCGCGTTGGCGAGCCAGTACCAGAGCCAGGTGTTGAGCTTCCAGCCGAGCCACTGGTTGACCAGCGTGTACACGAACACGTGGTGGATGAAGTAGATCATCAGGGAGGTCCGCCCCATGATGACCAGCCAGCCCACCGGCAGCCGGCGCACCTCGACCAGCCAGTAGGCGAGCCCGAGCAGGCTGAACACGGATCCGAAGCAGAGCAGGCAGGTGACCCCGCGGGCGATCCAGTGGTTGTTCACGATGAAGTCGCGCTTGAACGACAGCGACAGGTGCGGCGGGGTGCCGTGCGCCCAGTCCCAGGCCGCGAACGCGACGAGGCACAGCACGCCCACCGCGCTCATGATCGCGAGATAGCGCGCCCGCTCGGCCTGGCTCGGCAGCCGGGCCCACGCCCAGCCCAGCGCGAGGCCGATCCACACCAGCGACACCCAGGGCCACGGCGCGAACTCGAACAGGAAGATGCGTCCGATCACCGGGTGGGCGGGCGCCCACGCGAGGACGCGCTCGTAGGAGACGGAGAAGAGCACGTACGCGGCGACCGCGATCGCGATCAGCGCGGCGGGCACGCCGCGCCGGTGCATGACCAGCAGCGGGGGCAGGCTGAGAATGATCCCGAGCCCGATCGTCTGCAGGACACCGCCCTCCCAGAACGGCTCGTCGCGGAAGATGAGGAAGTTGAGCAGCCAGGAGGCGAGGACCAGGCGCAGGCCCCGCGAGAGGAACTTGGCCGCCACCCCGACCCGGGGCGCGTCCGACCGGCGCGCGAAGGACAGCGGCAGGCAGAAGCCCACCAGGAACAGGAAGAGCGGCGCCCCGACCGCCATGCTGGCGTATATGAGGTTGTAGCGCGGCCAGCCCATGACGCCGTCCTGCCACCAGCGACCGGTGTGGTTGACGATCATCAGCAGCAGGGCCGCGCCCCGCACCGCATCCAGGAACTGCAGCCGCTCCGCCGGGCCGCGCTCGATCGCCGCCGGCGCCGCCATCCCGTCTCCCCCTCGCCGCTCTAGCGCGGCTGCTTCACCGGTTTGCGCGGCGGACTGAAGAACGCGGGACGATTCATGCGCCCCACCGGCACCTCCACCAGCACCGGCCGATCCAGCTCGATCGCCTCGCGCACCAGGCGGCCCACCTCGGCTGGCTCCTTGGCCCGCATGCCCACCACCCCGAACGCCTCCGCGAGCTTCATGAAGTCGGGGTTCTGCAGCTCGGCCCCGTACTGTCCGCCCCAGGACTCGTCGAGATCGCGGGCCACGTTGCCGTACGAGTCGTCGTTGAACACCACCGCCACCACGTTGATCCGGTGGCGCGCCGCGGTCGCGAGCTCCTGGGCGTTGAAGAGGAAGCCGCCGTCGCCCGAGACCGAGACCACCGGCCGGTCGGGCCGCGCCACCTTCGCCCCGAGCGCGACCGGGTAGGCGTAGCCGAGGTTGCCCGAGTACGAGGACGACAGGTACGTGCGCGGCTCGTAGACCGGCCAGAACGGCCGGGAGTAGTAGCCGATCTGGGTCATGCCCGCGACCAGGATGGTGTTCTCGGGCGCGCCCGCCCGCAGCGACTTGATGATGGAGGCGTTGGGCTCCATCGTGTTCTCCGCCGCGATTGCCGCGCGCAGCGCCTCGTGCTCGGCCTTGCGCGACGGCCGGGGCGGGGAGGCGGCGCGCAGGCGATCCAGCAGCGCCTCGAGGGTGGCGCGCGCGTCGCCCACCAGCCCGAGCGTCTCCTTGTGGCTGCGCCCGATCTCCTGCGGGTCGGCGTCGATCTGCACGATGCGGGTGCCGGGCTTGAAGGTGACGAGCGCGAGGCGGCTGCCCACCGCCAGCACCACGTCGGCCTCCTGGATGTGCGCGCGCAGCGCGGAGTCCCGCCAGAGCGCGGCGCCGAGCGACAGCGGGTTGTGGTCGCTGACCGCGCCCTTGCCCTCGGGCGACTGGGCCACCCCGGCCTGCAGGTGCTCGGCGACGTGAGCGAGCGCCTCGTGGGCGCCCGAGAGGTGCACGCCGCCGCCCGCGTAGATCAGCGGCCTCCGCGCGGCCAGCAAGAGCTCCACTGCGCGGTCGAGATCGCGGCCCGACGGCACCTCCGGCCGCACCTCGGCGGGCGGGAGCAGCTCCACCATCCCCTCGTCCTCCATGGTCTCCGGCGGCATCTCGATCTCCACCGGCCGCGGACGACCGCTCCGGAGCTGGATCACCGCCTCCCGCACCGCCGCCGGCACCTCGGCCACCTGCAGCACGCGCCGGCGCCACTTGGTCACCGGGCGGATGCACTCCTGCTGGTCGTTCACCTCGTGCAGGAGCCCGATGTCCTTGCCGATGCTGTCGCGGGGGATCTGGCCCGAGATCATCAGCACCGGGGAGGAGGCGGAGTACGCGGTGCTGAGCCCGGACATGGCGTTCAGCAGGCCGGGCCCGGGCACGACCAGCGCGGTGCCGAACGAGCCGCCCGCGCGCGCGTAGCCGTCGGCCATGAAGCTGGTGGCCTGCTCGTGGCGCGTGTTGATGAAGCGGATGCGCGGCTCGTCCCGCAGGGCGGCCATCACCCCGTAGAGCTGCACGCCGGGCAGACCGAAGACCACCCGCACGCCTTCCTGGTAGAGGGACCGCACCAGCGCCTGGCCGCCGGTCATCGGAATCGCCGCCATGTCTGTCTCCTGAGCCCGGTCAGGGCGCCTCGATGGCGCCCGCCTGGGCCAGCTCGTCGATGTCGCGATCCTTGTAGCCGAGCAGCTCGCTCAGGACCGCGCGGGTGTGCTCGCCGACCCGGTAGGGGGCCGGACCGGCCGGGGTGATCGGTCGCCCGTCGATCTGGAACGGGGTCGCGGTGACCCGCACCGGGCCCCGGGTGGGATGCTCCACGGTGGGAAACGCGCCGCGCGCGGCCAGGTGCGGGTGCTCCACCACCTCGCGGGGCGTGAGCACCGGGGCGGCCGGAATGCGCGCCGCGCGCAGCGCCTCGAGCGCGTCCTCCACGGTGGCGAAACGGCCCAGCCACTCGCCGATGATGTCGCGCAGCGCCGGCCAGTTGCGCCGCCGCTGGTCGGGCGTGACGAAGCGCGGGTCCTGGGCCAGCCCGGGGCGGCCCAGCATCTCGAGCAGGCGGGGCCAGAGCGCGGCGGCGCCGCCGGTCTGCAGCGCGAGGTGCCGATCGCCCACCGCGTAGACGCCCATCGCCGGGCGCGGGGCGCCCTGGGCCTCGCCGCCGTTCAGCACCGCGGCGTACGAGACGTCGTCGGCCGCGATCAGGGCCTCCAGCATCGACACGTCCAGGTACGCGCCCCGGCCGGTCCGGTCGCGCCGGCGCAGGGCGGCGAGGATGGCCCCGAAGGCGTGGGTGCCCGCCAGCACGTCGGCGGCCTGCAGGTTGGAGGCGCGCGGGGCGTCGAGCTCGCCCTGCTCGAGGAACATCATGCCGGAGGCCGCGTTCACGATGTGGGCGAAGGCGGGCCGCTCGCGCCAGGGGCCGGTCTGGCCGAAGCCGGAGATCGAGCAGTAGATCAGGTCGGGCTTGACCGCGGCCATCTCCGCGTACCCGAGGCCGAGCCGGTCCACCACGCCGGGCGCGAAGTTCTCCACGAACACGTCGGCCACGCGGCAGAGGTCGACGACCACCTGGCGTCCCTGCGGATGTCCAAGGTCGACCGCCACGCTCTCCTTGCCCGCGTTGATGCGGATGAAGTACGTCGACTGGTCGGTGCGACCCGGCTCGAGCTGCAGGTGGTTCTTGCGCATGTCGTCGCCGTCGATCGGCCGCTCGATCTTGATGACCCGCGCGCCCAGGTCCGCGAGGAGCCGCGTGCCGTAGGGGCCGGCGAGCACGCGCGTGAGATCGACGATCAGCAGATCGGACAGCGGGCCGGCAGCGTCGCGCACGCGGCCGAGTATAGCGCGGATTGACGGGGCGCACCCGCCCCCCTAGACTCGGCGCATGCGACGCAACCGGTTGCGGGAGCGACTGCGGGCCGGCGAGCCGTCGCTGGGCACCCACATCCACTCCGCGTGGCCCGCGGTGGTGGAGCTGGCCGGCCACGCGGGCTGCTTCGACTACGTGGAGTTCGTGGGCGAGTACGCGCCCTACGACCTGTTCGCCCTCGAGAACCTCGCGCGGGCGGTGGACACCTTCGATCACATGTCGGCGATGTTCAAGGTGGAGCAGCAGCCGCGCACCTACCTCGCGGTCCGCGCGATCGGGGCCGGGATCCAGAACCTGCTCTTCGCGGATCCGCGCACGCCCGACGACGTCCGGGAGTGCGTGCGGAGCGTGCGCGCCGAGGCCCCGCCGGCGGGCGGGCTCCACGGCGTCGGCATGCGCCGCGACGTGGGCTACGTGATGGAAGTGGGCTCGCCCGCCTTCGTGGCCGCCCTCGACGACGCGGTGGTCGCGATCATGATCGAGAAGGACTCCGCGGTGCAGAACCTGGAGGCGCTGCTCTCCGTGAAGGGCGTGGACATGGTGCAGTTCGGGCCCGCCGACTACTCGATGAGCATCGGTCTCGCCGGGCGGTGGAACCACCCGCGGGTGGTGGAGGCCGAGCGCCACGTGATCCGGACCGCGCTCCGCATGGGCATCGCCCCCCGCGCGGAGATCTCCCATCCCCGGGAGGCCCAGGCCTATCTCGATCCGGGCGTGCGGCACTTCTGCATAGGCTGGGACGTCTCGATCCTGTTCGACTGGTTCAAGGCGGAGGGCGGCGCCCTGCGCGATCTGCTCCGCGGCGGCTAGCCGGCCCGCCCCATGGCGCTCCGCCCGGCGCGCGCCGCCCTCCTCCTGCTGGGCCTGCTCCTCGCGCTGTCCCCCGCCGGCTGCGGCCGGACGCCGCCCGGCGCGGGGCCGATCACGCTCGTCTTCAAGCACGCCAAGATCCTCGGCCCCGCCGACCCGGTCCCGGGGCTCTTGCGGCGCTTCGAGGCGGAGCACCCCGGCGTGCGGGTGCAGGCCGAGTCGCTCACGTGGTCCTCGGACGAGCAGCACCAGTTCTACGTGATCAACCTCGAGGGCGGCAGCCCGCCGTTCGACGTGATGATGCTGGACGTGATCTGGGTGCCCGAGTTCGCCCGCGCCGGCTGGATCCTCGACCTGACCGATCGCGTGCCGGCCGCCGAGCGCGACGCCCACTTCGCCTCCGCCATCGAGCCCGCGACGCAGGACGGCCGCCTCTGGGCCTTGCCGTGGTTCATGAACGTCGGCCTCCTCTACTACCGGAAGGACCTGCTCGCGAAGTACGGCCTCGACCCGCCCGAGTCCTACGACGCGCTGACGCGGCAGGTGCGGCTGATCCAGGCCGGCGAGCGCGACCCGCAACTCGACGGCTACCTCTGGCAGGGCAAGCAGTACGAGGGGGGCATCGTGAACGTGCTGGAGGCGCTCTGGGCCAACGGCACCCGCGTGATCGACGAGCGCGGTCACCCGTTCCCGGAGCCGGAGCGCGCGGAGGAGGCGCTGGCCGCCCTGCGCGGGCTCATCGAGAGCGGGGTGAGCCCGGCGTGGGTCACCGCGGCCGACGAGGAGCTGACCCGGCGGCCCTTCGGCGACGGGCGCGCCATCTTCCTCCGGGGCTGGCCCTACGCGCTGGACCTCTTCGAGCTGCCCGACTCGCGCGTGCGGGGCCGGGTGGGGGTGGCGCCGATGCCGCGGCTCGCCCACGGGCCGGTGGGCGCGGCGGCCACCGGCGGCGCGCACCTCGCGGTGAGCGCGCGCACCCGCCACGCGGAGCTGGCGACCGCGCTGGTGCGCTTCCTCACCAGCGAGGAGGCCCAGCGCGCGATGACGGAGGGCGCCGCGCTCCGGCCGTCGCGGCCCGCGCTCTACCGCGATCCGCGGCTGGTGGCGCGCGATCCGACGCTGCCCGCCCTGCTGCCCCTCATCCAACGCGGGCACCCGCGGCCCATCACCCCGTACTACCTGATGCTCTCCACCACGCTGCAGCCCGAGTTCTCCGCGGTGCTGGTCGGTCGCAAGTCGCCGGCCCGCGCGATCCGCGACGGGATCGCCCAGGTGCGGCACCTCGAGCAGGCGCTCGGACACTGACGTGACGGACCGGCGCCTCGGCTGGCTGCTGCTCTCGCCCGCGCTCCTGCTGCTGGGCGCGCTCACCGTCTATCCCGCGCTCTGGGTGATCTGGCTCTCGCTCCAGTACCGCGTGCCCGTCTTCGGCATCGCCCGCTGGGCGGGGGTCAGCCACTACGCGTTCCTCACCGTGGACAGCCGCTTCTGGAACGCGGCGGCCGTCACCGGGCTCTTCACGGTGGCGTCGGTCGCGCTCGAGTCGATCCTCGGGCTCGGCATGGCCCTGGCCCTCCGCGGCCAGCAGCGGGGCCGGCGGGTCGCGGTCGCGCTCCTGCTGCTGGCGTGGGCGCTGCCGTCGGTGGTGACGGCCAAGATGTTCGAGTGGCTCTACCATCCCGCGGGCGGGCTCGTGAACTTCGTGCTCGGCCACCGCGCGATCAACTGGCTCGGCGATCCCGCCCTCGCGCTGCCGTCGCTGATCCTGGCCGACGTCTGGCGCACCACTCCCTTCGTGGCCCTGCTCTGCTACGCGCGCCTGCTCACGATTCCCGCCGATCTCTACGAGGCGGCCGAGGTCGACGGGGCCGCGGGGGTGCAGGCGTTCGCCCGCATCACCTGGCCGCTGGTGCGGCCGATCCTCCTGGTGGCCCTGCTCTTCCGCACCCTCGACGCGCTGCGGGCCTTCGACATCATGTTCGTGCTCACCGGCGGCGGCCCCGCGGGTTCCACCGAGACCCTGACCGTGTACGCCTACCGCGCGCTCTTCCAGACGCTGCAGGTCGGCTTCGGCTCCGCGATCGGGGTGGTGGTGTTCGTGCTGGTGATGCTGGTCGCGGTGATCTATCTGCGGCTGATCGACCGGCAGGAGTCGGCCGCGTGAGGGGCGGGCGCCTGCGCGACGCGCTGGTGCTGCTCGCGCTCGCCCTCTACGCCACCCCGTTCTTCTGGCAGGCGCTCACCTCGGTGCGGCCGGACGCGGAGCTGCTGCCGCTCGCCTCGCTGCTGCCGAGCCGGCTCACCGGCGTGCACTACCAGGCGGTGTTCGCCAAGAGCCTGATGCCGCGGGCGCTGCTCAACAGCCTGGGCGTCGCGGTCATCAGCACCGCGCTCGCGGTCGGGCTGGGTGCCCTCGCCGGCTACGCCCTGGCCCGCCTGCCGGTGCCCGGGCGCGGCCCGATCCTGCTCGCGATGATCGCGGCCACCGCGTTTCCCCAGATCGCGACGGTGAGCCCGCTCTACCTCCTGATGCGGGCCCTGGGTCTGCGCGACACGTGGCTCGCGCTGATCCTCGCCAACGCCTCCTTCGCCCTGCCGCTCGTGATCTGGCTGCTCGCCGGGTTCATCCGGGAGATCCCGTGCGCCCTCGAGGAGGCGGCGGCCACCGACGGGGCCGACCGGATCGCGATCCTGCGCTGGGTGGTGCTGCCCCTGGTGGCGCCGGGGGCCGCCTCCGCCGCGCTGCTCGCGTTCCTCTTCTCCTGGAACGAGTTCCTGTTCGCCTACAGCTTCACCGCCACCGAGGCGAGCCGCACGGTGCCGGTAGCGCTGGCGCTCTTCCCCGGGGTGTTCGAGGTGCCGTGGGGCGACATCGCGGCCGCGTCGCTGCTCGCGAGCCTGCCCCCGGTCCTGATCGTGGTGGCTTTCCAGCGCTACCTGGTGCGCGGACTCCTGGCGGGGGCCCTGCGGGAGTGACGGCCGGCGCTCAGCGGCGCGGCTCGATCACGTCGAACATCAGCGGGAAGTCGTCGAGCAGGCCGAAGAGGCGGATCACCGGCTGCGGGTCGCCCGCGATGGTCACCGCGCCCTCGGCCCGCGCGGCCTCGATGGTGAGCTCGCGCAGCACCAGCCGGTCCAGCACCGGCCGGTTCAGGGTGATGGTGGCGTCCGCCCGGTCGGCCTCCCGGTCCGCCAGGTAGGTCAGCGCGCAGTTCTGCAGCGTGAGGGCGTACCGCCGACCGAGGTCCGGGAACACCCAGTTCAGCGTGAAGCGCACGCCCTCCGCGCGCTCGCCGTCGAGCCGCGCGGCCAGGTAGTCGAAGAACAGGTCGAGGGTCATGGCCCGCACCAGATCCGGGCTCACCGGGGCCCGCGCCGTGGTGTCGGGCCGCCCCTCGCGCAGCTCGCGCGCGCCCTGGAGATAGGCGTTCCGCCAGATGGCGGACTCCGCCGCGTAGCCCATCTGCTCGAGCGCGTCGGCCCCCAGGCGGCGCGCGTCCACGTCGGCCGGATCCGCGAACACCAGGTGGCTCATGGCCTCGGCCACGAAGCGGTACTCGCCGCGCGCGTAGTCCTCGCGCGCCCGCGCCCGCGCGGCGGCGGCGCCGCCCATGTACTCGACGTACTTCCGCCCGCGCTCGACCGGCGGCAGGGGATCGAGGTTTGCGGGGTTGCCGTCGTACCAGCCGAGGTAGCGCTGGTAGACGCTCTTGCTGTTGTGGGAGAGCGTGCCGTAGTAGCCGCGCACGTGCCAGGTCGCCGCGAGCCCGCGGGGCAGGGTCAACCGCTCCGCGATCTCGGCCGGCTTGAAGCCGTGGTTCATGAGCCGCACCGTCTGGTCGTGCAGGAACTTGTAGAGGTCGCGCTGGGCGGCCAGGAAGTCGAGCACGCGCTCGGTGCCCCACACCGGCCAGTGGTGCTGGGCGAAGGCCACCAGGGCCTCGCGGCCGAAGCGGTCGCGCGCCTCGTCGAGGTACTTGGCCCACGCGTTCGCGTCCCGGACCTGCGCCCCGCGGATCGGGTAGAGGTTGTGCAGGTGGTGGGTGGCGTTCTCGGCCAGGTTCAGGGCGCGCCGCGCCGGGTGGAACATGTGCATCTCGGCCGGCGCCTCCGTCTCCGGGGTGAGCTGGAAGACGATCTCGACGCCGTCCAGGCGGTGCGCCTCGAGCGCGGCCGCGATGGTGAGGGTCGGCGGGATGAGCGTCACGGTGCCGCGCGAGGTCGTCTTGCCGAGGCCCGCGTCCACCTGCCCGCGCGGGCCGCGGGGCAGGGTGGGGCCGAACTGGAACTGGCCGCGGCGCACCATCGCGGTCCCGGCCAGGACCGCCTCCGACACCACCTCCTCCATGAAGCGCGCGGGCGCCACCACCGGCACCTCGCCGGAGGCGACGCGCGCTTCGTCCAGCACGCCGCGCACGCCGCCGTAGTGATCGGTGTGGCTGTGGCTGTAGATCACCGCGGTCACCGGCCGGTCGCCGCGGTGGGCGCGATAGAGCGCGAGGGCGGCGGCGGCCACTTCCGTCGAGATGAGCGGATCGACGACGATCACCCCGCGCTCGCCCTCGATGAGCGTCATGTTCGAGATGTCGAAGCCGCGCACCTGGTAGATCCCGTCCGTGACCCGGAAGAGGCCGTGGTGCATGTTGAGCCGCGCCTGCCGCCAGAGGCTCGGGTTCACGGTGGGCGGCGCCTCCGCGGGCTCCAGGAACGCGTACTCGCGCAGGCTCCACACCACCCGGCCCTGGGCGTTCCGGATCACCACCTCGGGCAGGCTGGCCACGAAGCCGCGCGCGGCGTCCGCGAAGTCCTGCGCGTCGGCGAAGGGCAGCGCCTCCCGCGCGGCCTGCTGGCGGGCCCGGGTGGCCGCGGTCGCGTCCCGGGGGACGTCGTCGCTCACGCGGGCCATCCGGCGGGGGCGGCGGTGACCAGGTCCGGGACCACGGTGGCCCCGGGGAGCACCCGGAACACGTCGGGGGAGATCTTCACCTTGAGCGAGCGGCTGCCGCCGCCGAGGATGATCCACGGCAGGTCCATGAGCCCGCCGTCGACGTAGATGGGTAGATCGGGCGGCAGCGCGAACACGGTGACGCCGCCCAGCATCATGCCGGTCAGCGCGCGGGTCTCCTCCGGATCCGCGAAGGACAGGCGCGAGACCCCCAGCAGCTTCCGCACCGCGTGGTTGACGTCCACGCGGCGGGTGGCGCGCACCACGCAGGCGCAGTAGCGCTTCGGCTCCTTCTTCGACCCCACGATGATGGTGTTGGCCGACTGCTCCATCGGATAGCCGTACTGCGCGCAGAAGGCGGCGGTGTCGGCGTACTGCGGGTCGATCTCGACCATCTCGTGGGGCATCGCGAGGCCGGCCAGCACCTCGCGGACACGCTGCTCGATCGGGTCGGTGGAAATGGCGATCTCCTTTCCGCGCGCGCGAAGCCGCCGCACGCGGACGCGAGCATACCCCCGGCCTCGCCGATCCGCTAGAATCGAGAGCAGTGGAGGTGCACGCGATGACCGACGCACGGGTGAGCAGCAGTGAAGAGTCGCGGCGGGTGGCCGAGCAGGCCCGCCCGGAGGCCTGGGAGGGCCGGGGCTTCCTGCGCGACCTCTTCCTGGGCCGGCTGTCCCTGGACCTGATCCACCCCTTTCCCCTCCGGAGCACCGACCGGCCCGAGTTCACCCGCTTCATGGACGACCTGCGCGCGTTCCTGCGCGAGCAGGTGGATCCGGCCGCGATCGACCGCGAGGGCGAGTACCCGCCGGAGGTGCTCGACGGGCTGCGCCGCCTGGGCGCGTTCGGGATGAAGATCCCGCGGGAGTACGGCGGGCTCGGGTTCACGGTCTCCGAGTACTGCCGGGCCATGGAGCTGGTCGGCAGCTACGACGGCAACGTGGCCGCGGTGCTCTCCGCGCACCAGTCGATCGGGGTGCCCCAGCCGCTCAAGCTCTTCGGCACCGTCGAGCAGAAGGCGAAGTACCTGCCGCGCTGCGCGGCGGGGGCCATCTCCGCCTTCGCCCTGACCGAGCCCGGGGTCGGCTCGGATCCGGCCAGCCTCTCCACCACCGCCGAGCCCCGGGGCGATCACTTCGTCCTGAACGGCGAGAAGCTCTGGTGCACCAACGGCACGCTCGCCGAGCTGCTGGTGGTGATGGCCCGCGACCCCCAGACCGGCCGCATCAGTGCCTTCGTGGTGGAGACCGCGTGGGAAGGCGTCACCGTCGAGTACCGCTGCCACTTCATGGGCCTGCGCGCGCTGGCCAACGGGGTGATCTCGTTCCGCGACGTGCGGGTCCCCCGCGAGAACCTCATCGGCCGCGAGGGGCAGGGGCTCAAGATCGCGCTCGCCACGCTCAACACCGGGCGGCTCACCCTGCCCGCGGTGTGCGCGGGCGCGGCCAAGCGCTGCCTCGAGATCGTCCGCGGCTGGGCCGCCGCCCGCGTGCAGTGGGGCGCCCCCATCTGGAAGCACGAGGCGATCGGCACCCGCATCGGCGACATGGCGGCCACCGCGTTCGCCATGGACTCGGTGGCCACGCTCGCGGCCGAGCTGGCCGACCGCGGCGGGTACGACATCCGGCTGGAGGCGGCCGCGGCCAAGGAGTGGAACACCGCGCGGGCCTGGGAGCTGGCCGACCAGACCCTGCAGATCCGCGGCGGGCGCGGCTACGAGACCGAGGGCTCGCTGGCCGGGCGCGGCGAGGCGCCGATCGGCGTCGAGCGCATGCTGCGCGACCTGCGCATCAACCTGATCTTCGAGGGCTCCAGCGAGATCATGCACCTGTTCATGGCCCGCGAGGCGGTGGACCGGCACCTGGAGGTGGCGGGCCCGCTCATCGACGCGCGGCGCACCGCGGCCGAGAAGCGGGCGACGCTGCCCGGGGTGGCCGCGTTCTACGCCCGCTGGTACCCCGGGCTCTGGCTGCGCGGGGTGACCGCGGGCGCCCGCTTCGGCGAGTTCGGCCCGCTGGCCGGCCACCTGCGCTTCGTGGAGCGGAGCGCGCGGCGACTGGCGCGGGCGAGCTTCCACGGCATGGTGGTGTTCCGGGCCGGCATGGAGCGGCGTCAGGCCTTCCTGTTCCGGACCGTGGACATCGCGATGGAGCTGTTCGCGATGGCCGCCACCGTGGCGCACGCCGCGCGGCTCGCGGACGGGCGCTTCCCGGAGGCGGACCGCGCCCGAGAGCTGGCCGACCTCTTCTGTCGGGGGACGCGGCGGAAGGTGCACCGTCTCTTCCACGATCTCTGGCACAACGACGACGCGCGCAAGGGGCGCGTCGCGGCCGCGGTGATGGGCGACCGCCACCGCTGGCTCGAGCGCGGGATCCTCGAGATGGGCCTGCCCGTCTCGGCCTTCCGTCCCCGGCCGTTCAGCGCGGGGCCCGCGCCGGCCGCGCCGCGCGAGCCGGTGGTCCGCCCCTAGTCCGACGCCGCGGTCAGGGGCCACCCGGGCGCGGGTGGGCTTTGAAGAACTCCCAGATCACCCGGGTCGCGTCGAAGTCCCGGCACACGGGGCCGATCAGGCGCGCGGGCAGGTACTGCGCGGCGCCCGGCCACGCGTGGCCACCCCCGTCGAGGCGCACCAGGACCACCTCGGTGCCGTCGCGCCCGTCCGGATAGACGGTGCGCCGCCCGCCGCAGCGGCCCGGGCCCGCGGGCAGGGCCTCCTCCCGCGGCGCGCCCGCCCCGTTCAGCGCGGCCCAGCGGCGCGCCGCCTCCTCGGTGTCGATGATGCGGCCGCGCCCGAAGGCGACCGGGCCGCCGTGGTACGGCACCAGGGGATCGGCCGTGCCCTGCAGGATCAGCACCGACACCGGGCGCTGCGGGCGCAGCCAGCCATCGGGCGGATCGGCGATGCCGCCCACCACCGGCGCGATCGCGACGATGCGTCCCGCGAGACGCGCGGCCAGGTAGTGCGAGAAGATGCCGCCGTTCGAGATGCCGGTGGCGTAGACGCGCCGCGGATCGATGGCGCGTCGCCGGCCCACCGCGTCGAGCAGCGCGGCGACGAACGCCACGTCGTCCACGCGTTCGCGGTGCGCCCGCGAGCGCGCGATCTCGCGCCCGTCGTTCCAGTTGCGGCCCACCCCGTCCGGCAGCACCACCACGAAGCCCTCCCGATCGGCGAGCGCGGTGAAGCGGGTGAGCCGCTCGGTGGCGGGTCCGTCGCTGCCGCCGCCGTGGAAGACCAGCACCAGCGGCGCCGGCGTTGCGCCGAGGCCGGGCGGCACGTACACGTGGTAGGTGCGGGTGAGCCCGTCCACCTCGAGCGTGTGGGTGGCGAGCGGCCGCTCCGCCGCGGCGACGGAGGCGGCCGCCAGCAGCCATGCCACCGCGAGGGCGACCGGGCGCATCCCGATCGGAGGGTACCGCGCCCGGCGGCCGGGGTACAATCGCGCCGGCTCCGACAAGGAGGGGCGCGCCGATGACCACCGACCTGCTCGAGACCGTGAAGGACGGAGTAGCCGTGCTCACCCTCAACCGGCCCGACCGCCTCAACGCGATGTCGCGCCCGATGCTGGACGCGCTGCTCGAGGCGCTGCCGCGCCTGGCCGAGGACCCCGCGGTGGGCGTCGTGGTGCTCACCGGCGCCGGGCGCGGCTTCTGCGCAGGCGGCGACGTGAAGGCGATGGCCGAGGGCAACGAGCTGGGCGGGCAGACCATGGAGGAGAAGGCCCACGCGCTGCGCGGCCGCATGGAGACCTCCCGGTGGCTGCACGAGATGCCGAAGCCCACCATCGCCATGATGCGCGGCCCCGCCGCGGGCGCCGGGCTCTCGCTCGCGATGGCGTGCGACCTGCGCATCGCCTCGGACACCGCGCGGCTCGGCACCGCCTTCGCCCGGGTGGGCTACTCCGGGGACTTCGGCGGCAGCTACTTCCTGACCCAGCTGGTCGGCACCGCCAAGGCCCGCGAGCTCTACTTCACCGCGGACCTCCTCGACGCCCAGCAGGCCCTCGCCCTGGGGCTGGTCAACCGGGTGGTCCCGGACGCGCGGCTCGAGGAGGAGACGATGGCCCTGGCCGGGAGGCTCGCCCGCGGCCCTCGCGTGGCCTTCCGCTACATGAAGCGCAACATGAACGCGGCCGAGCGCGCCTCGCTCAAGGAGATGCTGGACCTCGAGGCCTGGCACCACACGCGCACCGGGATGACCGAGGACCACCGCGAGGCCGCGCGCGCCTTCGTGGAGAAGCGCGAGCCTCAGTTCAAGGGTCGCTAGCGCCGGCCCGCCACGCCAGCACGGCCACTCCCAGGCTCATCCCGGCGAGGACGGCGGCGGTGGCGATCGTCGAGGTGTGGGCGAGCCAGGCCAGGGTGCTGCTCGACAGGCCGACGAAGGCCAGGCCCACCACCGGGATCACCGGGGCGCCGCAGCCCATGACGGTGCAGCCGCCGGTGGCGAGCCCCAGCACGCTGCCCGCCGCTCCCAGCAGCCCGCCCTGCCGGGCCGCACGCAGCCCACGACCGAAGACTCCGCTCCGGTCCCGCCGGTAGCGCCAGAGCGCGAAGTAGGCGCCGACCAGCACGGCCATCAGGGCGAAGCGGGCCAGGTCGGCCGCGGTCACCGCGAAGCCCCAGTCGATGCCGAAGATGCCGTCGGCCGAGAACCAGAAGAGGGCCAGGTTCCACGCCCGCTCGAGGCGCTCCGGCAGCGGCTCTCGGCCGGACCGCAGGTAGGCGGGCAGGCTCGGCAGCCACGGGTTGAAGGTGAAGTAGTCCACCCGGGCTCGGGCCACGGACAGGACCAGCGGAGGGATCAGGATGTCGAGGAGGAACACCGCGACCGCCACCCCCGCGAAGGTGCCGCGCCGCGCGGAGAGCGCCCGGGCGAGACCCATCAGGACTCGTCTGACCCCCGTCATGGCCGACCCGCAGTGATTATAGCGTCTTGCGGAGCGGTGGGCTGATGCGGCAGTATGGCGCAGCATGATGCCCCCGCTGCAGCGCCCTGTCCGAAGACCCCCAACGAGGAGGGCCCATACATGACTCAAGAGGTCAGCCGTCGAGACTTCCTGGCCCGTCTGGGTGTGACGGTCGGCACCGCCGCCGCGGGCGCCGCCGCCGCGGCGGGCGTGCCCCTGGCCGCGGTTCCCCTGATCGGCTCGGCGCACGCGCAGCAGGCGCCGGCCCCGAAGGGCAACGTGCCGGACACCCCGTACAAGATCGCCCACATGACGTTCTTCACCGGCCCGGCCGCGGTGCTCGGCGAGCCCTCCTACAAGGGGCACATTCTCGCCGCCGAAGAGATCAACGCGCAGGGCGGTCTGCTCGGCAAGCGCAAGATCGAGACCCTCAAGGCGGACGAGAACGCGGGCACCGACGCCAACGTCAAGGAGATGCGGCGTCTCAAGCTCTCGGAGAAGGTCGACCTCTTCACCGGCGTGATCTCGAGCGGCAACACTCCCGCCCTGGGGCCGGTGGCGGAGGAGCTGAAGCTGCTCACGATCTTCGTGGACGGCTGCACCGACTTCCTCTTCGACAAGGCGGTGCCGAACCCGCACTACATCTTCCGCATCACCAACATCCAGTCCGCGGACGGCGTCACCTGCGCGGTGGCGGCGGCGATGACGTGGGGCAAGCAGATCAAGCGCGTGGCGCACATCCACCCCGACTACTCCTACGGCCGCAACGCCTTCGATCACTTCAACATCGTGATGAAGAAGATGGTGCCGGGGGCGCAGACGGTGTCCGAGGGATGGCCGAAGCTCGGCACCACCGACTTCACCTCCCACATCACGAAGGCCATCTCGTCCAAGCCGGACCTGCTCGTCTCCTCGGTGTGGGGCGGCGACTACGTCGCGATGTACAAGCAGGCCCTGCGCTACGACATGTTCAAGAAGATGAAGTTCGCGAGCACCATCGCGTTCGGAGTGGCCCCGCACGCCATCGGCAAGGACCATCCGGAAGGCGCCATCGCGGGCGTGCACTCCAACTACTACTTCAACTACCCGCCCAACAATCGCTGGCCGCTCAACACCGAGTTCGTGAAGAAGTACCACGACCGGTGGAAGGAGTACCCGAACTTCCAGTCGGAGGGCGCGTACTCGACGCTCTACATGCTGAAGAACGCGGTGGAGAAGGCCAACCGTCTCGCGGGCGGCTGGCCGGACGACGACGCGATCATCAGCCAGCTCGAGGGCATGATGCACGCCGGGCCCGCCGGCTACCTGTACATCCGGCCGGACACCCACCAGGGCTACAAGGACGCGATGACCGGGTTCAGCATGAACTCGCCCGACTATCCGTTCCAGATCCTGGATCCGTCCCGCATCATCACGATCCCGATCCGCAACATCACGGCCCCGCCCGGCTGGCCGAAGGGCGAGCCGACCTCGACGTATACCTGGATCGACAAGACCTGGCCGACGCTCAAGGCGTGATCTCCGTCGTGGCCCTCTCCCCCCGGCGGGGGAGAGGGCCGGCGCGGCGGAGGCTCGCCCTGCTCGCCAGCGCCCTGGTCGTCCTCACGGGGCTCGTGGACCCGGCTCGGGCGGGCCACGAGCTGCCCTTCTATCCCGGCTACTACCCCCAGGAAATTCGCCTCGAGACCCTGACCCCGGCGGCGGCGGCCGCCCAGCTCAGGAGCGGCAGCCTGCACGCCTACCTGGGCGACGACCCGTTCGCGGGCGGCCGCCTGCCCGGCAGCGTGGAAGCGGCCGAGTCACTCGCGGGCTACGTGGTGCTGTCGCCCGCCACCGCGGCGTCCGGTGCCGCGGCCGACCGGTGCGGCGCGGCCCTGCGCGCCGCACGGGCGCTCGCGGCCGTCCGCGTGCCGGGGTTCGTGCCGCATCCCTATCCGGTCACGCCCTACCACGGCGACTACCTCGAGCACGCGGACCTGGCCGAGGCCGCCCGCCGGGCGGTCGAGGCGGCGCGCGGAGCCGCCCCGCGCCTCGGGGCCAAGGGAACGCTCGCCGAGCGCCTGGTGAAGGCCGCGGCTTCGGCGGGCCCCGCCGATCGGAAGCTCGAGTGGATCGTGGAGGAGATCGACCTGCCCGCGCTGCTCGCGGCCCGCGCGCTTCCGGTCGGGGAAGTGCCGTGGAGCAAGGCGGGCTGGTTCCAGGCGTACCTCGTGCTGGCGCCCGCGATGCGCAGCCCGGCCGCGCGTCAGGAAGCCGAGGCGCTCGAGCGCCGGCTCGCGGCCGGCGACTCCGGCGACGCCGCCGAGCATGCCGATCTCGCGCGCCGGCTGGTGGCCCGCCTGGGGGCCGGCTGCGAGCGCGTCGTGGTGGGCTACACGCTCCGGCGCGAGGCGTTCAACGCCGAGTTCTCCAAGGGCATCGAGAACGTCGCCTGGGACTCGCAGGCCGGATTCGATTCCCCGATCTTCGTGCGGACCGCCAAGCTGAAGGACTTCCCCTGGAACGGCTGGATGCGGCTCGGCATCGCCACGCGGCCGACCGCGGCGTGGAACCCGATCGCCGGATTCACCGATCCGGCCGGACGGCTGCTGTGGGCCGCGCTCGGCGACCCCGCGTTCCTGCCCGGGCCCTACGGCGGCGGCCTCGTTCCACACCGGGCGGTGCCCGCCTCCGTGACCACGGGCGGGGTGGAGATCCCGGAGGACGCGTGGCTCCCCGAGCCGGGCACCGGGCTCCCGCGCGCGGTGGGCCGCGGCCGCACCGCCAAGGCGAAGATCGTCTACCGGCTGTGGGCCTCGGCCGCGCACGACAACACCCGGGTGAGCGTGGGCGACCTCGTCTACCCCTACGTGTTCGCCGCCCGCTGGGGCACGCCGCGGGCGCGGGCCGGGGTGGAGTACGACCCAACGGTGGACGCGGCGACCCGGGCCGCGCGGCAGGCCCTGGCCGGGGTGCGGGTCGTGAAGGTGGACAGCGAGGTGCGGCGCTTCAGCGACATCACGTTCACCTACGTGGTTCCGGTGATCGAGGTCTACCTGAACGCGGAGGCGAGCGATCCGCAGGAGCTCGCCGCGCTGGCCCCGCCGTGGAGCCCGGTGCCCTGGCACGTCACCGTGCTGATGGAGGAGGCGGTCAAGCAGGGGCTCGGCGCGTTCTCCGGCGCGGAGGCCCGCCGCCGCGGGGTGCGCTGGCTCGACCTGGCGCGCGATCCGAAGACCCGCGAGGGGCTCGCCGCGATCGCCGACCGCCTCGCTCGCGACCCCCACGTCCCGGAGGCGCTGCGGGGCCTGGTGGACGCCGACGAGGCGCAGAACCGCTGGACCGCTCTGCGCCTCTTCGGCCAGCGGCGCGGCCACTACCTCGTCACCAACGGCCCCTATCAGCTCGACAAGTGGAGCGACGGGGCGGTGGTGCTGCAGGTGTTCCGCGACATGGCCAATCCGCTCGGCGTCGGCACCTACGACCGCTTCGCGATCCCCCGCCGGGCCTACGTCGCCCGCATCACCGCCACCGGGGAGCGTCTCGAGATCACGCCCGAGATCGAGCGGGTGGAGCGCTTCCTCCGCCAGCACCGGCTGGTGCGGGAGCCGCTCGGCTCGAACGCGGACGAGGAGAAGGGCGACGTGCCCACCGCGCGCTTCGTGATCGTGTCCGCGGACGGTCGGGTGGCCGCGGCGGGGACCTCCCGCCAGGTGGTGGGGCACCGGCTGGTGGCGGACCTGAAAGGCCGCCTGAGGCCGGGCGCCTATACCGCCCAGGTGGCCCTCACGCTGGGCGAGAACCTCGTGCGCCCGGAGATCGCCACCGTCGGTTTCCGGGTTGAAGGCCAACCCTGAGTTGAGGCATCTTAGCGGCGGCCCATGGACACCCTCGTCGTCCATCTCCTGAACGCGCTTCTCTACGCCTCCGTGATGTTCCTGATCGCGGGCGGCCTCAGCCTGATCTACGGCGTGATGCGCATCGTGAACCTCGCCCACGGCAACCTGTACGCGTTCGGCGCGTACGTGACCGCGTGGGCGGTGGGCCGCGCCCTCGGCACCGCGACCGAGGCGAGCCTCTGGCTCTACGTGATCCTGCCGGTGGGGGCGGTGGCGGCGGCGCTGCTGGGCGCGGTGCTCGAGCCGACGCTGCTGCGCCCGCTCTACCGCCGCGCCGAGGAGTACCAGCTGCTCATCACCTTCGGGCTCCTGCTGATCCTGGAGGACCTGATGCGTCTCCTGTGGGGGCCGTACCCGCTCCAGGCGAGCGCGCTCTACGAGGCCCTCGGCAGCCTCACCATCGGCGAGTCGATCTACCCCACCTACAACCTGGTGGTGATCGTGGTGGGCGGCGCGGCGGCGGCGGGCCTGTGGGCCTTCGTCTACCGCACCCAGTTCGGGGTGGTGCTGCGCGCGACCTCGCAGAACATGCGAATGGCCTCCGCCCTCGGGGTCAACGTCAACCGCGTCTACGTGCAGGCCTTCACCCTCGGCTGCTTCATGGCCGGCCTCGGCGGCGCGGTGATCGTGCCCCAGCAGGGCGCGGTGCTCGGCATGGGCGTGGACGCGCTGATCCTGGCCTTCGTGGTGGTGGTCATCGGCGGCCTCGGCAGCCTCGAAGGGGCCCTCATCGGCGCGCTCATGGTTGGCATCGTGCGGGAGGCCGGCATCACGCTCTTCCCGGAGATCGAGCTGGCCGTGCTCTACCTCATGGCCGCGATCGTCCTGCTGCTCCGCCCCGCCGGCATCCTCGGACGCGCGTGACGACGAGCGCGGCGCGCCGGACGCTCGTGTGGGCCGCCCCGGTCCTCGCCGTCCTCATCGTGCTCCCGTTCGTGGTGCCGCCCTACCAGACCGTGCTGCTCACCTACGGGCTCGTGTTCGCCATCGCGGCCCTCGGCTTCAACCTGCTGCTCGGCTACACCGGCCTGCTCTCGTTCGGGCACTCCGCCTACTTCGGGATGGGGGCCTACGCGGTCGCCTTCATCGTCAAGTACGCGCGACTCGAGTCGATGGAGGCGTTCCTGCTGGGGGGCGTGCTCGCCTCCGGGGCGGTGGCCGCGCTCTTCGGGCTCGTCTGCGTGCGCTACACCCGGATCTTCTTCGGCATCCTGACCCTGGCGCTCTCCCAGGTACTGTGGAGCCTCGCGTTCAAGTTCTTCTGGGTCACCGGCGGCAGCGACGGGCTGCGCGTGCCCACTCCCACCCTCCTGGGCGGCACCGTGCGGGCCGGGAGCGACAAGTTCGAGTTCCTCTCCCACCGCTACTACTTCTACGTGCTGGCGGTCTTCGTGGTCGCGGTCGCGGTCACGTGGGTCATCGTGCACTCGCCGTTCGGCAAGGCGCTCCAGGCCATCCGCGACAACGAGACGCGCGCCGAGTTCGTGGGGGTCCAGGTGTGGCACTACCGGTGGGTGGCGTTCCTCATCTCGGGCATGTTCACCGGGCTCGCGGGCGCGCTGTGGGTGCCGCTCAACGGCCTCACCACCCCCGACATCCTGCACTGGACGTTCTCGGGCAAGATCGTCTTCTTCACGGTGCTGGGCGGCTTCCAGACCTTCTTCGGCCCCATCATCGGGGCGGTCATCTACAACTACCTCGAGACCTACGCGGTGGGCCACACCGTGTACTGGCAGATGGTGCTCGGGATCGTGCTCGTGGTGCTGGTGCTGGCGCTGCCCGCCGGCGTCGTCGGCACCCTGCGGCGCCTCCTCCCGCGCCCGGTGCGGGCGGCGTGACCGTGGACCTCCTGCGCACCACCCAGCTCTGCAAGTCGTTCGGGGACACCCACGCGGTCGACCACGTGGACTTCGCGGTGACCGCCGGCGAGGTGCTCGCCCTCATCGGCTCCAACGGCGCGGGCAAGACCACCCTGATCAACCTCATCAGCGGCCTGATCGCTCCGGACTCGGGACGGGTGGAGTTCCAGGGCACCGACATCACCCGCGCGTCGGTGCACCGCAAGATCGCGCTCGGGATCGCGCGCAGCTTCCAGCTGGTGAACCTGTTCGACCAGCTCTCGGTGCAGGACAACGTGACCCTCGCCATCTTCTCCCGGCAGGGGCGGACCCGCCGTCTCTTCTCGCTCGCCGACGCGGACAGCGCGGTGCGCGACGAGGGAGCCGCGGTGCTGAAGGACTTCGGCCTGGAGGCGCGCGCGAACGCGCTCGCGGGCGGCCTCTCGCAGGGCGAGCGGAAGCTGCTCGACGTGGCGGTGGCCTACGCGCTCCGCCCGCGGCTCCTCTTCCTCGACGAGCCCACCAGCGGCGTGAGCACGCGCGAGAAGGCGCCGATCATGGACATCATCACCCAGGTGGTGCGCTCCGGCGGCATCACCGCGGTGATCGTCGAGCACGACATGGACGTGGTGTTCAGGTACTGCCCCCGGATCATCGCCATGCACCAGGGCGCGATCCTGGCCGACGGCACCCCCGAACAGATCCGGAACAACGCGCAGGTCACCGCCAACATGCTCGGCGCCACCGCCTGACCCATGCTCGAGGTCGAGCGCGTCAACACCTTCCGCGGCCCCGCCCACGTGCTGCGGAACCTCTCGCTCAAGGTCGGCGACCGGGAGTCGGTGTGCCTGGTGGGGCGCAACGGGGCCGGCAAGACCACCACCATCGACAGCGTGATGGGCCTCCTGCCGATCCGGAGCGGGCGGGTGGCATTCGGCGGTCGGGACGTCACCCGCCTGCCCACGCACCAGCGGGCCCTCGCCGGAATGGGATACTCTCCAGAGGACGCGGGGATCTTCCCGGACCTCACGGTGGCCGAGAACTTCATGATCAGCCAGTCGCTGGCCCGGTCCGCCGGGAAGACAGCGGGGCCGACGTCGGCCGACCACGGGATCGACGAGCGCGTGCTCGGGGTGTTCCCGGAGATCCGCAGCTTCACCGGCCGGCGCGGGCTCTACCTCTCGGGAGGACAGAAGAAGATGGTGGCCATCGCCCGGGCGATGACGCTGTCGCCCCGCATCCTGCTGCTGGACGAGCCGTTCGAGGGACTGGCCCCGGTGGTGGTGAGCCGCTTCATCGAAGCGGTGAAGCAGATCAAGGCCATGGGCATCTCGCTGCTGATCGCGGAGTCGAACCTCATGACCGCCTCGCGGGTGGCCGACCGCCTCTACGCGATCGATCGGGGCGAGATCATCTTCGAGGGCGAGCCGGCCCGGGCCTTCGAGGATCCCGAAGTCATGAAGACCCTTCGCGGCTGATGCTCTCAACGCTGCTGCCCACCCCGACGCCCGCCCGCGCCGCGGCGATCCTCCGGGAAGTCTTCGGCCGCGTGCCCGGCGCGTTCGCGTTCCGGCTCTGGGACGGTCAGGAGGTGCGGCTCGGCGCCGGCGAGCCGGTGGTCACCGCGGTGATCAAGAGCCCGGAAACCTTCCTGTCCCTGATCCGGGATCCCTCGCCGTACAATTTCGCCGAGTGCTACGTGCAGAGCCGGCTCGACCTGGAGGGGGACCTGTTCCAGGCGATGGACGTGGCCAACGCGGTGGAGGGACTCGAGGTGACGCCGCTGCAGAAGCTTCGCCTGTTCCTGTCGTTGTGGAAGCGGTGATGGACCACGACGCGATCGTCGTGGGCGGCGGTCCCGGCGGCAGCACCGCCGCGTGGCGCCTGGCCCTCGCCGGGCTGCGGCCGCTCGTGCTCGACGCGGCCGTCTTCCCGCGGGTGAAGATCTGCGCGGGGTGGGTCACGCCGGACGCGCTCGCCGACCTCGAGATCGATCCCGACAAGTACCCGCTGACCATCCAGCCCTTCGACCGCTGCGTGCTCGCGTTCGAGCAGCAGAGCCACGTGACCGGCTGGCGGCGGCCCACCAGCTACGGCATCATCCGGCGTGAGTTCGACCACTACCTGCTCGAGCGCGCCGCCGCCGCGGGCGCGGACGTGCGGTGGGGCATCCGGGTCACCGGCGTCGCGGCCTTCGCCGATCGCGTGCGGGTCGAGACCGACCGCGGCGTCTTCGAGGCCGCCGCGCTCATCGGCGCGGGCGGCCATCGCTGCCCGGTGGCGAAGGCGCTCGGCGAGATCTCGGAGCGGGAAGAGGTCGTGGTGGCCCAGGAGAGCGAGACCCGCCTGACGCCGGACTGGGCGGAGCGCCTCGCCCCGTACCTGCAGGCGCCCGAGATCTACGTGGAGCCCGACTTGCGGGGCTACGGCTGGTACTTCCCGAAGCGGGACTTCATCAACGTGGGCGTGGGCTGCACTCGGGGCGACGACGGCAGCCTGCCGCGGCGCCGGGACGCCCTGGTGGCGCGGCTGCGCGCCTCCGGGCACCTGCCCGCCGACCTGCCCATCGTGCCGTTCAAGGGGCACGCCTACGTGGTGCGGCGGCAGGCCCCGCGGCGCCTCTCGGGCGCGCGCTTCTGCCTGGTCGGCGACGCGGCCGGACTCGCCCGCGACCTGTCCGGCGAGGGGATCGGCCCCGCGATCAAGAGCGGCCGCCTGGCCGCGGAGGCGGTGGCGGCCCTGATCCGCCAGGGCACCTCGCTCGACGACTACGCGCGGCGCATCGTGGCCCGCTACGGCACCGGCGAGCTCTGCTGGCTGGCGCGGCGGCTCTCCGGCCTCCCGGACGCGGTCGCCCGCCTCGGGGTCCGCTGGCTGCTGGGCTCCGAGCGCGCCCGGCGCCGGATCGTGTTCGACTCGATCTTCGGCATGCGAGAGGTGGTGTCATGACTCGGCTCTCCCGTCCCCGCTCGAAGCAGTTCGACGCCCAGGCCATCGCGCACCACTACGACGTCTCGAACGACTTCTACGCGCTCTTCCTCGACCCGCTGATGGTCTACACCTGCGCCTACTACCGTGATCCGGACGGCAAGCTCGAGCAGGCCCAGGCCGACAAGCTCGAGCTGGTCTGCCGCAAGCTGCGCCTGCAGCCCGGCGAGACGCTGCTCGACATCGGCTGCGGCTGGGGCGGCTTCAGCATCTGGGCCGCCCAGCACTACGGAGTGAAGGCGCACGGGGTGACCCTCTCGCGCCAGCAGGCCGAGTGGGCCGCCGCGCGCATCAAGCGGGAAGGCCTCGAGGGCCGGTGTCTGGTCGAGTATCGCGACGTGCGCGACCTGCCCGCGAGCGCCCGCTACGACAAGATCGCGGCCATCGGCGTCATCGAGCACGTGGGCATCCCGAACTACCCGTCGTTCTTCGGGCGGGTGCGGGAGATGCTGAACGACGGCGGCCTCTACCTCAACCACGGCATCCACCACGAGTTCCACTGGAAGCCGACCAGCCAGACCGATTTCCTCTACCGCTACGTGTTCCCCAACGGGGACCTCTCGGGCGTGAGCGAGACGCTCACCGAGATGGAGCGGGCGGGCTGGGAGCTGCTGGACGTGGAGAACCTGCGCCTGCACTACGCGCGCACGTGCCGGCACTGGGCGGAGCGCCTGAAGGCGCGCGCCGACGAGGCGCGGGAGATCGTGGGCGAGCAGACCTACCGGGTCTGGCTGCTCTACCTGACCTGCTCGTCGGTGGCGTTCTCCACCGGCTCGATCGGCCTCTACCAGGTCCTGATGCAGAAGCAGTGGGACCGGACCAGGGGCCCGAACCCGCCCATCCGGGAAGGGATCTACGCCGGCTGGTAGCGCGGCGAGCGCCCGCCTCGCCGGCTAGCGGCGAGGGTACTGGCGCTCGATCTCGTCCAGGTGCTCGCGCCGGTGCTCGGCGCGATCCATGCTGAGCGGGGAGCCGGCGGCCCGGTTGGCTTCGAGCAGCGCGTCGGAGGCGGCGGCGACCCGCGCGTCCGCGGCCGTCGCGGCCTCCACCGCGAGCCGCGCCGCCACCCGGGGCGGCAGCGCCAGGCAGAGCAGCTTGCCCGCGTCGTTGATCCAGTCCACCGCGCGCTCGTCGTTCAGGACCGGCGGCGGCGTGCCCCGGCCGTCGGCGCCCCACCGGTCCATCAGCACCACGATCCGCTGATCCCAGTAGGCCAGGTGGGCGAGCACGCCCGCGATGGTCCAGCCGGCGGGCATCGGCCGCGCCAGGTCGGCGTCGGTCGCCGAGTCGACGAAGGCCTTCAGGCGGTCGAGCTGGGTCCGGTTCCGCTCCACGAACGATCGATCCAGGGCCATCGGATCCTCCCGGGTTGGGGGTCGGCCACTGCGCTCCGCTCAGGGTACTGCGACTCCGCACCCGCCGCGCCGTGAAACGGCGGACCGCCGCCCGTCCCGGCGCGCCGGCGTTGCCGCCCCCGGCGGATCTGTGCTACACACGCACCGGGATGGACGTTCTCGCCGCGCACGCCGCCCGTCACCCCACCAAGCCCGCCCTCATCGAGGGCGAGCGCGTCTGGACGTGGGCCGAGATGATCGAGCGCCGCAACCGTCTGGCCCACGGGCTCCTCCGCCTCGGCCTGCCGCCCGGCGGCCACGTCATCGTCTACGCGGAGAACTCCATCGAGCACTACCTGGCCTCGTCCGGCGCGCGCGCCGCCGGCCTCATCCCGGCCCCCATGAACCACCGGCTGGTCGAGGACGAGGTCGCCTACATCCTCGATCACTCGGACGCGGTGGCGGTGCTGGTGAGCGATCGCTTCCTGCCCACGATCGAGTCGGTGCGGGCGCGGATTCCGAAGCTCCGGCAGGTCGTGCTGCTCGGCGCCGAGCGACGACCGTGGGCGGTGGGGCTCGATCAGGTGATGGCGGCCGGAGCGGCCGTCCCCGGGGAGCCGCCCGGCGGCTTCGGGGCCTCGATCATCTACACCGGCGGCACCACCGGCCGTCCGAAGGGCGCGCTGCGGCGGGGGATGGATCCCCAGGACCTGATGGACACGCTCCGGGCGCTGGACCTGCTGGACCCCGCGCACGTGCACCTGGTGGCCGGACCGATGTACCACTCGGCGCCGGGCGGGTTCGCGCTCTACGCGCACGTGGTCGGGGCCAGCGTGGTCATCATGCCGAAGTTCGACCCCGAGCAGGCCCTGGCCCTCATCGCCCGCCATCGGTGCAGCAGCACCTTCATGGCCCCGACGCTGCTCAAGCGCATCGTGGACCTGCCCGCGGCGGTGCGCGCCCGCTACGACGTCTCGTCCATGCGCGCCATCATCATGGCCGCGGCCCCGTGCCCCATGAGCGTGAAGGAGGCGGTGGTGGCCTGCTTTGGCCCCGTCCTCTACGAGTTCTACGGCTCGAGCGAGCTGGGGGTGAACACGATCCTGCGCCCGGAGGACGTGCTGCGGAAGCCCGGCTCGTGCGGGCAGGCCGCGCCCGGCAAGGAGCTGGCCCTGCTGGACGACGACGGCCGCCCGGTGCCGGTGGGCGAGCCGGGCGAGCTCTACGTGCGCCGATGCCCCGGCATCCTCGACGAGTACTACCGCGATCCGGAGGCCACCGCCCGCATGCGGCGCGGCGAGTGGTACACGGTGGGGGACGTGGCCACCGTGGACGCGGACGGCTTCTACTACATCTGCGACCGCAAGCGCGACATGATCATCTCGGCGGGCGTCAACATCTACCCGGCGGAGATCGAGGACGTGCTGCACCGCCATCCCAAGGTGCTGGACGCGGCGGTGTTCGGGGTGCCGGACGACGAGTGGGGCGAGCGGGTGCACGCGGCCCTGCAGGTGCGTCCGGGCGAGACGCTGTCCCGCGAGGAGATCGTGGCGTTCTGCCGCCGGCACATGGCCGACTACAAGGTGCCGCGCGAGGTCTCGTTCCCCGAGCACTTCCCCCGCGACGCGGCGGGCAAGCTGCTGAAGCGCCGGCTGCGCGAGCCCTACTGGGCCGGCCGCGCGACCCGGGTGTGAGGGTGCCGGCGCTGCGCGCGCGACTGACCACCAAGATCACCCTGGTGATCGTCCTGGTCCTGGTCGTCGGCTTCGGGGTGTCCACCATCCTGACCATCCAGCGGGAGAGCGCGCTGCTCGTGGAGCAGAACAAGACGGCGGCGCGGCGGCTCATCATGACCCTGGTGGCGAGCATCGAGACCGCCATGCTCTCCGAGCGGCCGGACATCACGCGCGGCCTCATCGAGGACCTGCGCGGCAGCCGGCTGGTCAGCGGCCTCACCGTGTACCGGCGCAACGGGGTGGAGGCCTTCACCGACCTCGCCACGCTGCGCGAGGTCTCGAAGGAGGCGGAGCTCCCGCAGGGCGTGATGGCCTCCATCCAGCGGATGCGGCGCGAGCCGGGACGGACCATGGCCGGCCCGCTCTTCACCCGGGCGGTGGAAACGCTGCAGGCGCAGGAGGCGCTCGAGTCGCACGACGGCAGCACCGTCTTCACCCTCTACCAGCCGATCCCGAACCAGGAGCGGTGCCAGGGATGCCACGGCACCGACCACAAGGTCCGGGCGGTGGTCCAGGTCGCCACCTCCATGGAGCCGGTGATGGCCGAGGTGCGCGCGCAGCGCAATCGCCAGATCATGGTCGGCGCCCTGACCATCGCCGCCGCCGCCGCGCTGCTCGCGCTGGCCCTGCGCCAGGTGGTGGTGCGGCCGATCCACGAGCTGGCCGCGGTGGCGCGGCGCATCGGGGAGGGCGACTTCGCGGCTCGCGCCCGCGCCCGGTCGGGCGACGAGGTGGGCGAGCTGGCGGTGGCCCTCAACGACATGACCGCGCACCTGGCCCGCACCCAGCAGGACCTCGCCGCGCGCAACACCGAGCTGGCCACCGCGCTCGAGCACCTGCAGGCCTCGCGGCAGCGGCTCGAGGTGCTGGAGCAGCTCAAGGGCGAGCTGTCGAAGTTCGTGCCCGACGCGGTGAAGGAGCTGCTCGAGCGCGACCCCAGCGCCACCAGCCTCGAGAAGCGCAGCGAGGAGGTGTCGGTGCTGTTCCTCGACATCGCGGGGTACACGCGCCTGAGCGAGACCATCGAGGCCAAGCGGCTCAACCAGCTCGTGCAGACCTACTTCTCGAGCTTCCTCGAGATCATCCGCGCCCACCACGGCGACGTGAACGAGACCGCGGGGGACGGGCTCATGGTGATCTTCCAGGGCAAGCGGCGGGGCGAGGGCGGGGAGGAGCGCGACCACGCGGTGAACGCGACCCGGGCCGCCTTCGCGATCCGGCAGAAGGTGGCCGCGCTGAACGACGAGTACGCGGGGGTGTTCCCGCCGGTGTCGCTGCACATGGGCATCAACACCGGGCAGGCGCTGGTGGGCGCCACCAAGCTGGGGGGCGCGGGATCTCAGCGGTGGACGTTCACCGCGACCGGGCCGACCACGAACATCGCGGCCCGCTTCGCGGGCGCGGCCGAGGGCGGCGACATCGTGGTGGGGCAGCCGACCGCGGATCGGATCGCGAGTCTCTTCGTGCTGGAGTCGCTCGGCGAGCGCACCTTCAAGAACGTGTCGCAGCCCCTGGCGGTCTACCGGGTCATCCCGCCGGGCGTCTACAGCAAGGTCGGCTGACCGCGGCGGCCCCGCGCTTGCCGGACCGCGGCCGCGCTCACCGGCGTCCGCCCGCCATCGCCGCGGCCTCCGGCAGGGCCCGGAGCCGCCCCATCGCGAGCACGCCCAGGGCGGGCCCGATGGCGAGCGCCGCGAACGCCCACCGCCAGCCGACCAGGCCCACCACCGGAGGCACGAGCCAGATCGACGCCATCGTGAGCGCGAAGCCCACGCAGGTCTGGGTGGTCAGCGCGGTGCCGACGTAGGCGGCGGGGGCCAGCTCGGTGACCGCGGTGGAGAACTGGGCGGAGTCCGCGATCACGGTCACGCCCCAGAGGAGCGCCACCAGCAGGGTGACGAGCGGCGGGCCGCCGAAGGTGAGGCCGATCGCGAGCGCGCAGAGGCCGGACAGGGCCATCGCGGCCATGGTGAGCGCGGTGCGGCCCCACCGGTCCGCGAGCGCGCCGCCCGCCCACGCGCCGAGGCCGCCCGCGAGCCCCACGCACGCGAAGGTGGCCACGCTCGCGTTGAGCCCCGCGAAGCTGCCGCCGCCGCGGGCCTCCAGGCTCGCGGCGAGGAACGCGCCGAGCCACGTCCACATCGCGTAGAGCTCCCACATGTGCCCGAAGTAGCCGAGGCAGGCGAGCCGGGGCCCGCGCTCGCGCAGCACCGCGGTGGCCATGCGCAGGTCGAAGCGGGCGGCCGGGAAGCGGTACGGGCCCTCCGAGACCGCGGTGATCGTGAGCGCCGCGAGCGCGGCCAGCCCGGACGCGGCGAGCAGGGTGTGGCGCCACGGCAGGTCGGTGAGCCCGCGGATGAGGTGCGGCGTGGCCGAGCCGACGGTGAGCGCGGCCACCAGCAGGCCGATCGCGAGGCCGCGGCCGGTGCGGAACCAGGTGGCCGCGATCTTCATGGCGGGCGGATAGGTGCCGGCCAGGCACACCCCGGTGAGGAAGCGGAGCACGAGGGCGGGGGTGAGCTGCTCCACCCACAGCGCGAGCGCCGCGTTGATCGCCGCGCCGCTCAGCGCGCCCCACAGGATCAGCCCGCGCGGGGAGGCGATGTCGGGCAGGTTGGTGAGCGCGGCGAGGAGAGTGCCGGTGATGAAGCCGGCCTGCACCGCGATGGTGAGGCCGGCGCGCCCCGCGTCCCCCAGCGCCCACTCGCGCGACAGCGCGGGCAGCACCGCGGAGGCGCTGAACCAGAGCGAGAGCGCGAGCAGCTCGGCGAGCGAGAGCAGGCAGAGCGCGCGCCAGCGGCCGCGGTCGGGGCCAGCGCTCGAGCTCGACGGGGCGGCGGGGTGCGGTTCGCCGCGCGGCCGGTGGGAGCGACTAGGGACCGCGGAAATCGCAGTACCCGCCGCGGAGGTCGTCCGGCCGCCACCAGCCACGCTGGCGGTCGCACGCGGCCTTGAGCTCGTCCTGCGTGTAGGCAGGCGGCACCGGTGGCGCCCCGGTCGCGCAACCCATGAGACACAGCGCCGCGACCGCGCACAGCGTGGATCGCACCCCGATCGGCGTCATCGGCGAAGTGAGTGTACACCCATGTCCCTTCCCGTTGACTGGGTCAGGGTGATCGTCTAGCATCGACGAAGGCGCACGACATCGCGCCATCCTACTCAACGTCGAGAGGATTCCAATGGCTGATTCAGCGATGACGCTATCGGAACATCTCGCGCGGCAGCACCCCTCCTCCTCGCCCACCGACAAGAGCGTCGCCATCGTCATCGAGCGCTTCGGGCGCCTCGCGGTCGAGATCGCCCACGAGCTCGCCCACGCGGCCCTGCGCGGTCGTCTCGGCACGGTGGGGGGGACCAACTTCACCGGCGACCAGGTGAAGAAGATGGACGTGTGGGGCCACGAGGTTGCGGTGGCCGCGCTCCGCGAGACCGGCGTGTGCGCGGCGGTCATCTCGGAGGAGGCGGCGGAGCCGGTCGAGATCGCGGGCGCGGCGGGCCCGGGCGCGGTCGTGGTGTGCACGGATCCGGTCGACGGCTCCTCCAATCTCGACGTCAACGGCTCGGTCGGCACCATCTTCGGCATCCGCGCCGCGGACGGCCGGACGCCGGCGGCGTCGGCGGCCCTCGGACCCGGCACGCGGCAGCTGGGGGCGGGCTACGTGATGTACGGGCCCTCCACCACGCTCGTGTACACCGCCGGGCACGGCACGCACGGCTTCACCCTCGACCGGGGCTCGGGCGAGTTCCGGCTCACCCATCCGGACATCCGCATCCCCCGCCGCGGCAAGGTGTACGGGATCAACGAGGGCAACGGCCACACGTGGCACCCGGGCCAGCGCGCCTTCGTGGAGCACCTGAAGGCGCAGGACAAGGCGACCGGCCGGCCCTACTCGTTGCGCTACTCGGGGGCGATGGTCGCCGACGTGCACCGCACGCTCCTGGACGGCGGGCTCTTCATGTACCCGGCCGACTGGAGCGATCCCAAGAAGCCCAAGGCGAAGCTGCGGCTCCTCTACGAGGTGGCCCCGATGGGCTTGGTGGTGGAGCAGGCGGGCGGCCGGGCCAGCACCGGCCTCGAGCGCGCGCTGGACCTGGTGGCCACCGAGTACCACCAACGCGCCGCCATCATTCTCGGCAGCCCCGACGACGTGGCGATGGCCGACGAGTTCTATCGTCGATAACGTTCGTAAACGGAAAGGAGTGGGCAGGCCATGGAAGCGCGCGTGAAGGAGATCCTGAGCTGGTACAGCAGCGACAGTCCCGGTACCCGCACCAACATCGCCCGGCTCCTCAACCACGGGCGTCTCGCCGGCACCGGCAAGCTGGTGATCCTGCCGGTGGACCAGGGCTTCGAGCACGGTCCCGCGCGGAGCTTCGCGGTGAACCCGCCCGGCTATGATCCCTCGTATCACTTCCGCCTCGCGATCGACGCGGGCTGCAACGCCTACGCGGCGCCCCTCGGCTTCCTGGAGGCGGGCGCGGCCGAGTTCGCGGGCGAGGTGCCGCTGATCCTCAAGATGAACAACCACGACGTCCTGCACGACGAGAAGGACCCGCTCTCCGCGGTGACCGCCTCCGTGAGGGACGCGCTCCGGCTCGGCTGCGTGGCGGTTGGCTTCACGATCTACCCGGGCTCCTCGCAGGCCCAGATCATGTACCAGCAGTGCCGCGAGATGATCCAGGAGGCCAAGGCCCACGGGCTGGCCGCGGTGGTGTGGTCCTACCCGCGCGGCTCGGACATCAGCAAGGCGGGGGAGACCGCGCTCGACGTGGTGGCCTACGCGGCCCAGATCGCGGCCCAGCTGGGCGCCCACATCATCAAGGTGAAGCCGCCCACCGAGCACATCGAGCAGGCGGAGGCCAAGAAGGCCTACGAGAAGGCGAAGGTCCCGATGGCCACCCTGAGCGAGCGGGTCCGGCACGTGGTGCAGTCGGCCTTCGACGGCCGCCGGATCGTGATCTTCTCGGGCGGCGCCACCAAGGAGAACGACGAGGCGATCTTCGACGAGTGCCGGGGGATCCGCGACGGCGGCGGCTTCGGCTCCATCATCGGCCGCAACTCGTTCCAGCGGCCGCGCGAGCACGCCCTCCGCTTCCTCGACACCGTGATGAAGATCTACTCCGGCGAGAAGAAGTAGCGGCGACGGCCGAGCTCGTGCCCGCTCCCACCGAAGCGCCCTCGGAAGCCCAGGTCCGGGGCTATCTCGAGTCGCTGTCCAACTGGGGCCGCTGGGGGAGCGAGGACGAGCTCGGCACCGTCAACCTCATCACTCCCGCCCGGCGCCGGGCCGCCGCGCGCCTCGTCAGCGCCGGCGTGAGCGTCACCTGCGCGCGGCCGATCACCACCGAGATCACCGCCGACACCACCGTGCAGCCGCTGCGCTTCATGGTGGACTCCGGCGAGGGGCGCGACACCGTGTCGCCGGAGCGGGCGCGGCAGCGGCGCGGTGCCGCCGAGTTCATCGGGATGGTGTTCCACGGCTACACGATCACCCACGTGGACGCGCCCTCCCACTACTTCTGGGAGGGCCGGCTCTACAACGGCCGCTCGTGCAACGCGATCACCTCGCGCGAGGGCGCCACCGTCAACTCGGTGGAGGTGCTGCGCGACGGGGTGGTGAGCCGCGGGGTGCTCCTCGACGTGGCCGCGGTCAAGGGCGTGCGGTGGCTCGGGCCCGGCGTCGGCGTCATGCCGCAGGACCTGGAGGCGGCCGAGCAGGCGGCCGGCGTCCGGGTGGAGCCGGGGGACATCCTGCTGGTCCGCACCGGGTACTACGGGCGGCGGCTGGCCGAGGGGCCGGTCAACCCGATGCAGGCCGGGAACCCGGCGCTCCACCCCGCGTGCTGTCCCTGGCTCCGGGACCGCGGCGTGGCGATGATCGGCACCGACACCCACAACGACGTGACCCCGTTGCCGTACCCGTCGATGGGCAACGCGTTCCACGTGGTCTGCCTGGTCGCGATGGGGCTCTGGCTCATCGACAACGCCAATCTCGAGGACCTGGCCCGCACCGCGGCTCGCCTCGGGCGGTGGGAGTTCCTGCTGACGGTCGCCCCGCTCCGTCTCGCGAACGTGACGGGGTCTCCGGTCAACCCGATCGCGGTCTTCTAGCCCCTCGGCCCCGCCCGCGGCGGCGCGCCCGGACATTTCCCTGCCGGGGGGAAAATCCGCCTGACTTATACTCGGAGCCATGGAGCGCCACGCGCCCTGGTTCCAGCTGATCGCCATCGTCCTGGCGGTGGTGGGACTGGTCACGCTCGCCACGCCCGAGCCCGCGCACGCGATGGATCCGCAGCTCATCCTGGCCCTGGCCTCCGCGGCCGGCGCCATCGCGCTGATCGTGGGCTATCTGGTGGTGTCGAACGGGCGGGAGAAGCAGCGCTCGGCCTCGCTGGAGGGCGTGTACACCTGCGGCGAGCGCGAGGCGAGCGGCCCGATGGGCTGTGGCCGCGGGCCGGGCGCCGACGGCGGCTCCCGCGCGATCCGGGCCGACGGCGCCCCCGAGGCGCCGATGGCCGCCGACGCCCGCTTCACCGAGCGCGCCGAGGCCCTGCTGGCCATCGCCCAGGCGCAGGCGTGCCCGGGCGGCCAGGCCGCGGGCCCCATGGGCTGCGGCGCGACCGAGCCCGGCTACGCCACCACCTCCCCCGTCTCCGCCATTCAGGGCCAGTAGTAAGACGGGGTCAGGTCTTACATTCCGACATTTCCGCCTGGCGGAGCCTTGCCCGCCCGCCATCCAAATGTCGGAATGTAAGACCTGACCCCGTCCGGTCTACCGGTTACTGCCGGCGGACCGCCTCGATGACCTCCCCGAAGAGGGACCACTTCTCGCCATCGAACTTGGCCAGCTGCTCCTGCTCGATGGGCGCGAAGTCGGTCGGGCTGGTGTTGATCTTGATGCCGGGCAGCAGCAGCGGCAGCTCCAGGTTCTTCACGTTCGCGGCCTGCTTCATGATGTTCTCGCGCGACAGGTCATTGCCGCACTGCTTGAGCACGTGGGTCATGAGGATCGCCACGTTGTACCCGTAGGCGTTGGCCTGATCGTCCAGCGCCCCGTCCGGGTAGTACTTCTTCATGAACGCGACCCAGTCCTGGAAGCCCTTGTCGTTCTTCCACTGAGGGTCGGTGACCTCCTTCATGTAGAGCGCGGTGATCAGGTCCTTGGAGGCCTCGAGCCCGGCCGGCTTCAGCACGGTGCCCAGCGAGCTCGACACGTTGTTCAGGAAGTGGAGCGGCTTCCAGCCGATCTCGTGCGCCTTCTTGATGGCCTGCGCCGCGAACTTCGGGGTGCTGATGTTGAAGAACACGTTGGCGCCGCTGTTCTTGAGGTTGACGATCTGCGAGTCGATGGTGGGATCGGTGACCTCGTAGGTCTGCCTCATCACGATCAGGTTCTTCTTGTCCCCGAGGCCGTCCTCGAAGCCCTTCAGGTAGTCCTTCCCGTAGTCGTCGTTCTGGTACAGGATGCCGATCTTCGGGTCCTTCACGTGGCTCAGGGTGTAGGCGGCGTAGACGCGGCCCTCGGTCTGGTAGTTGGGCTGGTAG
>DASRHC010000020.1:0-107647 GCA_035650715.1 Candidatus Methylomirabilota bacterium | reverse complement strand
CCCTTGAGGCTCAGAGGGAGAATCGGCCGCCCCACTGGTCCAGCTTAGTGTGCCACCGAGCACGGATAGGAGGATGGACGGTGTATCCCAGCTCTCGATCGCGATTGTTGACTCGGCACCCTTCATAGGAGGCGTCATGATTACGATCGGGATCCTGCATCCGGGCGACATGGGCAGCGTGGTGGGGGCGTGCGCGCTGGCCGCGGGCTCACGCGTGCTGTGGGCATCCGAGGGGCGCAGCGCGGGCAGCCGGCAGCGGGCCGCCGCGGCCGGCCTGGAGGACGCGGGGACCGTCGCCGCCCTCGTGGCGGCCAGCGACGTGGTGCTGTCCGTGTGTCCGCCGCACGCGGCCCTGGACCTGGCGCGCGAGGTCGCGCGTCTCCGCTTCGGCGGCCTCTACGTGGACGCCAATGCGGTGGCGCCCGGCACCGGCCGCGAGATCGGCGCGGTGGTGGAAGCCGCCGGCGCCGCGTTCGTGGACGGCGGCCTGATCGGTCCGCCACCCCGCAACGCGGGGTCCACGCGCCTGTATCTCTCCGGCCGCGAGGCCAAGCGCGCGGCCGCGCTGTTCGAGGGCAGCGCGCTCGAAGCCATCGCCATCGGCGACGCCCCCGGCGCGGCCTCCGCGCTCAAGATGGCCTACGCCGCGTACACCAAGGGCTCGTCCGCGCTGCTGATGGCCATCCGTGCGCTGGCGGCGAGCGAGGGCGTGGACGACGCGCTCCTGGCCGAGTGGCGCCGCTCGCAGCCGGAGCTGCCGAAGCGCTCGGAGGCGGCCGCGCGCGACAACGCCCGCAAGGCGTGGCGCTTCGTGGGCGAGATGGAGGAGATCGCCGCCACGTTCGAGGCCGCGGGGCTGCCCGGCGGCTTCCACCAGGCGGCCGCGGTCATCTACGAGCGGCTCGCCGACTACAAGGACGTGGCGACCCCGCCCACGATGGCGGACGTGGTCGCCCCGCTGACCCGGCGCAGTCCGAAGTAGCCGAGCAGGAAGAGAGGGGCTTCATCGTGGTGAAGGTGGCGCTCTACGTGCAGCTCGAAGCCAAGGCGGGTAAGGAGAGCGAGGTCGAGTCGCTCCTGAAGGGCCGCCTCGCGGTCGTGCGGGAGGAGCCCGCCACGACGACGTGCTTCGCGCTGCGGCTGGGCCCGCGCATCTTCGGCATCTTCGACGCGTTCCCGGACGAGGCCGGCCGCCAGGCGCACCTCTCGGGCCGGGTGGCGGCCGCCCTCATGGCGAAGGCGGGCGACCTGCTCGACAAGGAGCCCGTCATCCAGAAGGTCGACGTGCTCGCGGCGAAGCTGCCCGGCTAGCCTGCCCGCCGCCGAGCCGTGCTACACTGCGACTCTCGCCACGCCGGCGACGACACGGGCGCGAGCCGTTAGCTCAGCTGGTAGAGCACCTGACTTTTAATCAGGGGGTCGGTGGTTCGATCCCACCACGGCTCACCACATTCCACCCGCGATGCGCCCGTCCGCGTGCTCTATCGGCGGCTGAGGCGGAGGGGCGGGGGAGATGAGGTCGCCCGCAGGGGCGCGGAATCGTCCCCTGCGGGCGCCGACCCAGGCTGCGAGGCAGTCGGGCCGTCAACGTTCCTTACATCTTGTGCTCGGCCTTCAGGCACTCGCTCATGAAGCTCTTGCGCTCGTCGCCCTTGAGCGACTTGGCCGACGCGTCGGCGTTGCACTTCTTCATCTTCGCCTGCTGGTTCATGGGCATCGCGGCGCCACCCTTCAAGCAGCTGGACATGAAGGCTTTCCGCTCGTCCCCCTTCTTGTCGCCCGCCTGGGTATTGCACGCCTTCATGCGCTCCTGCTGGGAGTTCGCGGCGGGCTTCTTCTCATCGGCCGCTGATGCAATGGAAAACGCGCCGAACGCGAAGGCCACCGCCATCGTCACCGCCACCAATCTCTTCATCGCGCTCCTCCTTCCGCCGTGACCACTCAGCACTCCGGGTCTCGGTCTGCCTCACGTGAGGCGCGAGCCCGCAACCTGCCTCTCTCATAGCAGACTTCTGGACCGGGAGCCATGGTCTTAGCCATCACCGGAATCTAGGCTGTAGGACGGGTAGCCGCCTATGCGTACAGAGGACACCCCTCGCACTCGGTCTTCTTGCCGATTTAGGCCGTCACCTGGCTCGAAGGAGGTTGCGCAATGTGGTTTCGTCCGCTGCGGCTTGCCCTCGTCCCAGTCTTTTCCCGTCGCCCGTCCGGGCTCGCTTGGAACAACAGCCAATCGGGCAATACGACCACCAACGCGGCGGCCGAGTGCGGCCATTCGCCGTATGCGACGCGTGTTTGGGTAGGCGACCAAGCGCTAGCCCTATTGCCAGACGAAGAGAAGGCGTGGCTGCTGCCCGTCGAGGGCTACATCGTGAACGAGTAGGGCGGTCAGTTCATGTGGCCGTGAAGCGCGCCAAACGGTACACTTCCGGTAGCACCCGCGGTCGTCGCCGATCATGTACGGCCATGGATCCTCAGCCCCGGTTACATCGCCGTCGCCATGAGACCGCGCATTGACGCTCACTTCCAGATGTACGTGAGGCACTCCAGCAGACTTGGTGCCGGTCTTCCCGACTCCGTCGTGCGCCAGGACAACGCCATTTCCGCAGCCGCCCCCGCGCAGCACGAAGAAGACATTGCCGTCAGCGGCTGCGAGAACCGGAGCCCCTTCTAAATTAGCTCGCCGAAGTCCACTCCGGCGTGCATGCCTACACGCCGCCCCGGACCTCGGTTCGCCCCATCCATCGACTGCCACGTCGATAGAATTACCGGACCGCCCCACAGCCGACGATCGCTGAGAAGCGCCAGCGCGTACCCTGCCGACGATTCGGCTGGATCTATCGGCACAATGGCAATATTCCAATGGAGCGGCGCGGGTGCATCCCGTAGGCTAGCCGCAGCATCATCCATTCAGGAGGTCGCCGTGGGCAAGAGTGAGCGTTCCCGTCCGTGGTGGCGCCGGCTGCTGGCGGCGCTGGCGCCGGCCCGACCCGACGGCCCGGAGCGGCTGGCGTCGCACCACGCGGCGGAGGTTCGGCTGGCCGAGGCGCTCGAGCGAGATGCGCGGCGGCTGGACCGGTATCCCCAGGCGCAGACCCGGGTGCGGGAGGGAGCCCGGCGGGCGCGCGAGAGGGCGCAGCGGGTGCGGCAGGCGCTCGAGAAGTCGGGCCACCCCGTGGCCGAGCCCGGCACGGCGGGTGGCGCGGAATTTCCGACGACCTGGGATGAGTTGCGCGCCAGCGTGTCCGAGCTGGACCGCCTGAGTGAGGTGTATCTGGCCGACGCCTACGCGCTGGAGCACGACAGTCCCGACAGCGCGGCCTTGCTGCGCGAGCTGCACCGGGAGACGGTGGCCGAGCATCGCGATCTGATCTGGACGCTGATGCAGGTTCCGAGGATCGACCCGGCATCGACGCCTCCGCTCGCCGCCTGATGCCGGCGTCGGGCGCCCGCCACCTCGTCGAGGCCCTGATCGGATTCAAGGCGTACGCCGCGGGGACGCTCCTGATGCTGGAGCTGGCGGGCACCTTCGTGTTCGCTCTGAGCGGAGCGGCGGCCGGGGTCAAGCATCGCCTGGATCTGTTCGGGGTGCTGGTCGTCGCGTGCGCGACCGCCACCGCGGGCGGCGTGACGCGCGACATCCTGATCGGCGCGATCCCGCCGGCGGCGCTCCGGGACTGGCGCTACCTGGGTGTCTCGGTGGTCGCCGGGCTCGTCGCCTTCTTCTGCGCGCCGGGTGCGGAGCGCCAGCAGCGCCTGCGGAATCTGGTGCTGACGTTCGACGCCGCGGGTCTGGCGCTCTTCGCGGTATCGGGCACCCAGACGGCGCTCGGCTACGGCCTCACCCCGGTGATGGCCGCGCTGCTCGGGATGCTGACCGGCATCGGCGGGGGCATGCTGCGTGACGTGCTGGTGGCGGACATCCCGGTCGTGCTCCACTCCGACCTCTACGCGGTGGCCGCGCTCGCCGGGGCCCTGGTAGTCGTGGGCGGGCATGCCCTCACGGCTCCGCCGGCCGCATCGGCGCTCGCCGGCGCGGCGGTGTGCTTCGGCATCCGGATCGTGGCCCTATGGCGCGGCTGGCGACTCCCCACCGCCAGGGGCAGGCCGACCACCGCGGGCTGATTCCTCCAGCGCGGCGAGGCGCTGCCGCAGCTCCCGCTCCTCGTGCCAGCGGGCGGTCACGTCACGGACGATCGCGGCGGCACCGGTCACCCGACCACGCTCGTCCTTCAACAGCGCGATCGAGAACTCGATGGAGATGCGCTGCCCGTCCTTGCGCATCGCGGGGACCGCCAGCAGCCGCGTGCCGTAGCGGGTCGTCCCCGTTTCCATCACGCGGGCATATCCGTCCCAGTGTCGCGCGCGGAACCGCTCGGGGATGATGAGGTCCAGGCTCTGCCCCAGGGCCTCGTCCGCCGAGTACCCGAACACGGTCTCCGCCGCCCGGTTCCACAGGCGGACCACGCCGTCGCGATCGGCGAAGATCACCGCGTCGGGCATCTGCTCGACGATCTGGCGACACAGCAGGTCGTGAAGCGTCGCGGCGGACGTCACCCGTCCTTTGTAGCCGTCATTCCGCCGCTCGTCCACCGATCCTCCGCCGGGCTGCTCGAACTTGTTGCGGGGGCGTTGGGGAAGGCGGTACTACTGTCCGCGAGACGCGGACATGTCGAGACGAGCCATACGGCAAACGGTTGGCGAGATCATGACGCGAGATCCGGTCACGGTCAGCCCGGACACCAGCATCGTGGACCTGCGCCGGCTGTTCGCGGTGCACGACTTCAAAATGTTCCCGGTCGTGGACGAGCGCGGCGTGCTGCGCGGAGTGGTGACCAAGCTGGACCTCCTGAAGATTTATCGGCCCTGGTCTCCTGGCCGCCTCACGGTGGACATGCGGGCCCTGCCCGCGGAGCGTGTCCGGGACATCAAGAGCCGCGGCCTGGCCACCCTGACCCCGGGTCTCGACCGCCATGTCCGTCATGGTCAATCGGCGGCTGCGCAGCATTCCGGTGGTGCACCGGCAGACGCGGGAGTTGCGGCTGGTCGGGATCGTGAGCCGCAACGACGTGCTCGAGTTGTTGCCGTTCGGGGAGCCCACCCCGTCGGAGTGACGGGAGCACGGCGAGCGCAGGAGGGATGCGGTGGCGGGCATGTTCAAGGTCGGCGATCACGTGAGCTGGAACTCCGAGGCCGGGCGCGTGAGCGGGATCATCCGGAAGAAGATCACCGCGCCGATGAAGTTCAAGGGGTACACCGTCCGCGCCTCGCGCGAGGTCCCGCAGTACCTGATCGAGAGCGACAAGACGGACCATCTGGCCGTCCACAAGGGCGCCGCGCTGCGCAAGCTCCGACCGCGCCGACGGAGACCGGCGCGGTCGACCCGCTCCGGCCGCCGGCGATGAGCGGGCGCGCGAGCGTCGCCACGTCGCCGAGCGGGCCCGGCCGCGGGCCCGCTACCCGGACGTGACCGGAGCGCGCGGTCAGGCCGAGACGAGGGAGCGGAGCACCTCCACGAGGACCGCCGGCAGGCGCTCCGGGCGCGGCAGCACCGCGAAGCCGCGCGGCCCGAAGATGGCGGGCAGGTAGGCGGGGGCCTCCCGGTCCACCGTAAGGCAGAAGGGCAGGAGGCCCTGCAGGCGGGCCTCGGCCACCGCCTGCCGCGTGTCCTCGATGCCGTACCGCCCCGCGTACTCGTCCACGTCGTTCGGCTTGCCGTCGGAGAGCACCAGGAGCAGCCGGTGGCGCGCCCGCTCGGCGCCCAGCAGCGCGCTGGCGTGCCGGATCGCCGCGCCCGCGCGCGTGTAGTCGTCCGGCTCGAGCGCGGCGATGCGCGGCCACGCCGCTCCGTGCGAGGTCTCCGCGAACCCCTTCACGGTCAGCACGTGCACCGCGGCCGGGCCCTGTCCCGAGAAGGCGAGGACCGCGTGCCGGTCGCCCAGGACCTCGAGCGCTTCCAGCAGCACCACCAGCGCCTCCTTCTCCACGTCCACGATGCGCCGGGTGTCGGCCACCCACGCGTCGGTGGAGGCGCTCACGTCGGCGAGCACCGCGATCGCCAGCTCCCGGCGCGCCGGCCGCGAGTCCGCGTACAGCCGGTCCTCGCCGGGTCGGCCGGCCCGCCGGTCCGCGAAGGCGGCGACGTACGTGGCGAGATCGAGCTCCGGCCCGTCGGGCTGCCGGCCCAGGCGCACCCGGCGCGGGCGCAGGCCGTCGAAGCGACGGCGCACCTGCCGGACCAGCGTCGTGTGGCGATCCAGCACGCGCCGGCCCCAGTCCGCCTCGCCCGCCGGCGCGGGGCCGGGCCGCACGATCGCGCCCGGGAACCGGTAGGCGCCCCGGCGGTGGTCCCACTCCGGATAGGTGATGCCGGCCACGCCCTCCCGCGGGCCGGCCGGGCTCGCGGCGGTGGGCCAGGTGGCGTCGCTCTGGAGCACCTCGCGCGCCGGATCCGCGGTGCGCACCACCCGCGCTTCCGGCAGGTCGGAGAGCGCGTCGGCCATCTCGTCGGCGCGGGCCCCGTCGCGGTCCGCGGGGCGCTGGAGCCCCTTCGGGTCCTCGACGCTCTCCATCGGGTCGTCGAAGCGGACCATCCACGTTCCCGGCGAGGCATCGTCCTCGTCGTCGGCCGCGTTGCGGACGCGGGGCGTGCGCTGGAGATAGGCCGCGCGGGCCGGGCGCGCCGTGGGCGCCTCCGACCCCTCCGCCGCGTCGCCCGGCCGGACGGCCGGCGGCCGGAATTCTCCCCACAGGCCGACCGGTGCCACGCCGCGATAGCGCCCCACGAGCGTCTCCGCCCTCCGGCGGGCCCAGCGCCGCGCCTCGTCGGGCGCCACGATCCCGTCGGCCACCGGCGCCGGCGGTTGCGCGTCGAGCACCGCGCGCACGAGGTCCTCCACCGCGCGCTCGGCCGGGGTGAGGCGATCGCGCGGCGGCCGCCCGGCGCGCGCCTCGGCGCGGGCCGCCGCCAGCGCGGCGGCGAGCCCGGGCAGCGCGCGGTCGAGGGCCGAGTCCACCGCGGCCCCCGTCGCGATCCAGTAGAGGTCGCGCTCGATCCGCGCAGTCGCGGGCGGGGCCGCGCCGGCGAATCCGCCGACCAGTCGAGCGGCCTGCTCCACCGCGAGCAGCCGATAGCGGTCGCCGCCGGTGACCGGATCGAAGCGGGCGTCGAGCCGGCGCGGCAGCCAGACGTGCCGGCCGTCGGTGGCCGCGAGGGCCTCTTCCGTCACCAGGTGGTGCGGAACGCGGCGGAGCAGCCGCGCGAGCCAGGTCGGCGCGGGCTCCGGATCGGTCGGCAGGATCGGGAGGCGCGCGCCGTGTAGCGCGGCCAGGAGCATCTCGAGCCGGGCCCGCAGCGGCGTGAGCGCGACGTCCGGCGAGGCCTCGCGCGGGCGGGCCCGCCACCAGAGATCGCGCGCGGCGGCCACCGCGACCCGGGCCCCCTCGATGAGCAGGCCCTCGGGCTCTCCCATGCGGGCCTCTAGAGCAGGAGGCCGATCACGTCGTGCGCGGCCGCGAGCAGGTCGGGATCGTCGGTGAGCGGCGCCGCGATCGCGACCCGGCACGCCTCTCGCGGCGCCACGCCGCTCGCGATCAGCCGCGCCGCGGACACCAGGAGCCGCGTGCTGGGCACCTCCGGCAACCCGCGGTCCCGCAGCGCGCGGAGACGGCCGGCGAGCGCGACCAGGTCGGCGGCCTGGCGCCCGCTCACCCCGCCCTCGTGCACCACGATGGCCACCTCCCGCTCCGGCGGCGGCACCGTGAACTCGAGCGCCACGAAGCGCTGCCGCGTGCTGGGCTTCAGGTCCTTCAGCAGGTGCTGGTACCCCGGATTGTAGGAGATCACCAGCTGAAAGCCCGGCGCGGCCGGCAGCAGCTCGCCCGTCTTGTCGATCGGCAGCACCCGGCGGTCGTCGGTCAGCGGATGGATCACCACGATCGTGTCCGGGCGCGCCTCCACCACCTCGTCGAGATAGCAGAGCGCGCCCGCGCGGACCGCCCGGGTGAGAGGACCGTCCTGCCAGACCGTCTCGCTGCCGCGCACCAGGTAGCGGCCGATCAGGTCGCTCGCGGAGAGATCGTCGTGACAGGCGACGGTGACCAGGGGCCGGCGCAGGCGCCAGGACATGTGCTCGACGAACCGCGTCTTGCCGCAGCCGGTGGGCCCCTTCAGCATGACGGGCAGCCCGTGCGCGTGGCAGGCCGCGAAGACCGCCACCTCGTCACCGGACGGCAGGTAGAACGGCTCCTCGCACGGCGGCGGCCGCAGGCCGTCGGCCGAAGCCAGCGCGAAGGGATCGTCGACGGGGCGGCCGGACGTCATCGGCCGTCGTCAGGCGCCCGGCCGGGTCGCGGCGAGTCGCTCGGCCTGCGCGACCGCCACCGGCCGTCCGGCCAGGAAGAAGAAATCCCAGATGTAGAGCCCCACCCCGGCGACGAAGAGGGCGCCGGTGGCCACCAGCATCAGGAAGTGCACCTGGAGCTTGAGCTGGGTGTCCAGGTAGCCGATGCCGAGGATGCGCTCGAGATACGTCTGGGTGATGCCCGCGGTCGCGAACGCCATCGTCATGCCGAACATGCCCGCCATCTGCAGCCAGAAGGACCAGAACCCGGCCGCGGTCTCGCGGGAATCCTCGCTGCGGCCGGTCAGCCCGGGGAGCGCGTAGCTGATCATCCCGAGCACGATCATGACGTAGGCGCCGAAGAACGCCATGTGCCCGTGCATCGGCGTGATCAGGGTGCCGTGGGTCCACTTGTTGACCGCCGGCCAGGTGTGGGCGAGGCCGAGGATGCCCGCGCCGAGGGCCGAGAAGATGGCGCTCCCGATGGTCCAGTGCATGGCCATCCGGTTGGGGTGCGACAGCCCGGACCGGCGGATCGCGGCGTAGGCGTACATCGCCATCCCGAGGAACGACAGCGGCTCGAGCGCGCTGAAGAAGCCGCCGAGCGGCAGCCAGTACCGGGGCACGCCGATCCAGTAGTAGTGGTGCGCGGTGCCGAGGAACCCGGAGATGAAGGTGAGCCCGACGATCACGTACAGCCACTTCTCGAGCACCTCGCGGTCCGCCCCGGAGAGGCGAATCAGCAGGTAGGCGAGCAGGCCGCCCTGGATCATCTCCCACACGCCCTCGACCCAGAGGTGCACGGTCCACCAGCGGTAGAAGATGCTGAGCGTGTAGTTGTCCCACTCCAGCAGGGCAGGCAGGTAGAGCAGGGCGGTGGTCGCGAGGCCCGCCACCAGCACGCCCTCGGTGGTGGTGAGACGGCCGCCCGCGCGGATCGTCATGCCGAGGTTGTAGAGGAACATCAGCATCACGATCACGATGACGATCTTCAGCGGGAACGGCTGCTCCAGCAGCTTGTTGCCGGCGGTCCACCGGAAGACGTATCCGACCACCGCGGTGACGCCCATGACGGTCCAGACCCCGAGCTGCACGTAGGCCAGCCGCACGCTGTAAAGCTCGACGCGCGACTCCTCCGGCACCACGTAGTAGGCCGCGCCCATGAACCCGGTCAGCACCCACACCAGGAGCAGGTTGGTGTGGATCTCCTTGACCACGTCGAACGGGAGCAGGTGGAGCAGGGGGTCGGGACCCAGATACTTCGCGGCCGCGAGCAGGCCGAAGGCGACCTGCAGACCGAACAGGAGCAGCGCGACCACGAAGTAGGGATAGGCGACCCGCTGGGAGCTGTATCGCATCGCCGGGCCTCCTACTTGAGCGTGAGCAGGTACGCCACGATCTGGTCGACCTGCTCGGGCTTGAGGGTCTGCGCGTAGTCGCCCGGCATCAGCGAGTGGCCGCCGGCCGAGTAGGTCGGTCCGGAGAGCACGTACGCGTTCGGGTTCAGGATCGATTCCCGGATGTAGCCGGCGGCGTCCTTGGCCTGCCCGTGGTAGTCCTTGGCCTGAATGCGGGTGGCGGCCCGCGAGGCGATGCCGGCGAGGCTGGGGCCCACGATGTTCACGTTCGGGGCGATCGAGTGACACGCCGAGCAGCCCGGCGGCGTCGCGTTGAAGGCGGTGCGGCCCAGCTCCACCGGATCGCTCGAGACCGCCTTGTCGACCGCGGCCACCGCGCCCGGCACCGCGCTGCCCTTCACCAGGATAGGCCGCGGCGGCCAGCCCTGGGTGTCGATCTTGCTGACCCACCCGAGGAAGGCGATGAGCGCGGTGATGTCCTCGTCGGAGAGGTTCAGGGTCGGCATCAGCCGCCGATCGCGCTCCTCGGAATAGAAGCGCGACGGGTCCTTCAGGAACTCGCGCAGGTAGCCGGCGCCGCGCTGGGCGGTGATCTGGGTCAGGTCGGGCGCGTAGTAGGCGCCTTCGCCGAGCAGGGTGTGGCAGTTGATGCAGTTGTTCCGGTGCCACACGTCCTTGCCCGCGATCACAGTGGCGTCGATGGCGTCCGCGTTGGTGAGCGCGGGGATCTTCCAGTGGCTGTCGACGGTGAGGGCCAGGAAGATCAGGGCGCTGAGCAGCGTGCTGATCAGGAAGAACGCGCGCGCGCCGCGCTTGGTCATGGCCGGATCCGATCGTCGGGGCGGCGGGCGCGCCGGACCGTGTAGGCCGCGACCAGGCCGAACGCGGCCACGCCGCACACGGCCGCGGTCACCGCCAGCGTGTCCGCGAGCACGGCCACCCCCAGCCGGGCCATCAGGAGCGCGAGGCTGGCGGACAGCGCGGCCACCGCGATCAGGACGAGCAGGGCGGCCGTCATACGCCGATCCGGTTGAAGTTCACCAGCGCGATCCACGCGGTGTAGCCGAGGGCGACGGCCATCACCGCCATGACCACCCACGCCAGGATCCGGGCCAACGGCCACGTCGCTTGTCCAGACGCCATGGGCCTCCTCCCCGCGACGGCGCCGCTCGGGCCGGCCACCAGGTCGCGCCGCGGGGATGGTACCACCAGAGTCCGGGTCGTGTCTGCGAGGCCCCGGATCGCGGATGAGGCAGGACCCGGGAGGCCCTAGAAGATCGGCAGGACGCTGGCGGCGGCGATGCCGGCCGGCACCACGTAACGCAGCAGGATCACCAGGGTCCGGCCGCCGGACCGGCTCAGCCCGAGCTGCCCCATGAGCAGCCGCGGCGGCACCACCCAGCCCCCGAAGAGCGCGAGGGCCAGGCCGCCGAGCGGCAGCAGCACGTTCGACGCGAGATGATCCAGCGCGTCGAACACGGTGAGAGATCCCAGGCCCGGCAGCCAGGCCAGCGGGCGCCACTCGGCCCAGAGGTTGAAGGAGAGCACGGAGGGCAGCCCGAGCGCCCAGCAGAGCGCCGCGGCCACCACCGCCGCGCGCGGTCGAGACCACCCGAGCTCCCGGTGGGCGAGCGCCACCGGCATCTCCAGCAGCGAGATGGCCGAGGCGACCGCGGCCACGCTCAGCAGGAGGAAGAAGGCGGCGGCCGCGGCGGCGCCGAAGGGGATGCGCGCGAAGGCCAGCGGCAGGGTCACGTACATCAGGCCGGGGCCGCTGGCCGGGTCCAGTCCTTCCGCGAACACCACCGGGAACACCGCGAGGCCGGCCAGGACTGAGATCGCGGTGTCGCTCACGAGCGTGATGATCGCGATATCGCGCAGGTCGAACGCGGGGTCCGCGTACGCGGCGTACGTGATCATGACCGCCAGGCCCACGCCGATCGAGAAGAAGCCGAGCCCGATCGCCTCCAGCGCGACCCGGGGGGTCAGGCGTCCGGGATCCAGCCCGAAGAGGAACCGGGCCGCCGCGCCGAGGTCGCCGTTGAGGCTCGAGTACGCGGCCAGCAGGATCACCAGCACCATCAGGACGGGCATCAGGTAGAGCGAGGCGCGCTCGATGCCGTTCGCGATGCCCCGCGCGACCACCACCGCGGTCAGGCCCATGAAGGCCAGGTGATAGGCCGCGATCCGCAGGGGCGACCCGAGGAGCGCGTCGAGGCGCGCCTGGGTCAGCTCGGCGCTGCCCGGCAGGCCGTGCGCCGCCGTGTCGACCACGTAGGCGAGGGCCCACCCGCCGATCACCGAGTAGTAGCTCAGGATGAGGATCGAGCCCACCACGCCGGCGAGGCCCACCAGGGCCCACCGGCCGGACGCACGACTCTCCGCGGCCACCTTCGCCAGGCTGGCGATGGCGTGAGAGCCGCCCTGACGGCCGATGGCGAACTCGAGCAGGAGCAGAGGGAAGACGATGAGCGCGAGGCCGAGCAGGTAGAAGGCCAGGAACCCGCCGCCGCCGTTGGCGCCGACCTCGTAGGGGAACTTCCAGATGCTGCCCAGGCCGATCGCCGAGCCCATCGCGGAGAAGATGAAGCCCGCGCGGCTCCGCCAGCGGTCCTGCGCCATGGGAGCCGGCGACTACCGGCCGACGGCCGCGCCGGCGGGAAACCGCAACGTGAACACGGTGCCCTTGCCGACCTCCGAGCTCACGTCGATGGTGCCGTGGTGCTCCTCCATGATTCCGTGACTGATCGACAGCCCCAGGCCGGTGCCGTCGGAGGCGGTGGTGAAGAAGGGATCGAAGATCTTCGGCAGGACGTGCGGGGGGATCCCGGATCCGGTGTCCTTGACGGACAGGCGAATCCAGCGCCCCGCGTCCACCAGCGCGCTCTCGATCGTGATCGATCCGCCGTCCGGCATCGCCCGGCGGGCGTTGGTGAGCAGGTTGAGGAGCACCTGCCCGATCGCGTTGGCGTCGGCGGTGATCAGGGGCAGGTTCTCGGCCAGCCGGGTTTCCACCGTGATCCGGGACCGGCTCATGTCCTTCTGGGCCAGCTGCACGATCTCCTCCACCACCCGATTCAGCTGGACGGGGCCCTGGACGCCGGCGGACTGGCGCGCGAAGGACAGCAGGCCCTGGGTGATGGTCGCCACCCGCCGCGCGTGGCGCAGGATCACCTCGAGATCCTTGCGCAGCTCGGGCGCCAGGGCGTCGTCCCCCGCCTCGAGCATCATGAGCTCGACCCGCGAGGTGATGATCCCGATCGGGTTGTTGATCTCGTGCGCGACGCCGGCGGACAGCGTCCCCAGCGCGGCCAGCTTGTCCGACTGGCGCACCGCGCGCTGGTAGGCCAGCCGCTCGCTGATGTCGGTCACGAACGCGATCGCGCGGGTGCCCTCGTCCGTGGTCACGTAGCTCAGGCTCACCTCGACCGGGAACTCCACCCCGTCCTTCTTCACGCCCGTGAGGTCGAGCCCGCGCCCCATCGAGCGCACGCGCGGCGCGCGCATGTAGGCGTCGCGGTGCGCGGCGTGGGCCTCGCGGTGCCGCGGGGGCACCAGCAGCTCCACCGGCTGCCCGAGCAGCTCGTCGCGCAAGTAGCCGAACATCTCCTCGGTCTTGGCGTTCACCTGGATGATCCGGCCGCCGGTGTCCACGACCACGACCGCCTCGGAGGCGGCCTCGAGGAACGCGCGGGAGGTCGCCTCGCTCCGCCGCAACGCCTCCTCCATCTGGGCGCGCCGGGTGATGTCGCGCGCGAGCAGCGAGGTGCCCACGATGGCCCTCCCGGCGTCGCGGATGGGGGAGATGCCGATGAGCAGCCGGACGTGTCCTCCTTCCGGGCCGGGGCGATCGATCTCGATCTCCTGGGTCCGGCGCTCGGCCCGAGCCCGCGCCACCGCGGCGGGGATGTCCGGGGCGATGCGGTGGAGGGCCTCGACCGGCTGCCCGATCATGTCGCGCGCCGCCGCACCCAGCAGGCGCTCGGCCCCCGGGTTCCAGGTGAGGATGCGGCCGTCCTCTCCGAGCCCGATGACCGCGATCTCGACGGAGCGCACGAGGGACGCCAGCCGCGATGCCGTGCGGATCTCCTCCCGGCGGCGGCGCCTCTCGAAGAGCATGCCGAGCAGGATCAGCAGGGCCGCCAGGGCGAGGACGCCGAGCGCCAGGAGCACCTTCATGCGACGCGATTGTGGGCCAAGACGACGCGCCCTTCAAGCCCAGGGGCGGCCGTGCCTCACCGGGGCGCGCGCGCCCCGGAGGCCGCGACGTATCGAAGGACAACTCGCTGATTTCAGAAGCGGCCGACGGTGGCACCGGCGTTGCAGCCCGCCCCATCGAGAAGCCGTGTGATGAAAGCGCTCGACCCGCTCCTGGCCCCCCAGACCGTCGCGGTCATCGGTGCGTCGCGCAACCCGCTCAAGGTCGGCGGCAGCGTGATGGCCAACCTGCGCGCGAGCGGATTTTGCGGGCGCATCGTGCCCGTCAACTCACGCGCCGAGTCGGTTCAGGGCTTCTCCGGGGTCAAGAGCGTGCTCGATATCGACGGACCGGTGGACCTCGCCGTCGTCGCCATCCCGGCGGACGGGGTCCTGCCGGTCCTGAAGGAATGCGCGGCCAAGGGGATCGGGGCCGCGGTCGTCATCTCGGCCGGCTTCCGGGAATCGGGGCACGCCGGCGCGCGACGAGAACGGGAGCTGCGGGACTGGCTGCGGGAGCGCCCGCTGCGCCTCCTCGGGCCGAACTGTCTGGGCTGGATCCGACCCGCCTGTCGGCTGAACCTGACGTTCGCGCCCGGGATGCCCGAGCGCGGCGGCATCGCGTTCGTCTCCCATTCGGGTGCGCTCGCGGTGGCCATCCTGGACTGGGCGCGCGACCGACGGGTCGGCTTCTCGCTCTTCGCCTCGCTGGGCAACCAGGCCGATCTCTCCGAGAGCGACGTGCTGGAGGCCCTGGCGGAGGACGGGGAGACGAAGGTGATCACCTGCTACCTCGAAGGCGTGGCCAACGGCCGGAGGTTCCTCGAAGCGCTCCGCCGGGCCGCCGCGGCCAAGCCGGTCGTGCTGCTGAAGGCGGGACGGTCTGCCGAAGGAGCCCGCGCGGTGTCGTCGCACACCGGCGCGCTGGCCGGGTCGGATCGGGCGTTCGACGCCGCGGTGCGCGAGACGGGCGCGGTGCGGGTCGAGACGGTGGAGGAGCTGTTCGACCTGTCCCGGGGGCTGGCCGCCCAGCCCCTGCCGTGCGGACGCCGGCTGGCGGTGGTGACCAACGGAGGCGGGCTCGGCATCGTGGCCACCGACGCGGCCCGATCGAGCGGGCTCACGATAGCGGCATTCTCCGAGGAGGTGGTGCGCCATCTGCGCGAGGGCTTGCCCGCGGACGCCGCGCTCGGCAATCCCATCGACCTGGTCGGCGATGCCGACGCGACTCGCTACGGCCATGCCCTGCAGGCGCTGGGGCCGACGAGCGCGGACCTGACGCTGGTGCTGCTCACGCCGCAGGCGGCCACGGACGCGGCGAGCGTGGCCCGCACGGTGGCCGCCGCGACCCGCCAGTGGCCGACTCCGGTCGTCGCGGCCTTCGTGGGTGGCGCCCGGGTCGCCCCCGGCGTGCGAACGCTGGAGGAGGCGGGCATTCCGTGCTTCGAGTTTCCCGAGCGCGCGGTGAAGACCCTCGCGGGCATGACGCGCGTCGCGGAGGACCGCGAGCGCGAGCGGCGGCGCGAGCGGAGCGCCACCATGATCGACGCGGCCCGGGCGGAGCAGTGGCGGAGCGAGCTGCGGCGCACGACCCGGCGCCAGCTCGGCCTGGCGGAGCTGGCGCCGCTCCTCACCGGGTACGGCGTGCCGGTCGAGCGGATCGCTCGCGCCATGTCGCCGGAGGAAGCGGCCACGGTGGCCGCCCGCATCGGCTTCCCGGTGGCGCTGAAGGTCTGCTCACCCGAGATCAGCCACAAGTCGGACGTGGGAGGAGTGCGGCTCGGCCTGACCGACGCGCCGGCGGTGGAGCGCGAGGCGCGCGCGATGCGCGAGCGGGTGGCCGCCGCGCGGCCCGAGGCGACGCTCGAGGGCTTCCTGGTCCAGGCCATGGCGCCGGCGGGCAAGGAGCTCCTCCTGGGCGGTGTGCGGGACCCGCAGTTCGGCCCTCTCGTGATGGTGGGCTGGGGCGGGACCTACGTGGAGGTCGTGGCCGACACCGCCGCGCGGCTGGCCCCGATCTCGGCGAACGAGGCGGCCGCGATGCTGGACGAGCTGAAGCTGGCTCCGCTGCTGCACGGCGTGCGAGGCGAGGCACCGGTCGATCTGCCCGCGCTCGCCGGCGTGGTCTCCACGTTCTCCCGCCTGCTGGTCGACGTTCCCGAGATGGAAGAACTGGAAATCAACCCCTTGATCGCGGGTCCCGGTGGCGTGCTGGCGCTCGACGCGCGCGCCCGGCTCGCCCCCTAGGAGACCCCATGGGCATCCGGAAGAGCACCGGCAAGAACAAGAAGTCCAAGAAGCGGGCCGCCGCCGTCTCCATCGGTCGCCAGGAGGTGGAGCGCCGGGCGGCGTCCGACCGGCGCAAGCCCCGACCGCAGGGCATGCGGTAGGCACGGCGAAGGAGAGGAGACCACGAGATGCGCATGAGACAGATCCTGTTCCCGACCGACTTTTCGCCCGCGTCCGAGGCGGCCCGGCGCGTCGCGGTCGAGATGGCGCGCGAGAGCGGCGCCACCCTCCACGTGGTGCACGTGGTGCCGCCGGCGACGGACCCGTCGCTGCCGGCCGAGCAGCTCACGGAGCTGGCGAAGGACCTCGGGAAGAAGGGACTCCGCCTGACGACGGCGCTGCTGGAAGGCCGGGCTGGACCCGAGACCGTCAGATACGCGCGCGAGCAGCGGATCGACCTCATCGTGCTGGGCACGCACGGACGGACCGGCCTCACGCGCGCCCTCCTGGGCAGCGTCGCCGAGTACGTGGTGCGGCTCGCGCCGTGCCTCGTGCTGACCGTCCCCGCCGGGCTGTCCGACGAGGCCCCGGCCCCCGCGGAGGCCGAGCCGACGGCGCCGGCGCCCCGGGCGTGTCTGGTCTGCAGCCGGGCCAGCGACGATCTGATCTGCGAGACGTGCCGGAACCGCATCAGGGCGGAGGCGCTGCACGACAAGCAGGAAGCGGAGCGGCCCGGCCGTCGGGGGCTCTCGGTATGAGCGAGCACGGCCCGCGCGAGGATCAGGGGAGCGAGCACCCCCACGGGGCGCTCGTCTTCATCCTGCTGTACCTGCTCATCACGGTGCTGTTCTGGGTGAACACCTACCTGCGCCTCTGGATCAAGGAGTGACCATGAAACGCGGCGCCACCGTCTACCTGTACGAGCTGGCCTGGATCCTTCCCAGCATCGCGATCCCGGTCGGCATGCTGTCGGCGCTCCTGGTCACCGCCTTCGGCGCGGGCATCCACGTGCCCAGCACTGCGGGGCGGGTCGACCCGGCGCGGCTCGCCGAGACCGCTCCGTTCGACCAGCCCGGCGTGGTGCAGACCGGCCCGCTGAGCTACGAGGTCCGTCTGGTCTCGCAGGTCTGGTCGTTCACCCCGAACGAGATCCGGGTGCCGGTCGGCTCCCGCGTCACGTTCATCGGCACCAGCCGCGACGTGATCCACGGGCTGTTCATCCCGTCCGCCAACGTCAACGTCATGCTGATCCCGGGCCAGATCTCCCGGGTGGTGGCACGGTTCGATCGCGAGGGCGAGTTCTTCTTCGCGTGCCACGAGTACTGCGGCATCGCGCACCACACCATGGGCGGCAAGGTCATCGTGGAGCCACGGTCATGAGCGACCAGGCGGCGGTGGCGGGCTGGGCGGAGCGCAGGCTCACCGGGGCGCACCTGCTGGTGGCGAACGTGGCGCTGCTGGGCGGGATCCTGACCGGGCTCCTGCAGGGGCTGGAGCACGCCGGCTTCGAGTTCCCGGCCAGCGAGTACTTCCTGCGCTCCTACTACCATAGCGTGAGCATGCACGGCGTCCTGAACGTGCTGGTGTGGACGACGTTCTTCATCTGCGGCTTCCTGCCCTTCATCGCGGCGCGGGGGTACGGGATGCCGCTGGCGAGCCCCCGGCTCGGGTGGATCACGTTCTGGGTGATGGCGCTCGGGCTGGTGGCGGCGGCGGTGCCGCTGGTCGGCAACGCGGCCACCGTGATGTTCACGTTCTACGCGCCGCTGCAGGCCCACTGGGCGTTCTACATCGGCCTGACCCTGGTGGTGGTGGGGACGTGGCTCGTCACGTGGCGTCTGGCCCTGAGCCAGCGGCGCTGGCGCGCGCAGAATCCGGGCGCGCGCACGCCGCTCCCCGCGTTCATGGCGCTGGTCACGATGGCGATGTGGACGCTGGCCTCGGTCGGGCTGGCCGCGTCGATGCTGTTCCTGCTGATTCCCTGGTCGCTGGGGCTCGTGAGCGGGACCGATCCGCTCCTGGCCCGGACCCTGTTCTGGCTCACCGGGCACCCGATCGTGTATTTCTGGCTGCTCCCCGCGTATCTCTCCTGGTACACGCTCGTGCCGCGGCAGGCGGGCGGGCGCCTGTTCAGCGATCCGATGGCGCGCGGGTCGTTCATCCTGTTCCTGGTGCTCTCGTCTCCCCTGGGGCTGCACCACCAGGTGACCGACCCGGGTATCCACGAGGGATGGAAGCTCTTCCAGGCGTTCCTGACGTTCGCCGTCTTCTTCCCCAGCCTGCTCACGTTCTTCAACGTGGTGGCCTCGCTCGAGAGCGCGGGCCGCGCCCGCGGCGGCACCGGGGTGTTCGCCTGGTTCGCCCGCCTGCCGTGGGGCGATCCCTCGGTGGCCGCGCAGCTGCTCGCGATGCTGATGTTCTGCGCGGGCGGCATCGGCGGGCTCATCAACGCCTCGTACAACATGAACCTGATCGTGCACAACACCACCTACGTGGTCGGCCACTTCCACACCACGGTGGGCACCGCGGTGACCCTGACCTACATGGGCATCAGCTACTGGCTGATCCCGCACCTCTGCGGGCGGGTGCTGTGGAGCCGCCGCATGGCGCTGGCCCAGTCCTGGCTGTGGTTCGTGGGGATGCTGATCTTCTCCACCGCGCTGCACGAGCTGGGGCTGCGCGGCATGCCGCGGCGGACCATGATCAGCCAGGCCGCGTACCTCCAGCCGGGGTGGAGCGGACTGATGCCCTGGGTCGGGGTGGGGGGTACGCTGCTCTTCATCAGCGGATGTCTCTACCTGCTGAACCTGCTGCTCACGGCGACCGTCTCGCGGCGGGCCGAGGTCCCGGCGCCCGCGTTCGCCGAAGCCGCCGCGCCGGCGGAGGAAGCGCCGGCCCTCCTCGGTCGCATCCGGCCCTGGGTGGTGGTGGCGGTGGTGATGCTCGTGGTGGCGTACGGGCCGACGCTGACCCGTCTGGTCGTGACCAGCCAGCTGAACGTCCCCGGGCTGCGGGTGTGGTAGCCGGGGAGGGAGGAGAAGCGACATGAGGGTCGGTGACCTGATGACAACCGGGAAGCTCGTGACCGCTCCGCCCGACACGCCGATCCTCGACGCCCGCCAGCGCATGCTGGAGCGCCGGATCCGCCACCTGCTGGTGACGGACGCGGACGGCCTGCTGGCCGGCATCGTGACGGATCGCGACATCCGCCTGAATCTGCCGTCCCGGGCCACGAGCCTGTCCATCTGGGAGATCAACCACCTGCTGACCAAGCTCACCGTCGGCGAGGTGATGACCCGGTCGGTGATCACGGTCGGCCCGGACCGCGCCGCCCACGAGGCGGCCCAGCTCATGCTGGATCATTCGATCGGCGCGCTGCCGGTGACCCAGGGCGGTCGGCTGGTGGGCATCGTCACCGAGACGGACATCCTGCGGGCGTTCGTCTGGCTGGCCGGTGGCACCGGCGCCGTCGGCGCCCCGCCCCGCCGGTAGCCTCGGCAGCCCGACCCGGTCGGCCGCGCCCGGCCGGGTCGGCGGCGGTGGACGGCGCGCGCGCTCGACGACCCGAGGCCGCCGACGTACCATCACGTCGATGGGCCGGCCTCGGTTGATCTGCCGACGGATCTCGGCCATCATCGTGCCGCGCCCATGACGTCCGCCCGCATCCTCATCGTCGACGACGAGCCGGACATGCTCGACAACTGCGCGCGCATCCTCACCCGGCTCGGCTACCAGTGCGCCCGGGCCGAGACCGGGGAGGCGGCGATCAACGAGTTCGAGCGTCAGCGGGCGGACCTGGTGCTGACCGATCTGAAGATGCCCGGGATGGACGGCATGGCGCTCATGGCGCGCCTGCACGAGGCCGATCCCGACCTGCCGGTGGTCATGATCACCGGGTTCGCCTCGATCGAGTCGGCGGTGGCCGCGGTGCGGGAGGGCGCCTTCGACTACCTGCCCAAGAGCTTCTCGGTCGACCAGCTGCGCGTGGCGGTGGAACGGGCGCTGCGCCATCGCGGCCTGCAGGTGGAGAACCGCAACCTGCGCAAGCAGCTGCAGCAGGCGCTGGGCTTCGAGAACGTGCTGGGGCGCAGCCCGGCGATGACCCAGGTGTTCGAGCTGGTGAAGAAGGCGGCCCGCTCGGAGGCGAACATCCTGGTGCTGGGCGAGTCCGGGACCGGCAAGGAGCTCATCGCGCGGGCCATCCACGCCAACAGCCCGCGGTCGGGGGGGCCCTTCGTGCCGGTGGACTGCGCCTCGCTGCCCGAGCAGCTGCTCGAGTCCGAGCTGTTCGGTCACGAGAAGGGGGCGTTCACCGGCGCGGTGCGGACCAAGACCGGGCTGGTGGAAGCGGCGCACCACGGCACGCTCTTCCTCGACGAGATCGGCGACCTGCCCGCCTCGTTGCAGGTGAAGCTGCTCCGGGCGCTCCAGGAGCGGCAGATCCGGCGCGTCGGGGGCACCCATCTGGTGGACGTCGACGTCCGGGTGGTGTCGGCCACCAACCGGAACCTGACCGAGGCGATCGCCAAGGGCGAGTTCCGCGAGGAGCTCTACTACCGGATCAACGTGATCGCGATCCGCCTGCCTCCGTTGCGGGAGCGCGCGGGCGACGTCCGCCTGCTCGCCCACGCCTTCCTGGAGCGCTACGGCCACGGGCGCGTGACCGGGCTCGACGAGGCGGCGGCCGAGGCGCTCGAGCGCTACCGCTGGCCCGGCAACGTCCGCGAGCTCCAGAACGTCATCGAGCGGGCCTGTGCGCTGGCGGACGGGCCGATGATCACGGTGAAGGACCTCCCGGACCACGTGCTCCGCCCCGCCGCGCCGGCCGTCGGCCCGCCCGGCTCGACCGCCGCCGGCCCGAGCGCGGCCCTGCCCGCGGCGGTCCCCACCGGGTCCGATCTCACCCTCCGGGAGGCCAAGGATCAGTGGCTGCAGGTCCTCGAGGTCTCGTACCTCCGGGATCTGCTCGCCCGCCACGACGGCAACGTGTCCTCCGCCGCGAAGGCCGCCGGCATCGACCGCAAGACGTTCCACCGGCTGATCAACAAGTACGAGATTCGCGGTTAGGGCCGGGCCCGCCGGCGGGCGGGGCGGCCCTGACCCACCGGGGAGCCGGCGCCTCACCGCGGGCCCGTACCGCGCTCCCAAGTCCGTGTTTTTCGTCGGGTTCCTGCTGGCACTGCCGTTGCACCCACCTGCCGGCAAGGAGGCCACCAATGAAGACCAACAAGATCCTGGTTCCGCTGGACGGCTCGAAGCTCGCCGAAACCGCCCTGGCCGACGCGCTGGACCTGGTCGCTCCGGATGGCGTGGTCATCCTGCTGCGCGCCGCCGAGGCGCACGTGCTGCCGGGCGCGGATCCGATCATGGCGCAGATCGACGTGGTGGCCGAGGCCGAGAAGTACCTGGCCGCCCTGAAGGCGGATCTCGAGCAGCGCGGGATCCGCAACGTCGAGACGCACGTGTGGTACGGGCCACCCGCCGCGTCCATCATCGACGCGGCCCGCCTCTACAAGGTGGACCTGATCGTCATGACCACCCACGGCCGCAGCGGGGTGGGGCGCCTGATCTACGGCAGCGTCGCCGAGTCCGTCCTGCGGGGCACCACCACCCCGATCTTCCTGCGTCGTCCGCCCGAGGCGCCGGTGGAGGCGCCCTCGGTCACCACGGAGCCCCAGGAGGTCGTGCGATGAGCCGCATGCGCCGCATCCTGCACCCCACGGATTTCTCGCGCGCCTCGACGCCCGCGTTCAAGCGGGCGGTGGAGATGGCGAAGGACAACCGGGCCGAGCTGGTGATCCTGCACGTGCTGGCGCCGCCGGCCCCCATCATGATGGCGGACGGGTACGTGGCGCCCAGCGTGTACGAGGACATGGAGGCGGCGGCGCGCGCGGCGGCGGACAAGCAGCTGGGCAAGCTCGTGAAGAAGGCCAGGGAATCCGGCGTCCGCGCCAAGCCCTTGCTGCTGGAGGGCGTCGCTCACGAACGCATCACGCAGGCCGCGCGCTCACGGAAGGCCGACGTGGTCGTGATCGGCACCCACGGCCGCACCGGGTTCGCCCGGTTCTTCCTGGGGAGCGTGGCGAGCCGGGTCCTCGCGACGTCCCCGTGTCCGGTCCTCACGGTGCCGGGGAAGTAGCCCGGCACCACGCGGGTGGACCCGCGATGAGTGGCGCGAACCTGCGGGTGCTCGTCGTCGACGACGAGGCGGACTTCCTGGCCACCTACGAGCGGTTGCTGCGCCGGCAGGGGTACGACGTCATCACCGCCACGTCCCGGGCCGCCGGGCTCGATGCGGTGCGCGCCTCGAGGGGCCGGCTGGATCTGGTCATCTCGGATCTGCGCCTGCCGGACGGAGACGGGCTGGACGTGGTGCGGGCCGCGCGGCAGACGCCGGACCCTCCGCCGGTGTTCGTGATCAGCGGCTACCCGTCGGATGAGAGCCGCCGGGCCGCCGAAGCGGCCGGAGCCACCGCGTTCTTCTCGAAGCCGTTCACCGCCGCGAGCCTGCTCGCGGCGGTGCGCTCGAGCGTGCCCGACGCCGCCTCCTCGTCCCGGCCTCGATCGGAGTGCTCGTCATGATCGAGCCCATCCGCGATCATTGGGTGATCGCGCTGGCGATCGCTATACTCGCCGCGGCCGTGATCATCCGGTGGCGATCCCGCTGACCGCCTCCACCGCCCGGGCAACGGTGTCCCGGCTGTCCGTGGTCCTCGTGTGTCTGCTGGGCATCCCGGTCGGCATCGGCGCGTTCACCTTCGTCTACGCCAAGGGCTTCTCCTATCTGTCGACCGACCCGCGCGCGTGCGTGAACTGCCACATCATGAACGCGCAGTACGACGCGTGGCTCAAGAGCGGCCACCGGCACACCGCCACCTGCGTGCAGTGCCACCTGCCGGATCACGGCCTCGCCAAGTGGGTCGCCAAGGCCGACCACGGCTTTCGCCACTCCATGGCCTTCACCCTGCAGAACTTCAAGGAGCCCATCGAGATCACGCCGCGGGATCGCCAGATCGTCCGCGCGAACTGTGTTCGCTGCCACGCCGACTTCGTCCACGCCGTCGCGGCCACCCCCGCCGGGCAGGAGCTCGACTGCCTGCACTGCCACGCGGGGGCCGGGCACGGCGCGGGCGGCTGAGGCGCGTCCAGGGAGGGCGCCATGATCGGTTCGAGAGGAAGCGCGCGCGGATGGCTGCTGATCGGGCTGGCCTTCATGGGGGTCGCGGGGCTCACCGTGCTCCTCCTGGCCCTGCTGACGAACATCTTCGAGCGCAAGCAGGAGGCGCGGCAGCCGTTCGTCCGGGTGGTCGAGGTCACCGAGGAGACGATGGATCCGAAGGTGTGGGCCCGCAACTGGCCCTACGAGTACGACAGCTACCTCAAGACCGCGTTGCGCACCACCACCAAGTACGGCGGCCGCGGGCCGGGCGCCAGCGACGCCGGCCCGGCCTCCCAGAAGCTCGAGCGCGATCCCTGGCTCAAGCGCATCTTCGCGGGCTACGCCTTCGCGCTCGACTACCGGGACCGCCGCGGCCACTTCTACGCGCTCTTCGATCAGGAGCAGACCCGGCGCGTGACCGAGCGCAAGCAGCCCGGCGCGTGCCTGCACTGCCACGCGGCCAACCTCGCCCTCTACCGCTTCGCCGGGGACGGCGACGTCCACAGGGGCTTCGAGAAGGTCTCGGGGATGCCGTACGAGGAGGCGCGGGCGATGCGCGACGCGGCCGGCCAGCCCCTGATCCAGCACCCGATCGCCTGCGTGGACTGCCACGACCCGAAGACGATGGCGGTGCGGGTGACCCGCCCCGGGTTCATCGACGGCATCAAGGCGCTCAAGGCCCGGCAGGGCATCGCCGACTACGACCCCAATCGCGACGCGACCCGGCAGGAGATGCGCTCGTTCGTCTGCGGGCAGTGTCACGTCGAGTACTACTTCAAGGGGCCCGGCAAGGTCGTGACCTATCCGTGGGCCAACGGCCTCCGCGTGGAGCAGATCGAGGCCTACTACGACGCGGAGGGGTTCAGCGACTGGGTCCACGCCGAGACCGGCAACAAGGTCCTCAAGGCCCAGCATCCCGAGTTCGAGGTATGGAGCCAGGGGGTGCACGCGCGCGCGGGCGTCGCCTGCGCCGACTGCCACATGCCCTACCAGCGCGTGGGGGCCCTCAAGGTGAGCGACCACTGGGTGCGCAGCCCGCTGCTCAACATCAACCGCGCCTGCCAGACGTGCCACGCGGTGCCCGAGCAGGAGCTCCACGACCGGGTCCTCAACATCCAGGACCGGCACCAGGCGCTCCTCCAGCGCGCGGCGCGGGCCACCACCGACATGCTGGACGCGATCGTGGCCGCCAGGAAGGCCGGCGTGCCGGAGGCGGAGCTCCAGACTGCGGCCGCGCTCCATCGCAAGGCGCAGTGGCGGCTCGACTTCGTGGCCGCCGAGAACTCCATGGGCTTCCATGCCCCGCAGGAGATGGCCCGCATCCTGGGCGAGACCATCGACTACGCCCGCCAGGGCCAGCTCGAAGCGACGCGCGCGACGCCGAAGCGTTGAAGGGCGCCCCGGCATATGACCGGGCTCATATCCGTTCCGGCCGTATCGGGCGGACCCTGTCATGACAGGTCCCGGCGATCCGGATGGGGCTCGGCGGGACAGGAGAGGGCGATGACGAGGAACGCCAGGACGATGGAGCCCCACGGCCTCGACGCCGCGCTGGAGCGCGCCGCGGACGGGGCCTTCGTCATCGATGCCGACGGTCGGATCGTGCTGTGGAACCGCGCGGCCGAGCGGATGCTCGGCTACGCGGCGCGGGAGGTCATCGGGCGCCCGTGCTGCGAGGTCTTCGTCGGGTACGACGACCACGGCAATCGCCTGTGCTATCGCGGCTGCCACGTGGCGACCCTGGTGGGGATGGGCGACCCGGTACAGAGCTTCGACATGAAGACGCGGAGCAAGGGTGGCCGGGCGATCTGGATCAACGTGAGCACGCTCGTCGTGCCCGCGCGCGGAGCGGGCGGCCCCCTGACGGTGCATCTGTTCCGGGACACGACCGCCACCAAGGAGCTGCTGACCCTCGTGCGGGACCATCTGTCGACCCCCGCCGCGCCATCCACGCCCAGCGGGGCGCTGACCCGGCGGGAGATCGAGATCCTCGATCTCGTGGCGACGGGGGTCCGGACCCGGGTCATCGCCGAGCGGCTCCACGTGAGCCCGGCCACCGTGCGCAATCACGTCCAGAACATCCTGGGCAAGCTGGGGGCCCACAGCCGCCTCGAGGCGGTGGCCTGGGCCACCCGTCACCGCATGCTCTGAGGGGGACCATGACCTACACCGACATCCTCTACGAGAAGAAGAACGGCGTCGCCTGGATCACCATCAACCGGCCCGAGGTCCGCAACGCGTTCCGGACCCGCACGGTCGCCGAGCTGACCGACGCGTTCGTCGACGCGCGCTGGGATCCGGCGGTGGGGGTGGCGGTGCTCACCGGCGCCGGGGACCGAGCCTTCTGCTCCGGCGGCGATCAGAAGGAGCGCGGGCAGGGTGGCTACCAGAAAGATCAGCGCCCGATGGACGTGGAGGCCCTCCACAGCGCGATCCGTCACATCCCCAAGCCGGTGATCGCGATGGTCAACGGCTACGCGATCGGCGGCGGCCACGTCCTCCACGTGCTGTGCGACCTCTCGATCGCGGCCGAGAGCGCCGTCTTCGGACAGACCGGGCCGCGGGTGGGCAGCGTCGATGCCGGTCACGGCACGGGCTATCTGGCCCGCGTGGTGGGGGAGAAGAAGGCGCGCGAGATCTGGTACCTGTGCCGGCAGTACTCGGCCCGGGACGCGCTCGCGATGGGGCTCGTCAACGCGGTGGTGCCGCTCAAGGACCTCCGGGCCGAGACCGAGCGGTGGTGCGCGGAGCTGCTCGAGAAGAGCCCGACCGCGCTCGCCCTCGCCAAGCAGTCGTTCAACATCGACTCGGAGCCGCGCGCCGGGGTGGCCCAGTTCGCCCATACCGCGCTGAACCTCTACTACGGCACCGCGGAGGCGCTGGAGGGCCGCAACGCCTTCGTCGAGAAGCGTCCCGTCGACTTCGCGAAGTTCCGGGCCTAGCACGTCCAGCCGATCATGCTGCGGAAGATCCTTCGCTGGATCGGAATCGCGCTCGTGGTGGTGCTCGTGGCCATCCAGCTCGTGCCCTATGGCCGGCGCCACACGAACCCGCCGGGGCGGGTCGAGCCGCCGTGGGACAGCCCGGCGACGCGGGCCCTCGCGGTGCGCGCCTGCTACGACTGCCACAGCAACGAGACGGTCTGGCCGTGGTACTCCCACGTGGCCCCGATGTCCTGGCTCGCCCAGCGTGACGTCGAGGAGGGACGGCGCAAGCTCAACTTCTCGGAGTGGGATCGCCCCCAGAAGGACGCCCACGAATCGGCCAAGACCGTGCGCAACGGGGAGATGCCGCCATGGTTCTACGTGCCGCTGCATCCCGACGCGCGGCTGACCGCGGAGGAGACCCGGGCCCTGATCGCCGGCCTCGAGGCGACCGTGGGCAGAAAGGACCGCCGGTGATCGCGGCGCCCGAGCCGCCCGTCTATCGGCCCTTCGCGCTCCTCGCCTTCGCGGCGGCCCTGCTCGGCGGGATCCCGCTCGGGCTCCGGCTGCTCGGCTGGCTCTATCTCGGGCTCGATGCGGTCCCGCCGCAGTGGCTGCTCCTGCACGCCCACCTCCAGATCTTCGGCTTCTTCGGCACGCTGATTATGGGAGTGGCCCAGCACCTGCTCCCGCGCTTCACGGGCCGGCCGGTGTCGCCGAGCCGGCTCCTCCGGGTGAGTCTGGGCCTGCAGGCCGCCGGCCTCACCCTGCGCATCCTCACCGCCCGCGATCTCGGCACGCCGCTCCTGCTGGCCGCGCTGTTCCAGATGGTCGCCTTCCTGCTCTTCGCCCGCTGGGTGTGGGGCATGCTCGATCCGGCCCCGCTCGCGTTCCTCCGCCGGCACCTCACCCTGAGCACGGCCTGGCTCGCCGGCGCGTGCGCGCTCGAGGCCGGCCTTCGCGTGAGCGCGCTCGGGTCGGGTCTCGCCCTGCCGTCGCTCGCGGGCGTGCGTGTGGTGCACGCGATGGGCCTCTTCGGCGGCGTGCTCGGCTGGGTGCTGGGCGTGCTGCTGCGGGCCGGCCCCATGTTCGTGCCGCGCTGGCGCGCGCCGCTGCACGCGGCCCGCGCGCTGCCCTGGCTCCAGGCCCTGGGCCTGGGCCTGGTCGCGGCGGGTGAAGCCGGCGCCTGGAGCGCCGAGACCGCCACCGCTCTGGCCCGCCTCGGCGAGCTGGTGATCCTGGCCGGCGCGGCCGCGCTCATGCTGCGGGGCGGGGTGCTGACCCCGGCGCGCGACGCGCTGCCCCTGGTGGCCCGCGGCCCGGAGGAGTCGCGGATCTTCCGGGTGGCACTGCTCGCGGGGGCCGGAGCCGTGGTCGGGTCGGCGGTGACGGTGGCGGCCGCCGAGGCCGGGCTCGACGTCCGGGTGATCGGCGACGCGGTCCGGCACCTCGTCACGGTCGGCGTGCTGACGTCCGTGGTGGTGGCGATGGTGTTCCGTCTCGTTCCCGTCCTGGAGGGACGCCGGCTGCGATGGCCCCGGCTGCGGCACGTGGCGCTCTGGAGCCTGGCCGCCGGGGTCCTCCTCCGGAGCGCGGAGGTGCTCGTCGGCCTCGGGTGGTCCTCGCTGGCGTCGTGGATCCCGCTCTCGGGTCTTCTCGTGTGGCTCGCGGTGGCGTGCGCCGCGGTGAACCTGATCGGTTCCGTCGGAGCGCGGACGCGCGGCGTCGCGTAGCGCGCGCAGGAGGGACGACCATGACATTCAGGATTCCGAAGCCCTTGACGGTCGAGCACGAAGCGCTCCACGCGGAGCTGGTGAAGCTGACCCGGGCGCGCGGCAAGGTCGGAGAGGCGGCGCGCGCGGTGGCCGCCCTGCTCCATCCCCACTTCGTGAAGGAGGAGGAGTATGCGCTGCCGCCGCTGGGGTTGCTCGCCGCCCTCGCCGCCGGACCGCCGACGCCCGAGATGCGAGCGGTGCTGCCGATGACGGATCGCCTGCGCGCCGAGCTGCCGCAGATGCTCTCCGAGCACAAGGCGGTGGTCGGGGCCCTGCGCCGGCTGGCCGCCGCCGGCCGGCGGGAGAAGAAGCCGGCGGCAGTCCGCTTCGCCGAGGCGCTGACCCTCCACGCCCTCAGCGAGGAGCAGGTGCTGTACCCCGCGGCCATCGTCGTCGGCGAGTACGTCCGGGCCCGCACGGGCGGATCGGCGCCGTGAGGGCCCCGGCCGCGGCTCGCCAGAGCGTTCGCCGAGACTCGCCCCCGCCCGGCCGGCCGAGGAGAGCCGGCCTCTATGACCGTCGTCATACCTGCCGCCGTGACGCGCGTCCATGCTGTGCACAAGCCGGAATCCCGACCGAGGAGGAATTCGATGTCATCGCTCACCAGCCGCGCCCTCGTCGTCATCGCGGGCCTCGGGCTCGCCCTCGCGGGCTCCGCCTGGGGCCAGACGCCCTGGACCGCGCCCGCATCCGAGAAGGCAAAGAAGAGCCCGATCGAGAGCAGCAAGCAGGTCGCCGAGCAGGGGGAGAAGGTCGCCAAGATCAACTGCGTGTCCTGCCACGGATCCAAGGGCAAGGGCGACGGCGCGGCCGCGGTGGCGCTGAACCCCAAGCCGGCCGACTGGACCTCCAAGCGGGTCCAGGACGAGTCCGACGGGGAGCTGTTCTGGAAGATCAGCACCGGCCGGGGCGCCATGCCGTCCTGGAAGCATCTGCCCGAGAAGGATCGGTGGGCGCTCATCCAGTACATCCGGACGCTCAAGAAGTGAGGGTAGGTCGATCGCACTAGAAAAATGAGGCAGCGGCCCGATTCCCTTCGCGGGAGGGGCCGCCTAGCGTAGAGCCCGACCGAACGATCGTTCAGACGGAGGTTCGGGATGGCGATCGGTGAGCGGTACGAGGGCATCGTCAGCGCGGCGTGCAGCGTCATCGCGCGCCGCGGGTACCACCAGGCCTCGACCCGCGAGATCGCCCGGGCGGCCGGCCTGTCGCTGGCCGGCCTCTACCACTACGTCGGCGAGAAGGACGAGCTGCTGTTCCTGGTCCTCGACCGATCGCTCGATCGCCTCCTCGGGGACCTCGACCGGAACGTCGCGGAGGCGCGCACCCCCGAGGACCGGCTGCTGGCCCTCATCCGCACGCATCTCGAGTTCGGCTTCCACCACGCCCACGCGCTGCGGATCATCAACCGCGACCACGAGCTGCTGCCGGAGCCGCGGCGCGCCGAGATCGCGGCCAAGCGACAGGCCTATCTCCAGCGCGGACAGGCGGTGCTGCGCGCGCTGGATCGCCACGGGCGGACGGACCCCGAGCTGTTCTCGGCGACGAACCTGCTGCTCGGCATGCTGAACGGCATCGCCATCCGCCCGTTCCTGCGCTCGGCCGCCGACGCGCGGGCCCTCGCCGCCGAGGTGGGCGGGCTGTTCCTGCACGGATTCCTCGCCGCGTCGGCCCGCGCCGGATGCCGCGCGGCCCCGGCGCTCGGGAGGCCGGCATGACCGCGGAGCAGATCCTCGAGCGCGCCCGGGAGGTGATCGGCCGGCCGCTCGGCGCGGCGGCGGAGCGCTGGAAGGCCGCGCATCCGGGCGGCCGCGCGGTGGCCGTCTACCCGGTGTGGGCGCCCGCCGAGCTGATCCACGCCGCCGGCATGCTGCCTCTGGCCCTGCTCGGCGGGGGCGGCCTCGAGCTCACCCACGCGGACGCGCGCTTTCAGTCCTTCGTGTGCTCGATCGCCAAGTCCACGCTCGAGCTCGGCTTCCAGGGGCAGGTGACGGGCGTCGACGGCTTCGTCTTCTCCAACATCTGCGACGTCGCCCGCAACCTGGGCAGCATCTACCAGCGCAACTTCCCGGACGCCTTCGTGGAGTATCTGCACCTGCCCCAGAACTCCACGTCGCCCGCGGTGGTCGGCTACGCGGCGGCGGAGCTTCGGCGGCTCGCCGACGGCTTCCGCGAGCGGCTGGGGTTCGCGGTGACCCCGACCGCGCTGGCCAAGTCCATCGAGATCTACAACGCCCTCCGGGCGCGGCTGCGCGCGCTCTACGCCCTCCGGATCGCGGAGCCGCAGGCGCTCTCCACCACCGAGCTCTACGCCGTGCTGCGCGCCGCCACGCTGGCGCCCCCGGAGGAGAGCATCGGCGCGCTCGACGCCCTGCTCGCCGGCCTGTCGCAGCGCGAGAGCCGGCCGCGCGACCGGCTGCGGGTGGTGCTGGAAGGGGCCTTCTGCGAGCAGCCGCCGCTCGGGCTGCTCGAGACGCTGGAGGAGGCGGGCTGCTACGTGGTGGAGGACGATCTCCTGCTCGGCTGGCGCTGGTTCACCGGGGACGTCGTCACCGACGGGGACCCGTTCGAGCGGCTCGGCGCCGCCTACGTGAACCAGGCGGTGCCGTCCTCGACGCGCCACGAGGGCCGGCAGCACCGCGCGGACGGGCTGATCGAGAAGGTGCGGCGGGCCCGGGCCGACGCGGTGGTCTTCATGCCCGCCAAGTTCTGCGAGCCCGCGCTCTTCGACTACGTCCTGATGAAGCAGGGGCTGGAGCGGGAGGGGATCCCGCACCTGCTGGTGGAGTTCGAGGAGAAGATGTGGACCTTCGAGCGCACCCGCAACGAGATCGAGACGTTCGTGGAGTCGATGCTGTTCGAGTAGCGCAGGGCGAGGCGCAGCCGAAGGCGAGCCGAGCGGATACAGGAAACGAGGGCGGCAGCCCTGTGGAGGCGGCGATGACAGCCTCAGCGGTCACGGAGCGGCAGTACCAGGGGCAGGCGCACGAGCACTCGCGCCGGCTCATGACGGCGTGGATGCAGGAGCTCGCGCGCGCCGAGAGCGAGCGGCGGCCCACCGGCGCGCTGATGATCTCCGGCAACTGCGTGGAGCTGCTGCGGGCCTGCCACATCCTGCCGATGTTCCCCGAGGTCACCGCGCTGCAGAACGCGATCCGCAAGAAGTCCCTGCCGCTCATCTTGAAGGCGGAGCAGGCGGGCTACTCGAGCGACAACTGCGCCTACGTCAAGGCCGACATCGGGCTCTTCCTGGACGGCGGCATGGGGCCGGGCCGGCCGATGCCGTTCCCCACCATCACGGTGTGCAACTACGTGGGCTGCAACGTCTACGTGAAGTGGTTCGAGCATCTCGCCGACGTGAGCGGGAGCACGCTGTTCATGCTGGACGTCCCGTTCGCGCGCACCCCCGAGCCGAGCCCCGCGGACGTGCAGTACGTGGTGGCCCAGCTCCGCGAGCTCATCGCGCTCTGCGAGCGGGTGTCCGGCCACCGCTTCGACATCGACGAGCTGCGCGAGATCCTGGCCCACGCCGCGCGCGCCGAGGACGGGTACGCTCGGGCCAAGCAGCTCTGCAAGCATCACCCCGCCCCCTTCGACGCCTACTTCGACGCCATCAACCTGATGGGGCCGATCAACGTGCTGCGGGGCACCCCGGAGGCCGCGGAGTTCTTCGACCAGGCGGTGACCGAGTTCGAGGGCCTGGTCGCCCAGGGCCTGGGGCCGCTCCGCGAGGAGCGCTTCCGCACGGTGGTGGAAGGGCCGCCGCCCTATCCCTTCTACAAGAGCTTCCGCAACCTCTTCGCCCGGTGGGGCGCGGTGGCGGTGGCGTCCACCTACTCGACGGTGGGCGGCATCTGGGAGTGGGGCTTTCGGCACGATCCGCGCCGGCCACTCGAGTCCATCGCCGAGCAGATGCTGCGCGAGAACCTCACCAACCGGTCGATCGTGGCCCGCTACGCGCAGATCAAGCGCTACGTGGAGGAGTGGCATCCGGACGCGCTCGTCATCCACTCGATCAAGTCCTGCCGCCTCTTCTCGGCCGGGCAGGGGGACATGCGCGACTACTTCACCCAGCGGCTCGGGGTGCCGACCCTGATGGTGGAGTCGGACCTGGAGGACCCGCGCTACTACGCGGAGGCCCAGCTGAAGAACCGCATCGACGCCTTCTTCGAGTCGCTCGAGCACAAGAAGCTGACTGCAAGTGCAGCTGCAACTGCTTGGCGAGCCGCAGCCGAAGGCGAGGCGAGCGGATATGAAAGATAGGGCGCGTAGCACGACCGGTGAGGCCCGACTGGAGAAGATCCCCGTCTACTGCTACCAGTGCGTGGCGGGACCCGATCTGCTGAAGGTCGTGGTGAAGGACGGGGTGGCGATCGGGGTCGAGCCCAACACCGAGATGGCCGACGTCCATCCGGCCGGCGGCACCGTGTGCGTGCGCGCCTACGCGCTGATCCAGAAGCTCTACAACCCGGCGCGCATCCGGACGCCGATGCGCCGCACGAATCCCCGGAAGGGCCGCACGGAGGACCCGGGCTGGGAGCCCATCACCTGGGAGGAAGCCTTCGACCTCCTCGCCGGCCGGCTCAACGCCCTGCGCGCCAGGGGGCTGGTGGACGAGGCCGGCTATCCGCGCCTGGCCGTCACGCTCGGCGCGGGCGGCATCGCACCCGCCTACCTGGGCACGTTCGCCGCGTTCCTGGCCGCCTGGGGCCCGGTCGATCACGGCATCGGGAGCGGCCAGGGCGTCAAGTGCTACCACTCCGAGCACCTCTACGGGGAGTTCTGGCACCGCGCCTTCACGGTGGCGGCCGACGTGCCGCGCTGCGACTTCGTCCTCTCCTTCGGCTACAACGGCGACGCCTCGGGCGGGGTCACCGGCGTCTTCCGCCACGCGGAGGCCCGGGCCCGCGGTCTCCGGTGGATTCAGCTCGAGCCCCATCTCTCCGTCACCGGCGCCGGCGCCGCCGAGTGGGTGCCGGTGCGGCCCAAGACGGACGCGGCGGTGCTCTTCGCCCTGCTCCACGTGATCCTGCGCGAGCACGACTGGCGCGCGGTCTGCGACGTGCCGTTCCTCGAGCGCATGACCAGCTCGCCCTATCTTGTGGGGCCGGGCGGCTACTTCCTGCGCGACCCCGAGACCCGGAAGCCCCTCGTCTGGGACCTCGGCAAGGGGCGGCCGGTGCCGTTCGACGACCCCGACTGCCTGCACCCGGCGATGGACGGCGAGTACATCGCCGCGGGCATCGAGATCGGCGCCGACGGCGCGCGCCGGAGCGTCAGCGAGCGGGTGAAGCCCGCGTTCGCCCACCTGCTCCGGCACGTGGCCGCGTACACGCCGGAGTGGGCGAGCGCGATCGCGGACATCCCCGCCGAGACCATCCGGCGGCTCGCCCGCGAGTACCTCGCGTACGCCCGGGTGGGGGCCACGATCGCGATCGACGGCGTCAAGTACCCGCATCGGCCGGTGGCGGTGCTGCTGGGCAAGACGGTGACCAACGGCTGGGGTGGCTACGAGTGCTGCTGGGCCCGCACGCTGCTGGCGTGCCTGGTGGGCGCCCTCGAGGTGCCGGGCGGCATCCTCGGCACCACCGTCCGGCTGAACCGTCCGTCCGCGAGCCGTCAGGAGTCGGTGCGGCCGGGGCCCGACGGTTTCATGGCGCAATCGCTCAACCCGACCCGGTCGGGCACGTGGCAGGGCGCCCCGCACATCCGCAATGCCTATCGCACGCTCGTGCCGCTGGCCGAGGACTCGCCCTGGTCCGCCGCCCTCGGTCCCGCGCAGCTGCCGTGGCTCTTCATGGAGGAGCCGCCCGAGGCGTGGCCCGCGCCCACCGTGCCCGAGGTGTGGATCATCTACCGGACGAACCCGGCGATCTCCAACTCGGACGTCGGCCGCATCGAGCGGCAGCTCGAGCGCTTCCCGTTCGTGGCCGCCTTCGCCTACACCCAGGACGAGACCAACTGGTACGCGGACCTGCTGCTGCCGGAGGCGACCGACCTCGAGTCGACCCAGCTCTACCGCGTGGGCGGTACGAAGTACATCGAGCAGTACTGGCAGCACGCGGGCTGGGCCCTGCGCCAGCCGGTCGTCGAGCCGAGGGTCGACACCCGCGACCTCACCGACATCGCCACCGAGCTGGCCGCCCGCACCGGCATCCTCGACGGCTATCTGGCCGCGCTCAACCGCGGCGCGGGCACCACGGTGCCCCTCACCGGCGAGGGCTACGACTGCGCCTTCCACTCGCCGATCCGCCCGACCGCGGAGGAGATCTGGGACCGCGTCTGCCGGGCGGCCAGCGTGTCGCTCCACCCCGGCGCGGTGGAGCGCGATCTGCAGTGGTTCAAGCAGCACGGCGCGCTGTTCGTGCCGTTTTCGAGCCAGCGGTTCTTCCTGCACCGGGCCATGGTGGCCCAGGGGCTGCGCTACGAGATGCCGTACCAGGAGCGCATCAAGCGGGTGGGGGAGGAGCTGGGCGCGCGTCTGCACGAGCGCGGCATCACGTGGTGGGACGTGCAGCTCGACGAGTATCAGCCGCTGCCCACGTGGAGGGACTTCCCCGGCATCTGGCAGCAGGGCGAGCGCTCCGCCGGGCGAGGGGCCGGGCAGTTCCCCTTCTGGCTCCTGACCAGTCACAGCATGCAGTACTCCTGCGGCGCCAACGTCTCGCTGCCGGTGCTGGCCGACGTCGCCCGCCACGTCAAGGGCCACTTCGGCGTCATGCTCAACCGCGGCGCGGCGCGGCGGCTCGGCATCGCCGACGGCGACCTCGTGGAGATCGAGTCGCCCACCGGGCGGCGCACCGAAGGGCGCGCGATCCTGCTCGAGGGCGTGCGCCCGGACGTGGCGGTGGTCCTCCAGCAGTTCGCCCACTGGGCCACGCCGTTCGCGCGCGACCTGGCCATGCCGAACCTCAACCAGCTGGCCAGCATCGAGCTGCCACTCACCGACGCCACCGGCAGCGTGGCGGACCTCGTGCCGGTGGCGATCCGCCCGGCCCCCGGAGTAGCGAGCGCGCCGAAAGCCCGAAGACGGACTTGGGGAAGTGCGGGGGCCATGTCGAGGCCCCCGCAGATGAAGCGGGGTTCCGGAAGATGACTCGCTGGGGCATGGCGATTGACCTCCACCGCTGCGTCGGCTGCCAGACCTGCACGATCGCGTGCAAGCAGGAGCACGGCCTGCCACCCGGCACCGCCTGGCGCTTCGTCGCCGACTGCGAGGTGGGCGAGTACCCGGACGTCCGCCGTCTGTTCCTGCCGCTGCAGTGCATGCACTGCGCGGACCCGCCCTGCGTGCCGGTGTGCCCGACCGGCGCGTCCCGCCAGCGGGAGGACGGCATCGTGTGGATCCACTACGACGCGTGCGTGGGCTGCGGCTACTGCGCGATGGCCTGTCCGTACCAGGCCCGGCACTTCGTCGCCCACCCGGCCGGATACTTCGAGCAGCCGACGCCGTCGGAGGCGGCGCAGGCCCGCCCCGGTCGCCACGGCGTGATGACCAAGTGCACCTTCTGCAAGGAGCGCGTCGACGACGGGCTGGCACGGGGCCTGCGGCCCGGGGTGGACGCCGACGCCACGCCGATGTGCGCGGTCGCATGCATCGCGGGCGCCATCGTCTTCGGCGATCTGGACGATGCGAGCAGCACGGTGGCCCGGCTCGCGGCCGATCCGCGCGCGCAGGCGCTGCTGCCCGAGTGCGGCACCGACCCGCGCGTGTACTACCTGGGGGACTGAGCGATGGCCGCTTCCATGCGCGCGCCCCGCCTCGAGGTGCTGCCGTCACGGCCCCAGACGCTCTGGGGATGGCCGGCGGTCCTCAACTTCGTCCTGGGCGGGCTCGGATCGGGCTGGTACATCGTGGCGGTGCTCGCGGCCGGTCTCGAGCGCTCGCCGGGGGTCACCGCCGCCTCGTGGGCCGCGCCGTTTCTGGTGCTCGGCGGATTCGCGACGGTGGCCGGGGAAGCCGGCCGACCGCTGCGGGGCCCGTGGGTGCTGCGGCGGCTCTGGACCTCCTGGATGTCGCGCGAGCTGTTGATCGGCATCGCGTTCGTGCTGCTGATCGTCGCCGAGCTGGTCTTCCCGCTGCGCCTGCATCGGGCCCAGGCGCTGGTCGCGGCGACGCTGCTGGCGCTGGCGCAGGGCTTCATCCTGCGGGCGGCGCGCGGCATTCCCGCCTGGAACGTCCCGATCATGCCCGGGCTCTTCCTCTCGTCGGCATTGCTGTCGGGCGCGGGGGCGTACCTGCTGGTGGAGTCCGTCGCGGGGCGGCCCCCGGCGCCCGGTGTGGTCGTCCCCGTGCTCGGCCTCGTCGTGATCGGCTTCCTCGCATGGATCTGGTACCTGCGAGGGAGCCGGGAGTTCGCGTTCGTCCAGTCCGTCGCCCCGCTGCGGCAGTGGCGCTCGGCGCTCGTGAGCGAGGCCGGCGGCCACGGCCTGCCCGTGCTGCTGGGGCTCGTCGCCCTGGCCGCGCCCGCGGCGGCCGCTCCGGTGCTCGCGCTGGCCGGGGCGCTGCTCATTGCCGGCCAGGCTCACGCCAAGGCGGGCCTGGTCCGCGCGGCCGGGCGGCTTCGTCCGATCACCCTCGCCATCTCGCTTCCCGGAAGGAGGGCGTCATGATCTACGGCGCCGGGGTCGACGTGGGCTCCACCCAGACCAAGGCGGTGATCGTGGACGAGGGCCGCCGCATCGTCGCGCGCGCCCTGATCGCCACCGGCGCCAACGTCTCGCGCGCCGGCGAGAACGCGTTCGTGGCGGCCTGCGAGAGTGCGGGGCTGCCGCGCGGGGCGGTGGGCTACGTCGTGGGCACCGGGTACGGCCGGTACAAGATCATCTTCGGGGACGCCCAGATCACCGAGATCACCTGTCACGCGCGCGGGGCCCACTTCCTCTTCCCGGCCACGCGCACCGTCGTGGACATGGGCGGGCAGGACACCAAGGCGATCAAGGTGGGCGCCGACGGCTCGGTCATCGACTTCTCGATGAACGACAAGTGCGCGGCGGGGACCGGGCGGTTCCTCTCCGCGGCGGCCGACGTCACCGGTGTCGGGCTGGACGAGATCGGGCCGCGGTCGCTCGAGGCCAAGGCCCCCGTGCGGCTCACCTCCGTCTGCACCGTGTTCGTCGAGTCCGACATCATGTCCTACCTCGCCCAGCGGAAGACGGTCGAGGACATCCTGGGCGGGGTCCACAAGGCCATCGCCACCCGGACCATGTCGCTGGTCCGCCGCGTCGGGGTGGAGGAGGAGATCACCTTCACGGGCGGCGTGTCGCGGAACACCGGCATGGTCCGGGCGCTCGGCGACGTGCTCGGCAAGCCGATCAACGTCTCCGAGGACGGGCACTACATGGGCGCGCTCGGGGCGGCCCTGTTCGCGCTCGAGCGGGCGCAGGCGGCGGCCCGCGGCGAGGCCGCGGCCACCGCGGGCGCGGGGAGGGCCTAGCCATGCTGGTGGCCGGCATCGACGTCGGATCGGGAACGACCAAGTGCGTGCTGGTGGACGAGGCGGGGGCGGTGTGCGGGCGCGGCCAGGCCCGGACGCGGGCCGACTTCGAGAAGGTCGCGCGCGAGGCGGTGGGCCTGGCTCTGGAGGCGGCCGGCCATCACGGCGACGCGATCGGCTACATCGCGACGACCGGTCTCGGGCGCTACGCCTTGCCCTTCCGGGACATCCAGATCACCGACCTCACGTGCGGGGCGCGGGGCGCCGCGACCGCGTGCCCGGAGGCGCGCTTCGTGCTGGACATCGGGGCCCAGTGCTCGCGGGCGATCCGGCTGCGGGACGGCGGCAAGGTGAAGGAGTTCCACATGAACGAGAAGTGCGCCGCCGGCTCGGGCGGGTTCCTCGAGCGCGCGGCCAAGTACCTCGAGGTCCCGGTCGCCGACATCGGCCCGCTGTCGCTGCGCGCCGAGCGTCCCCAGGCCATCTCGAGCGTCTGCGCGGTGCTCGCCGAGACCGAGATCATCAACCACGTCTCCGAGGGCGTCACGGTGGAGAACATCCTGCGGGGGATCCACGACTCGCTCGCCGACCGCGCGCTCTCGCTGCTGAAGCGGGTGAGCCTGGACGGCCCGGTCGCCTTCATCGGCGGGGTCGCGCGGCAGGAGGGCATGGTGGTGGCGCTGCGCGAGAAGCTCGCGGTCCCCGTGCACGTGCCCGAGGGCCCGCAGTTCGCGGCGGCCCTGGGCGCCGCCCTGCTCGGGCGGCAGCGGTTTCTCAAGACGGGCCGCCGCGCGGCGGCGTGAGGGAGGAGCACGATGAGCCGGCACACGGTGACGCCGAGTTCGACGAGCCGCAGCGCCGTCGCGGTGCGCCCCCTCGAGCGGTCGGACCTCGACGCGATCGTGCGCATCGACGAGAAGCTGTCGGGCCAGACGCGCACGGGGTACTGGCGGCAGCGCCTGGAGGTCGCGGCCCTCCGCCCGCCCTGGATGTCCCTGGTGGCGGAGACCGACGGTCGCGTGGTGGCCTTCCTCCTGGGCTGGGTGGGCGAGTCCGAGTTCGGCATCGCGCAGCCCACCGCCTGGGTGGAGCTCATCGGGGTGGATCCACCCTATCGGGGGCGCGGGGTCGCCCAGACCCTGCTGCGACGCTTCGTCGACAGCGGCCGGGAGCTGCGCGCGGTCCGGAAGGTGGCGACCCTGATCGATCTCGGGCAGGCCGACGTGCGCGAGTTCTTCACGCGGGTGGGCTTCCACCACGGCCCGATGATCCAGATGGAGCGGTCGCTCGAGCCCCTGACATGACCAGCCCGACATCGACCCTCAGACAGGAGCATCGCGTGATCCTGCGCGCCCTCGCGCTGCTCGAGGTCGCCGCCGCCCGCCAGGACGGCGGCCCGCCCCTGCCCGACGGCCTGTGGGAGGAGCTGCTGGACTGGTTTCACGTGTTCGCCGACCGCACCCACCACGCGAAGGAGGAGCAGTGCCTCTTTCCCGCGCTGGGCGACGCCGGGGTGCCCGCTCAGGGAGGACCGGTGGGCGTGATGCTGGACGAGCACACGGAGGGGCGCGCCCTGCTCCAGGCGCTGGTCGCGGGTCCGGCGGAGCGGCGCGAAGCGCTCGCTCGGCGGTATGGCGAGCTCCTCCGGGCCCACATCGACAAGGAGAACGGGGTGCTGCTGCCCCTGGCCGAGGTCGTCCTGGATCCGCAGACGCAGCAGCGGGTCGCCCGCGGCTTCGAGGACGTCGAGACACAGCAAGGGCCCGCCGCGGTGCTCGAGCACGCGGAGGCGGTGGTGGACCGGCTCGCGGCGGCCCTCGCGGACGCGTAGTTCACGAGCCCGTCACATCGGCAGGAGGGATGCGCTGAAGATCTACCTGATCGCTCCGAAGAACCCCGAGTCCTTCTGGACCTTCGACCGGGCGCTCCCCAGCCTCGGGAAGCGCTGCGTGTTCCCGAACCTCTCGCTGCCCACGTTGGCCGGCCTGACCCCGCCCGGGCACGAGGTGATCCTCTGCGACGAGAACGTCGAGCCGGTGGACTTCGAGACGGACGCCGACATCGTCGGGTTGACCGGCTACGTCGTCCACAAGCGGCGGATCTTCGAGCTGGCCGAGGCCTTCCGTTCTCGCGGGAAGCGGGTGGTGGCGGGCGGGCCCTTCGCCACCCTCTGTCCCGAGGAGCTGCGGGACCGGGTGGACGTGCTGTTCGTGGGAGAGGCGGAGCACACCTGGCCGGCCTTCCTCCAGGACCTCGAGGCCGGCCGCGCGCGGGCCGAGTATCGACAGGCCGACCCCCCGAGCATGCTCGACTCCCCGCCGCCGCGCTTCGATCTGCTCAAGGTCGAGCGCTATCGCAGCATGACCATCCAGTTCGCCCGCGGCTGCCCGTACAACTGCGAGTTCTGCGACATCATCGTCATGTACGGCCGTCGCCCGCGCACGAAGTCGGTGGCCCAGGTGCTCGCGGAGGTCGACGCGATCCACCGGCTCGGGGTGCACAACATCTTCGTGGTGGACGACAACTTCATCGGCAACAAGAAGGAGGCCAAGGCGCTGCTGCGCGCGCTGGCCGCGTGGCAGGGCGCCCGGGGCTACCCGATCGAGTTCATGACCGAGATGAGCCTCAACGTGGCCCAGGACGACGAGCTGCTGGACCTCATGAAGCGGGCCCACTTCGCCACGATCTTCGTCGGCATCGAGTCGCCGCGGCGGGCGAGCCTCGCCGAATCGAACAAGTCCCAGAACCTGCGCGAGGACCTGGTGGCCGCGGTCCACCGGGTGCAGGCGGCCGGCATCGAGGTCATGGCCGGGATGATCGTCGGATTCGACCACGACGACCCGTCGATCTTCGAGGAGCAGTTCCGTTTCATCCAGGAGGCCCGCATCCCGATCTCGATGACCGGCATGCTGAACGCGGTCCCGAAGACGCCGCTGCACGCGCGCCTCAAGGCGGCCGGTCGGCTGGTGGCCGAGTCGGTCGGGGACCAGTTCGTCTTCACCAACATCGTGCCGGCCGGCATGTCGCGGCGGCAGCTGTACGAAGGGTACCGGACGCTGCTGCGCCGCCTGTACGACTACCGGAACTACCGGCGTCGCTCGATGGCGTTCATCCTGAGCCGGGGTGGACTGCTCGGTACCCGGCTCCTGGCCGGGCGCGACGATCTCGCCGTCTTCGCGCGCATCCTGTGGACCTGCCTGTTCCGGACTTCCCCGCGCCGCGCCTGGCTGACGCTCACGATGTGCCTGGAGACCGTGTGCCGGCGCCCCCGCGCCCTCCGGCACGCGCTGACGCTCGCGCTCATGCACAAGCACCTCTACGAGTACGTGCGCGAGACGTCGCGCCGGCTCGAGGCGCTGCTGCGCGAGCTGGGGGACTCCGAGCCCGCCGTCTGACGGGCGACCGACCTGCGGCGCCCTAGAAGAGCAGGGGGAAGCCGGACGCGGGGGCCCGGCGCGGCCGCTCGGTGAGTCGCAGGCACGCCTTCCCGCACGTCACCGCGGTCGTGGGCGAGAACGCCGAGCAGGCGTCGATGTCCACGCGGTGGCCATCCCAGATCTCTTCCTCGAGCCCGGCCAGGACCGTGCGGTCCTTGACCGGACACCAGATGGCGCGCGTGACGTGTCGGGTCTCGCCGCGCATGAGGCCGCGGCGCCGCACCACGAGCAGGACGATCACCGCCAGCAGCGCCCCGTAGACGATGATGGGCAGGCCGAAGGTCAGCATGGCCGGTCCCTCCTTTGCGAGGATTCGCGCCCTCGGCTCCAGGGTGCGTGGCGGCGCCCCGTCCGTCCATGAGACGACCGCCCCATTTCCCTGATGCCGACGCCTCAGGCGGCCCGGTCGATCCGCGCTGCGGCGACTACGGCATTGCGCCCCGGCGCCGCGCTGGGTAGCATCGGAGCCCATGGCGACGCCGCGTACGGCCGAGGTGGTCATCATCGGGGGCGGCGTGACCGGGGCCAGCACCGCCTTCCACCTGACCCGGCGCGGGGTACGCGACGTGGTGCTCGTCGACAAGGGGGCGGTCGCCTCCGGGGGCACCGGCAAGAGCTCGGCCTGCGTGCGGCAGCACTACTCGACCGCCGAGACGTGCCGGATGATCCGGTACTCGCTCGAGTTCTTCCAGCACTTCACCGAGCGCACCGACGGCGGCTCGTGCGGCTTCCGACACACCGGGTACCTGCTCGCGGTGGACGATCGGATGCGCGCCCCCATGGAGGCCTCCGTCGCGCTGCAGCGCTCGGTCGGCATCGACACGCGGCTCGTGTCCCCCGACGACATGAGGGAGATCGAGCCGCGCCTGCGCGCCGACGACGTGGTGGCCGGCTGCTACGAGCCCGCCTCGGGCTACTGCAACCCCGTCGAGACCGCCCAGGCCTTCGCGCGGGCCGCCCGCGCCGCGGGCGCGCGCATCCTGGAGGACACCGCGGTGGTCGGGCTGCTCCTCGAGGGCGACCGCGTCCGCGGCGTGCGCACCGACGCGGGCGACATCCAGGCGCCGGTGGTCGTCAACGCGGCCGGCCTGTGGAGCGCCCGGGTGGCGGCGATGGCCGGCGTCGATCTGCCCATCAGCGTGTGCCGCCACAAGATCAGCATCGTGGCCTGGCCCGAAGCCGCGCAGCGGCCCCACCCGATGGTCTACGACTTCGTGACCAACATCTACACGCGGCCGGAGATGGCCGAGCACATCCTGGTGGGCGGCCTGGACGCCGAAGAGTCCCACGACCGCGCCGATCCCGACCGCTACCGGGAAGGCGTGAGCCTCGACGAGTCGGCCGAGGCCCTCGCGCGGGTGAGCCATCGCTTTCCGGTGCTCGCGGACGGCCACATCGCCCGCGGCTACGCCGGTTGCTTCGACGTCTCGCCCGACTGGCATCCCATCCTCGACCGGGTCGGCCCCGAGGGCTACCACGTGGCCGCGGGCTTCTCCGGCCACGGCTTCAAGCTGTCCCCGGCGGTGGGTCACATGATGGCGAGCCTCATCGCCGAGGGCCCGAGCGGCCATCCGGATCTGCCCGCGTTCCGTCTCTCCCGGTTCGCGGAGGGCAAGCCGATCCGGGGGACCTACGGCGACTGGCTCATGTGCTAGGCGGGCGCCATGGCTGACGTGCCGCGCACCGCGGATGTCGTCGTCATCGGGGGAGGCGTGCACGGGGCCAGCGTCGCCTGCCACCTGGCGTGCCGCCGGGCGCGCCGCGTGGTCCTGGTCGAGCGAAGCTTCCCGGCCTCCGGCCCCACGGGCCGGTCCTCCGCGCTGGTGCGCCGCTTCTACGCCATGGATTTCCTGACCCGGACCGCGAACGCGTCCGCCACGACGTTCCAGCGCTGGGCCGACGAGATCGGCGGGGACGCGCCCGGGTTCCATCAGATCGGCGTGCTCTGGCTGGCCGGGGCGGAGGCGGCCCCGCATCTCCGCGAGAACGTCCGGCGCGCCCGCGAGCTGGGCGTGCGGGTGGACCTGCTGGCTCCCGACGACGTGCGCGCGCTGGTTCCCGCCCTGTCGGTGCACGACGTCGCGGCGGCGGCGCACGAGCCGGAGTCGGGCTACGCCGATCCCTCCTCCACGACCAGCGCGCTCGTGACGCGGGCGCGGGAGCTGGGCGCGGTGATCGTCCAGTACGTGCCGGTGGAGGCGATCCTCACCGAGGGCGCGCGCGTGACCGGCGTCCGCACGGCGCAGGGGAGCATCAGCGCGCCGGCGGTGGTGGTCTGCGCCGGTCTCTGGGCCGATCGGCTGCTCCGACCGCTCGGCATCGACGTGCCGGTGACGCCCAAGCGCCACCAGATGTGCTTCTTCCGCCGGCCGCCCGAGCTGCCCTCGCACCCGGCCATCCTGGACCGGCCGCACGGCACCTACATGCGTCCCGAGACCGGGGGCCTCACGATCCACGGACTGTCGGTCTACGAGGACGTCGTGGATCCCGATGCCTACAACGAGGGCGCCGACCCCGGCGAGATCGTGCGCAACGCGGAGCTGATCGCGCGCCGCTTCCCATGCATGGAGCACGGCCTCTCGATGGGCGGCTACTCGGGCGTCTACGACGTCACGCCGGATCACGAGCCCGTCCTCGGCGCCGTCCCGGAGTACGCGGGACTGTTCGCCGACTTCGGCTGGAGCGGCCACGGCTTCAAGCACGCGCCCGCGGTGGGCGCCATCATGGCCGAGGTGGTGGCCACCGGCCGGGCGGAAGGCTGGGACCTCGCCCCGTTTCGCTGGTCCCGCTTCCGCGAGCGCGACCTCCTCCCGCCGGCCGCCGGCTCCGCGCCGCCCCACCCCAAGCTGCGCAGCGCCTAGGCGCGTCGAGCGCCGCCCCCCGGGGCCGGCCGGGCGCGACCCCGCGCGCGAGGGCGCTTCGCCCCCGTATGACCAGCGTCATAGGAGCGCGCTCGCGCCCGGGAGAGACTTGTCTATCTGAGGAGCGACAGGCCGAGCGCGACGATGACCAGGACCACCACCACGTTGAGGCGGGCGATCCACGAGGCCCGCACGCGCGCCGAGGGGTCGGCCCCCGGCGCGCCGGCGCGGGGCCCCAGGACGAAGTCGTGGAAGCCGCTCAGGATCAGGGCCAGGACCACGAGGCCGAGCTTCCAGTGAAACCGCGGGGAGCCGAGCAGGAACGGATGCATCCACAGGTTCAGGAGGCCGGTGGCCAGCAGCACGCCGAGCGCGATCCAGCCGACCGTCCGGAAGCGCAGACCGATGTCGTGGACGAGTCGCGTCCGCAGCGACGGGTCCTCCAGCCGCCGCGTGATCGGAACCAGGACCAGCGCGATGAACAGCATGCCGCCGATCCAGGTGATCGCCGCGAGCACGTGAAGCCAGCGCACGAGGAGCGACACGGCGAGCAGGATAGCACGCGGCCGGCGGCGTGCCCGCGGGCCGCGGGGCGCCGGGCGGTCCTGTGGACCGACCGGACCGCCGCGTGGTACCGGCGGGCGGCCGAGCGGGGCGACTACGCGGAGCGCGTGCTCGCCGCCGTCGGGCCCCGGCTCGCCGCGTGCCGCACCGCGCTCGACGTGGGCGCGGGGTGCGGCGCGCTCGCCATCCCGCTCGCCCGCCGCGGGATCGCGGTGACCGCGCTGGAGCCGTCGGCCGCGATGGCGCGCGCGCTCAGACGCTGGGCCGCGGACGCCGGCGTGCCTCCGCCGACGGTGGTGGAGGCGGCGTGGGGCGAGGTGCCGGTCGGGCGGCACGACCTCGTGCTCTGCGCGCACGTGGGGAACCTCCTCCGAACGGATTCCGGCTTTCTCCGCGAGATCGGGCGCGTGGCGCGCCGCGCGGTGGTGCTGGTGCGGGATCTCACCGCGGCGCGCGGCGGGGACAAGTTCTTCTATCGCGAGCTGTATCCGATCCTGCTCGGCCGGCCGTACGACAGTGGCGGGGCATTCGACGATCCGGTGGATGCGCTGCGGGCGCTCGGGATCCGGCCCGAGGTCACGGAGATCGAGTACCGGTCGGACCAGCCCTTCGACGATCTGTCGGAGGCGTGCGACTTCTGGATGACCTATCTCGGGCGCTCGGATGAAAAAGCCCGAGCGTATCTGGCCGGCTTCCTGCGCGAGCGGCTCGTCCGCGACGGCGAAGGCTGGGTCGCGCCGTTCCGCAAGGCGGCGGCGGTCATCACCTGGGGAGGACCATCATGACCACGGCGCTGTCCATCATTCGGGAAGAGCACCGTTCGCTGTCCGCCGTCATCCGGACCTTGTCGCTGCTGGCCCGCAAGGCGCGGACGGACGAGGGGACGCCGGACTACGAGCTGTTCACCCTGATCCTCGACTACATCGAGGGCTTCGCGGATCGGCTCCACCATCCGAAGGAGGACCGGTATCTCTTCACGGCGCTGCGGCGCCGCACCCGGGAGGCGAACCAGACGCTCGACGTCCTGGAGCGCGATCACGCGAGAGGCGACGAGCGGCTGCGGGACCTCCGCTATCTGCTGGCGCGCTGCCGCGTCGGCGGCAAGGAGGCGGTCCACATGTTCGCGGCCGCGGTGGAGGAGTATGCCGACTTCCACTGGCGGCACATGCGCCTCGAGGAGGACACGGTGCTGCCGCTGGCCGAGCGGTGCCTCACCGCCGCCGACTGGGAGCCCATCGACGCCGCCTTCCAGGCAAACGAGGATCCGCTCTTCGGGGCGCGTCCCCGGGAGGAGTTCCGGCGGCTGTTCGGGCTCATCCTCAACCGGGCGCCGGCGCCGCTGGGCCTGGGCGTCGCGGAGCAATCGACCTAGCAAAATGGTGCAGCCGCCTCATTGGCGTCGTCGCGCTCGTGCGGCATGCTCGGAGACGTCCGGCGCAATGCCGGGACGCGGCTCCGGAGGGAGCCGCACACCAGCGGCCCGGTTGTCGCGGGGGCCCGGAACCCCCGGGCAACCGGGCCGAGCTCACGAACGGGGAGCCCATTCCGCATGAACCGGCGCCAGATGCTGCTGGCCACCATGGCCGGCCTCACGGGAGTCTTGCGCGGCTCGCGGGCCGCGGCCGGCCCGCCGGGAACCCGCGTGAGCGTCACGCGAGAGATGCGCGGCGCCGGCGCGGTGCGGAGCGGCGTGGCGCTTCCCCCGATCCCCCCGGTCACGGGCTCCCGCCGCGCGCCGGTGCCCTCGTGGGGGAAGCCGCTGCCGTATCCGATCGTGGTTGCCGACCGGCGCAACAACCGGCTGGTGGAGGTCACGCCCGACCAGCGCATCGTGTGGGAGTTTCCCTCGCCCGACCTGGGGATCTACCGCGGCAACGAGGACGTGAACTTCTCCCACGACGGGCGCCTGCTCGCGGTGAGCGAGGAAGACAACTACGACGTCCACATCGTGGACTACGAGAAGCGCGCGCTCGTGTGGACGTACGGGGCGCCCGACGCCAAGGGCAGCGCGCCGGGGCTCCTCAACTATCCCGACGACGCCCACCTGCTCGGGGATGGCACCTTCATCACCGCCGACATCCGCAACTGCCGCGTGCTCATCATCGATCCGCGCACGAACCGGATCGTCACCCAGTGGGGGCGGCCGGGCGTGTGCCGTCACGACCCGCCGCGCGCTCTCGCGTACCCGAACGGGGTCACCCCGCTCGACAACGGCGACATCCTGGTGACCGAGATCGCCGGGTCCTGGATCTCCCGCATCACGCGGGCGGGCCAGGTCGTCTGGAGCGTGCAGGCGCCGCGCGTCCGCTACCCCTCGGACGCCTTCCCGACCGCGGACGGGCAGGTCATCGTGGCCGACTTCTCCAAGCCGGGCCGGGTCGTGGTCTTCGACCCGAGCCGCCGCCGGATCACCTGGGAGTACGAGGTCCGGGCGGGCGAGAAGATGCTCGACCATCCGTCGCTGGCGCGCGAGCTGCCGGGCACCGGCGACGTCATCGTGGCCGACGACCTGCGGGAGCGGATCGTCGTGGTCGACCGCGACACCAAGGAGATCATCTGGCAGTACGGCGTCACGGACGGCAAGGGACACGCGCCCGGGTACCTGAACTATCCGGACGGGTTCGACCTCGACGTGTTCCGCGACTGGAAGGGCGCCCTCGGCGCCCGGCCCTGACCGGCGACCGGCCCCCGTCGGCGGCCCGCTCCCGTCACCGGCGGACGAGCCCCGTGTCCTCCCCGTACTCGATCAGGAGGGACTGCCCGCGGCCGACCAGCACCGGCTCGTCGAGCGCCCACCGTCGCGGCGGAGCCCCCGGCTGCTCGGCCAGCTCGTCGGCCAGGGTGACGCGGAGCCGGTACGAGCCGGGACGCACCGGCAGCTCCTCGTACGCGAAGGTGGGCCCGTCGTGGCGCAGGCCGCCCGGCGAGTAGCGCCGGGCCAGCAGCACGCGATCGTCCAGCTCCACCCGGAGCAGCGTGTCCACCCGCCGGCCGGTTCGCGCCCGCTCCGGGCTCTGCGGACGCATGTGACGCGGGAGCTTCTCGAGCTCTTCCTTCGAGCGCGCCAGGGCCTCGTGCTCGAAGGCGGCCACGTGCTTGAAGGCGACGCGGATCATCGCCGCGTCCGGATCGGAGGCCGCCCAGGGGTAGGCGGCGAAGGCCCCGAGGCCCCAGGACACCGCGCTCAGCAGCAGGGCGAAGCCGACCAGGCGCCCGGGCCGCGGCCGGCGCTCCTCGATCATGGGCAGTGTCATGGGACCTCGCGCGGCGACCCGGCCGCCTGCAGATCGCGCTGGAAGGCGGCCGCGTCGTCCAGGAAGCGGCGGACCTCGACCGGCGAGTACCAGCGCACCCGCAGACGGTCGGCCGGCGCGCTCTTGAGAGTGGGGAGCCGCCGACCGGTGAGGCGTTCGGTCAGCCAGCGGCTGCCCTCTCGATAGGGGCAGTCCTCGGGCACGCAGCCCGCGATGAAGACGCCGCGCGCGCCGGCCTCCAGGCTCTTGACGATCATCTCGGGGTGGAGCGTCCCCACGCACGGCAGGCCCATCACCGTGATGCCGGGGCGGCCCTCGATGGTGCCGTCGGGCCCGAGCCGGTCGGACAGGCGCGCCATCAGGCGGCAGGTGTAGACCAGCACGGGGGCGGTGCCCGCGGCCGCCGTGACGGAGCGGAGGCGATGGGTGACCGCTGCGCCGAGCAGGCTCACCGGCTCGTCGCCCAGCAGGATGCCCGCCGAGTCGCAGGCGCCGACGCAGATGCCGCATCCGACGCACTTGGCCGGGTTCACCACCGCCACCTGCTTGTAGCGCGTGCCGTCGTGTCGCGGCACCATCACGATGGCCTCGTAGGGGCAGTCCTTCCAGCAGCGGGTGCACCCGGTGCACGCGACGTTCTCGACCCGGGCGCGCGCGGGAGGCCGCCCTCGGAGCGCCCACGGCACGCTGAGCGCCACCAGCCCGCTCACGATGAGCACGGCCCAGCCCCAGCGCGGGTCGAGCCGCGTCAGCGGGAAGTAGAAGAAGTAGAACCAGTCGATGGGGATCACGCCGGGCAGTCGCGCGAGGTCCGCCGGGGGCCCCGACAGGGCGGGCCGGAGCACGCTCGCGATGAGCAGCGCCGCCCCCGTCACGCCCAGCACGATCCGCGGCGGCATGAAGCGGGCGCGGGAGAGGCGCATGACGTGCAGCCAGTAGGCCGCCCCGAGCAGGAGGGGGATCGTGATGTGGATGAAGAGGACCAGGAAGAACAGGAAGTTCTGGATGCGGCCCGCGTCCAGGAACGTGCGGACGAGCGGCTCGCCGAAGACGGGCAGCACGTCGAGGAGCTTGGCGAGGGTGAGCGAGAGCACCTGCGCCTGCATGTCCCAGACGAGCCAGTAGCCGGTCGCACTGGTCACCCACACGAGACCCAGCAGGGCGAGGCCCGACACCCAGCCGATCCACCGCGGTCCCCAGAAGCGATCGTTCAGGAACATCTTGAGGCCGTGCAGCACCGCGGCCAGCATCGCCGCGTCCGAGGAATACCGGTGGAGCGAGCGCACGAGGGCGCCGATGCCCCACGGCTGCGCCATGATCTCCTCGATCGAGCGGTGGGCGGCGTCGGTGCCGACGCGATAGAAGAGGAAGAGGTAGACGCCGGTGACGAGCGCCACCGCCAGCGAGAACACCGCGATGGTGCCCGTGTGGTAGAGCGGGTTGAGGGTGGGCGACACGAGTCGATCGAGCCCGGCCTCGAGCCACTGATAGGCGCCGCCGGCGCGGAGGAGCCAGCGGCGGTGCGGCCGTTCACGCCCGCCGCCCGCGGCGGGGAACACCGGCCCCGGCGCGACCGGCGCGAGCGGGAGCGGCGGGCTGCTCGGCTCGGCTCGCCCGGGATCGTACACGACTAGCCTCGCTCGGCGATCAGCCGGCCCAGCTCGGCCGCCTGGCGCTCCTCGGACCAGGCGAGCCCTCGGTACGCGAAGGCCAGGCGGCCCCGCCGGTCGATCAGGACGACCACGTTCTCGTGCGCGATCTCGCCATCCGGCAGGGGCGCCCACTGCACCCGGTGGGCGCGGGCGAGCCCGCGCACCGCATCCGGCGCGCCGGTCAGGAGGTGCCAGCGCGGCCCGAGTCCCCAGTGATCGGCGGTGGCCGCGAGCGTGGCCGGGGTGTCGCGCTCCGGGTCCAGGCTGACCGCCACGAACGCCACGTCCGCGCCGTGGTGGCGACGCTCGAGCGCCCGCAGGCGATCGATCAGGATCGGGCACGAGGCGTGGCAGCTGGCGTACACGAACGTCAGGACCACCGGCCGTCCCCGGAGGGCGTCGAGGGACACGGGGCGGCTCCGGTGATCGATCAGGCGGAAGGCGGGCGCGGCCTCGCCCTGGCGCAGGGGCGGCGGCAGGGTGGCGGGGCTGGGGGTGGTGCCCGAGGCCGAGATCTCGCTCGTGGCGAGCAGGGACGCGGCCAGGCTCGCGAAGACGAGCGGTGCCACGATCGCGACCACGCGGCACCGGCGGCGCGCGCGCAGGAAGGCGAGGCACTCCTCGCGATAGAGCAAGAACACCACCGCGGCGAAGAGCGGGGGCTGCAGCACCACGAGCAGGAGGGTGTCGAGCCGGTAGCGGCGCGTCTCGGCGTCCCAGCCGAAGCACAGGGTGAGCAGCGTATCGACCCACGGGGCGGACAGACCCGCGAGCCCGGGGCCCAGGAGCAGGAGCGCCACCGTGCCGGTTCCCAGCCCGAAGATCGCGAGGACGAGCGCCGGCGCGAAGAGCGGATGGGCCAGGAGCCGCGTCACCATCGCCCGAGCCCCACGTCGAGCACCACGCCCAGGAACAGCAGGAGCAGGAACAGGTTCGAGGCGTGGAAGTTGGCGAGCGCGAGTCGCCGGTCGGTCGGGTCACGGAGCAGCGCCAGGTTGCGGGCCAGCATCAGGCTGCCGCCCGTCGCGACGCCGACGATCAGATATACCCAGCCGAGCAGGTCCAGCGCGAACGGCAGCGCGCTCGAGGCGAGCAGGCCGGCGGTGTTGACGACGATGCTCCGGGCGGCGCGCGCCTCGCCGGCCACCGCCGGCAGCATGGGGATCCGGGCGCCCGCGTAGTCGCTCTTGTAGGCAATGGCCAGCGACCAGAAGTGGGAGGGGCTCCAGAAGAACAGCACCACCGCGAAGATGACGGGCGGCAGGCAGAGCTCGGGGCGGGCGAGCGCGCCGCCCGCGAGCACCGCGAAGGAGCCGGCGAGGCCGCCGATCACCACGTTGAGCCACGAGCGCCGCTTGAGCCAGACCGTGTAGATCACCACGTAGGTGAAGGCGCCCAGGAACAGGTGCAGGGCCACCAGCCGGTTCAGCTGCCAGGTCGCCAGGCTCACCGCGAGGGTGACCAGGCCCAGCCCCAGGGCCACCACGTGCCAGCCGTGACGGATCGTGCCCGAGGGCAGGGGCCGCCGCGCCGTCCGCGGCATGCGGGCGTCGAGGTCGCGGTCGAGGAAGTGATTGAGCGCACCCGCGCCGCCGGCCGCCATCACGGTCACCCCGAAGAGCAGGCCGAGCGCGGGCAGCGAGAGACGCGCCGGGGCCGTCGCCACGTAGCCCAGTACGGCGGCCATGCCGATGAAGGTCCCGACGCGGAGCTTCAGCGATTCCACGTAGGCCGCGAGCATCGCTCACCTCGCCTTTCTGAGCAGCGGCACGCCCATGTTGATGACGAAGGCGAGCCCGCCCACCAGGGCCAGCACGGATCCCGCGCCCATCAGGTTCATGCCGATCAGCGCCTGGGCGTTGGCCCAGCTGAAGCCGAAGGTCTTCCGTGGCGCGCCGTGCCCGCCCGCCCAGTGCATGCCGGCCATGATGCCGAGCAGGCCCAGCCCGTAGAGATAGGGCTGCCACCGGGCCCACCGTTCGCTCAGCGGGCGCCGCCCGGTCAGCTCGAGCAGCAGGGGGGTCAGCGCCATGTAGGCGAGCGTCACCGCGCCCACCATGCCGTGGTAGTGGGCGGGCACCCGCGTGTCCTGGGTGAAGCCGATGAGCCCCATCACGCCGCCGACCGCGAACAGCAGGAACGACACGATGGTGCCGCCGAAGAGAGGGCTGCCCCATGGCCATGGCCGGGGCGCGGCGGCCACCGTGGCGGCCGCCATGAGCAGCAGCGGCACCGCCCCGACGCCCAGCCCGCCGAAGGTGAGGATCGTGATCAGGTGGTTGACGAGCAGAGTCTCCGGGCGCCACCAGAGGTACGCGGCGCCCGCGGCCACCGCGAACGGCGCCAGCGTCGCGAGCAGCAGACGCACGACCCTGCGGGCCGGCGGCGCCGCGCCCATCGCGACGGCCAGGGCCACCAGCCAGCCCGCGATCATGCCCGCGACGTGGAGGAACTGCAGGATGTGGCCGCCGCCCCACACGGTGGCGCGGAGCGCCCAGCCGAAGGGCACCGCGGGATCGACCGCGGCGGCCGCCCGCAGGAATGCGCCGGCGGCCGCCAGCACCGCCAGCGCGCCGATGGCCATGGCGAGCCCTTCCGGCGACTCGGCGGGGTCGCGCCGGCGCGGGCGCCCGAGCAGGGCGAGGGCGGCGGCCAGCAGGTAGGCCGCGGCCTGCAGGCTCACGCCGGCGCCCAGGAGGCCGAGGCCCGTCCAGAAGAGCGGGTGGTCGATCACCGGCAGGTAGTCGTTGAGGTACGGCCGGCCCGAGGCCAGGAACGCGGGCAGGGCCATCGACGCCGAGCCCGCGGTCGCGAGCGCCAGCGCGGCCCACGAGGCGCGCGCGCTGAGCGGGTAGCCGGAGCGCCAGGCCACGTAGACCCAGAGCACGCTCGCGAAGGCGACGAACCAGACCGTGAAGGCGAACGTCACGTGCGAGGTCAGCGCGAGCTGGAACTGGCTCCCGCTGAAGAACGTGTGCACCACCGGCGTGCGCGCGAAGGCGGCCAGCATGGCGAAGAAGCCCGCCACCACCAGCGAGCCCAGCGCCAGGCCGAGCCAGCCGAGGATCAGCGCGCGGGTGCGCGCGGGCACCGGCGAGAGGCCGTCGGCGGACGGAGCGGCCGCGCGCTCCCGGCTGCCGACGAGGGGGATCGTGTCGGGGGTCATGGCGCGCGCTCACTTGACGATCCAGATCGCGGCCAGCCACTTCCAGTTGAGGTAGTAGTAGATGACGAACGCGGCCAGGAAGACGAAGACCAGCACCATCGTGCCCTTGATCGGCACGTGCTGGCCGCGGTCCTGCGGCAGCGCAGCCAGCGCCACCGCCCCCGGGGTGTCGGGCACCCGCCGGCCGAACAGCACCGAGCCCACCGTGATCAGCACGTAGAGGGCGCCGCCCGCCAGGGCGAAGAGCCCGCCCACGCCCATGATGCCGAGGAAGGCGAAGGCGGCCGCCTCCACCGGGGGCTGGAAGGGCGAGGAGGCGAACTGCACGTCCCAGTGCCGCCGCGGGATCGCGTAGGAGCCGGCGGTGGTCATGCCGCCGATGAAGATGGTCATGCCGATGGCGAAGAGGTAGATCTGGGTGGTGGCGAGCTTCTGGGAGATCAGCTGGCGCCGGAAGATGAGCGGCACCACGAAGTAGGTGAGCCCCATGAACGCGATGGTGGTGCCGGCGACCACGGTGGCGTGGAAGTGGCCGGTGATCCGCAGGGTGTTGTGCGAGATGATGTTGACCTGCTCCGCCCCGAAGGTCACGCCGGTGATGCCGCCGATGAAGCCGAAGAGGACCAGCGACAGGGCGAGGGCGGCGAAGCCCGGGTTGCCCCACGGCGCCTTGGCGAGCCACTCGAAGAGCCCCTTGGTGAGCCCCTTCTTTCTCTGTGCGACCTCCACCGAGGCGGGTACCGTCATGCCGTGCACCATGCTGGCGAGCACCGCCAGGTACATGCCGTAGCTCGTGTTCCAGATCTTCCACGCGGGCGACACCTGCGGGTCGACCAGCAGGTGGTGCGCGGAGGCCAGGTTGATGAAGAGGATGTAGAGCAGGAACGCGGAGCGGCAGACCTTCTCGTTGACCGGGGTGGCGCCCACCGTGAGGGTGGCCAGCAGGTACCAGATCGTCACCATCGCGGCCACGTTGATCTGCTGGGAGCTGTGGCCGAGCCCCCACCACACCAGGCGATAGATGCCGGGATCGATGGTCTGGATGATGCCGAGGGACCAGAGCCAGGTGGGGATGTAGATGATCGCCCCGTGGGCGAGCGTGACGACCGCGATGATGGCGGCGGTGGCCGCCCCGAACGTGACGAGCGGGATCGTCCCCTGGTAGGTGCGCTCGGCCCGCGCGACCACGAGGCTCGCGAAGAAGTTGCAGACGCCCACCAGCGCGCCCACCGCGAAGAGGATCCAGCCGAGGTAGAAGTAGGACACCGCCTGCAGCGGGGCGTAGGAGGTCATCATCACGTCGGCGCGCCCGGCCAGGATCGCGATGTCGATCAGCAGCGAGCCCGCCACCATCAGCAGGAACCCGAGCCAGCCCACCCGCGGCCACGCGACGCGGCCGCCGAGCACGATCGGCCCCGCGAAGTAGAGGACCGCGATCTCGAAGAAGATGATCCAGAAGATCAGCATGTTGATGCCGTGGAAGGTGAGCGCTCGATAGAAGCTGGTGGGGTCCAGCAGGTGGACGGCGGGCCAGCGGGTGAGGAGCACGAGCACCGCGGCGATGCCGCCGAAGAGGATCGCGAAGACGCCGGCCACCGCGTGGAACTTGATGAGCCGCTCCGCCTGGTCGTGCACCTTGAGTCCGGTCTGGGCGCAGGTCCGGAAGACCGCCTGGGTCGCCATGAAGGCCTCCTACTCCACCGTGATCTTGCCCACCATCTGGTGGTGCCCGATCCCGCAGAACTCGTTGCACACCACGAACACCTCGCCGCTGGTCGTGGGCGTGATGGTGAGGACGTACTCGTAGCCGGGGAGAACCATGAAGTTGAGGTTCAGCGGGAAGAGCGAGAAGCCGTGGACCAGGTCCATCGACGACAGGTGGACCCGATAGGTCTGCCCCTTCTTGAGCTTGAGCGCCGGGTACCACTGCCACATCCGGCCCAGCATGTAGACGTCCTTGGCCGGGTCGGCGGCGATCACCGGGAGGCCCTGGTCCTCGCCGACCTTCGGGCCGGCCTCCACGAAGGCCTCGACCTTCTCCATGTACTGCTCGGCGGTGGTGCGGTAGGTCTCGAAGGACGGGTTCTGGCCGCCCTTGAGGTGCCAGAGCGGCATCATGGCGAAGAGGATCAGACACCAGATCAGCGCGATGCCGAGCCAGACCTTTTCACTCGCATCGACCTTCTTCCACCAGACTCCCTGGAGCGTCTGCAGGCTCATGGCGGGGCTCCTACCGGGCGACCGGGATGGTGGCGATCTCGAAGAGTCCCCAGATCGTGTAGAAGACGACGGGGACCGCGAGCCCGAGCACCAGCAGGAGGAAGATGTTGTCGAAGAACACCTGGGCGAGCGGGACCTTCTCCTCGTCCTTCTCCTTCTCTCGGTCGGCCATCGCGTGCCTCCTGGATGCGGATCGGGTCAGGTTGCGAGCCTATGGAGAGAGCCTAGGAGACGCGCCGCCGGGGTCCGTATGACCCCGGTCATAGAGCGGAAGAAAAAAGAAGCCCTCTCCCCCGCGAGGGGGAGAGGGCCGGGTGAGGGACGGCCGGGGGTCAGTGCCCGCCGGTCCCGTGCGTGCCGGGCACCAGCGTCCGGAACACGCCGGGCTGCTCGGCGCCGGTCACCTCGAGCATCCCGAGCGCGCCCTTCTCCATCGCCCGCACGATGCTGTGGTCCACCAGCAGGAACCGGCCGGGCACCTGCACCGTCATCTCGACGATCGCGGCGCCCCCCGCCGGGACCAGAGTGGTCTGCACGTTCTTCGCGGGGACGCCGCCGCCCACCGCGCCCTCGGTGTACACGGTGTCGAAGATCTCGCCGATCACGTGGAAGGAGGAGATCAGGTTGGGCCCGCCGTTGCCCACGAAGAGCCGCACCGTCTCGCCCACCTTCGCCTTGACCGCCGCGTCGCCGAGGAGCGCGCCCATCTTGCCGTTGAACACCACGTACTCGGGCCGCTCCGCGGTCAGCTTGGCCGGATCGAGCGGCTGCAGCCCGGGCGCGAGCGTCTTGCCCTTCGTGTAGAACTCGCCCTGCATGACGTAGTACTCACGATCCACCCGCGGGAGGCCCTTCTCGGGCTCCACCAGGATCAGCCCGTACATGCCGTTGGCGATGTGCTGCGGCACGCTCGGGGTGGCGCAGTGATAGACGTAGAGCCCGGGATTGAGCGCCTTGAACTCGAAGGCTCCTTCCTGTCCGGGACCGAGCTGCGTCACCGCGGCGCCGCCGCCGGGGCCGGTGACCGCGTGCAGGTCGATCGAGTGCGGGTGCATGCTCTTCTCCGCGTTCCGGAGCCGGATCTGCACCCCGTCGTTCACGCGGACGCGGATGAACGGACCGGGCACGGTGCCGCCGAACGTCCAGAACGTGTACTCCACGCCGTCGGCGAGCGTGCCCTTCACCTCCGTGGTCTCCAGGTTCACGATCACCTTCGCGTTGCCGGGCCGGTCCACGGGCGGCGGGACGAGCGGCGCCGAGGTCAGGATCGCCGTCACCTCGGGCAGCGCCGCCTCGCTTGCCGTGTCGCGCGCCTGGCTCTGCCAGATCAGCGCGCCTCCGACCAGCAGCCCGGTCGTCGCCAGCACTGCTACCGCCACCATTGCGCGCCTCATGACCCGCCTCCTCGATGCAGGGAATGTGTACGTCGGACGAGAGAGCAAGACGGGTGCCGTCGCACCGGTCTCGCGATTTCGCGTCCCATGTCAACAGGATGGAGCGCGGCGGACGGATCGGATATGAGCCCGCTCATAGAGCGCGCGGCGGGGGCGGAGGCGCCGCCGCCGCAGGTGGGGCGCGGCCGCCGCGGATGGGCTAGAGCAGCGCGTCCTGCCGGATGCGGTCCGGCGTCCAGGGTGGATCGAAGACGATGGTCACCGCGACGTCCTCGACGCCCGGAAGCCGGCCGACGGCCTGCCGGACCCAGTCGCTCATCGAGTCGTGCAGCGGGCAGCCCTGGGTGGTGAGCGTCATCGTGACGTGGACCCGGCCCGCGTCGATGGCGACGTCGTAGATCAGCCCCAGATCCACCACCGACATGCCGAGCTCGGGGTCGAACACCTCGCGCAGCGCCTCGGTGACCTGCTCGCGGCTGACGCTCATGCTCCACTCCTCGCGGCGGCCGGCTCGTCTACGCCGGTCGGCTGGAGGGCCGCCGGCTGGTAGGCGCAGCCGGGATCCTCGGCCAGGGGGTTCCCGGTCGCGGCATAGGCCCGCGCCCGGCTGCCCCCGCACTCATCGCGCCACTCGCAGCGGCCGCACCGCCCGCGCAGGCGCGCGGGGTCGCGGAGGGAGACGAACAGCGGGTGCTCGCGGTAGATCGCCACCACGTCGTCCGTGCGCACGTTGCCGGCCTGGATGGGGAGGAACCCGCTCGGGCAGATGGTTCCCACGTGGTCGACGAACACGAATCCGTTGCCGTCCGTCACCGCGCGCGGGGCGCGCATCCGCGAGAGCGGGGCTGGCGGTGCCGCGAGCGTGGCGGGCGGGGGCCACGTCGCGGCCCCCGCCGGCGCGAGACCGTTCTGCACCCGCCGGTAGTGCGGCGCCTCGGTGGTCTTGATGCCGAACGGCACCCGGCGCTGGAGTGCCGCGGCCCATTGCAGCACCCGCTCGATCTCCTCGGCGCCGAGCCCCTCGTCGGCCTGGGCGCGCCCGACCGGGATCAGGAAGAAGAGCGCCCACAGCACGGCGCCGAAGCCGGCGACCTGATCGGCCAGCGCGGGCAGATCCCTCACGGTGCGGCGGCACACCGTGGTGTTGATCTGGAGCGGCAGCCCCAGGGCCCGGGCCCGCTCGATGATGCGCAGCGTGTAGCGGTGGGAGCCGCGCACGCGGCGGAACGCGTCGTGCGCCTCGGCGCCGGCCGCGTCGAGGCTCACCGCCAGACGCGTGAGCCCCGCGTCGCGCAGGGCCCGGAGCTTCTCCGCGGTGACCGCGGCGGTGCCGCTCGGGGTCAGCGAGACGCTGAGCCCGATGCGCGTGCCGTGGGCCACCAGGTCCACGATGTCGGGACGCCGTAGCGGGTCGCCTCCCGTGAAGACCACCAGGGGCGGCGGGTCGCCGAACGCGGCGATGCGGTCCAGCAGCGCCTCGCCCTCCGCGGTGGTGAGCTCCCCGGGATCTCGCCGGGGCATCGCCTCCGCGCGGCAGTGCACGCAGGCCAGCGCGCAGGCGCGCGTCGTCTCCCAGATGGCGATGAACGGCTTCTGCGCGTACGGTCTCATCGCGAGCGCTCCGCGGCCTCGGGCGTCGCGGTCCGCGGCGTCCGCGAGTCCGGCCGAGCGACGGTTCCGAGCCCGGCGGCCTGCGGGGGACCCGGTCGGCGTCCCGGGCGCGTCGCCTGCTCCTGCCCGGAGTGGGAGGAGTCGAGCAGCCGCCCCAGGACCCGGCCGAGGGCCGCCACGAACGTGACCGCGCCGGCCACCAGCCCGAGGCCGGCGACCCGGATCCACGCCGTCGCGCCCAGGAAGACGGCGACGGCGAGCAGCGCGATCGCCGCCGTGAGCAGGACGTAGGCGAGGCCCTCGAGCCGGGGCGAGGAGATCTGAGCCAGCGTCGGCACGGGCTCGCGCCCGGCGAGCGGGCTGTAGGCGCGATACCAGACGAGGAAGGGCACGATCTTGAGCATCATGCCGGCGATGGTGAGCGAGGCCCACCCGCCGAGCACGACCACCGCGTAGGTCAGGGCCGCGCGAGGGCCCGACAGGGCATCGCCGGCCAGCGCGAGCCCGAGCGCGATCGCGGGCGCGAGGAAGACGGTCGCGGTCACCACGAAGCGAAGCCCCCAGTCGAGCCCGGGCCGCTTCCGCGACCGCACCACCTCGAGCACCCACGCGGCGTGGGCACCGGCCGCGGCGGCCACCGCGAGCGCGCCCGCGAGCAGGAGCGCGGGCACGCCGGCCAGCAGCCCCGCCACCACCGCCGGCACGCCGAGCGCCAGGCCGCCGAGCTGAATGCGCGTCACCCAGGGCCGCGGGGCGGGCGCGAGGAAGAACATCGGGTACACGCGCGCGGCCACGCCCAGGATCATGGGCGTGACCCACCCGAGGATCGCCAGCTGCACGTGGGCGTGCAGGGTGGGGAAGAACTCCCCGGGCAGGAATGGCCGGATGCGGTTGATCGCGAGCGTCAGGCCGTACAGCGTGGTCGCGGCGAGGCCCCCGTAGGCCAGGACGACCAGCCGCGCGGTGAACGTCCAGTCCCGGAACCCGCGCAGGCTGAGGGCGACGTTCAGCAGGTACAGGACCACGCCGACCGCGAGCAGACCGGCCGAGCCCGCGAGGCCGGGCCAGGTGCCGAGATAGAAGTGGGCCACCATGCCGAGCACGGCCACGCCGAGGATGCCGAGCTGCCAGCGGGCCAGGCGCTCGCTCCAGATCGGGCGCTCGAGCACGACCGGAATGAGCTGGAAGCCGGCGCCCATGATCGCGAGCGTGATCCAGCCGAGCGTCACGGTGTGGGTGAGCGCGAGCAGGTGCGGATGGTAGTAGTGCCCCGCCAGCTCGGGCGCCAGCCAGGCGACGCCGCCCGAGGCGAGCAGGAACGCGACCGCCGCGCACACCAGGTAGCCGAGCGGCAGCAGCGGCGAGGGGCCGCGTCCCGGCGACGGGTGCATGCTCACTCGTTCCTCCGGATCAGGATGCGGACGAGGCCGGGCTCCGGCTCGTCGGTCTCGTGACGGAAGCCGCGGTCCTCGAGCTGCGGATAGAGGAACAGCGGCCGACGGTCGTGGCGCACCTCCAGCTCCGCGCCGGGGGCGAGCCGCTCCGCCTCCTCGAGGACGCGCAGCATGGGTTGGGGGGGCTCGAGGCCGCGGACGTCGAGCACCCGGCGGCCGCCGCCCGCGGGTGGCGCCTCGCGGGGGGCGGCCGGGGTCGGCGCGGCGGAGCGATAGAACCACACCGACCAGTCGTCGCTTCCGCGCTGCTCCGTCCAGTGCGCGAATCCGCGCTTGCCGAGCACGTCGTAGAGCGGGATGGGCTCGAAGGGCGCGCGCAGCACCAGGACCCGATCGGGTTGGAGGCCCTTCACCGCGGCCATGATCTTTGCAAACGGCTCCTGGCCTCGCCGGATGTCGTCGCGCACGTCGACGTGCACCCGCCGGGCCTCCGGGATGGCGGCGAGCGTGGGAGGCCGCCCTCCCTCACCCTGACCCTCGGCCTGGGAGGGAGAGGGGACCGCCTCGGTCCGCTCCGGCGGCGCGTCCTCTCCCACCGCACGACGCAACACGCCGAGCAGCTCATCGGCCGGGACGCCGGCCATCCCCGCGGCCTGGGCCACCGTCACCCGCGGCGCCATCACGCGGCGGAGGAGCCGGTTCCGGAGCTGCTTGAAGTGCGCGTTGTACCCCGCGAGCACCTCGACCAGCTCGGGGTGCTCCTCGAGGAGCCGGGCCACCGTCATGTCGCCCGAGATCATGCCGGCGTCTTCTGCGCGTCCCGCAGCGCGTCGAGCAGCGCGTCGAGCGGCACGCCGGCCGATGCGGCCGCCTCGCGCAGGGTGAGACCGGCGCCGCAGCAGTGGTTGATGCCCATCGCCTTCAGGACCTCGAGGGCGCCGGCATGCCGGTGGGCCACGTCGCCCACCGTGTCATCCGATGCGATCGCGGCGGGCGCCTTGCCGATCTCCACGCGCCACACCTCCGGCCCTTCCTCCAGGTAGCGCCACCGGAACGTCCCCTTCCGCTCCGCCTCGAACTGGTAGAAGAGCGGCTTGGGGTCGTGATCGTTGACCAGCACGAAGGCGCTCCCCGGCGCCAGCGCGTCGAACGTCTCGAAGATCTTCGGATGGCGGATCCGGGGCTCCATGTCCCGCACGTCGAGAGTCATCGGAGCCGTGTGATTGCAGCCACAGTCGTGAGCCATGGGTCGTTCCTCCTGGCTGTGACGGTATCGCCGCCGGTCGGCGGCTCCTATGACCGCCATCATAGGTGGTGAAACGAGGAACGAGCCTCAGCGGGAGGCGGGCGTCGCGGCGGGCGGCATGCGCACTCGCCCCCACATGTTCAGCACGAAGAGGAGCGCGCCGGCCAGCTGGCCGAGCCCACCCAGCGCGATGAGCCAGCGCAGCCCGAGCGCTCCCGCGAAGGCCACCGCCATCTCCGCCGCCGCGCGCAGCGCGGTCGCCGCCGTCATCACCCAGTAGACGGCCTCCGCCAGCTCGGGCCGGTAACGCGTGTCGTCACGCGCCGGGCGCGGGAACATCCAGGTCGCCACGCCCATCACCATCATCAGCATGAAGCCCACCAGCAGGAGGTGCGCGTGCGCGGTCACCAGCAGCCGCGGCGGGTAGGTGTCGAAGACGAACTGGGCGACCACGATGTAGGCGCCGAGGATCAGCCCCGAGGCGAGGAACACGAAGCTGGTCTTGATGTAGCGGCGGATGAGGGGCGTCACTCTAGCCGGTCTCCCCCTCGGCGAGGGCGGTGAGGCCCTCTCGATCCGTGAGCACGAGCCGCCCGCCCTCGTCGACCAGCAGGCCGTCGCGCAGCCAGCGGCTCATGATCCGGATCGCGGTCTCCACGGTGGTGCCGGTCATGTCGGCCAGGCTCTGCCGGGTGAGGTGGAAGGGCAGCGCGACCGCATCGCCCTTCGCGGGCGTGCCTTCGCGCTCGGCCAGCCGCAGGAGGGCGGCGGCCAGCCGCGCTTCCACCGGATCCACCGCGAGGGACTCCACCGAGTCGTGGGCGGCGCGCAGCCGCCGGCCGATCATGAGCGCCATCTCCCGGATGAAGGCCGGGTGCCGCTCCGCCAGCGCGATGACGGGGTCGCCCGGGATCTTGATCACGACGGTCGCCTCGGTGGCCTGGGCGGCGGCGGGGTAGGGGCGCTTCTCGATGACGGCCACGCCGCCGAAGACCTCGCCCGGGCCCAGCAGGTCCAGGACGACGTCCTTGCCGGACTTCGAGTGCCGCACGATCTTCACGTGACCCGATTTGACCAGGTAAAACCAGCGGGCCGGATCCCCCTCCATGAAGATGTGGGCGCGCGCGCGGTGGCGCTCCTCCAGAGCCACCGCGGCCAGGGCGTCGATCTCTCTCGCGGGGATCCCGGAGAAGACCGGACGCTGGCGCAGGAACGCGGCCACGTCCTTGGAGGGCATCGGCGGCAGGATAGCACGCCGTCGACGCGGGATGCTGCGCCCCAGCCGGGGCGCCGCTGCCCCAGCCCCCCGCGCCGACCGGCCGCTCAAGATGGTGAATTCTCGGCAGATCGCCGCTGGCACCGTGGTTGCTGCATCGGTTTGCCATGACCGTGCGTGACCTCATGAGCCGGCAGGTGGCGACGATCCAGCCGTCGGAGTCGTGCCTCGACGCGGTGGTCCGGATGCAGCGGGTCCGGTCGCGCCACCTGCCGGTCGTGAACCGGGAGGGCGCGCTGGTCGGCATCGTGACCGATCGAGACGTGCGCCACCACCTGTTCTCGCGTCGCGTGTTCGAGTCGCTGGGCTCCACGAGGGTCGACGTGCTCCTCGATGGCGTCCACGTCGCGGAGGTCATGTCGACCAGCCTGGTGACGGCCACTCCCGACATGAGCCTGATCGAGGCCGCGGCCACCATGCGCGCCCAGAAGGTCGGCGCGCTGCCGGTGGTGGAGCAGGGGCGTCTCGTCGGGATCCTCACCGAGACCGATCTGCTGCGCCACGCGGTGCGGCTCGACGCGACGTGCCCTCCTGAGTGCGCGGAGATCGTGGTGGCCTACCCGTGAGGTGCGCCGGATCAAGGAGCGGACATGACATCGGACACCCACACGATCCACATCAGCGGCATTGACGACGACCCGGCCCTCCGGACCCGGGTCGCCAAGCGCATGGCGGCGACGCTCGCCCCGCTCACGGTGCGGCCGGTGCGGAGCCAGGCGCTGTTCGTCGACGACAACGGGCCCAAGGGAGGGCCCGCGCAGCGCTGCGCCCTGACGGTGCGCTTGCCCCACCGGCCCAGTATCCGGGTGGAGCGGCGCGCCGAGACGCCCCGACTGGCGTTCGACGCGGCTATCGACGTGCTGGAGCGTCAGCTCGCCCGGTACCGCGAGCGGGACCGCGACCGCAAGCGATATCCCAAGAAATACTTCGCGGCCGCGCGCGCGACGGCCACCGGCCGGCCGCGATCGACGCGGCGCAGGCGCAGCGCGTAGGGGCGGCTCCATGGATCTCAAGGCTCGAATGGCGGAGCTGGCGCGCGTCAAGCCGGGCTCGACCCCGTGGTCTCGGTCTACCTGAACACCCACTGGGCCGACGAGCACCAGCGCGAGCGCGTGCGCATCTTCCTCAAGAACGGCCCGAGGCGCGCGGGGCTGCCCTCTTCGCGTGCGAGGCCACGGGGCTGAAGGAGGTCCTGGCGACCCGCGCCCCGTTCGACAATCTCTTCCGCGTGGCCGTGGGCGCAGATGGCCGAGGCGCGGTACCAGCGGCACATGCAGGACCATCGCGCCCGCCATTTCACCGCGGTCGCGGAGGCCCTGGAGGCGCACGTGGATGCCCACGACGTGCGGCGCATCGTGCTGGCGGGCGAGCCGCGCAACGTCGCGCTGTTCCGCCAGGAACTGGCGCCGCGGATCGCGGAGCTGGTGGTGGGGACGATCGCCGGCGCTCACCGCGAGGAGACGCACGTGATCGTCGATCGGGCGGCGGAGTATCTCGCTCACGTGGAGCGCGACGCGAGGGCGGTCGATGAGGCGCTCACGATCGCGGCCAAGCGGGGGAAGGCCACCGCCGGGCTCGACGCCACGCTCGAGGCGGTCAACCGCGGGGCGGCGTACCGGCTCTACCTCCTGAAGGGCTGGAGCGCGCCCGGGCGTCGGTGCACGGGCTGCGGCGCGCTCCAGGGCGGCTTCACGTGGGTGTGCCCGGCGTGCGGGCGTGACGCGATCACGGTGGAGCTGGGCGAGGCGATGGCGGCGCGGGTGATCGCCTCCGACGGCGCGGTGAAGACGATCCCGATCCACCAGCCGCTGGCCGCCGCGGGCGGCGTCGCGGCCGAGCTCCGCTTCCCGTTGTGAGGGCCCGGGCGCACCGGCCCTCCGCCGAGATCGACGACGGCACCGCCGCCTCCCGCTGGCCGCGGAGCCGCGAGGCCCGCGGATGAGCTGCATCATCGAGACGCTGGAAGGCCGGCCCGTCGCCGACCGGCGCGTGGAAGTGGTGGAGCGCAAGGGTCTGGGCCACCCGGATACCATCTGCGACTCGGTGGCGGAGGCGGCGTCGGTCGCGCTGAGTCGTCTGTACATGGAGCGCACCGGGCTCATCGCGCACTACAACGTCGACAAGGCGCTCCTGGTCGCCGGCCAGTGTGCCAAGCGCTTCGGCAGCGGCGAGGTGACACGGCCCATGGAGCTGATCATCGGCGACCGCGCGACGGCCCAGGTCGCCGGACAGTCTCTTCCCGTGGTGGAAACCGTCCGCGAGGCGGTGGACCGGTGGGTGCGCGATCACCTGCCCGGTGTCAGGCCGGCGGAGGATCTCATCACCCGCGTGACGCTGGCCCCCGGCTCCGAGGAGCTGCGCCGGGTCTATGCCGCGGGCCAGGATGAGGTCCCCTCCAACGACACCTCGGGCGCGTCGGGCTACGCGCCCCTCAGCCCCACCGAGGAGCTGGTGCTCGCGGTGGAGCGCTACCTCAACTCGGCCGAGTTCAAGCGCGCTTTCCCGGACACCGGGCGGGACGTCAAGGTGATGGGCGTCCGCGAGGATCGGCGGCTGGCCCTCACGGTGGCCATGCCGCCGTCGTGCCGGCACGTCGCGTCGGAGGCCGCCTACTTCGCGCGCAGGGAGGAGATCCTCCACGCGCTCGTCCGACACTTCGCGTCGGCTCCCTTCGAGGTGAGCACTTCGTCAGCTGACCGCGGCGCCGGGGTGGCGTCGCCACACCTGGGGCGCGGGTGCTCCCATCCATCGGGTGTGCGATCGCCGAGCTCTCTTTCTTTCCGCGGCCCTGCGAGAAGGTACGTCCATTGCACGGGTCTCGGACATTGATCAACATGTAGCGGGAGGGACGGTCGACATGGCTCACAAGCAAGTGCTCTTTCGCTCCGACGCGCGGGAGCGCATCCTGCGGGGCGTGACCGCGCTCGCGGATGCGGTGCGGGTGACCCTGGGCCCGAAGTCGAAGTGCGTGCTGCTCGAGAAGCGCTTCGGGGCGCCCGTCGTCTGCAACGACGGGGTGACGATCGCCAAGGAGATGCAGCTCGGCGACCACGTGGAGAATCTGGGGGTCCAGATGATCCGGCAGGCCGCCGAGCGCACCGGCGACGCGGTGGGCGACGGCACGAGCACGTCGACGATCCTGGCGCACGCGATCTTCGCCGACGGGGTGCGCAACGTGGTGGCGGGCGCCAGCGCGGTGGACCTCAAGCGGGGGCTGGATCGGGGGGCCCGGGTCGCGGTCGAGTCGCTCCGGATGCTGTCGCGCCCGGTCAAGAGCCGGCTCGAGAAGGCCCAGATCGCGACCATCTCCGCGCACAACGACGCGGCCATCGGCGAGCTGGTGGCCGACGCCATGGAGAAGGTCGGCAACGAGGGCGTGATCACGGTGGAGGAATCCAAGACCACCGAGACCCAGCTCGAGGTGGTCGAGGGCCTGCAGTTCGACCGCGGCTACCTCTCGCCGTACTTCATCACGGACGCCGAGAAGATGCAGGCGGTCCTGGAGGACGTGCTCATCCTGCTCACCGATCGGAAGGTCGGGGTGATGAAGGACCTCGTGCCGGTGCTGGAGCAGGTGGCGCGGGCCGGCCGCGCGATCCTGGTCATCGCCGAGGACGTCGAGGGCGAGGCGCTGGCCACCCTGGTCGTCAACAAGATCCGGGGAGCGCTGAAGTGCGCGGCGGTGAAGGCGCCCGGATTCGGCGACCGGCGAAAGGAGATGCTGGAGGACATGGCGATCCTCACCGGCGCCCGCGTGATCACCGAGGAGATCGGGATCAAGTTCGAGACCCTCACCCTCGAGGACCTGGGCCGGGCCACGCGCGTGGTGGTGGACAGGGACAGCACCACCATCATCGGGGGCGCCGGGGACAAGGCCCGCATCGAGGGGCGCCGGCAGCAGATCCGGGCGCAGATGGAGAAGACCACCGGCGACTACGACCGGGAGAAGCTGCAGGAGCGGCTGGCCAAGCTCTCGGGCGGCGTGGCGGTGATCCGGGTGGGGGCGCCGTCCGAGTCGGAGATGAAGAGCAAGAAGGAGGCCCTCGACGACGCGATCAGCGCGACGAAGGCCGCGGTGGCCGAGGGCATCGTGCCGGGCGGCGGTCTCGCGCTGCTGCGGGCGATCGAGGCGGTCGAGCGCGAGGAAGGCAAGGCCGAGGGGGACGAGCGCACCGGGCTCCAGATCCTGCGGCGCGCGCTGGAGGCGCCCACCCGGCAGATCGCGGAGAACTCGAGCGTCGACGGCGGCGTGGTGGTCAACCAGATGCGCACCGGGACGGGGAGCATGGGCTTCGACGCCGCCCGCAAGGAGTACGTGGATCTGGTCGAGGCCGGCATCATCGATCCCACCAAGGTGGTGCGGGTCGCGCTCGAGAACGCGGTCTCGGTGGCGAGCCTGCTCCTGCTGACCGAGGCCACCATGACCGAGGTGCCGGAGAAGAAGGACGCGGTGACGACGCCCTCCGGGATGGAGGACATGTGAGCCGTGCTCATCAAGGACATCATGCAGCGGGACGTCGTCACCGTGACCCCCGAGACGCGGCTGCCCCAGGTGCTTCGCCTGCTGCAGCCGCGCGGATTCCGGCACGTGCCGGTGATCCTGGACGCGGCCCTGGTCGGCATCATCTCCGACCGTGACGTCAAGCAGGCCATGGTGTCGCTGGCGGGCACCGGCGCGAGCGGCGCCGAGCTCGAGCGGGCCCGCGAGCGGCTGAGCGCGTCCGAGATCATGGCGCGCACCGTGACCACGATCGCGCCCATGGACACGGTGGAGGAGGCGGCGCGCCGGATGGCCACCCAGAAGATCAGCGCGCTGCCGGTCACCGAGGACGGCCGCCTCGTGGGGATCGTGACCGAGACCGACGTGCTCCAGCTGTTCGTGCAGGCGATGGGCGTCCTGGAGCCGTCGAGCCGGCTGGACGTCATCGTGCCGGGACCGGAAGCCGGGCTCGGGGACGTGGTGCGCGCGGTGGAGGGGGCGGGCGCCCGCATCGTGAGCGTCATGACCCTGCCCGGTCCCGATGGCGGGCGGGAGATCGTGGTGCGGGTGGCGACGATCAACCCCGCGCCGGCGGTGGCCGCGCTCGAGGCCCGGGGCTTCCGCGTGCGCGACGCCCACCGAGGCACCGCCACGCGGGCGTGAGCGCCACGAACCAGGTCCTCGCGGAGCGCCTGCGCGAGGCCGCGGACCTCCTGGAGCAGCAGGGCGCCAACCCGTTCCGGGTCCGCGCCTACCGCGAGGCGGCTCACGCGGTGGCGACCCATCCGGAGGACCTGCGGGAGATCTACGAGCGCGGCGGCGTCGAGGCCCTCGACGCGATACCCGGCGTCGGCCCCCGGATCGCGACCGCCATCGCGGAGATGCTGCGCACCGGACGCTGGGCGCAGCTCGAGCGGCTGCGGGGCACGCTCGACCCCGAGCGGCTCTTCCAGGCCGTCCCCGGCGTGGGGCCGACGCTGGCGCGCCGGATCCACGAGACGCTGCACGTGGACACCCTGGAGGCCCTCGAGATGGCCGCGCACGACGGCCGCCTGGCCATGGTGCCGGGCGTGGGGTTCCGCCGGGCCGCCGCGTTGCGGGCCACCCTGGCGAGCATGCTCGGACGATCGAGCCTGCGCGTGCGAGCCGCCGGCGCGCCCGAGCCGCCGGTCGCGGTGCTGCTCGACGTGGACCGCCAGTACCGGGACGCCGCCGCGGCCGGCCGCCTGCCCCGGATCGCGCCGCGCCGCTTCAACCCGTCCGGCGAGGCGTGGCTGCCGATCCTCCACACCGAGCGGGATCACTGGCAACTCACCGCGTTGTTCTCGAACACCGCGCGCGCTCACCAGCTCGGCACCACGCGCGACTGGGTCATCGTCTACTTCCACACCGATTCCCGCGGCGAGGGCCAGCGCACCGTGGTGACCGAGACGCGCGGGGTGCTCGCGGGCCGCCGTGTCGTGCGCGGCCGCGAGGCCGAGTGCCGGGCGTACTATGAGGCCGTGAAGGCATTCTCCGCTCCGGTAGCGCCGTCCCCGGCGTCGCCCGTCACGTCGGAACGCTAGCCGTGGCGGCGTCGGTGGCCCCGGTCACGCGGCGCGAGTTCCTGGCCACCCTGGCCGCCGCGCCGTCGGCCCTCGCCACCGCGGCAGGCGCGGCGAGCCCGCAACCCCACTTCGTGCGCGCGGTGTACCTCTCCTACTACGGGCTGGGAGACCGGACGGTGCGGGAGCGAGTCCTGGGACTGCTCGACCGCACGGAGCTGAACGCGGTCGTGATCGACGTGAAGGGCGATCGCGGATTCATCCCGTACGAGAGCGGCGTGCCGCTGGCCGCGGAGGCCGGCGCGCTCGGCCCGGTCCGGGTCGGGGACTTCGACGCCCTGCTCGCCCGGCTGCGCCGTGAGGGGGTGTACGCCATCGCGCGGGTGGTGGTGTTCAAGGACCACGTGCTGGCACGGCATCGGCCGGACTGGGCCGTCCTGGATGCGGGGACCGGCTCGCCGTGGCTCGACAACGAAGGTCTGGCGTGGATCGACCCCTTCGAGGAGGCGGCGTGGGTGTACTCGATCGCGGTGGCCCGCGAGGCCGCCGAGCGGGGCTTTCGGGAGATCCAGCTCGACTATCTCCGATTCCCCGGCGATGGCCGGCTGGGCGCCGCTCGGTACTCGAAGCCGAGCACCTCGGAGGCGCGGCGGCAGGCGATCTCGGCCTTTCTCGAGCGTGCCCGGGAGGCGCTGGCTCCCACGGGGGCCTCGATCGCGGTGGACGTCTTCGGCTACACCGCGTTCAATCGAGACGACAGCGGCATCGGGCAGCGCGTGGAGGATCTCGCGCCGCGGGTGGACTTCCTCTGCCCGATGGCCTACCCCTCGGCCTACCACCGCGGGATCCCGGGCTATCCGAACCCGATGACGCATCCCTACGAGGTGGTGCGGGAAACGGTCCGGCGGATGCGAGAGCGCGTGGGAGCGGCCCGGGCCCGCGTCCGACCGTGGATCCAGGACTTCCGCGACTACGCGTTCGATCGGCGCGCCTTCGGGGTGGCCGAGGTGAGCGCGCAGATGCGGGCCGCGCAGGCCGCGGGCGCCGCGGGCTGGATGCTCTGGAACTCCCGCAACGAGTACACGGTCGAGGCACTCCGGCCGAAGGACACGGCGGCCGACTAGCGCGGAGCAGCCGGCGGAGCCCGACGCCGAGGGAGACCGGCAGGAAGACCGGCCGGGGGCGCTGTGGAGCCAGCGCCCCAGCGGTCGCGCAGTGGGGCCGAGCGGCCCCACGACGGCTGCCGAAGTGGCCGCCAAGCCATGTTCCAAGGCCTGTTGGCCGTGGCACGTGGCTTGCGAATCGCCTGTCCGATGAGTTCTTCGCCTCCGGAGTCGGCGCCGACCAGCGTACCCGAGCGCGGGGAGATCCACTCGCGGCTCGGCCGCCGGTGGCTCATCGCGGCGATCGTCGTCGGGGCCGTGGTGCTGGCGGCGGTTCTGGCTCCGCGGGTGATCGGCTGGCTGCGCCCGTCCACCCCGCCGGGCCTGCTCACCGCCAGCGGGCGCATCGAGGGCCGCATCACGACGCTCACCCCCAAGACCTCCGCGTGGGTCGTCGAGCTCCACGCGGATGAGGGGCAGGCGGTCCGCCAGGGCCAGCTGCTGGCCACCCTCGACGATGCGGCCCAGCGCGAGCGCGTGCGGGCCGCGCGGGAGCAGGTCAACGCGCTGACCCAGCGGCTGGCCGCGGCCAACAGCCAGCTCGGGATGGTCGAGCGGCAGGTCACGCTGCAGATCGAGCAGGCCAACGCGGCAGTCCGGGAGGCGGAGGCGCGACTCAGACGCGCGCGCGCGAGTCGGGAGCAGGCCGACCGGGACCTGCAGCGCACCGCGCTGCTCGTCGCGAAGGATCTGATCGCGCCGCAGGAGGCCGAGCACGCGCAGGTCAAGGCCGAGATGGAGGCGCAGGCCGTCAAGGAGGCGGAGGAGGCCCTCGAGCGCACCCGGAAGGAGGCCGCGCTGGCGCGCGTGGGTCTGCAGCAGGTGGAGACCTTGCGGGCGGAGCGCGACGCGCTGGCCCGCCAGCGCGGACAGGCCGAGGCGCAGCTCGCCGAGCAGGAGAGCCACGTCGCCGACTTCTCGATCCGCAGCCCGATCGACGGCCGCGTGCTCACCCGGACCGTGGAGCGGGGCGAGCGGGTGGACCCCGGAACGCCGCTCTTCACGCTGGTGGATCTGGACCGCCTCTACGTGAAGATCTACGTGCCCGAGCCGAGCATCGGCAAGGTGGCGCTGGGCCAGGAGGCGCGCGTCTCCGTCGACGCCTTCCCCGGCCGAACGTTTCCCGCGCGGGTCAGCCGCGTCGCGCAGGAGGCCGAGTTCACGCCCAAGAACGTCGAGACGCGCGAGGAGCGCGTGAAGCTCGTGTTCGCGGTGGAGGTCTCGCTCGCCGAGAACCCGGGCGGCATCCTGAAGCCCGGCATGCCGGCCGACGCGGTGATCCGCTGGCAGCCCGACGCCCCGTGGCGGTGACCGCCGGCCACCCCGCGCCGGCGAGTCCCGCGGATCCACACGCCCCGGAGTCGCCGCCGATCCAGGTGGATGGCCTGTGGCGGAGCTACCGCCGCGGGCGCGTCCGGGCGGTGCGCGGCGTCTCGTTCGCCGTGCCGCGCGGCGAGGTGTTCGGTCTGATCGGCCCCGACGGAGCGGGCAAGACGAGCGTGCTGCAGGTGCTGGCCGGTGTGCTCCGCGCCGACGCCGGCACCGTCCGGGTCGCGGGCGTGGACGTGTCGCGCGATCCGGAGGCGGTCAAGGAAGCGATCGGCTACATGCCCCAGGGCCTGGGCCTCAACCTCTACGACTCGCTCACCGTCGAGGAGAACATCGAGTTCTTCCGCGATCTGCGGCGGGTGCCCGCCCCGCAGTACCGGGACAACCGCGAGCGCCTCCTGCGCATGACCCGGCTGGGACGGTTCCTCGACCGACCGGCCGGCGCGCTCTCCGGCGGCATGCGCCAGAAGCTCGCGCTCATCTGCACCCTCATCCACCTGCCCGACGTGCTGCTGCTGGACGAGCCGACCACCGGCGTGGATCCGATCTCGCGGCGCGACTTCTGGTCCATCATCCACACGCTGGTGGCGAGCCGCGGCGTCACCGTGCTCATGACCACCGCCTACATGGACGAGGCCGAGCGCTGCCATCGGGTCAGCCTGATGCACGACGGAACGGTGATCGCGGCCGGGCCCCCGGACGCGCTGACCGCCGCGCTGGCCGGCCGCGTGTGGACCATCCAGGGTGGCCATCCCGACGAGGTGGTCGCCGCTCTGCGGGCGAGCGCGGCGATGCGGTCGGCCGCCATCGCGGGCGGGGAGGTGCGCGTGCTCACGGAAGCGCGAGACCGCGATCCGGGCGAGACGCTCACCGCCGCGGGCCTCTCCGGATTCACCGTCGCCGCCGTCCCTCCCTCCTTCGAGGACGTCTTCGTCGAGCGGATCACCCGGGAGGGCGCCGCCCCCGTCGGCGTCCCGGCTCGGCTGCTGCCCACCGCGGCCCCGCGCGCGGCGGGAGCCGGGGTCGTCGCGGAGCAACTCACGTGCCGCTTCGGCACGTTCACCGCGGTGGACCGGGTCAGCCTGACCGTGGCCGCCGGCGAGATCCTGGGATTGCTCGGTCCCAACGGCGCCGGCAAGACGACGCTCATCAAGATGCTCTGCGGCCTCCAGGCCCCCGCCGACGGTACCGCGACGGTGGCCGGGTGCGACGTGGCCACGGCCCGCACCGCGCTCCGCGGGCACATCGGCTACATGTCGCAGCGGTTCTCGCTGTATCGCGATCAGACGGTGTTCGAGAACCTGCGGCTGTCCGCCGGTCTCTACGGTCTGCCGCGGACCGACCGGCGGGCCCGGATCGAGCTACTGCTGGTGAGCCTGGGGCTCGAGGCCGTCGCGGATCGCCAGCCCCAGGCGCTCCCGCTGGGCGTTCGTCAGCGCCTGGCCCTCGCCACCGCGATCCTGCACGAGCCCCGGGTGCTCTTCCTCGATGAGCCCACCGCCGGCGTGGACCCGCTCGCCCGCCGCCAGTTCTGGGACCTCGTGCACCTGCTGGCGCACCAGCACGGCGTCGCGGTGCTGGTGTCCACGCACTACATGGACGAGGCCACCCACTGCGATCGGCTGGGCTTCATGCACGAGGGGCGGCTGATCGCGCTCGGCGCCCCCGGCGAGCTGCGAGCACGCGCCGAGGCCGCGGGCGGCCCGATGCTGTCGGTGGAGGCCCGCGACTTCGCGCCCGCCTTCACCGTGCTGCGCGAGCGGTTCCCCGACGCGATGCTGCACGGACGGCACATCCGCTGGCAGACCGCCCGGCCCGAGCAGGATCGCGAGTTGGTGCGGGAGGTCCTGGCCCCCGCCGGCATCGCGGCCGACGTGGAGACCCGGCCGCTCTCCATGGAGGACACCTTCGTGAGCGTGCTCCACGCGGCGGGGTTCAACCGTGCCTAGCCCGCGCTTCGATCGCGCCCTCGCCATCGCCCGCAAGGAGACCCGCCAGCTGCTTCGCGATCCCGCGTACCTGGGGCTCGCGGTGGTGGTGCCCCTGCTCCTGATCTTGCTCCTGGGCTATCAGCTCTCCCTCGACGTCAAGGGCCTCCTGGTCGCGGTGGTGGACCACGACCGCTCCCCGTGGAGCCGCGACTACATCGACGGCATCGTGCACTCCGAGTACTTCCGGCTCGTGGGCGTGCTGGACGGCGCGGCGGAGGCGCAGGAGTGGATTCGCTCCGGCCGCGCGCGGGTGATCATCGACATCCCGCCCGACTTCGGCCGCCGGCTCAGCGGCGGCCTTCCGACCTCGGTCGGGGTCACCGTCGACGGCTCGTTCCCCGTCCGCGGCCAGATCGGGGCCGGCTACGTGGAGGCGATCGGCGCCCTCTACAACGAGCGGCTCCTGCGTGAGTACCTGGCCCACCACGGCGTGGCCGACACCACCATCTGGCCGGTGCAGATGGACCTGGCCGTCTGGTACAACCCCACGCTCGAGAGCAAGAACTTCGTCGTGCCCGGGATGCTCGTGGTCATCCTGATGATCTTCCCCCCGCTGCTGAGCGCGCTGCTGATCGTGCGGGAGCGCGAGAGCGGCACGATCCTCAATCTCTACTGCTCGCCGGCGGGACGCGGCGACATCCTGATCGGCAAGGCGCTGCCGTACGTGGCCGTCTCTTTTCTCGATTTCCTGCTGATCTTCGCGGCCAGTCTCTGGCTCTTCCGCGTCCGCTTCGTGGGCGCGGTCTGGATCCTGGCCGCCGGCGCGCTGCTCTACTCGGTATGCACGATCGGCCTCGGCCTCATGATCTCCGCGATGACGCGGAGCCAGCTCGCCGCCATGCTCGCGACGTTCCTGGGGGCGGTGGCGCCGGCCTTCACCTTTTCCGGCATCTTCACGCCGGCCGCCAGCCTCGACCCGGTGGGACGCTTCGTGAGCCGGCTGATCCCCGCGACCTACTTCATGGACATCGTGCGGGGCAGCTATCTCAAGGGCGGGGGGCTCGCCCCGTACCTCTCGAGCCTCCTCGTCCTCATGGTGCTCTGCGGCGTGGTCTACGGGGCGGCGTGGCTCGCCCTCCGCAAGCGGCTCGGCTGATGGGCAGTCGTCTCGCGGCCATGGTCCGGAAGGAGTGGACCCATCTCTTCCAGGACGTGCCGATCCTCCTGTTCGTGATCTGGGCCTTTACCGGCGCGGTCTACACCGGCGGGCACGGCATGGGGGCCGAGCTGCGGAACCACCCGATGCTGGTGCTCGATCTCTCCCGCAGTCCGGAGAGCCGCGAGCTGATCTCCCGCTTCCGGCCCCCGTACTTCAAAGTGGTCGGTTACGCGGAGAGCGACGCGGACGTCGTGCGCTGGCTCGACGCCGGCCGGGCGAGCCTCGCCGTCGTGATCCCCGGCGACTTCGAGCGCCGCGCGCATCGCGACGGGGCCCGGTTCCAGGTGATCTCCGACGGCAGCCAGTCCATGTCGGCCACCATCGCGGGCGCCCACATCGCGAGCATCGCCGGCCGCTACAGCGTGGAGCTGCTGGAGGCCCGCCTCGGCTCCACCGGCCGGGCCGGGCTGCCCCAGGTCGAGGCCCGCGTGCGCATGGAGTACAACCCGAACCTGGTCGAGACCTGGTTCTCGGGCCTGCTGGAGGTGCTGAACCAGGTGACCATGATCGCGATGCTGCTGGCCGCGGCCGCCATGGTGCGCGAGCGGGAGCAGGGCACCCTCGAGCACCTGCTGGTGAGCCCGCTTCGGCCGTGGGAGCTGTTCCTGGCCAAGGTCGTCCCGGTGGTGGCCCTCGTGCCGGTCGCGGCGCTCGGCTCGACCTTCGGCATCGTGCACGGCGTCTTCGGGACGCCCATCCGCGGCAGCGTCACGCTCTTCTACGCGGTCTCGGTCGTGTACGTGTTCGCCATGGCGAGCCTCGGCCTGACCATCGCGACGCTGGCCCGGAACCTGGGCCAGGCCATGCTGCTCCTCCTGCTGATCCTGTACCCGATGATGCTGCTCTCGGGCGCCTTCACCCCGCCCGAGGCGATGAGCCCCGTGATGCGCTATGCGGGGCTCCTCTCACCGGTCCGGCACTACGTGGACTTCGGCTACCAGGTGCTGTTCAAGGGCAACGGCCTCGCGTACGTCTGGCCGGACATCGTGGGGATCCTCGTCCTGGGGCTGGCCCTCTTCACGATCTCGATCCGGCGTTTCGTCCGGCTCGCTCGCTGAACGGGCGGCCCCCCGACCGGCAGGCCTGCCCCAGGTGTGGCGCGGCTTCCACACCTCCACATCGCGCGACGACGTCGCCGCGCCCGAAAAGGCGCCGGAAGCGCGTCGATGCCGTCTCCGGTGAGGGGGGCGGTCGGCCTGGCATCGTCGATGCTCCTGCTCTCGAACAGGAGATCTCGAGCACCGCCCGGACCCGGCCGGCCTGGAGCACGGCGTCGGAGCTCGTGCGCCGGAGCCGAGCCCGGGCGGAGAAAGGAGCATGCTCATGAGTCGAGCGAGTCGAATCCGGATCACGTTGCTGGCCGGCCTCCTCGTCGGCCTCCTGGCCATGCCGCAGTGGAGCAGCGCTCAGGACGCCAAGTATTCGGGGACGGTCGTCTCGGTGGACCAGCCCGCGGGGACGATCGTGGTCGAGGGCATGGGGCCGTGGCAGGTCAAGAACGGGGTGACCCAGTTCCAGCGACGCACCATCGCCATCGGGCCCTCAACGGAGTTCGTGCGGCTCGAGCGCGCGTCCGGACCGGCGCCGAGCGGCTGGGTCGGAGACTTCGTCGAGCGCGACGCCACGGAGCAGCAGGTGAAGCCGGGGGACTGGGTGACCGTGACCCTGAGCACACAGGGCAAGCGGCCCACCGCGGCCCGGGTGGACGTCTGGGAGCCGAGCGAGAGCTGAGGGGTCCGGCTCGTCCCGGTCCGACTGCCTCACGGGTGGATCGCGAGGGTTCCGTCGGGGGTGAGCTGGACGTGTGCGCCGAACGGGCGGCTGATCCGGTCCAGGGTCCGCGCGATCCAGTCCGCATCGGCGGCCCCGGCCCGGTTCAGTCGCAGGTTCCGGATCTGCATCGGCGTCATGCGGAGGCGCTCGAGCCGGCCGCTCGTGGTGTCCACCGTCGGGAGGTACATCAGCGCGAGATCGTCGCGAAACGACTCGTGGCCGGCGATGCCCTCGTAGTCGTTGAGGAAGTCGCCGCAGCCGTAGAGGATGAGCTTGCCCCGATGGAGCTCGATCGGGCGGACGTGGTGAGAGGAGTGCCCGCGTGGACCCGTTGCAGGATGTCGCGGGCGGTGGCCTCCGAGAGATCGGGCAGGACGTCGAGGCCGGCGCGCGTCCGCGTGGCGGCCCACGCCGGCAGGATGCCGCTCGACTCGTGCCCGAAGGCGAAGACCAGCAGGCGGCCCTCGCCCGGGAGGCCCACCTGCGCCGGCTCGCGCGCCTCGTCGAGGGTGCGCCCCGCCCCCGCGCTCCGCACGCCGACGCCCGCCAGCGTGTCCATGGTCTCGAGAAGCCCGGCCTCCCCGAAGTCGAGCACGTGGTTGTTCGCCAGCGCGCACACGTCGATCCGCGCCGCGGCCAGGCAGCGCACGTTGTCGGGGTGCATGCGGTAGTGGATGCCCTTGCCGGGCCAGTGCTGGTCGCTCCGGGTGACGCTGGTCTCCAGGTTCACGACCCGGGCCCGAGGCGCGACGTGCTCGAGCTCACCGAGCGCGTCGCCCCAGATGTAGGAGAGGCTCACGGGGCGCGGCACCGGCCCGTTCGCCGCCTCGGCCAGCCGCACGTACTCTCGGGCGTCCCGGACGTATGGCTCGTGCAGCCGCGGATCGCTCGGGTGGGGCAGGATCTGATCCACGCCGCGTCCGGTCATCACGTCGCCGCAGAGGAAGATCGTCACCGCGCCCATGCTCTGTGCCGCTGCACGCAGCGTACCGCCGTCGTGACGTCGGGGCACCGCTCGTGAGCCCGACCCGGATCCTCATCCTGGGCGCCGCCGGGCGCGACTTCCACAACTTCAACGTGGTCTATCGCCAGGACCCCGAGGTGCGCGTGGTGGCGTTCACCCAGGCCCAGATCCCGCGGCTGACCGACCGACGGTACCCGGCTTCGCTGGCCGGACCGCAGTACCCGGACGGCATCCCGATCCTCGACGAGGCGGACCTGGAGGCGATCTGTCTCCGCGAGCGCGTGGACCGGGTGGTGTTCGCCTACAGCGACGTCTCGCACGCGACGGTCATGCACCTGGCCTCCCGCGCCCTCGCGGCCGGCGCCGACTTCGCGCTGCTGGGCCCGCGCCGGACGATGCTCGAGGCGAGGGTGCCGGTCATCGCGATCTCGGCCATCCGGACCGGGTGCGGCAAGTCGCAGACCGCCCGATGGCTCGGACGGTGGCTGCGCGGGCGCGGGTACCGGGTGGCGGTGCTGCGCCACCCGATGCCCTACGGCGATCTCGAGCGCCAGCGCGTCCAGCGCTTCGCGAGCCGGGCGGACCTGGACGCGGCCGGATGCACCGCGGAGGAGCGCGAGGAGTACGAGCCGCACCTCGCGGCAGGGAACGTGGTGTTCGCGGGCGTGGACTACGCAGCGATCGTGGAGCGCGCCGAGCAGGAGGCGGATCTCATCGTGTGGGACGGAGGCAACAACGACTTCCCGCTCCTGCGGCCCGACCTGCACATCGTGCTGGTCGACGCCCTGCGGCCGGGGCAGGCCGACGCCTACCATCCGGGCGAGGCGGTGCTCCGCATGGCCGATGTGATCGTGGTCAACAAGGTGGACGCCGCCTCCGCGGCCGGCACCCAGGCGGTCGTGGACGAGGTCCGGGCCATCAACGGCCGGGCCCGCGTCGTGCGGGCGGCGTCGCCGGTGCGCCTGGACGACCCCGGCGCGGTCCGCGGGCGTCGGGTCCTGGTGGTCGAGGACGGGCCGACGATCACGCACGGCGGGATGGCGTACGGCGCAGGCTACGTGGCCGCCACCACGGCCGGTGCGGCCGCGATCGAGGATCCCCGGGCGTCGGCGGCCCCGAGCGTGCGCGAGGTGTTCGCACGGTATCCGCACATCGGTGCGGTGCTCCCCGCCGTCGGGTACGACCACGGCCAGCTCCAGGCTCTGCGCGAGACGATCGACGGGGCGGGCGCGGACGTGGTGGTGTCGGCGACGCCGCTCGACCTGGCCGCGCTCATCGAGCTGCGCACCCCGGTGGTGCGGGCACGGTACGAGTTCGCGGATGCGGGGGATCCCACGCTGGCCGCGGTGGTGGAGGAGTTCCTGGCCCGCGACGTCCGCCGCTCGGGCTAGCGGCCCCCGCTCAGGGCGCTGCGGCCGGTGAGGGCCTCGTGGATCTTGCTCAGCAGGTCGCGCTGGTCCAGCAGCACGGAGACCAGCTGCCCCGCCACGATCATGGTGCCGCCCAGCAGCAGCCCGACGAAGCTCACCATCAGGAACGCCATGAGGCGGACCGCGGCGGAGAACCGCTCGAACTCGTAGTCGTCCGCGAAGCCGAGCCACGCGCCCACCAGCACCGCGAGGGCGAACACCGCGACCCCGATGACCACGGAACCGCGCGCCCAGGTCCGAGTGAATCGATAGTCCATTGATCGGTCCTCTCCGGGCCGGGCCGATCTGCGGGATGCACCGGCCGTGCCCTGGGAGAGCAAGCGGCGTGCCTCGCCGCCGGAATCGGCCAAACGGGGGCGGGCAGAGCGGTTTCGAGCGGCGCGGATCGGCGCCGGGAGGCGGGGGTGCCCCAGATGGGGCGCGCCCGCCTCGGCGGCGGCCAGGTGCTGGAGCGCCGCGGGACTTACGCCAGGTGGGCGCGCATCGCCTCGTGACGCTGGGCGAGAGAGCCACAGACCACGCGACAGAGGCGCTCGAGCGTGGGGTCGGCGATCCGATACCGGGTGAAGACGCCGTCGCGCCGGCGCGCCACGAGCCCCTGCTCGAGCAGGAGGCCGAGATGCTTGCTGGCGTTGGCCTGGGACGTCCCGGTCAGCGCGCACAGGTCCTGCACCGTCCGCTCCCCCTCGAACATGGCCTGGAGCAGCGCGAGGCGGGTCGGATCGCCGAGGGCGCGGAACCGCTGCGCGATCAGCTCCAGCGCCGCCGGGGACAGCGGCGCCTTCGGACGCTTCCTGGTCAACGTGTCAGCCCTCCTGGCCAAGCCTCACGCCCCCGGCGGTGGCGGCGCCGCGCAGGTTGCGGGGGCGGAGCCGGCGGCCGCGCACGTGGCGGCCGGGTTCTGCGCGCCCGCGACGGGAGCGTTCCACGGCATGTTCATGAGGAGGAGCGCCAGGCCGCAGGTGCCGGTGGCCCCGGCGAACGTGAGCCCCGCGCCGAAGAAGGCGGACAGGACGAAGAACCACGGGCTCACCGTGAGGCCGAGCCCGATGCCCACGAGCACCATCGACCCGGCGATCAGCTGCACCTGGCGATCGACCGGCAGCCGCTTGCGCCCCTCCCGCACCGGCAGGCCGGCCCGGCGCCAGGCCATCATCCCTCCGTCCAGGACCCGCGCCCGACGCCCGGCGCGCGCGAGCGATTCGGCCGCGATGGTGGCGCGGACTCCGGTACGGCAGACCACGATCAGATCCGAGCCCTCCGGAATCTCCTCGAGGCGGGTCTCCAGCGTGTCGAGCGGGATGTTCCGCGCCCCCTCGATCCGCTCGCTCTCGAACTCGATCGCGCTCCGCACGTCGAGCAGTACGGGAGCCGCGCCCGATTCGCGCAGGCCCTGCAGCTCGCCGGGGGCGATGGTGGGCGCGTCGGCCTCGCCCAGGTTGTGCCGCAGGATCGCCGCCATGTTGGCCGGCGGCGCCGCCCGGCCCGACAGGCGGGCCACGAAGGCGGCGCGATCCCGCTCGCGGAGCAGGGGATTGCCGGCCTTCTCCTCTCCGATCGTGGTGACGGGCCGTCCCACGTAGTCGTGGCCGGGATGCACGAGGGTGGCGTCGGGCAGGGCCTCGAAGGCGCGGAAGGTCTCGAACAGCGCCTCGGCGCTGCCACCGGGGAAGTCGGTCCGTCCGGCTCCGCCGGCGAACAGGGCATCTCCGGTGAACAGGTGCCCGTCGATCAGCACGGCGAGCGAGTCCGGGGTGTGGCCGGGCGCGTCCAGGATCGACACCGATCTCGTCCCGAGCGCGAACGTGTCGCCGCCCGAGACGCGGAGGGCGGGGCCCGTGAGCCGGGAGGCCGCGTGGACGACAAGCGTCGCGCCGGTCCGCTGGGCCAGGCGACGGGCCCCCGAGAGATGGTCGGCGTGGGTGTGGGTGTCCAGCACCCGGGTCAGGCGCGCACCGCGGGCGGTCAGCGCCTGCAGGAAGCGGTCGACCTCGTCCAGCCTCGGATCGATCGCCAGGGCGGCGTGACTCGCCTCGTCGACCACGAGGTAGCCGAGGCAGCCCTCAGCGGGCGTGGAGAAGGTCTCGATGGTGAGGGCCGCGGTCGGGCTCGTGATCGTCGTCATGGCGTCTGCCTCCTCGGGAGGAGCATATAACCATCTGGTCATATGTCAATACGAAGGTCGCTGGGGATCCGGCGCCGCAGGTGGGGAAGCAGAGCCCCAGCCGACCGCCGCCCGCGTGGCCGACAACTGCCTGTTTCTTCAGCCATCGCGTGGCCGCGGCGGGTGGCAGGCCCGTTGCACCTCGTCGATGATCGTGTGGCGCGCGATGAGCGCGTCGAGGAGGATGACGATGGCGACGAAGAAGATCCTGCTCGCGGTCGACCGCTCGTCCCGGGCCCCCGCCATGGCGGAGCTGGCGGCAGACACTGCGCGCGGCGCCCACGCGGTCGTGCGGCTCCTGCACGTGGCGCCCGAGCCCTCGGCCGTCGAGGACGCGAACGGCCGGATCGTGGTCTACGCCGACCAGGAGTCGGCCAGCCATATGAGCGAGAGCCTGGACTACCTGCGCGCGCTGGAGATCCACTTCACGGACGTGCCGGTCGAGTCCGCGGTGCGGTTCGGCGATCCGGTCACCCAGATCCTGGACGAGGCCGATGCGTTCGGCGCCGACCTGATCGTGGTGGGCACGGCAGGGCGCAGCGGGATCGGCCGCACCCTGCTGGGGAGCGTGGCCGAGCGGGTCTTCGCGAAAGCCACCGTGCCCGTGATGCTCGTGCGGCCCGTCGTGGAGCCCGCCGCCTAGCGTTTCGAGGCGGACACCATGCCGGTCGCCGACTTGATGACTGATCCGCTGGTCACGATCCAGCACGACACGACCGTCGCAACCGCCTGGACGATCATGCGGGAGCGCCAGATCCGGCATCTCCCGGTGCTGGACGACCATCGCCGGCTCATCGGGATGCTCACCGATCACGACCTTCGTCGGGTGGTGCTCCAGCACCTCGAGGCGGCGGGGCCGGAGGAGCTGCGCGCCACTCTCGCCCGGCTCTGGGTGGACGAGGTCATGACCTGGGCGGTGGTCACGGTGACGCCCGAGCGCGACATCCGGGACGCGGCGCGGATGATGCGCGACTACGAGGTGGGCGCCCTCGCGGTCGTCAGCGAGGATCGAGTGGTCGGGATCCTCACCGCGACCGACGTGATCGAGGCGCTGCTGGGATCCGCTGTGTGACGCAGGCGCTGATCGAGACCCATGACCTGACCAAGCACTATTCCCTGGGTACGCACGTCGTCCAGGCGCTCCGCGGGGTCTCCGTCACGATCGCGCCCGGGGAGATGGTGGCGGTCATGGGCCCCTCGGGCTCGGGCAAGTCCACCTTCATGACGATCCTGGGCTGCCTCGACACGCCGACCTCCGGGCGGTACCTGCTGGAAGGACGGGACGTCTCGGGCCTGGACGACGACGAGCTCTCGGGCATCCGCAGTCGGCGCATCGGCTTCGTGTTCCAGCAATTCAACCTGCTGGGGCGCATCAGCGCGCAGGCCAACGTCGAGCTGCCGCTGCTCTACCACGACATGCCGGCGGCCCTGCGGCGCGCGAAGGCCCAGGCGCGTCTGCGCGCCGTGGGCCTCGCCGGGCGCGAGGCGCACCGGCCGGCGCAGCTCTCCGGGGGCGAGCAGCAGCGGGTGGCGATCGCGCGCGCCCTCGTGAACGATCCGATCCTGCTGCTGGCCGACGAGCCGACCGGCAACCTCGACACGCGGACGAGCATCGCGATCATGGCCATCCTCCAGGATCTCCACCGGGCCGGCTTGACCATGGTGGTGGTCACCCACGAGCCGGACATCGCTCACCGCGCTGGGGGTGATCATCGGGGTCGGGGCCGTGGTCACCATGATGGCGATCGGGGCGGGGGCGCAGGCTCGCGTCTCCGAGCAGATCCGCAGCCTCGGATCGAACCTCATCATCGTGCTGTCCGGATCGATCACCTCGGGCGGCGTCCGCCTCGGGGCGGGCAGCCAGCTCACCATCACCGAGGACGACGCGCGGGCGATCCAGCGGGATGTCCCGGGCGTGCAGGTGGCGGCCCCGGTGATGCGCGGCGGAGTGCAGACCGTGTTCGGGAACACCAACTGGTCCACCGCGCTGCAGGGCGTGACGCCGGAGTACTTCCAGGCGCGCGAGTGGGACGTGGCCACGGGCCGGCTGCTCACCCAGGAGGACGTGGACGCCGCCACGAAGGTGGTCCTTCTCGGCCAGACGGTGCGGGACAACCTCTTCGGCAGCGCCGATCCGGTCGGCCAGACGGTCCGCATCAAGAAGGTGCCGTTCATCGTGGTCGGGGTGCTCGCCCGGAAAGGGCAGAGCGCGCAGGGTGACGACCAGGACGACACCGTCATCGTGCCCCTCTCGACCGCCAAGAAGAAGGTCCTGGGGGTGAGTCAGGCCAACGCGCGGGCGGTCGGGGCCATCCTGATCAAGATCCAGGAGACGGGCGGCATGAAGGAGGCGGAGGCCCAGATCCGCACGCTGCTTCGACAGCGTCACCATCTCCAGCCCAACCAGGACGACGATTTCGCCCTGCGCAACCGGTCCGAGATCTTGGCGAGCCAGGAAGCCGCCGCGCGCGTGATGAGCCTGCTCCTGGCCGCGGTGGCCGCCGTCTCCTTGGTGGTGGGCGGCATCGGGATCATGAACATCATGCTGGTCTCGGTGACGGAGCGCACGCGCGAGATCGGGCTGCGTCGCGCGGTGGGGGCCCGTCGTCGGGACATCCTCGGTCAGTTCCTGGTGGAGGCCGTCTTCGTGTCCCTGGCCGGCGGCGTGATCGGGATCGCGTTGGGTATCGTGGGCTCCTACGCGATCGGGTATGCGTTCCAGTGGCGGGTGCTCATCTCGCCGACGGCCGTGCTGCCCGCCTTCCTGTTCGCGGGCGCGGGGGAGCTTCTTCGGCTACTACCCGGCCCTGAAGGCCTCGCGTCTGAACCCCATCGAAGCCCTCCGCTATGAGTGAGCGCGGGAACCTCCCGGTCGCCTCCTCGGCGTTCGACGTGGCGCCCCCGCGGGCGGCGGTGCCGGCCCAGCCCGCGGGGATCGCACCGAACCGCCGGCGGCATCGCGCGGCGTTCTGGCTCATCGGCCTGGTTGCCCTGCTGGCGGCCGCGAGCGCCGGCTATCGGTACGTGCGGCCGCTGACGCACCCCGCGCCGTACCGGCGCCTCAGGTCGTGCAGAACGTCGTCACCTACGACGTGGTGGTTTCGGCGCCGAATCCCGAGCTCACGCTGCTGCCGGGCATGACCGCCAACGTGCGCATCGTCACCGACCGGAAGGACAGCGCGCTCAAGGTCCCCAACGCGGCCCTGCGCTTCCGGCCGGCCGGCGCGGCGGCCGACGTCGCGCCGCCGCCGTTCCCCAGCGCGGGATCGCGCGCCGAGGTGGTGCGCGGCCTCGCCGGCCAGGTCTGGGTGCTCGATCCGGGCGGCCGGCTGCGTGCCGTCCCGCTCCGGCTCGGCATCAGCGACGGCGTGGTCACCGAGGTGCTGGACAACGAGCTCCGCGAGCAGCAGGAGGTGGTGGTCGCGACCACTGCGCCCGCCGCGCCGCCCGCGGCGCCCGCGGGAAGCCCGCGCCTGCGGTTCTACGCGTCACGGCGCCAGAGGAGGGAGCGGCGCGGGTCACCCGGCCCGCGCCGCCCGGCGCAGCGCACCCGCCGCCGCCAGCAGCGCGACCCCGAACGCCAGCCCGTAGGCGCCGAGCGCGCCCACGAGCTGCGGCTGCGCGGCGTAGGGAAGCGCCAGGATCAGCGCGGCGAGGAAGAGCGAGAAGCCGCCGGCGATCGCCAGCAGCCAGTACCGGGGGCCCCGGCGGGGCAGGCCGACGCCCGCCACGATCTCGAGCACACCGGTCACGGCCGCCCACGTGGTGATCGCGCTGATCTGCTCGCGCGGCACCAGCGTCGAACCCTCCGCCAGCACCCCGATGGCGACGCTCACGACGCCCTCGAGCAGCACCGGCCAGGCGATGAGGGCGGTCCGGGTGACCCAGAGTGCCGCCGCCATCGCCCAGACGCCATCGAGCGTCGCGTAGAGCCCGAACAGCGCGATCACGCGGTCGAGGGGCGTGGCGGGCCGGAGCAGCAGCACGAGGCCGAACAGGATGGCGAGCACCCCCCGGGCGCCGATCATCCACCAGTTGCGCGCCAGCGTGGCGAGCAGACGCTCGGGCCTCGATCTTCCCTCGGTCATGGTGAGCTCCAGCGCCCGGCGCGGGCGTCGATGACGATCCACCGGCGGCCCGCTGCAAGCCAGGTGCCGTGCGCAAGTGCACGAATGGGATACCGGCACGACTCCCCGTGGGGCGCCGCGACCCCAACCGGGGCGGGCGCGCCTCGGATGTCGAGCCCGGGAGCGCAACGAAGTGGCCGATTCCATGACGGGCGGCGCTGGCACCTGCGATGCAACTCCGAATCGAGAAGAACACCAGAAGGAGGACCGCGTCATGATGCGTGGCTTGATGCCGCCGTGGGTGGGGGTGGACACCTTCCGGAGCGAGATGGACCGGCTGTTCGAGCTGCTCGCGGAGCTCAAGGGAAGCGAGTCGCTGCCGCTCAAAGGCTGGGCGCCCAGCATGGACCTGTCGGAGACCAAGGACAGCCTGGTCTGCACGGTCGAGGTTCCCGGGATGGAGGAGAAGGACCTCCAGATCTCGCTGCAGGAGAACCGGCTCACGATCAAGGGCGAGAAGCGCAAGGAGCGGGAAGACAAGGACGAGCATCACCATCGCGTCGAGCGCGCCTACGGCGCGTTCGCCCGGACCGTGCGGCTGCCGGTTGCGGTCGACGCGGGCAAGGTCACCGCGACGGTCAAGAAGGGGGTGCTGACGATCACCCTGCCCAAGATTTCCGCCGCGAGTGGCACCGCCGTCCCGATCAAGGCGGAATAGAGGGCGTCCCATGGCATTGATCGAACCCGCTGGTGCGCCCACCCGGGAGGACGAGCGCCGGCGCATGGTCTCCACCCAGATCAGAGCGCGGGGTATCACCGACCCGCGCGTGCTGCAGGCGATGGGCGAGGTCCCGCGCGAGCGGTTCGTCCCGCCCTCGATGGAGGGTCGCGCGTACGACGATGAGCCGCTGCCGATCGGGCACGGGCAGACCATCTCGCAGCCGTATATCGTGGCCTCGACGACCGCGGCCGCGGGCATCGAGCCGGGCGCCCGAGTCCTGGAGATCGGCACCGGCTCGGGCTATGGCGCGGCGGTGCTGTCCCGCATCGCCGCCCACGTATACACGGTGGAGCGAGTGGGAGCGCTCGCCAGGGCGGCAAGCGCGCGGCTCGCCGAGCTGGGCTATGCTAACGTCCACGTGCGAGAAGGCGATGGCAGCCTCGGCTGGCCGGAGCACGCCCCCTACGACGCGATCCTGGTGACCGCGTCGGGGCCACGACCGCCCCGGCCGCTGCTGGCGCAGCTGGCGGTGGGGGGACGGCTGGTGATGCCGGTGGGCGCATCGATCGCGCAGCGCCTCGTCCGGGTGACCCGGGCCGGCGCCGACGACTACCGATACGAAGATCTCGAGCCCGTCGCCTTCGTGCCCCTGATCGGGGCCGAGGGATGGCCGGCCAACGAACAGGAGGCGTGACCAGCGATGCCGGACTTGTTCGTGATCGGCGACGAGACGACGCACATCAAGGGTGACGCCCGGTGTCCGGAATGCCTCGACGAGTATCCGGTGTCGTGCCCATGCGGCGGGCTGATCCACGCCGCCGCCGGAGAGCAGGACGAGGCGGGCGGGGACTGGCCCCTGACCCGATGCGATCAGTGCGGCCGCTCCGAGGAGGAGCTCCACTGACTTCGCCGCGGTTCATCCGGCGGCCCCCGGGTGGACGCGCGGCGGTCCGCGCTCACGAGCGGCGGTAGCGCATCGCCTCGCGGACCCGCTCGCTCGCCATCCGCACCGCGGCGTCGCGGGGCAGCCCACCCGTTCCGCGCGCCCGCTCGAGGGTCTCCCGGGTGTTGGCGCGGATGCGCTCCTCGATGGCCGCGAAGGCCTGGGTCTGGTGCCGCCGTGATACTCGATCGCGGCGCAGATGACGCCGCCCGCGTTGGCGATGAAGTCCGGCACGCTCAGGATCCCGTGCTCGGCCATCCATCGCTCGGCGGGGCCGGTGGCCGGGATGTTCGCGCCCTGGAGCAAGCGGTCGGCCGCTCCGCTTGTGCGCGATCAGCGCAGCGACGGGCAGGCCCGCCGGCTCGTGGATCGCGCCACGGCTGTCCGAAGCGGCGACCAGCCGGGCCCCGCGGCCCCGAGGAATCGAGCGGCGTGCTGGCCGACCGCGCCGAATCCCTCGATCGCCAGGCGTGCGCCGTCGAGGACGATCCGCGCCTCGGGCGCGGCGACCTCGGCGGCGATGGCGATGCCCCAGCCGGTCGCACCGAGCTCGTCCAGCGGGATGCCGCCGAGCACCCGGGGAAGCCCGACCGCCCGACCGATCTCGTCCTGGACCCAGGCCATGCAGCCCTCGTCTCCTCGACCGTCACGTCGGCGGCCATGCGTACGCCGCCGATCGCGGGCCCGCACGCGACATTGTCCACCACCACGATGGCCTCGAGCCCCGACCGGGCGTCGTGGATCCGCAGGGTCTTTGCCGGCCCGAGCTGTCCGCGGTCATGCCCGTTCCCGGCTCCGTGTCGCGGCCTCATCGAGGCTTCGCCAGGAAGTGCGCGCGCCGATTCTGGGCCCAGCAGAATTCCGTATGGTCGGTACAGAGCGGCCGCTCCTTGCCGTAGGAGATCGAGACCATCCGAGCCGACGGGACACCCTGACCGATCAGGTACTGCTTCGCCGCCGAGGCCCGCAGGTCACCCAGCCCGAGGTTGTACTCGCTCGTCCCCCGCTCGTCGGTGTGCCCTTCGATGAGCAGCAGCATGCCCGGGTTCGCCTTCAGCCAGGCGGCGTTCTGGTCGAGCGTGGACAGGTCCTCGGGTCGCAGGTCGTGGGAGTCGTAGTCGAAGTGAATGTCCTGCAGATGCGGGACCTCCACGAACTGCTCGGGCGGCGGCACCGACGAGCCGGAGGAGAACGTATCCGAATCCGGGACCTCGGCGCCGGCCGCTGTCGACGCGGTCGATTGCCGCTCGGACGAGAGAGAGCCGGGCGGCGGCACGGTGGGACGACTACTCTGGCATCCCATGCCGAGGGTCAGAACGACCAGCAACGTGAGTGTCGTTGTAAGACGCATGCCGGCCTCGAGTGCAAGCGAAGTGCCGCATGGCAAAGACGCGCCGGTCCGGCGCTTTCGGTCGCGCACACCTCGTCGACCCGTGGAGATCGCGGGACAGTGGGGCGGCGGTGGCCGCGGCGACCGCCTCACCTGGGGCGGAAGTTCCGAACCCACGCTTCCCCGGCGCGGCTAACCTCTAGTACTTGCGATGCTGGCCCGTGGCATCCCACTTGCCCCTGGCGGAGGCGAGCATGGGCGACTATCGGTTCCTCGACGATGTGGCGCTGGCGGACTGCGCGGTCGAGATCGAGGGGCAAAGCCTCGACGACCTCTTCGAGACGGGCGCCGCGGCGCTCGCGCGCCTCATGGTGGACCCGGCCACGCTGCCGATCACCACCGAGCGGGCGATCGTCCTCGAGGCGCCCGAGCTGGACATGCTGCTCTACGACTGGCTGTCCGAGCTGATCTTCCTCAAGGATCGGGACGGGCAGGTCTTCCCCCACGCCCGGGCGCGGGTGACGGGTGAGGGCCCCTATCGGCTGGACGCCGACGTCCGGGGCGGTACCATCGATCGAGAGCACACCGCGCTCGGGGCGGATCCAAAGGCGGTGACGTTTCATCAATTTTCTCTTCACTTCGCGGACGGCCGCTGGCGCGCCCGCGTGATCATCGACATATGAAGCTCACGACTTCCCTCCGCGACGCCGCGCAGCGAGTCGACGAGTGCGTCTGGCAGATCGGGCCCGAGGCCAAGCCGGGCATGCTGGTCCCGGCGCGGATCTACGCCTCCGGCACGCTGCTCGAGCAGATGGACGACGGCGTCTTCGAGCAGGTCACCAACGTGGCGTGCCTGCCCGGGATCGTTCGCGCGTCCCTGTGCATGCCCGACGGTCACTGGGGGTACGGATTCCCCATCGGCGGCGTGGCCGCCTTCCAGGCCGACACCGGCGTCATCTCACCGGGCGGCATCGGCTTCGACATCAACTGCGGCATGCGGCTCATCCGGACCAATCTCACCGAGGATCAGGTGCGGCCGCGGCTGTCCGATCTCATCGCCGCGCTCTTCGAATCCGTGCCGTCCGGCGTCGGCGCCCAGGGATTCGTGCGGCTCTCGCCCGCCGAGTTCCGGGAGGTCATGGTGCAGGGCGCCGGCTGGTGCGTGGCGCGCGGCTACGGCTGGCCCGAGGACCTGGCCCACATCGAGGGGCGGGGGGCGCTGCCCGGAGCGGACCCCGACCAGGTGAGCGACCGGGCGATGGAGCGGGGACGGCAGCAGCTCGGCACCCTGGGGTCGGGCAACCACTACCTGGAGATCCAGACGGTGCGGCCGGGAGCGATCGCCGACGCGCACGCGGCCCGCGTCCTCGGCATCGAGGGGCCGGGCCAGGTCCTGATCATGCTCCACTGCGGCTCGCGCGGCTTCGGTCACCAGGTCGGGACCGACTATCTGAAGATCTTCGACCGGGCCATGAAGACCTACGGCATCCGGGTGCGGGATCGCGAGCTGGCGTGCGCGCCGTTCCGGTCGCCGGAGGGCCAGGCCTACTTCGGCGCGATGACCGCAGCGGCGAACACCGCGTTCGCCAATCGCCAGGTGATCACGCACCGCATCCGGAAGGTCTTCGAGCGCGTGTTCAGCCGGGAAGCGCGCGGGCTCGGCCTCGAGGTGGTCTACGACGTGTGCCACAACACGGCCAAGCTCGAGCGCCACGTGGTCGACGGGCGCAAGCTGGAGCTGGTCGTCCACCGCAAGGGCGCCACCCGCGCGTTCGGGCCGGGGGGGCCCGACGTGCCGGACGACTACCGCGAGATCGGTCAGCCGGTGATCATCGGGGGCTCGATGGAGACCGGCTCCGCGCTCCTGGTCGGCACCGCGCGCGCCATGGCCGAGACGTGGGGCTCGACCGCCCACGGCTCCGGCCGCACCATGTCGCGCACGCAGGCCAAGCGCCGCGTGTGGGGCGAGACGCTCATGCAGGAGATGGCGCAGCGGGGCATCATCGTGCGCGCCGCCTCGAAGTCCGGCGTGGCCGAGGAGGCCGGCTTCGCCTACAAGGACCTGAGCGAGGTCGTCGAGACCCTGCGTCGGGTGGACCTCTCCCGTCCCGTCGTCATGCTCACTCCGATCGGCAACATCAAGGGCTGAGGAGGCCCGAGCCATGTCCACGACCGCGTCCACGAAGCTGTCCCGTCCGGTGGAGACCGTCATGAGCCGCCGGATCGTCCAGATCATCGAGCAGATCCCGATGGCGGAGGTGCGGAACATCGCGGCCCGGTACGACTACAACGGCTTCCCGGTGGTGACCGTCGAGGGACGGCTGGTGGGCATGATCACAAAGGGGGACCTCCTCCGGGCGGCGTGCGAGGCGGTGGACGATCCGACCGTCTGGCAGGCGCCCGTCTCGCGCTTCATGGCCCACGGCATCCTGGCGCTGCGACCGACCGACACGCTGCGCTCGGCGGTCCAGTACCTGACGGAGGCGAAGCTGCGCAGCCTGCCCGTGATCGACGCCGACTCGCGCGTGGTGGGCATGGTGTCGCGCAACGACCTCATGGGCGCCATCGCCCCGGAGCGGTCATGAGCCCGGCGGCGCGGCCCTTCGACGGCATGCTGGCCGCCGAGTTCCGGCGGCGTCTGCTGGAAGCCCGGAGGCGGCTGCTCCGTACCGTCGCGGCGAGCGAGGAGGAGATCGCGGCCCTCGAGGCGCCGGAGCCCGGCGATCCGATCGATCGGGCCTCCGCCGTCTGGGATGCCCGGCTCGCCGCCCGCCTGGGCGGGCAGGACAAGCACGAGCTGGACGAGATCCACGACGCGCTTCGTCGGCTCGCGGCCGGCACGTTCGGCACCTGCGAGTCGTGCGGCCAGGCGATTGGATTCGCGCGTCTGCGCGCGATGCCGGCCGCCCGGTTCTGCGTACGCTGCCAGGCCACCCAGGAGCAGGCGGCTAGCGCGAGCGGCGGGTGAGGACCAGCTCGGTGACGCCGGCCTGCGTGTGCCGCTCGCACACGTCGGTGCCGCGGGCCAGCAGGTCCAGCATGCGGCTATTCGAGGCCAGGACGGACGCGCGGAAGCGGCGAATGCCGCGCGCCTCGGCCGCCTCGAGCAGGGCGTCCAGCAAGATCGTGCCGAGCCCCCGGTTCTGCCAGTCGTCCTGCACCACGAAGGCCATCTCGGCGGTGTCGGCCTGCGCCGTCGCGTCGTAGCGGGCGACCGCCACCAGGGTGCGGGCCGGGCCATCGCCGTGCTCGGCCACCAGCGCGAGGCGACGGTCGTAGTCGACGTTGACGAGGAACTGCGCCCAGGTGGCCGGCAGGTGCTTGACCACGTTGAAAAAGCGCTGGTAGACGGTCTCCTCGCTGAGGCGATCGTGGAAGGCGATCAGGCGCTCCTGATCGTCCGGGCGAACGGGCCGCAGGTGGATCCTGGTCCCGTCGCGCAGCGCGACGTCCCGGACGAGCGGGTCCGGATAGCCGGGCCCCGGCGGCGCGGTCGTGGGCGTGACGCGCGGCACCGCTAGCCACCGCCCACCTGGGGCCGCACGGTCTTCCGGAACACCCGCGCCGCGGCGGACAGCGAGATCCCGAAGACGATCGCATAGACCCCCAGGGTCCGGACCGTCCGGGCCGTCTCGGCCAGCGGGATCGCCACGATGAGGCCTGCGAGGAAGAGCGAGCACACCCCGGCGGTGGTCAGGAGCCATCGGGCGGCCGCGGGCCCGGTCAGGCGCGCCGCTGCGATCAGCTCCATCGCGCCGGTGACGACCCCCCACGTGGCGATCGCGAAGACGAGCTCGCGCGGGATCCACGGCCAGCCGAGGGCGAAGGCGCCCACCGCGACGCTGGCCGTACCCTCGAACAGGATCGGCCAGGGCGTGACCCAGGTGCGGGTGACCCAGAGCGCCGAGGCGATGGCCCACGCGCCATCGAGGAGCGCGTAGAGTCCGAAGATCGCGATCAGGACGTCCAGGGACGTGGGCGCGGTCGCCAGCAGGAAGGCGCCGAACAGCACCGCCAGCGCCCCGCGCAGGGCGACCATCCACCAGTTCCTGACGAGCGCCAGGAGCAGCAGATCCTCGGGCGTCGCGAGCTTGATCATGGCCGGCCCCCCGCGGGTGCAACGGGGGTGCCGCCGTCGAGCGCAGCAATATCGCGCAGGTGATCACGTGATGCCGTCGCGGCCTGGGGCGCGGTCTCCCCACCGAGGCGCGCGTGCCGCACCGCGGGGCGGCCGGGATCACCGGCAACCTGCTGAATCGCCGAGGAGGCGAGGTGGCATTGACGATGCAATTGGCGGTCGGTGTCGCAACAACCTCTTCACTTCAACTTGCAGGAGGATTTTGGCGATGCGTGCACTGACACCGTGGACGGGAGTGGCGAACCTCAGGCAGGAGATGGATCGGATGCTGGAGCGGATGTTCGATCGCAAGTGGGACGACTTCCCGGCGATCGGCGACTGGGCGCCGAGCATGGACCTCTCGGAGACCAAGGACAGCCTGGTGGCCAAGATCGAAGTCCCCGGGATGGACCAGAGGGACATCCAGGTCTCGCTCCAGGAGAACCGGCTGACGATCAAGGGTGAGAAGAAGCAGGAGAAGGAGGACAAGGACGAGCAGTACCATCGGCTCGAGCGCTCGTACGGGGCATTCACCCGCAGCGTGCTCCTCCCCGTCAGCGTGGATGCGAGCAAGGTGACCGCCACCTTCAAGAACGGGCTGCTGACCGTGACGATGCCCAAGAGCCAGGCGGCGAAGGGCACGACGATCCCGATCAAGGCGGAGTAAGGGCCGATGCCCCGGCCGTCGCGGCACCTCGGCGTGACCGACGACCGGGGCATTCTTCAAGCCCGGACAGGACGGTGAGCATGAAGGTCGGACGGATCCTGATTCCACTGGATGGGTCCAAGACGGCGGAGGCCGCGATTCCGGAAGCGGTGGAGATGGCCCGGAGCCGGCCCTGCACGTTCGTGCTGCTGTCCGTGGCCGAGGCCAGGATCCTGCCCGGTGCGGACGTGATCGGGGACTGGGTCCAGGCCGTGCGTGAAGCCGAGGAGTATCTGGCCGGGGTGAAGAAGCGGCTGGTCGCGGAGGGGGTCGGGCCCGTGGAGACCCACGTCTGGCAGGGCCCGGCCGCCCCCGCCATCGCCGACGCCGCGCGGAGGCACCGCGCCGACCTGATCGTGATGACCACCCACGGCCGCAGCGGCATCTCGCGGCTCGTCTTCGGCAGCGTCGCCGAGGGCGTGCTGCGCGGCTGCCGGGTGCCCATCCTGCTGATCCGTCCCGCCGGCGCGCCGGTCGTCCCGCCCGCGGCCGCGGGTGCCGGCAAGCCCGTCGAGGCTTCCTCCCGCCCTCGGGCGTAAGGACGGGCTGCGGACGTGGCCGGCATCGCGTTTGCGTCCGGTGTGCGCCCGCGCTGCGAAGGCCGGTTCCGTTCTACTGAGTCAGTTCTACACGATGCGAACCGGTGAACGACGGCTCGCGTCGATCGCGGCACGGGGTTGCGCTGCCTCACGTGAGGCAGCCGTGCCGCGCGCGTGTCGCGGCGCACCACCGCCAACATCCTGAAGTTTCAACTCCTCGTGCCTGGCACCGCGCTTGCGCACAGGAACCCCGTCATGCCGAGTGCGCGATCGCAGGTGTGGGCCGTGGTCATCGCCGGAGGAACCGGCGAGCCGACGCGGCTGGTCGACACCCTCGGACGGGTGGCCCTCGAGATGCCGGCCGAGCGGACCCTCGGCATCCTCATGGGAATGCTCTGGTCCGACCTCGGCCACGCGGGTCGGGCCCTCGATGTCCTGAACCGCCGCGCCAGATGGCCGAGGGAACCGGGGGTGGGTGGTGCACGTCCGCTTTAGGGCGCTCGCCTGCGACTTCGACGGGACGCTGGCGGTCCAGGATCGCATCGAGGCGGACGTGAAGGCCGCGCTGGAGCAGGCCCGCGCGGCCGGGATGCGGCTGATCCTCGTGACCGGGCGGACCTTCTTCGAGCTGACCCGCGTCTGCGACTGCCTGGATCTGTTCGACGCCGTGGTGGCCGAGAACGGGGCGGTGATCTACTATCCCGGCTCGGCCATGATCCGCGATCTCGGACCCGCCGTCCCCGCCCGGCTCCTGGCCGAGCTCGATCGGCGGGGACTGCACTACCAGGTGGGACGGGTCATCGTCGGCGTCGCCCGGGCCGCCGAGGGCGCGGTGCGGGAGGCCCTGAGCGCGGCCGGGGTGACGCGTGAGCTGATCCCGAACCGGGCCGCGATCATGCTGCTGCCCGCCGGCGTCTCGAAGGGCTCGGGGGTCGACCAGGTCCTGCGGTTCATGGAGCTGTCGCCCCACGACGTGCTGGCCCTGGGCGACGCGGAGAACGACCTGGCGCTGTTCGAGGCGTGCGGCTTCAGCGCGTCTCCCGCGGACGGCGTCGCCGCCGTCCGGGAGCGAGCCGACTGGACCCTGCCCGGCGGGGCGGGGCCGGGTGTCGGGCTCGCGATCCGGGACACGATCCTTCCCGGTCGGCTTCCCACTCCCCGGTCGGCGCGCCACCGGATCGCCCTCGGCTGGGGCGCGGCCACGAGCGAGCCGGTCACGATCCCGACGCGGGGCGTGAACGTGCTGATCCACGGCGACACTCATTCCGGAAAGTCCTGGCTGGCCGGGGCGATCGTGGAGCGGCTGGTCGCGAGTCGCCATGCGATGTGCGTGATCGATCCGGAGGGAGACTACCGGGTGCTGTCCCGGCTGCCGGGCGTGTCCCGGGTGGAGGTGGAGAAGGCCGCGGCCGTGGACCGCGCGCTCGAGGATCTGGAGCACGATCCCTCCGCGTCCGTGATCCTCGATCTGGCCCTGCTGCCCCACGGCGAGAAGGTCGCGGTGGTCGAGCGGGCGCTGCGGCGCATCCGCGACATGCGTCGCCGGAACGGCCGGCCCCACTGGGTGCTCCTCGACGAGGCGCACTACCCGCTCCACGAGGGCGGCGTGGACGAGGACGCCCTGTCGCTCGGCGATCGGGGGTTCTGCGTCGTGACCTACCGGACGCGCTGGCTGCGCCCGGCGGTGGCCGACGCGACGGATGTGTGGATCTTCGCCCGCACCACCGATGAGGGAGAGCTGGCCGGCCTTCGGGCGCTCCTGTCCGGACGGCCGGATGCCGAGGCCATCTTCGAGGCGCTGCCGCATCTCAGGCGGGGAGAGTTCCTCCTGGCCGATCGGAACCCGGCGGCCGGCCGGCGCGCGACGACGTTCGTGGCCGCGCCGCGGCAGACCATGCACGTGCGACACCTCAGCAAGTACGTGGACTCGGTGGTGCCTCCTGGGTGTGAGTTCCTGTTCCGGGACGGCCGCGGGCGCGTGCTCGCCTCGGCCAACAGCCTGCAGTCGTTCCGGGCCGTCGTCCGCACGGTGCCCGATGACGCCATCACCCATCACAGCCGGCGAGGCGATTTCGCGCGCTGGGTGCGGGAGGTGTTCCGGGACACCGAGCTGGCGCGCCAGATCGGCAAGGCGGAGGTCCGGTTCCGGCGAGGCGAGCTCGGGGACCTCCGGGAGATGATCGACCGGCTCATCAGCACCCGCTACGGGGACGGCGGCTAGGTGAGCGAGTCGCCTGCCGGCCTGTCCGCGCGCGAGGCGGCCGCGCGCCTGGCGGAGCACGGACCGAACGAGATCGCGCCTCCGCCACGCTTCGCGGCGCTGCGCGAGCTGCTGCACAACCTGGCCAATCCGCTCGTCCTGATCCTCCTGGTGGCGGCCTCGGTGTCGGTGGGCTTCGGCCAGGGCGTCAGCGCCGCGGTCATCGTGCTCATGGTGGTGCTGAGCGTCGCGTTGAACTTCAGCCAGGCCTATCGCTCCCAGGCCGCGGCGGAGCGGCTGAGGCGGCAGGTGGCCCAGCTCGCCACCGTGGTGCGAGACGGCCGTGAGCAGGAGATCCCGATCCGGGAGGTGGTGGTGGGCGACGTGATCCGCCTGAAGGCGGGCGACCTGGTACCGGCGGACGCCCGCCTGATCACGGCGCGGGACCTCTTCATGAACGAGGCGCTCCTCACCGGGGAGTCGCTGCCGAGCGAGAAGCAGGTGCACGCGCCGGGCCGGACCGGGGCGGTGTACCGGGGCACATCGGTGGTGAGCGGGCTGGGGACGGCGGTGGTGGAGGCGACCGGGGCGGCGACCGAGCTCGGCCGCGTGGCGGCCGGGCTGGTCGCGCGGGCGCCCGAGACGGAGTTCGAGCGCGGCACCCGGCGCTTCGGCTACCTGATCCTGCAGGTCGTCGTCTTCCTGGTGCTCTTCGTCTTCCTGGTCAACGCGCTCCTGCACCGCGACATCCTGGAGTCGTTCCTCTTCTCGGTCGCACTGGCGGTGGGGCTGACGCCGGAGCTGCTGCCCATGGTGGTGTCGGTCACCCTCTCGCGAGGGGCGGTCCGCATGGCGCGCAAGAAGGTGATCGTCAAGCAGCTCGCGGCCATCGAGAACTTCGGTAGCATGGACATCCTGTGCAGCGACAAGACGGGCACGCTGACGGTGGGCGAGATCAGCGTCGATCGCCACGTGAGCCTGCGCGGGGAGGAGGACGAGCGGGTGATCCGGCTCGCCGCGCTGAACAGCGCCTACCAGACCGGGCTGCGAAGCCCGATGGACGAGGCGATCCTGAGGCACGAGCACCCGGCGGTGGCCTCCTACGCGCGGGTGGACGAGATCCCGTTCGACTTCCAGCGGCGCCGGGTATCGGTGGTGGTGCAGGACGGCGCGCGCCGGCTCCTGATCACGAAGGGAGCCCCCGAGAGCGTGCTGCCCGCGTGCGTCGCCGGCGAGGTGAAGGGCGAGGTGAGCGCGCTCGGCCCGGAGGAGCGCGCCGCCGCCGACGCCCTGTTCCGGCGCCTGAGCGAGCAGGGCTACCGCGTCCTGGCGGTCGCCTATCGGGAGATCGGCACCCAGGCGCTCTACGCGACCGCGGACGAGCGGGACCTCGTGCTGGTGGGGTTCGCGGCCTTCCTGGACCCGCCCCACGAGGGCGTGGCGGAGACGATCCGGGCGCTGCGGGCCGACGGGATCCAGGTCAAGATCATCACCGGAGACAACGACCTGGTGACCCGCGAGATCTGCCGCCAGGTCGGGCTCGAGTCGGAGGACATCGTGCTCGGGGACGCGATCCAGGAGATGTCCGACCCCGCCCTCGGGGTGGTCGCGGAGCGCACCCACGTCTTCGCGCGCGTGTCCCCCATGCAGAAGAACCGCATCGTCCGGGCCCTGCACGCCCGCGGCCACGTGGTCGGCTGCCTCGGCGACGGCATCAACGACGCGCCGGCCCTGCGGTCGGCCGACGTCGGCATCTCGGTCCAGAACGCGGTGGACGTGGCGCGAGACGCCGCGGACATCATCCTCCTGGAGAAGCGGCTGTCCGTCCTGCACGACGGAGTGGTGGAGGGCCGCCGGAGCTTCGGCAACATCATGAAGTACGTGTTGATGGGGACCAGCTCGAACTTCGGCAACGTGCTCAGCATGGCGCTGGGGTCGATGTTCCTGCCGTTCCTGCCCATGCTGCCGCTGCAGATCCTGCTCAACAACTTCCTCTACGACCTCTCGCAGGTGCCGATTCCCTCCGACCGGGTGGACGAGACCTACATGCACCAGCCCAAGCGCTGGAACATCCGGCTCATCCGGCGGTACATGCTGCTGCTGGGCCCGGTGTCCTCGGCCTTCGACGTCCTGACCTTCGGGGTGATGCTCGGGGTCTTCCGCGCCGACCCCGCCCTGTTCCGGACCGGCTGGTTCGTCGAGTCGCTGGCCACCCAGACGCTGGTGATCTTCGTGATCCGGACCGCCAACCGACCATGGGCGAGCCGTCCGAGTCGGGGGCTCGCGCTGGGCGTGACCGGATGCGCGCTCACCGGGGCCGTGCTGCCGTTCACCCCGGTGGCGCCGCTGCTGGGCTTCGTGCCGCTGCCGCTGCCCTTCTTCTCGGTCCTGATCGGCTTGGTGGTCGTGTACCTGGGACTGGTGGAGGTGATGAAGCGGTGGTTCTATCGACGCTTCGCGCTCGAGTCCTGAGGCATCGCCTCCCCACGGGGTGGTCGGGATGCCCCACGGTGCGACGCGCACGCGCGCAAAGGACCGTCGCGGCGCGCCTTCCGGCGTGGCACTCCCGTTGCAGCCATCGGCGTGCATGATGACACCACACATGCGATTCGGCGCGACCGTGATGACGGGCATCGGGCTGGCGGCGCTGCTGGTCACCGGCTGCGTGGCCCTGGACCGTGACGCCGCGGTGGCCCGGGGCAGCCAGGTCTTCCGGGACCAGGGCTGCTATGGCTGCCACACGGTGGGGGCGACCGGGACCCCGATCGCGACCGATCTTACGCGGATCGGGGCCAGGCACGATGAGGCATACTTCGTGGGATGGCTCCGCGATCCCTCCCGGCAGAAGCCGCGACAGCACATGCCGAAGCTCGCGCTGAGTGACGGCGAGGTGCGAGCGCTGGCCGCGTATCTCGCCTCGCTGCGTTGAGCCGGGATCCCATCCCGGACCCGTCGGGCGGCGCGCGTCTGGAGCAGGCCTTCGGGCGCGCGTCCGGCGCGCGCCTGATCCCCGGCAACCGGGTGGATCTGCTCCGGGACGCGACCGAGAACTATCCGGCCTGGCTCGAGGCGATCGAGGCGGCCCGGCACTCGATCCTCTTCGAGAGCTACATCATCCACGACGATGACACGGGGGACCGGTTCGCCCGCGCCCTGTCGGAACGCGCGCGCGCGGGCGTGGCCGTCCGCGTGCTCTACGACTGGCTGGGCGCGGTGGGCAAGACCCGCCGCCGGTTCTGGCGCAACCTGCGCGCGGCCGGCGTCGAGGTCCGCGCGTTCAACCCCCCGGCCTGGTCGAGCCCGTTCGCCGGGCTGTCGCGGGACCACCGGAAGCTGCTGACGGTGGACGGCCGCATCGGATTCGTCACCGGGCTGTGTGTCGGGCGGTACTGGGTGGGGGATCCCGCGCGAGGACTGGCGCCGTGGCGCGACACCGGCATCGCCGTCACGGGGCCGGCGGTGGCCGCGCTCGAGCAGGGCTTCGCCCGCATGTGGGCCCTCTCGGGCCCCGGGATGGAGCCCACCCATGCCGCGCCCGCGCCCCACGCGGTGGCCGGCCCGGTGTCGGTGCGCGTCGTGGACACCGATCCCGGCACCGCCGGCCTCTACCGTCTGGACCAGATCGTGGCCGCGGCGGCGCGCCGGCGGCTCTGGCTGTCCGACGCCTACTTCGTGGGGACCTCGACCTACGTGCAGGCGCTGCGCGCGGCGGCCGCCGACGGGGTGGACGTGCGGCTGCTGGTGCCGGGATCGAGCGATATCTGGGCCCTGCGCGAGCTGTCCCGAGCGGGGTACCGGCCCCTCCTCGAAGGGGGCGTCCGCGTGTACGAATGGAACGGGACCATGATGCACGCCAAGACCGCGGTCGCCGACGGCTGGTGGGCGCGCGTGGGCTCGAGCAACCTGAACCCGCAGTCGTGGTTCAGCAACTGGGAGCTGGACGTCGTGGTGGAGGACGAGGCGTTCGCCGGGGCGATGGAGCGGATGTACCTCGAGGACCTCGCGCAGTCGACGGAGATCGTGCTGACCGCCCGCTCCCGGATGGTGGGCGCGCCCCGGCCGCGAGGAAACCGGATGCGGCGCCCGGGCAGCGCCGGGCGGGCCGCCGCCGGCGCGGTGAGCATCGGCAGCGCGGTCGGTGCCGCGGTGACCGGACGCCGCGTCCTCGGGCCGGCGGAGGCTCGCGTCATGGCGGCGAGCGGCGCGCTGCTCGTGCTCCTCGCGATCGTCGGCGTCATCTGGCCCCGCGCGCTGGCGGTGCCGATCGCGGTGCTGGCGCTGTGGCTCGGCGTGGCCGCCCTGTTGCGCGCGCGCACGCTCCGGCGCCGCCGCACCGCCGTCTCCGAGCGCGCGCCCTAGGGTGTCGAGGCGACGCTCAGCACCACCTCGTCGATGTGATCGGCGCTCGGATCCGCGACGACCTGCACCACGTAGCCGTCCAGGTCTCGCCACTCGTGGAAGCTCCGGCGCACGAGATTGGCCGGCGCATCCGACCGCAGCCCCACCGCTCGGAGCGCCGCCTCGTAGGTCCGGGGCGCGCCCGCGCCCTCGGGGAAGGACACCCGTACCGTGGTGCTGCGCTCGTTCGCGAAGTCCACGTCGATCGTGGCGTCGTGACGCTGGTAGAGATGCGCGTAGCCACCCTTCGGCAGCAGGAAGTCTCCGGCCGGGACGGCCCGGGTCCGGACCGGGGCGCCGAGCGTCGCCTGGACCCCCGCCGCGGATTGCCGGAGGAGCGAGGCCGCGTCCACCAGGCGCGTGGGCGTCTCCTCCGACTGCGGGATTCCGATCAGCAGGCCGGCCAGCATGATCGTCGCGAACGTGCCCATGGTGTGTTCTCCCGTCTCGGGGCATGTGCACGGGACGGACCAGGGCCGAAGATCAATCAGGACGGGGGCTTGCGATACGCTGTGCTCGGATCGGCGGGGTGTGCGGGCCTCACTGGGGCTTTTGCGTCCCACCGGCAGGGTCGAGGGAGCGAAGCGTCTCCAGCGAGCGGCGCACCCATTCCGGCACGTCGGGCAGGTCGGCCGCCGTCGCGATGGGCACCCACCGGGCCCGGTCGTGCTCCGGCGAGAGCACGACGGCGCCCGCCGGCGCGCGACAGCGCAGGACGATCGAGACGGTCTCCACCTGCTCCGGTCCCCGGAGGAAGCGATGGGCGCCCAGCTCTCCGAGCACCTCGACCTCGAGCCCCGTCTCCTCGCGCGCCTCGCGCCGGGCGGCCTCGGCGGGAGATTCGCCGGGCTCCACGCGGCCGCTGCCGGTCTCCCACTGGCCGGGCGCCTCGTCCTTCCCGGCGCTCCGGCGCAGGAGCAGCACGTGCCGGTCGCGCTCGATGACGAAGCAGACGACGACGGGGACGGTCAGCGACGCAGGCCCGAGGCCAGGAAGACCCAGGGGCGCTTCAGGTGCTGCACCAGCCACTCCGAGGCGCGCTCCTGCACGTAGTAGGTGAGCATCAGCGAGTTGCGCTCGCCGTCCTCGGGCCGGGTCCGCGGCACGCTGTGCCAGCTCGCGTGGCGCACCACCGGGAACGCATAGCCGCTCGCGGGGCGGAACGCCAGGCGGGTGGTGCGGAGCGATCCCGGCTCGTCGCGGCCCTCGTGCAGCACGGTGCCCAGATGCGCCTGCGATTCGTCGCGCGGGAGGTAGAACTGCACGGTGATGGCCTTGCTCCGCGCGTCGCCGTGGATGCCGATCTTGTAGCCGGGGAAGTCGCGCAGCAGCATCGGCACCGGGTGGAAGTCGAGGTGCTCGACGCCCTTCTTGAAGCGCCGCTCCAGCGCCTCCTGGAACTTGGCCTTGAAGGCGTCCTGCAGCTCGCGCGAGCGGAGCACGCGGGACATCTCGAGCCAGACTCCGCGCTGGCCCGCGGGGAGCAGCATCACGTGCTCGGGGTAGAGATAGAGCTTGCGGCGCGCGCTGCGCCCGTCCGGCATCATCGCCTCGCGGTGGCGTAGCTCGCGGTAGCGCCGCACGTCCGGCAGCGCGGCGAGCAGCCGCCGGTAGACGTCCGGCGCGAAGGCCTGCTCGAGATAGATGTGGTGGAACGGGGCGGCGCGGAGCGGGCAGGCGGCCACCCGCTCCGCGAGGTCGATGCGAGAGGTCCCGACACCGGTCGTTGCGTCGGCGGCCGCGGGTCGCACTAGCCGGAGCTGTTCTTGGAGAGTGCCTGCCGGACCGCCTGACGGAGGTCGTCCGGGCTGAACGGCTTGGACAGAACCGGGACGCGCGAGGCGGCGAGGAAGCCCGCGTAGTCCATCGAGTGGGCCTGGCCGGTCACGTAGATCATCCGCGGCATGGCGGAGCCGTGCCGCAGCTGGAGCGCCCAGTAGAGCGCCGCCCCGTCCATCTTCGGCATGCGGAGGTCGCTCAGGATCAGGTCGTACTTCTTCTGGTCGCAGAGCTGCAGCGCGGCGGCCCCGTCCGGGGCCATCTCGATCTCGTAGCCGTGCTCGGTCAGGACGTCGGCGATCAGCTCGCGAACGTCGGGCTCGTCCTCCACCACGAGCACGAGGGCATGGCCGGTCATCGGGGCAAGTCTAGCAAAAGCGCAGGGAAACGAGGTTCACTTCCCGCCGGACCTAGCGGCCCGGTGGGTGGACCAGCAGGGGGTAGCGGCCGACCCGGTGACCCGAGACGATCAGCTCGGCGACCCAGACGCCCGGCTGCGCGAGGTCGCGCTGCTCGAGGCGATCGACCTGCCAGGTCCACAGCGCGCCCTCGCGCGTCTGGTCCATGGGCTGGTCGCTGGTGCGCGCCAGCACCCCGTCGGGGTTGATCCAGCGGACCTGGATGTTGAGCAGGCTGCCCGTCTGCTGGATGCCATAGAAGAAGGTGATCGGGTTCCGCACCGAGACTTCCTTGACCTCGCGCGGCATGTTGCGGCGGAACGCGGTGTAGAGGAGCGTGCCGGGGGCGGGGGGCTCGTTCGTGAAGTAGGCGAACTTCACGATGCTGGCGGCCTCGATGCCGGACAGCTGCCGAGGCGGCGGCGCTGGCCGTCGGCTGACCTGTCGTGGCTCCTCGCGACGCGATGGCTTGGGCACGGGCGTTCAGGACTGCAAGTCCGAGGCCATGGGCAAGTCTAGACGAAATCGACCGGGTTGCCCAGTCGGCCTCGGGACGGACTCGCGATGGGCCGTGAGCGCGCCACGGCGCGACACCGTCCCTCGCGGCGAGCACCGCACTGACGGTGTCAGCGTCGCCTCCGTTCGCGGAGCGACGACGCGCGACTCCGCGCCCGCGGCATGTGCCGGAGCGGACACATCCTGCCGATCGCGCGCGCGTGGCAAGCGGCTTGCCTCCCGGGGCATCGCCTCGGAGGAGGGCAGCGATGAGACCAATGGCCGGCACGCTCGGTGTGATGCTCGCGGTGACGATGTGGGCGGCGCCCGTGGCGGCGATCGATCTCACCTTCGATGACGTGGTGAGCGCCGGCAACCCGGCGGTGGGCGCCGTGGAGAGCGACGGTTACCGCATCGCGGGGCCCGCGCTCCACACCATCGACACCCCGGGGAGCCTCTACGTGGACAGCGGCTCGCCGGTCTACCTGGCGCAGGTCGACGGCGGCACGGGCGCGGGCCTGACCTTGCGCCGCATCAACGGCACCGCGTTCGATCTCTACGAGTTCGCGGCTGCCCGGCTGTTCGCCTCCCCGGCCGGCGGCGCCGGCGCCGAGCGCGTCGCGCTGCTGGGGCTCGGGGTCGGGGGCACGACGCTCGGCGCCACCTACGACCTGGCCGCGGCCGGGTTCAGCCACTTCCTGGTGCCGCCCACCTGGAGCCATCTCGAGGCCGTGGTCTTCCAGGGACTTCTGGCCGGCGACGCGGCCGGGCCCCTGGCTCTGGACGACATCGGGGTGGGCACGGGCCCGGGGCCGAGCGCCGTGCCGGAGCCGGCCACCATCGTCCTGGCCCTGACCGCGCTGGCGATCGGCGCGGTCCTGCTGGGCCGGCGCCGCTTCTAGCCCCGCCGCTTTCCGCCTCCGTCGCCCTCCGGACCGTCCCCGCGGGCCGGGCCTTTCCTTGACCGCAAGTATCCGAACGGTTACTATCGGGCTCATCCGGTTCATGCCCATCGCCAGCCGAGTGCGCCGCGCCGCTCCCAGCCACACCCGCGATCCCCGGCGGACGAGAGACCGCATCCTGGCCGCGGCCCTGGCCGAGTTCTCCGCCGAGGGCTTCGCGGGCGCCCGGGTCGCGCGCATCGCCCGGCGGGCCCGGGTCAACAAGCGGATGCTGTATCACTACTTCGGCAACAAGGAAGACCTCTTCCGGGGCATCTTCGATCGCAAGCTTCTCGAGCGGTCCGGATGGCTCGCCGATGCGCCCGCGGATCTGGGCGCGAGCCTCGCCTACTGGTTCCGGATGGCGTGCGAGGACAGCGACTGGATTCGCCTGATCCAGTGGGAGGCGCTCGGGATGGGCGACGGCCCCGTGATTCGTGAAAGCGAGCGGCGCGCCGCGTTCGCCCAGGCCCTGGTGGACCTGCGGGCGCGCCAGGCGCGCGGGCTCATCCCCGCGGACCTCGACGCCGGCCACCTGCTGCTGGCGATCATGGGGCTGGTGGCGTTTCCGCTCGCCTTCCCCCAGCAAACCCGGATGGTCACCGGCCGCAGCGCCAGCGATCCCGTGTTCCGGGCCGAGCGCGCCCAGTTCCTTCGCCGCTTCGCGGCGGCGCTGACCGGCGCGCGCGTCGCGCCCGCGGGAGGCGCGGCATGATCGCCAGCGGCCGGCGCTCGCGGGCGGTGCCGCGCGCGGCGGCGCTCGCGCTGGGCGGCCTGGCCCTGCTGGGCGCGCTCCTCGCCGGCTGCGACCAGCGCGCCGACACCGCGGCGGCCAAGCCGGTGCCGCCGGGCGTGCCGGTGACGGTGGCCGAGGTCATCACGCGCGACGTGCCGGTGCAGATCCATGCCATCGGCAACGTGCAGGCCCTCGCCACCGTGTCGGTGCTCTCGATGCTGAACGGCGAGGTCACCAAGGTGCACTTCAAGGAAGGGCAGGAGGTCGAGGCGGGCGATCTGCTGTTCAGCATCGATCCCCGGCAGCTGCAGGCCCAGCTGCTGCAGGCCCAGGCCACGCTGGCGCAGCACCAGGCGATGGTGATGCAGGCGGAGGCCAACCTGGCCAAGGACACCGCCCAGCTCGAGAACGCGCGGGTCGAGGAGCAGCGCTACAAGAAGCTGGTCGAGGGCGGCTTCGTGGCCCGCGAGCAGTACGACCAGATCCACACGACCGAGCGGACGCTGAGCGCCACCATCGAGGCGGATCGCGCCGCCATCGAGACCGCGAAGGCGCTCGTGCGGGCCGACGAGGCCGCCATCGAGAACGTCAAGGTGCAGCTCTCCTACACCGAGATCCGCGCCCCGATCGCCGGCCGCACCGGCAACCTGCTGCTGCACCAGGGCAACGTGGTGAAGGCCAACGATGTGGGCAACCCGATGGTGGTGATCAACCGCATCCACCCCATCTACGTGGCGTTCTCGGTGCCGGAGGCCCAGCTGGCCGAGATCAAGAAGTATCGAGAGCAGGGCGAGCTGCTGGTGGAGGCGCAGCCGCAGGGCGGCGGCGGGGTGGTGGCAAGGGGCCGGCTGAGCTTCGTGAACAACACGGTCGACCCGAGCACCGGCACCATCCAGCTCAAGGCCACCTTCGAGAACAACGAGAACGCGCTCTGGCCCGGCCAGTTCGTGAACGTGGCCCTCACGCTCACCCGGCAGCCCGGCGCGGTGGTGGTGCCCGCGCCGGCGGTCCAGACCGGGCAGAAGGGCTCGTACGTGTTCGTGGTGAAGGCCGACAACACGGTGGAGGCGCGGCCGGTGGTGCCCGGGATGACCCACGGCCGCGAGATCGTGGTGAGCCGGGGCCTCACCGCCGGGGAGCGCGTGGTGACGGACGGGCAGCTGCGGCTGGTGCCGGGGGCGCGCGTGGACCCGAAGGCGGCGCCGGCCGAGGCGCGGACCGACGCAGCCGCGCCGGTCTCGGCGGCCGAGGGCACGCCGGCGACCGGGCGCCCCGCCGCGGCGAAGAAGTAGGCGGATGAGCACCGACCTCTTCATCCGCCGGCCCGTCATGACCACGCTGCTCATGGCGGGCATCCTGGTCTTCGGGATCATGGCCTACCGGCTCCTGCCGGTGAGCGACCTGCCCAACATCGACTTCCCGACCATCCAGGTGACCGCGAGCCTGCCCGGGGCCAGCCCCGACACCATGGCCTCCGCGGTGGCCACGCCGCTCGAGAAGCAGTTCTCCACCATCGCGGGCATCGACTCGATGACCTCGACGAGCGCGCTCGGCACCACCCAGATCACCATCCAGTTCACCCTCGAGCGCAACATCGACGCGGCCGCCCAGGACGTGCAGGCGGCCATCGCGGCGGCGCAACCCCAGATGCCGCCGGGCATGCCCACGCCGCCGTCCTACAAGAAGGTCAACCCCGCGGATCAGCCGATCCTCTACCTCTCGCTCAGCTCGCCGACGCTGCCCCTCTACGTGGTGGACGAGTACGCGCAGACCAATCTCGCCCAGCGCATCTCCACCATCCCGGGGGTGGCCCAGGTGGGCATCTTCGGGTCCCAGAAGTACGCGGTGCGGGTGCAGCTCGACCCGAGCGCGATGGCCACCCTCGGCATCGGCATCGACGAGGTGCAGAAGGCCCTCGCCGACTCCAACGTGAACCTGCCCACCGGCACCCTGTGGGGGCCGAACCAGGCCTTCAGCGTGCAGGCCACCGGACAGCTCACCAGCGCCGCGGCCTACCGGCCGCTGATCGTCGCCTACCGCAACGGCTCGCCGGTGCGGCTCGACCAGCTGGGGCGCGTGATCGACGGGGTGCAGACCGACAAGGTCGCCTCCTGGTACAACGACGAGCGCGCGGTGGTGCTGGCGATCCAGAAGCAGCCCGGCACCAACACCATCGAGGTGGTGGACGCGATCAACCGGATCCTGCCCGCGTTCCGGGCCCAGCTGCCGGCCTCGGTGAACCTGAACACGCTCTACGATCGGTCGGTGTCCATCCGGGCCTCGGTCCACGACGTGCAGTTCACCCTGATGCTGGCCATCGCGCTGGTGGTGCTCGTCATCTTCCTGTTCCTGCGGAACGTGTCGGCCACCCTGATCCCGAGCCTGGCCCTGCCCATGTCGATCGTGGGCACGTTCATGGTGATGTACGTGCTCGGCTACACGATCGACAACCTGTCGCTGATGGCCCTGACCCTCGCGGTGGGCTTCATCGTGGACGACGCGATCGTGATGCTGGAGAACATCGTGCGCCACATGGAGGAGGGCAAGGGGCGGCTCGAGGCGGCCCTGGTGGGCGCGCGGGAGATCGGCTTCACCATCGTCTCGATGACCCTCTCGCTGGCTGCGGTGTTCCTGCCCGTGCTGTTCATGGGCGGCATCGTGGGCCGGCTGCTGCACGAGTTCGCGGTGGTCATCGGCGCCGCGGTCATCGTCTCCGGCATCGTCTCCTTGACCCTCACCCCCATGGCGTGCAGCCGCTTCCTGCGCCCGCCCCGCGACAGCCACGGCCGGGTCTACGCGGCGTCGGAGAAGGTGTTCGACTGGATGCTGTCGCTCTACCAGCGCACGCTGCAGCTGGTGCTGCGCCATCCGCGCGTCACGGTGCTGGTGTTCGTCGCCACCGTGGTGCTGACCGGCTACCTGTTCTACGTGGTGCCCAAGGGCTTCATCCCCAACGAGGACACCGGGCAGGTGTTCGCGTTCACCGAGGCCTCTCAGGACATCTCCTTCGACGGGATGATGGAGCACCAGCTGAAGGCGGCCGCGATCGTGGGCCAGCAGCCCTACGTGCAGCAGTACTTCTCGGCCATCGGGGCCAGCGGGTCGAGCGTGGTCATGAACACCGGCCGCATCTTCATGCGGCTCAGGCCCGCCGACCAGCGGCCGACCGCGGAGGAGATCGTCCAGGACCTGCGCCGCAAGCTCTCCGGCATCCCGGGGCTCAACGTGTACCCGCAGGTGCTGCCCACCATCCGCATCGGCGGCAACCTGACCAAGGGCCAGTACCAGTACACGATGCAGGACGCCGACCTGCAGTCGCTCTACCACTGGGCGCCCATCATGTTCGATCGGATGAAGGGGCTCCCCGGCTTCCTCGACGTGAACTCGGACCTGCAGATCACGAGCCCGCAGGTGCTCGTGGAGATCGACCGCGAGAAGGCCTCGGCCCTCGGGGTGACCGCGCTGCAGATCGAGAACGCGCTCAACAACGCCTACGGCTCGCCCCAGGTCTCCACCATCTACACCCCCACCAACCAGTACTGGGTGATGATGGAGCTGCTGCCGCAGTACCAGCGCGATCCCGCCGCCCTCTCCATGCTCTACATCCGCTCCTCGACCGGCAAGCTGGTGCCGCTGGGCACGGTGGCCCGGCTGACCCGCACGGTGGGGCCGCTCACCGTGAACCACCTGGGCCAGCTCCCGGCGGTGACGATCTCGTTCAACCTGCGGCCGGGCGTCGCCCTCGGCCAGGCGGTCGAGCAGATCCAGAAGGTCGAACGCGAGCTGCGGCTGCCCGCCACGCTGAGCACGAGCTTTCAGGGCACCGTGCAGGCCTTCCAGCGCTCGCTCCAGGGCCTGGGCCTGTTGCTGCTGGCCGCGGTGCTCGTGATCTACCTGATCCTGGGCGTGCTGTACGAGAGCTTCATCCACCCGCTGACGATCCTGTCCGGCCTGCCGTCGGCAGGCGTGGGCGCGCTCCTGACGCTGCTGATCTTCCACCAGGAGCTGAACCTCTACGGTTTCGTCGGCATCATCATGCTGGTCGGCATCGTGAAGAAGAACGCGATCATGATGATCGACTTCGCCATCGACGCCCAGCGCGCGGGCAAGCCGGCCCAGGAGGCGATCTACCAGGGCTGCCTGCTGCGCTTCCGGCCCATCATGATGACCACCATGGCCGCCCTCATGGGCACGCTGCCGATCGCGGTGGGCATCGGTGCCGGCGCGGACGCCCGGCGCTCGCTGGGCCTCGCGGTGGTGGGCGGCCTGATCCTGTCCCAGCTGCTGACGCTCTACATCACGCCGGTCATCTATCTCTACCTCGAGCGCTTCCGCGAGCGGGCCTTCCGCCGGCACGCCGCGGTGACCGAGCTGGCCCCGGGGCCGGTGGCCGGCGGCTCGTGAGCGGGTCTGGCGCGGCCTCCGATCCGCTGGCGCACCTCGGCCTCGATGCCGGGGATTTCGACGCGGTCATCCGGGCGGTGCGCTTCGAGCTGTACCGCGAGAACATCTACGCGCAGAAGATCCCCGGCGCCTGGGAGCACGGCGAGCTCCCGTCCGGCTTCGAGCCCATCGAGTTCGGGTCGTTCTTCGTCTCGTACGCGAAGTAGCCGCGTGCCCGCGGCGCCGTCGTGGGTTGTCGGCCTGCTACGAGGCTGTTAGAATGCCGCTGTTCGTTCCGCCGCCTTCGCGCGGCCGGCCCAGGGACCCCGTCGTCTAGCCTGGCCAAGGACGCGACCCTTTCAAGGTCGAGATCGCGGGTTCGAATCCCGCCGGGGTCACCA
>DASRHC010000019.1:0-73687 GCA_035650715.1 Candidatus Methylomirabilota bacterium | reverse complement strand
TGCATGATGATCGGGATGTTCTGATCGGTGGCGGACTTGAGCGCGAGCAGGGCCTCGGACGGCTGGGACTTGTTGTCGAACGACACCAGCTCGAACTTCTTCCCGAGCGCGCCGCCCCGGCCGTTGATGTAGTCGATGATGTACTTGAACTGCTGCAGGTTCTGGTCCCCGACCTGGGCGAAGGGGCCCGAGAGCGGGTCGGTGTACATGACCTTGATCGTGCCCTGGGCCTCCGCGAAGCCCGTGAGGGCCACGACCAGGGCCAGGAGCGTGGAGCCGATCCGTCCGATCCAGTGCAGCATGGGGCCTCCTCGTTGAGTGGCGCGCCGCGCCGTCGTTCACCTGTCCGCTGATCCGAGATTCCGAGGGGCCGAGGGTAGCGCGACTGCGCCGCGCAAGTCAAAGGCGGGGAGGCCTCGCCCCGGCGGCCGGGAGCGGCTAGGATGGCGGGCATGCTCAACGTGCTCGTGACCATGCGCTTCGACCAGAAGCAGCTGGAGCGGCTGCGCGCCGTCTCTCCCGAGATCTCGGTGTCGCAGGCCGCCCCGGACGCGGCGGACTACGGCAAGACCGACGTGCTCTACGCGGGATCGCCCCCGCGCGACCTGGCCCGCGCGCCCGCCCTGCGCTGGGTGCAGCTGCACATGGCGGGCGTGGACGGCATCGTGAGCCATCCGCTCTACACGAATAGCCGGATCCCGCTCACCACCACCAGCGGCGTGCACGCGGCCACCATCGCGGAGTACGCGCTGACCCTGCTCCTGGCCCTGGCGCACCGGGTGCCGCGCATGGTGGAGTGGCAGGGGCGCGGCGGCTGGCCCCCGGACGAGCAGCGCTGGCCGCTCTTCGTGCCCACCGAGGTCCGCGGGGCCACGCTCGGCATCATCGGCTACGGGAGCATCGGCCGCGAGCTGGCGCGCCTCGCCACCTCGGCCTTCGGCATGACGGTGCTCGCCTGCAAGCGGGACCCCTCGCGGCGGACCGACGACGGCTACTGCCTGCCCGGGACCGGCGATCCGGAGGGGCGGCTGCCCGCGGAGTGGCTCGGCATGGACCGGCTCGACTCGCTGCTCGCCCGCGCGGACGTGGTGGTGAACTGCGCGCCGCTGACCGCGGAGACGCGCGGGCTGATCGACGAGGCCGCGCTCGCGCGGATGAAGCCCTCGGCCTACTTCATCAACGTGGGGCGGGGGGCGAGCGTGGACGAGACCGCGCTCACCCGCGCCCTGCGGGAGCGGCGCATCGCGGGGGCCGCGCTCGACGTGTTCGCGCAGGAGCCGCCGCCCCCGGGCCATCCGTTCTACGGCCTCGACAACGTCATCCTCTCCCCGCACGTTTCCGGCTTCCTCCCGAGCTACGACGAGAAGTGCTCGGTGCTCTTCGCCGAGAACCTCCGCCGCTACCTGGCGGGGCGGCCGCTGCTGAACCTGGTAGATCGGGCCCGCGGGTACTGACCGCGACCTGGTCGAGCGTGCACTGGCGCGGCGCCTTGTCGGGGCGCCAGCGCAGGAAGCGGGTGGCGTGTCGGAAGCGGTCGCCGGTGAAGTGGTCGTAGCTCACCTCGACGACCAGCGTGGGGTCGAGGGGCTCCCACTCGCCGGAGCGCTCGGTGGACCAGCGGCTCGGCCCGCCCGGGGCGCGGCCGGTGAACCCGGGCGGCTTCACGAGGGGGCGCAGCCGTCCGAGGAGCGCCTCGCGGTCCGCGGCGGGGAAGCCGGAGGTGAAGCCCACGTGGTTGAGCAGGCCGTCGGCGTCGTAGAGGCCGAGCAGCAGCGAGCCGACGACCGGGTGCGCGGACGTCGAGCCGGCCGCGTAGCGGAAGCCGCCCACCACGCAGTCGGCGGTCCGACGGCGCTTCACCTTCTGCACGCCGGTGCGCTCCCCGCTCCGGTAGGGCAGGTCGAGCCGCTTGGCCACGATGCCGTCCAGGGCGCCGCCCGCCATGTCGAGCCACGCGCGGGCCTGCGCCGCGTCGGTGGTGGCCGGCGACAGGCGCAGGTCGTCGCGTCCGGCGAGGTGCGCCGCCGCGAACGCCTCCAGCGCGCGCCGCCGCGCCGCGAGCGGCTGGCCCACCAGGGAGGCCCCGCGCTCGTCGACCAGCAGGTCGAAGACGATCAGCACCGCGGGACGCTCGCGGGACAGGCGCTCCACCCGGCTCGCCGCGGGGTGGATGCGCTGGAGCAGGTCGTCGAACGACAGCCGGCCGTCCACCGGGATCACGATCTCGCCGTCCAGCACGAAGGCGCGCGGCGCGAGCGAGCGCACGTGCGCGACCACCTCCGGGAAGTAGCGGGCCAGGGGCTGGCCGCTCTTCGACTGCAATTCGACGGAGTCTCCGTCCCGGAAGGCGAGGCAGCGGAAGCCGTCCCACTTGGGCTCGTACTGCCAGCCCGGCCCGGCGGGGATCTCGTCCACCACGCGCGCCTCCATCGGGGCGTAGGGCGGGCGAAGCGGCAGGCTCATCCCAGGCGCTCCAGCCGGAAGCGACCGGTGCGGGCGAGCAGGGGGGCGAAGAGATCGCCGACCCGGGCGATGCGCGCGGGCATGTTGTCGAGGCGGAAGTCCTCGATGCGGAAGCCGCGCTCCACCTCCTCCCAGGTGACGGGTGCGGAGACCGGGGCGTGCGGTCGCGGCCGGACCGAGTACACCGAGGCGAGCGTGCGGCCCCACGCGTTCTGGTTGTAGTCCACCAGCACCCGGTTCGCCGGCCGCCGGGCGATCCGGTACTCCGCGGTGATCAGCGCGGGCCGGGCCGCCGCCAGCGCCTGGGCGATCGCCTTGGCGATGGTCCAGACCTGCTTCTGGGTGGGTCCGCGCACGATCGGCACGTAGACGTGGATGCCGCGCGAGCCGGTCGACTTCGGGTAGCTCGGCATGCCGAGCTTGTCGAGCGCCTCCCGGACCACCAGCGCGGTCTCCCGGACCTGCTCGAAGCCGGCGCCCTTCACCGGGTCGAGGTCGAAGTGCACGTAGTCGGGCCGGTCGGTGTCGTCGCAGCGCGCGTACCACTGGTTCAGGTCGATGCAGCCGAGGTTGACTAGCCACAGGAGCGAGGCCAGGTCCTGCACCATCGGGAACGCGATCACGCTGCCGGAGCCGTGCTCGATGGAGCACGTCTCGATCCAGTCGGGCCGGGGCGACGGCGCGCGCTTCATGAAGAAGAAGGGGCCGCCCGCGCCGTTCGGGTAGCGCTTCATCACCATCGCGCGGTCGCGGAGGTGGGGCAGCAGCACCGGCGCCACGTCCGCGTAGTACTGCAGCAGGTCGCGCTTGAGCAGGCCCTCCTCGGGCCAGAACGGCTTGCGGAGGTTGGTCAGCGTGACGGTGCGGCCGCCGATCCGGGCCTGCACGGTGTCGGTGTCGCGGGGCAGGAGGCCCGCGCCCCCGCCGGCCGGCGGGGCCGCGGGCGCCGGGCGACGAGCCGCGCGGCGCGCGGGTGGGCGTCGCGCGCCGCCCGCGCGCTTGCCCGCCGCGCGGGGGCTCACCGGAGCGGCTCGAGCCGCGCGGGCCGGCGGCCGCGTCGCACCGCGCCCGCCACCGGCAGGTAGGTGAGCTCGCGGCCGTTGCGCACGCAGCGCAGCAGCAGCCCGCCCCGGCTCATGTCGCCCCGCCCCACGAAGTCCGCGGGGAACCGCAGCCGCTCGCCCAGGATCTCGAGGAGCGGCTCGACGTACTTGCGGCTGGCCACGCTGCCCAGGAGCACCACCTCGCCGTCCGGGTCGAGGGCCGCCGCGAGGCGGCGGACGTCGCGGCGCAGCGGGCGGTGGTAGCGCGCGTCCTCGAGGTCGATGTCGACCTGGGCGTAGCGTCGCAGGCGTGCCAGGTCGGTGGGCTCCTCGGCGCGGCGCAGGCCCTCGTTGGGGGTGATGACGTACACGCCGGCCTGGCCGGGCGGCGGCGCGGCGAAGGCCTCCGCGTAGGCCAGCTTGCCGCGGAAGTAGAGGCCGCTCAGGAACGAGAAGACCTCGCCCAGCGGGACGCCGGGCGGGCGGCGGACCCGGCGCGCCAGGTCGAAGTCGGCGCCGTCCCGGAACAGCAGCCGCGCGCGCTCGCCGCCGCAGTGGGCGGGCGAGAGCAGGAACACGCGCACGGGCGGCGCGCTCATCGGGCCGCGCGTCCCGCGGGCCGCCGCGCGGTCGCTCCGCCCGCGGGGGCTACCGCGCGGGCGAAGCCGTCGGCGTCCAGCGTGTTGAGCACCTCGCCGCGGCGCACCCATCCGCGTCGCGCCATCGCGACCCCGTAGTGCACGTTGCGCAGCTCGCTGGTGGCGTGGGCGTCGGTCGAGATCACGAAGCGGATCCCGCGCTCGCGGGCCGCGCGCACCCAGCGCGGCGGGAGGTCGAGCCGATGCGGGTCCCCGTTGATCTCCACCGCGGCGGGCGACGCCGCGATCGCGTCCAGGATCTCCTCGACCCGCGCCTCGATGGGCGGGCGGGAGAGGACGAGGCGCCCCAGCGGGTGCCCCCAGATCTTGAAGCACGGATGGCGCATGGCCCGCACGATGCGCTCGGTCATGCGCGGGGCGTCCATCCGGTGACGGGCGTGGATGCTCGCGATGATGACGTCGAGCCGCTCCAGGACGTGGTCGGGGTAGTCGAGGCCGCCGTCGGCCAGGATGTCGGACTCGGTCCCGCGCAGCAGGCGCACCGAGACCTGCTCCTGCACGCACGCGACCTCGTCCCACTGCGCCCGCAGCCGGTCCACGTCGAGCCCGTTCGCGTAGGAGGCGGCGGGCGAGTGGTCGGTGATCGTCATGTAGCGCATGCCGAGGGCGTCCGCCGCCCGCGCCATCTCGAGCAGGGTGTGGCGGCCGTCGGAGTAGGTGGTGTGGCAGTGCACGAGGCCCTGCACGTCGTCCACCGTCACCAGGTCGTCGGGCAGGGTCCCCGCGCGCGCGGCCTCCACCTCGCCGGTGCCCTCGCGGACCTCCGGCGGGATGTAGGGCAGCCCGAGGCGGCGATGGAGCTGGGCCTCGTCCTGGCCGGTGGCGGTGGCCAGATCGACGCGGCGGGCGCGGGCGAGGGGCTCGAGGGCCTGCAGGTGGGCGGGCGAGCCGGTGGCCGCGAGGAGCGCCGCGGCCCAGCGGTCTGGCGGCACCGCATGCAGCGTGAGCGGCATGCCGGTCACCAGCGTGGCGCGCGCGGTGAGGCCGTCGTGGCGGCCGCCCGCCACCAGGAGCGGGGAGTGGAGCGCGGCCGCCAGCGCGGCCTCGGGCTTGCGCGCGGCCAGCACGATCACCAGCCCATCGACGGTCTCGGTGGCGCGCCGCAGGTCCCCCGCGATCTCCGCGGCGGTCACGCCCGGGAGCGACCGGAGGTGCGCCACCACCCGATCCGCGATCTCGAGGGCCTGGGCCATGAGCACCGGACGGGCCGCGCGCGGCTCCGCGGGCGCCTCCAGCCGGCGGATGGCCTCGAGGATCCGCTGCTCGGTCTTCTCGCGAAAGCCCTTGACCGCGCGCACGCGCCCGGCCTCGCAGGCCCGGCGCAGGCTCTCCAGGCTGTCCACTCCGAGCGCGGCCTGGAGCGCGCGGATCTTCTGGATGCCGAGCCCGGGGATCTTCGAGAGCTCGCCCGCGCCGGCGGGCAGCGTGGCCCGCAGCTCCTCCAGCGTCGCGGAGCGGCCGCCCCGCGCGAGGTCGCGGATGACCCCGGCCAGCCCGCGCCCGATGCCGGCCAGGGTGGTGAGCCGGTCCTCGGCGACGAGCCGATCGAACTCGGCGTCGCTCAGGCGCTCCAGGACCTGCGCGCCCCGCTCGTAGGCGCGGGCGCGGAACGGCTCACCGCCGGCGAGGGCCAGCAGGTCGGCCGTCTCGGCGAGGGCGCGCGCGATGGCGGGACGGTCCATGCGCTCCTCATTGGAGCAAGGGCGGCCCGGCCGCGCAACGAGTCGTGCGAAAGCCGCGCGGCGTCAGCCCGCCTGGAGCACGCCCGAGTGCACCGCGCGGAGCTCGACCGGCGTCTCCCCCGCGGCCAGCATGCCGAGCGCGGCGGGCGCGATCTCGGCGCGCGCCCCGTCCCCGGGCAGGAGCGCGGTGACCCACGCGCGCAGCGGCGCGCCGCGCGGGTTCACCAGCTCCACGATGGCTCCGGGGCCGATGCCGAGCCGCGCCGCGCTGCCCGCGTCGAGACGGATCAGGCGGCCCCGCTCGGAGTCCAGATCGCCCGCCGCGGTGAGCCGCACGCGCAGGCGCGCCGCCGCGAGCGCCGCGCGCCGCGCCGCGGTGGCGGCGGGGTCCACCGCGCCGGCGCGCCACACGACCCCGTAGTCGCGCTCCGCGCCCTCGGGCGTGACGTAGCCCTCGGCCAGATCGGCGGCCACGAGGGCGGGATCGCGCTCGAGCGGATCGCCGAAGCCGCCGCCCCCCGAGGACTCCATCAGCACCACGTCGCCCACCTCGATGGGAAAGCCGCCGACCTTGCCGGGCAGGGGCGAGGGCTGGATGGGCCGCGCGCCCCGGCGCACCCAGAAGCGGTTGGTCGCGCCGGCCGCGCCGCCGCAGACCCCGAACGGGGGGAGCACCGCCTTCTCGGCCAGGACCGAGAGCCGGCTCGCGGGCGCGAGGACGCGCACCTCGCGCGTCAGGCCGAGGCCGCCGCGCCAGCGGCCGGGCCCGCCCGAGTCCTCGCGGAGCGCGGTGCGCTCGATGCGGATCGGGTAGAGCTGCTCCACCGCCTCGATGGGCTGCAGCGTGGTCATGTCGGACTCGGTCCACGTGCGGACCGCGTTGCTGCCGTCGCCGCCGTCGAAGGCGCCGGTGCCGCCGGCCGGGTACTCGTAGAAGATGAAGGTCTCGCCGCTGCGCGGGTCGGGGCCGCCCACGTAGCAGTGGTTGCCGCCGCCCTTCAGGTCGCCCGCCACCCGTCCCTGCAGCGCGCGGGCGAGCGCGCCCATCACCGCCGTCTCCACGCAGTACTTCACCTCGACCATGCCCCCGCAGGGGGCGGGCGGGGCCGCGTTGACCACCGTGCCGGGCGGGGTGATCACGGTCAGCGGGCGGAACGCGCCGGAGTTGACGTCGGCGCCGGGGTCGAGGAAGGCCTTGATGATCGTGAAGGCGCCGGTGGGGGCCATCGCGGGGCCCACGTTGGTGGGGGCCGCGGCCTGGGGCGAGGTGCCGGTGAGGTCGACGCGGATGGTCTCGCCCGCCACCGTGACGCGCGCGCGGATGGTGAGCGGCTCGAGCCGGGTGCGCCCGCTCTCGAGATGCGACTCGTAGGCGTACTCGCCGTCGGGGAGGGCCGCGATCGCCCGGCGCATGCGCTGCTCGGCGCGGTCCATCAGCTCCGCCACCGCCGCGCGCACCACCGGGGCGCCGTAGCGGGCGGCGAGCGCCTCCACGCGCTCCGCCGCCTTGCGGCAGGTGCCGATCATGGCGTCGAAGTCGCCGCGGCGCTCGCGCGGCCCGCGCATGTTGGCGAAGATCAGGTCGAGCGCGGCGCGGTTCGGCGTGCCCCGGTCCACGATGCGGATGGGCGGGATCCGCACGCCCTCCTGGAAGATCTCGGTCGCATCCCCGGTGAGGCTGCCCGGGCTCATGCCGCCCACGTCGCCCCAGTGGGCGCGCACCACCGGGAACACGAAGAGGCGGCCGTCCGCGAACAGCGGATAGATCATGGCCACGTCGTTCAGGTGGGTGCCGCCGGTGTAGGGGTCGTTGTGGAGGAAGATGTCGCCGGGGTGGATGTCGCCGCCGAACCGCTCGCGGACCGCCTTCATCGACCAGCCGATCGGCACGATGTGGAGCGGGTGGTCCTGGCCCTTCGACATCGACACGATCTGGGCGTCGCCGTCCATCAGCACGCAGGAGAAGTCCTCGCCCTCGTAGAGCACCGAGGAGTACGCGGTGCGGACCAGGGTCACGCGCATCTCGCGCACGATCGAGGAGAAGGTCTCCCGCAGCACCTCGAGGGTGATCGGATCCACCGTGACCCTCCCGGCCGGGCTCATGCCGGGACTCCCGGCGACGGCGCGCGCTCGAAGCGCAGGTTGCCGTGCTCGTCGAGGGCGCCTCGCCAGCCGGGCGGCAGCACCGTGGTGGCGCCGAACTCCTCCACGATCGCCGGCCCGTCGATGGTGGCGCCGGCGGGCAGCCGCTCGCGGTCCCAGACCGGACAGTCGTGGGGGCGGCCGCCGAACCACACCGGGCGCCGCTCCACCAGCGCCGCGTCGAGCGGGGCGTCGGGCGCCGCGTGGCGCTCGGCGGCGGGCTTGGGCACGAGGCCGTAGGCGGTGAGGCGCGCGTTCACCAGCTCCACCGCGCCGTCCGGGTTCGCGTGGCCGTAGACCTCGCGGTGCTGGCGGTGGAAGTCGGCCTCGATGCGGTCGAGGGGCGGCAGCGGCGTGTCGGTCCCGGCCTCGCCCAGGCTCAGGTGGAGCTCGAAGGCCTGGCCCCGATAGCGCAGGTCGAGGGACCGGAGCAGGCGCTGCGCTTCCGGTCCGAAGCCCTCCCGCTCGAGCTGGCCGCGGGCCGCCGCCTCCATCTCCGCGAAGGCCGCGACGAGGGCCTCCCGGCGCTCGCGCAGCGGGCCCACGCGGGTGCGCACGTCGTCGTGCTTGATGTCGGCGGCCAGGAGGCCCAGGGCCGAGAAGTTGCCGGGATGCCGCGGCACCAGCACGCGCGGGATGCCGATCTCGTCGGCCATCGCGAGGGCGTGCATGGGACCGGCTCCGCCGAAGGCGATGAGGGTGAAGTCGCGCGGGTCGTGGCCGCGCTGGATGGAGATCTCGCGGATGGCGGAGGTCATGCGGGCCACCGCGATGGTGACGATGCCCTCGGCGAGCGCCTCGACCGACAGCGGCCGCTCCATCCTCGCCGCGAGGGCGGCCACCGCCCGGCGGGCCCGCTCCGGATCGATCGCGATGCTGCCGCCGAGGCGGCGCCGCGTGCCGATGCGGCCCAGCACCACGTTGGCGTCGGTCACCGCCGGCTCGGTGCCGCCCAGGCCGTAGGCGGCCGGGCCGGGGGAGGCGCCGGCGCTGCGCGGGCCGACCGCGAGGCTGCCGTCCACGTCGAGCCAGGCGATGGAGCCGCCGCCCGCCCCGACGGTGTGCATGTCGATCTGGGAGACCTTGACCGGGAAGGCGCCCACCATCGAGTCCGCGGTCATCAGCGGCTGCAGATCGCGCACGAGGCACACGTCGGTCGAGGTGCCGCCCATGTCGTAGGTGATGAAGTCGCGGACGCCCGCCGCCGCGCCCACGAAGCACGCCCGGCTCACCCCGCCCGCGGGACCCGAAAAGATGGTCTTGATGGGCAGGCGGCGCGCGGTGTCGGTGGTCATCATGCCGCCGCTCGAGGCCACCGTGAGCACGCCGTGGATGTAGCCGGTGGCGAGCAGGCGCTCCTCCAGGGAGGTCAGGTAGCCCTCCATGAGCGGCTGGAGATAGGCGTTGAGCACGGTGGTGGAGAAGCGCTCGAACTCGCGGTACTCGGCCACCACGTCGGCGGAGCAGGAGACGGGCAGGCCGGGGGCGCGGCCCTTCACCGCGTCCGCCACCGCGTGCTCGTGCTCCGGGTTGAGATAGGCGTGGAGCAGGCACACCGCCACCGCCTCCGCGGGGGCGGCCAGCGCGGCGTCGAGCGCGCGCTCGACCGAGGCGCGGTCGAGCGGGACCAGCACGGCGCCGTCCGCGGCGAGGCGCTCGGTCACCTCGAAGCGGTCGCGGCGGGCGACCACCGGCTTCGGCCGCACGAACGTGGGGATGAACAGCGCCGGGATGTTGCGCTTGGTGCGGCCGATCTCGATGAGGTCGCGGAAGCCGGCGGTGGTCAGGAGCGCCACCCGCGCCCCGCGCCGCTCCAGGACCGCGTTGGTGCCGACGGTGGTGCCGTGCACCAGGCGCCGGACCTCGGCGCTGGCGATGTCGAGCGCCTGCAGGCCGGCCAGCACCGCGGCCGCCTCCTGCCGCGGCCGCGAGGGCACCTTGGTGACGACCACGCGGCCGCTCCGCACGTCCACCGCGGTCAGGTCGGTGAACGTGCCGCCCACGTCGATCCCCACGATGTACCGGGCGTCGGCCATGACTCAGAGCCCCGCCGCGTCGAGCACGGCGCCCGCCGCCCGGATGAGGCACGGGGCGCGGTCCGCGATGTGGGCCATGCGGGGATCGGTGGACTCCCCGCGCACCCAGCGTCGGTGGAGCTGCACCACGACCACCACCGTCTTCCAGAGCGCGAAGGCCTCCCACCACCGCGCGGCGCCCGGATCGATGCCGGTGAGCGCGGCGTACCGCTCGGTGATCTCCGCGCGCGAGGGCAGGCCCATGCGGGCGAGAGCCGGCCGCGTGCCGCGCTGGGTGGCCTCGGTGTCGCTCGGGTCCGGCCAGTAGTTGAGCAGCGTGCCCAGGTCGACCAGCGGGTCGCCGAGGGTCGTCATGTCCCAGTCGAAGATGGAGGTCACGCGGTCGGGGCTCCCGGGATCGAACTGGCAGTTGTCGAGCTTCAGGTCGTTGTGGACGATCGAGACGCGGTGGGACGCGGGCCGCGCGCGGGCCAGCCGCGCGTGCAGCCGCTCCATCTCGTCACCCGCGTCGCCGGGCCGCGCCAGCGCCCAGCGCCTGGCCCAGCCGTCGAGCTGGCGGTCGACGAAGCCGTCCGGCCGGCCCAGATCGCCCAGGTCGCACGCGGCGGGATCGACCGCGTGCAGCTCGGCCATCGCCTCCACCAGCGCGAAGGCGGCGCGGCGGCCGGCGTCGGGGTGCGCGGCGAGGCCGGGTGGCATGCCGTCGCGGATGACCTCGCCGTGGCGGCGCTCCATCACGAAGAAGTCGGCCCCCAGCACCGCGTGGTCGTCGCAGAAGAGATAGGCGCGGGGAGCGCGGTCGAAGCGGCGCCAGAGGCGCGAGAGGACCCGGAACTCGCGCTTCATGTCGTGCGCGCCCGGGGCGATCTGGCCGAACGGTGGGCGGCGCAGGACAAGCTCGGCGCCGCCGACGCGCAGCAGGTAGGTGAGGTTGGCGGAGCCGTGGGGGAACTGGAGCACCTCGATCGGGCCCTGCGCGTCGGGCCGCACCTCGGCCAGCCGGGGCCGCAGCCACCGCTCGAGCGCGGCCCAGTCGAGCGCCTCGCCGGGGCGCACCGGGGCCACCTCGACGGTGGAGCCGGCGGCGGGCGCTCCGAGGCCGCCGGCGGGCGCTCCGGCGGCGTCACGTGCGATCAGGCCGCGCCTCCGTGCACGCCCAGCACCGCGCCGGTGGTGAACGAGGAGGCGTGCGAGGCGAAGTAGAGCGCCGCGCCCACGATCTCGTCGGGCTCGCCTCCGCGGCCGAGCGGCATGGTCTCCTTCGCGCGCTTGCGGAAGGCCTCTAGGTCCCAGGCCTTCGAGATGTCGGTGAGGAACGGGCCCGGCATGATGCAGTTCACCCGCACGGTGGGGCCGAACGCGCGCGCGAAGCCCTCGGTCATCGCGTTCACCGCCGCCTTGGCCGCCGCGTAGGGGATGACGCCCGCGGTGGGGCGCACCGCGGCGGTGCTCGAGACCATGATGATGGAGCCGCCCGCGCCTGCAGCCATGCGCGAGCCCACCAGGGCGGTGAGGCGGAACGCGCCCTTCAGATTGACGTCGAGCACCTTGTCCCAGAGCTCCTCGGTGACGTGCTCGACGCGATCGTAGATCGGCGACATGCCCGCGTTGTTGACCAGCACGTCCACGCGGCCGAACTCGGCGTAGGCGCGCTCGGCGAGGCGCTCCACCTGGTCCCAGTGGCCCACGTGGCAGGCGACCGGCAGCGCGCGGCGCCCGGTGGTGCGGCGCACCTCGTCCGCGGCGGCGTCGCAGGAGGCCTGCTTGCGGCTGGCGATGATCACGTCGGCTCCCGCCTGCGCGAAGGCCAGCACCATCGCGCGGCCGAGGCCGCGACTGCCGCCGGTGACGAGCGCGACCCGGCCGGAGAGGTCGAAGAGGCCGCTCAGCATCCGAGCCGCTCGGCCAGGTCCACGAAGTCGCCCGCCACCACGTCGAAGGGCTGCGCGGTGTCGGGGTCGTCGGCGCCGCGGCCGGGACCGTGCTCGAGCGGACGCGGGACGTAGGCGGTGCGGAGGCCGCAGCGGGCCGCCGCGGCCAGGTCGCCGGGGTGCGCCGCCACCATGAGGCACTGCTCCGGGCGCAGGCCGAGCGCCTCCGCCGAGCGCAGGTACGCCTCCGGCATGGGCTTGTAGGCGCGCGCGATCTCCGCGCCGAGGATGGTGTCCCACGGCAGGCCGGCGCGCTTGGCCATGTTCACCATCAGCGCGATGTTGCCGTTGGAGAGCGTGGCCAGCACGAAGCGGCGCTTGAGCCGGGTGAGGCCGGCCACCGCGTCGGGCCACGGATCGAGCCGGTGCCAGGCGTGATTGAGGTCGTCGATCTCGGCCGGGGAGAGCCCGCTCACCCCGAACTCCTGCAGCAGGCGCACCAGGCTCTCGCGGTGGAGATCGTCGAGGCGCACCCACGGGCGGCGGCCGCTGCGGACCTCCTCCATCGCGGGCTGGTAGAGGCCGCGCCAGGCGTCCGCGAACTTCGCCCAGTCCACCGACAGACCGCGGGACTTGCCGAAGGCCTCACCCTCGCGGATGATACTGCTCCGCCAGTCCACCACGGTGCCGAAGACATCGAAGGTGAGCGCGTTGATCGAGGCGGGATCCATGGCACCCTCCGCCGCGCATGCTACGACGGCCGGGACGGGCAAGGCAAGCGAGGGCGGCGACGAGCGCGGTGACTCTGACCGACGGAGACCACGATGATCGCGATGTGGGTGAAGGCGCGGATCAAGCCCGGGATGGAGGAGAAGTTCCTCAAGGCGATCGAGGCCGACGCGCTCGGCTCGGAGCGGGACGAGCCGGGCTGCCTGCGCTTCAACGTGCTGCAGGACGAGAAGGAGCCGAACGTCTACTACTTCTACGAGGTCTACAAGGATCAGGCCGCGCTGGAGGCCCACCGCCAGACGCCGCACTACGCGATCTGGCGGGGCGTGGCCGACGTGCTGGACGGGCCGACCGAGGCCACGCGCTGCCGGACCGTCTTCCCCGCGTCGCGCCCCTACTGGGGGAAGCTCTGATCACGAAGGCCTTCCGCTAGCCTCCACCGCCTCCACGCAGGCGGGTCCCAGCAAGCACCCCACCACGGGCCGGGGCCGGCCGTCCCCCTCCGGACGGCCGGGCCGGCCACGGCGGGCCCGAAGTCCCCGCCTGGATGGCCCTTGCATCGTCCTGCTCGATGACCCGAGCCGGCCTCATCGTGGCTTGACAGCCCGATGCATCTAGTGTTTCATCTGACTGAATGAGCCAGCAACAATTACTCCTGCTTCTCGTGAGCGCGCCTCCCCATCCGTCGAGCCTGCGCGTGCGGGTCTGGAGGCGCCTGCGGTCGATCGGAGCGGTGGCGCTCAAGCGGTCGGCGTACCTGCTCCCGGACACCCCGGAGCGCTATGAGGACTTCCAGTGGCTCGCGCAGGAGATCGAGCGCGACGGGGGTGAAGCCACTCTCATCCGGGTGCAGCAGATCGAGAACGTCAGCCCGGGCGACGTGCGGAAGCTCTTCCACGTGCCGCGCGACCGCGACTATCGACAGCTCGCGGTGCGCTACCGGCGCCTCCTGCAGAGCCTCGAGGGCAAGGACATCCGCCCGGAGACCCAGGAGAAGCTGGTGCGCCTGGCGAAGGAGCATCAGCGCATTCGCGATATCGATTTCTTCGACGCTCCCGGAGGCGCCGAGGTGCGGCGTCTGGAGGAGATCATTGCCATGCGGACCAGGCGTCCAGAGAAGGCGAAGCCGGAGCCCCGGCTCGATCTGACCACCCTGCGCGGGCGCCGATGGGTCACCCGGCCCCGGCCGCACGTCGATCGGATCGCGTCGGCGTGGCTCATCAAGCGATTCATCGATCCCGAGGCGGTGTTCGTCTTCGCTCCGCCGGCCGAGTTCCCCGAGGACGCGATCCCCTACGACGCGCCGGGCGTGGAGCTCAGCCATCAGGGCGAGGACTGCACGTTCGAGACGCTCGTCAAGCGGGCCAACCTGCGGGACCGGCGGCTCACGCGCCTGGCCGAGGTGGTCCACGAGGCCGACCTGCGGGACGGCAAGTATCCGCACGAGGAGGCGCGCGGCATCGACGTGGCGATCCGGGCGCTGCTCGCCGCCGCCGCGGACGATCACCAGGTGCTGGCCCAGGGCATGACGCTGTTCGAGGGCCTCTACGCCAATACCTCGGGCAGGCGCTGAGATGCCCGGCCGGCCCACGACCCTGGAGCTGCTGAAGTACTTCCTCTACCTGGGCGGCCTCGGGTTCGGGGGGCCGGTGGCGCTGGTCGGGTACATGCAGCGCGATCTGGTCGAGCGGCGGAGGTGGTTCGGCAAGGAGGAGTACATGAAATCGCTGGCGCTCGCGCAGCTGGCCCCGGGCCCGCTCGCGGCGCAGCTGGCGATCTGCCTGGGGTACGTCCACTCGCAGGTGCGGGGGGCCACGCTGGTGGCGCTGGTCTTCATCCTGCCGTCCTTCGTGATGACGGTGGCCATCAGCGGGCTGTACGTGCGGTTCGGCGGGCTGTCCTCGATGCAGGCGGCGTTCTACGGCGTGGGCGCGACCGTGATCGGCATCATCACGATCGCGGCCTACAAGCTCGCTCGGCTCACCATGGCCCGGGAGCGGATCCTGTGGGTGATCTTCGCGGTGTTGGCCGTGGTCACCGCCTGGACGGAGGCCGAGTTCGTCTGGCTGTTCCTGCTGAGCGGGGTGGTGACGATGACGGCCCAGGCGCCTCCGGCCTGGCTCAAGCGCCCCGCGTCGACGTGCTTCATGGTGGCCGCGACCCCCCGCGTGCTGCTGCAGATCCTCGTGTTCTTCGCCAAGGCGGGCGCCTTCGTCTTCGGCAGCGGGCTCGCCATCGTGCCGTTCCTGCACGCAGGGGTGGTGCAGCAGTACGGCTGGCTGAACGACAAGCAGTTCCTCGACGCGGTGGCGGTGGCGATGCTCACGCCGGGTCCGGTCGTCATCACCGTGGCGTTCGTCGGCTATCTGGTGGCCGCGTTCCCGGGCGCGGTGGCCGCCGCGGTCGGGGTGTTCCTGCCCGTGTACCTCTTCGTGGTCGTTCCGTTCCCCTGGTTCGACCGGATCAGCGGGAACGCGAAGGTCAAGGCGTTCGTGGCCGGCGTCACCGCGGCCGCCTCCGGGACGATCGCGGGCGCCTGCGTGGTCCTGGCCCGGCGGGCGATCGTCGACGTGCCCACGCTGCTGATCGCGGCCGCCGCCCTCGGGGTGGCGTGGCGATTCAAGGTTCCGGAGCCGGTGCTCATCGCCGCGGGAGCGCTGGCCGGCCTCGTCATCTTCGCGGTGCGATAGGAGAACGAGCATGAAGTGGGTCACACGTGAGCGTGCGCGAGTGGACCGGATCGCGTGCCCCTGGCTGATCACCCGGTTCATCGACCCCACGCCCGAGCTGTTGTTCGTGCCGGCGCAGGACGTCCAGGCGGTGGCGGAGCGTGAAGGAGCCATCCCGTACGACGTTCCCGGCGTCGAGCTCGGGCACCACGGCCGGGCGTGCTCGTTCGACGCGTTCCTGCGTCGGTTCGAGCTGGCGGACCCCGCCCTGGTGAGCCTGGCCGCGATCGTGCGCGGTGCGGACACCGACGACCGCGGGCTGACGCCGGAGTCGGCGGGTCTCTACGCCGCCGCGACCGGCTTCCAGGCCACGAGCCGGGACGACTTCGAGAACATGAGCCGGCAGTTCCCGCTGTACGACGCGCTCTACGAGTACTCGCGGCGGCAGACCGCAAGCGTCCCGCCGGAGCCGCGGGTGGTGTTCGTCTGTCTCCACGGCGCGGCCAAGAGCGTGGTGGCCGCGGCGCACTTCCGCCGGCTGGCCGCCGCACGCGGTCTCGGGATCGGGGCGGTGGCCGCGGGGAGGGAGCCGGACGCGGAGCTGGCCCCCAGCGCGGTGGAGGGCCTCGCGGCCGAAGGGCTCACGGCGGCGCCGGCCCGGCCCCGGCCGGTCACGCTCTACGACGTCGACAGCGCGCGACACATCGTGAGCTTCGGCTGTGAGGTGCCGTCAGGCGCGGCCGGGCGGGTCGAGCAATGGGACGTGCCCGCGGTCGGCGAGGGCTACGCGGCGGCGCGCGATCAGATCGTGGCGAGGGTCGAGCGCCTCGTGGAGGCCCTGGCCGTCGGAGCGTGAGCCGCGCCGAGCGGTGACCACGCCGCGCCCGGCGCGGCTCGTGGTCGAGATCGGCGGAGGGCCGGGTGCTAGCGCTGGCCGAGCGCCCGGTTGGCGATTTCCACCGTCTTCTTGTCCACGTCGAAGCGGAGCGTCTCCTTGGTCTCGACGTCGCCGCCGGTGACCCGGATGAAGAAGGTGTCGTCGCCGAACTCGATGGAGTGGATGTCGCCCACCGCGAAGGCGGCCGCATGGCCCGGCTCGTTCATGAACTCCCGCTGCAGCGTCAGCTCGGCGTAGCCGGGACGGCTGCCGTCGTCGAGCCGCCGCCAGCGCCGCATGCGGGTGGGGTTCTTGTAGTTGCCGTAGACCACCCAGCACGGCCCGTGGTCGTGCACCGAGGACTTGCCGGCCTTGGCGCGGCCGTGCACCAGCACGTGGACGTCGGTCTCGGGATCGTGGCCGATGGTGGCCCGCTCCACGTACGGGACCGGGTCGCCCAGGTGCTTCTTCAGGAGCTCGGGGTTGTGCAGGAGCTTCTCCAGATGGTCGCGGATCTCGGCGAGCCCGGCCGGGATGCCCTTCGTCTTGATGGTGGCGCGGGTGTCGGCCAGGAACTGATCGAGGCTGTACGTGGTCTCGGTGGCCATGGAGGTCTCCTTTCCGGGTGCCCCGATCATAGCAGAATCCCGCGGGGCCGAATCCCGCGGGCGGCGGCCGCCCGCGGCGGCGTGGTGTACACTGAGAAGCCGTGTCCGATCCCGCCGCTCGATCCAGTTTCCGCAGCGACCTGCGGGTGATCGGTCTCATCGGGGTGGCGCACTTCTTCAGTCACTTCTTCCAGCTGGCGCTGCCGCCGCTCTTCCCGCTGCTCAAGACCGTGTTCGGGGTGCCCTACGTGGCGCTCGGGCTGACCGTGAGCGTCTTCTACGGCGCGTCCGGGATCGGCCAGACCCTGTCCGGGTTCCTGGTGGACCGGGTGGGCGCGCTCCGGGTTCTCCTGGGCGGCATGGCGCTGTTCGCGGCCTCGATCGCGCTCGCCGGGCTCGTGCCCACCTACTGGCTGCTGCTGCCGGTGGCGCTGCTCGCCGGCCTCGGCAACAGCGTGTTCCACCCCGCCGACTACTCGATCCTGAACGCCTCGGTGGACGCACGGCGCATCGGGCGCGGCTACAGCGTGCACTCCGTCTCCGGCAACCTCGGCTGGGCGGTGGCGCCGACGGTCGTGTTCGCGCTCACCGCGCACTTCGGCTGGCGGGCCGCGCTGGTCACGGTGGGCGGGCTGGGCCTGATCATGGCCGGGGTGCTGGCCACGCAGGCGCATCTCTTCGCGAGCGCGCGGGGGGCGGGCCGGAGCCGCGGCGCCACCGACGTGCGCCTGCTCCTGAGCGCGCCGATCCTCGCCGCGTTCGCCTACTTCGCGCTGATCGCGATGGCGGTGATCGGCGTGCAGACCTTCGGGGTGAGCGGCCTGATCCGCGTGTACGAGACGCCGATGGCAACGGCCACCGCGGCCCTGACCGCGTTCCTGCTGGGGAGCGCTGTCGGCACCCTGGTCGGCGGGCTGCTGGCCGATCGCACCAGGCGTCACGACGTGCTGGCGGTGAGCGGGCTGGTGGGCGGCGCCGTGCTCATGCTGGTGCTGGCGTCGGGCGGGGTCTCGCTCGCGCTGCTGCCCGGCCTGCTCGCCCTCGCCGGCTTCTGCCAGGGGGCGACCGGCCCCTCGCGCGACATGCTGGTGCGCGCGGCCACCCCGACCGGCGCCTCGGGCCGCGTCTTCGGCTTCGTCTACTCCGGCCTGGACCTCGGCTCCTGCATCACGCCGCTCGTGTTCGGCTGGCTGCTCGACCACGGCGACCCGCGGATGGTGTTCGCGGTGGTGGGCGCGCTGCTGCTCTGCACGATCGCCACCGTGGTGCGGGTGCGTCGCGCCGCCCAGCCCGTTCCCGCCGGCGCCTGACCGACCCGCCGCTCGCGCCGGGCGGGGCTCGCCCGGCGTGCGAAGCTGGATGTCGGCCCCATCCTCTGGCGGCGCCGGGGTACGATTCGGTCGGGAGGACCGGCGCGGTGAGGGAGCGGAGGGGGACGGCGAAAGGGCGAGCGTGAGCGAGGCCACCGACGGGTCCCTGCGGGAGTACCGGCGCAAGCGCCGCTTCTCGCGGACCCCCGAGCCCCAGGGCGCCGCGGTCGCGGCCGGGAGCGAGCGCCCCGGCCGCGAGCGCGTCTTCGTGATCCAGAAGCACGCGGCGACGCGCCTGCACTACGACTTCCGCCTGGAGCTGGAGGGCGTGCTGAAGAGCTGGGCGGTCCCCAAGGGCCCGAGCCTCGATCCCGCCGACAAGCGGCTGGCCATGCACGTCGAGGACCATCCTCTCGAGTACGGAAGCTTCGAGGGGGTCATTCCCGAGGGCGAGTACGGCGGGGGGACCGTGATGCTGTGGGACCGCGGGACGTGGACGCCCGAGGGCGATCCGCACCGCGGCTACCGCGAGGGCAGCCTCAAGTTCACGCTCCACGGCAAGAAGCTGCGGGGCAGCTGGGCGCTCGTGCGCATCCGCGACCGGCGGCAGGGGAGTGACGACGGGCGGAGCTGGCTGCTGATCAAGCACGACGACGAGGCCGCGCGGCCCGCCGCGGAGTACCCGGTGGTGGAGGCGGAGCCCAACAGCGTGGCCACCGGGCGGACCATGGAGCAGATCGCGGCGGCCCAGGATCGGGTGTGGCACTCGAACCGCGCGGCCGGCGAGCCGGACGGGGACGACGGGCGCGGAGGCGGCCGGCGCGCGCGCACGCACGCCGCGACTCGCCGGGTCGCCGCCAAGGCGGCGGCCCGCTCCGCGGCTCCGGCCAAGGTCGACGCGGCCCGGGTGGAAGGCGCCCGGCCGGCGGCCCTGCCGCGCTTCGTGCCCCCGCAGCTGGCCACGCTCGTGTCGGAGACGCCGACCGGCGACGACTGGCTGCACGAGATGAAGTTCGACGGCTATCGCATCCTCGCGCGGCGGGACGGGGACCAGGTGACGCTGCTGAGCCGCAACGGCCGCCCGTGGACCGACCACTTCCCCACCGTGGCGGAGGCCGTGCGCCGGCTGCCCGCGCGCCGCCTGCTGCTGGACGGCGAGGTGGCGGTGGTGACGGCCGACGGGCGCACCAGCTTCCAGGCCCTGCAGAACTTCATGTCCTCGGACGGCCGCGGCGGCGACCTCGTCTACATGGCGTTCGACCTGCTGCACCTCGACGGGTACGACCTCACCGGCGCGCGGCTCGAGGACCGCAAGGCGGCGCTGGCGCGGCTGCTCGGCGCGCCGGGCGGCGAGCCGGGCGTGCTGCGCTACAGCGACCACGTGATCGGCTCGGGCAGGGAGTTCTTCGCGGAGGCGTGTCGGCTCGGCCTGGAAGGCGTGGTGTCCAAGCGGCGCTCGGCCCCCTACCGGAGCACGCGCGGGGCGGACTGGGTGAAGACCAAGTGTCTCTTGCGGCAGGAGGTGGTGATCGGCGGCTACACCGACCCGGAGGGCTCGCGGTCCGGTGTCGGCGCGCTCCTCACCGGGGTGTACGAGGACGGCCGGCTCGTCTACGTGGGCAAGGTGGGCACCGGCTTCACCGCGCGCATGCTGCACGACCTCAAGAAGCGCCTGGCGCCGCTCGAGCAGTCGACGTCACCGTTCTCCGAGCGGCTCACCGGGCTGGGGCGGCCGCACTGGGTCCGGCCCGAGCTGGTCGCCGAGGTGGCCTTCAGCGAGTGGACCGCCGACGGCCGCATGCGGCATCCGTCGTTCCAGGGGCTGCGCGAGGACAAGCCGGCCACCCAGGTGGTGCGGGAGCGCCCCGCGGCGCTGCCGGCGGCGGACCCGCCGGAGCCGCGGCGTGGGGCCGGCGCGCCGACCGGCCGCGCCTCGCCCGGAAAGGCCCGGGCCGCGTCCCGGGCGGGCGCGCCGGGGTCGAGCCGCCCGGAGAAGCGCCGGACGGCCGTGGCGTCCAACCGGACTCGCGCGGCGAACGCCTCGTCGGGAAGCGAGGCCGTCGTGGCGGGCGTGCGGATCACGCACCCGGATCGCGTGCTGTATACGCCCCTGGGCATCACCAAGCTCGACCTCGCCCGCTTCTACGAGTCGATCGCGGAGTGGATCCTGCCGCACCTGCGCGATCGGCCCACCACGCTGGTGCGCTGTCCGGACGGCGCCCACAGGACGTGCTTCTACCAGAAGCACACCGGCCACTGGGCCCCCGACACGCTCCGCCGCGTGTCGATCAAGGAAAAGACCAAGACCGGTGAGTATCTGGTGGTCGACGATCTCCCCGGGCTGATCGGGCTGGTGCAGATCGGCATCCTGGAGATCCACACCTGGAACTCGACGGTGAGCGATCCGGAGCGCCCGGACCGGATCGTGATCGACCTCGACCCCGGCGACGGGGTGCCGTGGCCGCGCGTGGTGGAGGGCGCGCGCCTGGCGCGCGCGCGGCTCGAAGCCCACGGGCTCCGGAGCTTCGTGAAGACCACCGGCGGCAAGGGGCTGCACGTGGTCGCGCCGCTCACCCCGCGGGCCGGCTGGGACGACTGCGCCGCATTCGCCCGGCGGATCGCGGAGGAGCTGGCCCGCGAGGAGCCTCGACACTATTTGGCCCGGATGGCGCGGGCCGAGCGGGCGGGGCGGATCTTCGTGGACTATCTGCGCAACGTCCGCGGCGCGACGAGCGTCGCCGCCTATTCGACCCGCGCACGGCCCGGCGCGCCCGTCTCGGTGCCGCTCGACTGGGACGAGCTGTCCCCGCGCCTGCGCTCCGACCACTTCACGGTCGCCAACCTGCCGAAGCGCCTGGCCGGGCTCCGGGCGGATCCCTGGAAGGGCTACGACTCGATCCGGCAGACGCTGCCCGCGCCGGGGCGGGAGGCAGCCACGCGGCGCTAGAACCAGCGCGCCTTGTCGACGACGTTGCGGAGCGGCGTGCCGGCGAGGAACCGACGGCAGTTGTCGAGCAGGATCTCGTAGCGCCGGTCGTCCAGATAGGGTCCGTAGCCGGCGGTGTGCGGCGTGATCAGCACGTTCGGCATCGTCCACAGCGGATGCTCGGCGGGCAGGGGCTCCTGCTCGAACACGTCGAGCCCCGCGCCCGCGATCTCGCCGGCCGCGAGCGCGGCGACCAGGTCGTCGAGGCGCGTGGTCATGCCGCGCCCGATGTTGATGAGTCGGCCCCCGCCAGCTTCACCATGCCGGGCGGGGCGTCCCGGCGGCGGGCGTCCACGCCGATCACCCGCATGCCGAACGCCGCCGCGAGCCGCGCCGTCTCGCGGCCGATGCCGCCCACGCCCACCACCAGCGCGGTGGCCGCGGGCAGGTGCACCACCCCGGTGTCGAGCGGCGCCGGCTTCCACTCGCGCCGGAGCTGGAGCGGCAGATAGTGGTGGAGCGCGCGGGCGAACGCGAGCACGAACGCCATGACGTGGGCCCCGATGTGGTCGTTGTAGATCTCGCGGAAGTTGGTGACCACGACCGGTGGTCCACCGGCGCGCGGAAGTGATAGCCGGCGGGGGGCGCGGCCTGGGGCGCCTGCAGCCACCGCAGGCGCGCGGCCTCACGCAGCAGCGCGGGGGTGATCGTACCGAAGGCGGCCTCCGCGGTGGCGATCTCCCGCGCGGCCTGGGCCTCGTCCTCGGCCACGATCACCGAGAGGGCGGGGAGCGCGGCGGCCACCCGGGCGGCCCAGGCCCGCGTGGTCGCGGTCTGGGGCGGCAGCATCAGGAAGGTGGCCACGGCTCCCGAGCCTAGCAGGCGGCGCGCCGGGGCGCCACACGCGCAACGCTTGGTGGGGAAATCGGGGGAACGCTACCATCGAGGCACGAGGGAGACACGTGGCGAGCCGGATCGGCGTCCTGGGCTGGGTGAGCGGCGTGCTGTCGACGGTGCTGGGCGCGCTCGCGTTCGGGGCGGTGCTCTGTCTCTGGTTCCCGGCCGTCCTCACCACGCCCGCGCTCCGCGACGTCTACCCGATGGCGATCGTGCGCACCACCATCAAGGTCGCCCTCGGCGTGGCCTTCGTGCTGGGCGTGGCCAGCGTGCTGCTGAAGCGGCGGAAGGCCCTCGGGCTCACCGGGGCCGGCTTCGCGCTGCTCGCCACCCTGATGGGCGGCTCCGAGGTGGCGGTCGCGACCCCGGTGGCGCGCTCGAGCCACGTAGGCCTCGACTGGTTCCTGCTCGACCTGTTCCTGCTCTCGGCCATCTTCGTGCCGATCGAGCTCCTGTGGGCCCGCCGGGACCAGCCGGTGTTCCGCGAGGAGTGGCGCACCGACCTCTGGCACTTCGGGGTGAGCCATCTGCTGGTGCAGCTCACCGTGTTCCTCACGATGGCGCCGGCCGCCATCTTCTTCCGCTGGGCGGTGGCGCCCGAGCTGCAGGCGGCGGTGGCCGCGCAGCCCTACGTGGTGCAGTTCGTGGAGGTGCTCGTGGTGGCGGACCTCGCGCAGTACACCGTGCACCGGCTCTTCCACGCGGTGCCGTGGCTCTGGCGCTTCCACGCCATCCACCACTCGAGCCGCACCATGGACTGGCTCGCCGGCTCGCGCCTGCACCTGGTGGACATCGTGGTCACGCGCGGCCTGAGCTTCGTGCCGCTCTACGTGCTGGGCTTCGCCCAGGCGCCGGTATTCGCCTACGTGCTGTTCGTGTCGTTCCAGGCGGTGCTGATCCACGCCAACGTGCGCTGGCGCTTCGGCCTGCTGCGCTGGCTCCTCGCCACGCCGCAGTACCACCACTGGCACCACGCGGTGGAGCCGGTGGACGTGAACTTCGCGGTGCACCTGCCGGTGATCGACGCGCTCTTCGGCACGCAGTACCTGCCGGGCGACCAGTGGCCGCCCGCCTACGGGCTGGCGGGGCGCCCGGTGCCGCCCGGGTACTGGACGCAGCTCGCGTATCCCTTCCGCTCCGGACGCTGAGCCCGACGTTCGGGCGAGCGCGCGGACCAGCAGATGGATCAGCCGGTCGATCTCGCGCCGCCCCGGATCGACGAGCATCGCGTACCCGGCGACCTCGCGGATCCGGAGCCGCGGGTCCGCGACGAGCGGTCGCAGCAGCGCCAGGCACTCCTTTCGGCTGAGGCCCTCCGCGTGCGGGAAGTAGGCCGCGGGCATCGCGGCGGCGGCGGGCACGTCGATGTCGAGGTGCAGCACGATCGCCGCGGAGGACGCAGGGCGGCCTCGGGCCCGAGCCGGCGCACGTCGGCCAGCGACAGGCCCCGCACGCGCCCGGCCGCGCCCGCGTGGTGGTCGTGCGTCGACGGCATGCTGGCGCCGATCATCGTGACCTGCCCGGGCCGCAGCCACGGGTCCGGCGCGAACGGCGAGGGGTGAGTGAGCAGCCACACCGCGATCGCGGCGGCGCTGAGGCACTGCCGGGCATCCGGCGGCGCGTCGTCGAAGTCGTCGTCGACGACGTAGAGGGCGTGGACGTCGGCGCCGGTGCGGGCCCCGCGCGCGGGCGGTGCCCACCACCACGCTGCAGTCGCAGCCGATCGGCAGCGGCACGCCGTCGCGGCTCCGCAGATGCGGGGTGAGGCGCTCGCCCAGCAGGTCCCAGACGATGCGCGGGGCCGGCCAGTTGTGGATCGGCGGCACCGTGTGGTGGGGCAGGTCGCTCGGGATCGCCAGATCGCCCTCGTCGATGGCCCGGACCCCAGCGGTGTGCAGGCGGGTCAGCAGCTCCGCCTCACGGAACGCGCGCGCGTCGTTCTCGCCGCCGGGCATGAGCGAGCCGGCGCGCAGCGGCACGCCGAGCACGTGGTGCGTGCAGAGGGATCGAGGGGCCGTGGGCGCGGCCTCCGGATCGCTCATGCCGCCATGCCAGCCCACCGCGCAAGCGGCCTTCGGGCCGGGGTCAGACCCGGGCGGCCCGGAACGTCTCGGGGGCCAGCCGCGCGAACAGCAGCGCCACCGCGACCAGCAGCGCGGCGGTGGCCGCGAGCGTCGCGTCCGCGCCGGCCAGGTCGGCGGCTACCCCCAGCGCGATGGGGCCCACCACGTAGCCCATGTCCGCCAGCATGCGGTAGGTGCTGAGCGCGGCCGCGTTCATGCCCCCGGGCGCGGTGTCGGCGGCGTAGGCGGCCGGCGCGGCGCCGCTGATCCCCATGGCCACGCTCCACGCCGCGCACGCCAGCAGGAACCAGCCGTAGGTGGGCGCGGTCAGGAAGAGGAGCAGCGAGACGCCCGAGAGCACGGTGGAGGGCACGATGATGATCTTGCGCCCGTAGCGATCCACGAGGACGCCGGCGGGATAGGCGAGGACGAGACCGACCACGCTGGCCAGCGCCAGGCCGAAGCCGATGCGGTCGGGGTGGAGCCCCAGCCGGTCGCGGGCCAGGATCGGGATGATGTTGAAGAGCGCGCCGGTGCGGGCCACCGCGTTCACGAACGCGATCAGGCTCACCAGCAGGAAGCCCCCGTGCACCGTGAGCAGGCGCAGCTGCACCCCGAACGGCACCGGGTCGGTGTGGTCGCCCTGCCGGCGCGCCGGCCGCGTCTCGGGAATGGCGAGCCAGGCCACCGCGGCGGCGGCCAGCGAGGTGGCGGCGTAGGCGACGAACGGCGCGGCCAGGCCGAGGTGGGTGGCGAGGAGACCGCCCGGGAACGGGCCGATGCCCACCGCGAAGATGAACACGCCCTGGTAGACCGACATCATGCGTCCGCGGTTGGCCGGCGTCGAGATGTCGGCCAGCACGATGAGGCCGGTGGTGAGCACGAGCGCGGCGCCCGCCCCGGCCACGAAGCGCGCGGCCACGAAGGTGGGATAGGTGGGGGCGAGCGCGCAGAGGGCGTTGCCGGCCGCCGCCACCACCCCGCCCAGGGCCAGCGTGTTCCGGCGGCCGATCGCGTCCGCGAGCCGGCCGGACGGCACCGCGACCAGGAAGCGCGCGAGCCCGTAGATCGCGATGGCGAGGCCGATCGCGGACTGGGGCACCCCGAAGGAGCGCGCGTAGAGCGCCAGCGCGGGGACGATGCTGCCGAAGCCGAGCTGGTTCACCGCGATGAGCACGCACATCCACACGAGGATGCACGGGCCCGCGGACGGTGGCATGACCGTTCGGGCGTATCACTAAACGGACGCCCCCGTCCAACCGGCCTCGGTTTGCCGGGCCGGGGCCCGGCGAGGCCTACCGCTTGACGTGCGAGGGGGGCAGCGTGCCGGTCCCCACCCAGTTCCCGTCGCGGTCGAACGCCTCCACGTCCCCCGACTCACGCGCGATCGTTCCCCACCGGGTGCACTTCGACTTCGTGTCGTACGTCTCGAGAGGGCGGGTCCCGGGATCCACGATGACGTAGCCGGTTTGCTTCGGATCCGTGTCGTGGAGATCGATCCGCTCCGTCCCGATCACGAGCTGCCCGCCCAGGAGCATGCCGGTGCCCAGGCCGAGGATGATGCCGATGAGCCGATGCCTCATGCCGGATACCTCTCGCCCGCGTAGGACGCCTCGATGTAGAGGCGTGTGGGGACGCCAACCGGCCGAACGGTCCGGACGCCGCAGACGCACTCGAGCCAGAGGGTCGCGCCGTCCCGCCCGCCATCCAGCTCCCCGCAGGACCGGTGATCGGCGAGGAATGCGCTCAGGGCCCGATTCGGCGCTCGGGCGTGATCGAGCACGGTCGGCGTCGGGCACGTTCTTCCCGGATGGCATCGGACACTTCTTCCGGGTCGTGGTGCGGGGTCCGGATCGCGGCGCGCCCGCGATGGGCCCGCCGGTGCGTTCCCGATGGGATGGAGGGCGTGGCCGCCGCGGCGTATGATCGGGCCCATCCCACGACAGGAGGCGGACATGGCAGCAGAGACGGCACGGGGCTTCGCGGTCTTCGCCGGCGTGGCACCCGAGATCATCCGCGCGTCGGCGCGCGAGGCGGAGGCGCGGGGCTTCGGCTCGTTCTGGGTCAACCACCCCGGGCCGGTCGACGGGCTGGGGGCGCTCTCCCAGGCCGGCGCCGAGACGCGGCGGATCGACCTCGGGGTGGGGGTGGTGCCGCTGCACACGCGGGGACCGGAGGACATCGTCGACGGCGTGCGCCGGCACGCGCTGGCCCCGGGGCGGCTCCTCCTGGGCGTGGGGAGCCCGAACCCGCAGGCGCTGCGGCGCGTGCGCGAGGGCGTGGCGGCCATCCGGAAGAGCCTGCAGACACGGGTCGTCGTGGCCGCGCTCGGCCCCAAGATGTGCCATCTGGCGGGGCAGGTGGCCGACGGCGTGCTGTTCAACTGGCTCACGCCGGAGTACGCGCGGCGCTCCGCGGACCTGGTGCGCGCGGGGGCCCAGGCGGCGGGGCGGCCCATGCCGCGCACCTACGCCTACGTGCGGGTGGCGCTGGGACCGGGCGCGGGCGCGCGGCTACAGGAGGAGGGGGGCCGCTACGCGGCGATCCCCGCCTACGGCGCCCACTTCGAGCGCATGGGCGTCAAGCCGGTCGACACCGCGATCGCGGCCAGCTCGCCGGCCGACATCAAGGCCGGGCTCGCCGCGTGGCAGGGCGCCGTCGACGAGATCGTCCTCCGCGCCATCGTCGCCCACGACACCACCGAGGACCACCTCGCCCTCCTCCGCGCCTGCTAGGACGGGGTCAGGTCTTACATTCCGACATTTCCGCGACGGCCAACTCGGTCCCCCGGCAAAAATGTCGGAATGTAAGACCTGACCCCATCAGAGGTGCTGGCGGGCGAGGCGGGCGCCCTCGACGAGGGCGGCGAGCTTCTGGCGGGTGGCCCAGCGCGGGGTCTCCCAGAAGCCGCAGTCGGGGTTGAGCCAGAGCTTGTCGGCCGGAACGTGACGGAGGATCGCGCGGATGCGCTCGGCGACCTCGGTCGCGGTCTCGGCGCGGAAGGCCTTCACGTCGATCACGCCCGCGCCCAGCTCCTTGTCGGTGGCGAGCTCGGCCCACTGCGGCAGGTCCTCCATCCCCCGGTTGGCGTACTCGAGCACGATCTGCGAGGCGTGGACCTCGTGGATGGCGGCGTACACGTTGCGGTAGCTCCGCACCGGCTGGAACGGCCGCCCGTAGAGGTTGCCGAAGCAGACGTGCAGCGCGATCTTGGCCCGCACGCCCTCCACCGCGCGATTGACCCCGAGGGCGAACTGCGGCGCGTGACCCGCGTACATGCCGCTGTGCGGCTCGTCGATCTGGATGAAGTCGGCGCCCGCCTCCACGAGCCGCCGGCACTCCGCGTTCACGATGTCCACCAGATCCGCCAGCATGGTGTCGCGATCGCGGTAGGGCCCGCCCGGCCGGAGCGGGAACATCAACGTGTAGGGCCCGGGTACGGTGGCCTTGAGTGGCCGCGTGGTGAGCGAGCGGGCGAGCCTCCACTCCTCCACGATGCCGAGCCCGTCCGGCGCGACCAGGCGGTCCACGACCTGGAACGGGGTGTTGGTGTCCCAGTGGGGCTGCCCCAGGCGGCGCGGCTCGGGCAGCGCGCGAAGGCCCTGCAGGCGCTCGTAGAAGCCGATGATGAAGCGCACGCGCCCCATCTCGCCGGTGGTCAGCACGTCGATGCCGGCGCGCTCCTGGTCGAGCAGCGCGACCTGGGTGGCGTCCTCGGTCAGCTCGGCGAGATCGGTGGCCCCGAGGCGCCCCGCCGCGAGCGCCTCGCGCGCGAGCCAGACCCAGCCGGGCAAGCCGTGGCTGCCCACCACCGAGGTCGGCAGGAGCGGGCGCCCCGCGCTCGCGGTCATCGCGGCCGCCGGGCGAGCCCGGCCCGGATCTCCGCCATCGCGGCCGCGTGCTCCTCCGAGGCGAGACACTCCCGGAAGCCCGCCTCCATCCGGCCGCGGAAGGTGTCGAAGTCGAGGTCGAAGGCCTGCGCCATGAGCCGCTTGCTCCACGCCACCGCGGTGGGCGGCAAGGCCAGGAAGCGCCGCACCGTCTCCTCCACCGCGTCCGCGAAGCCCTCGGTCGGCACCACCCGATTCACGAGCCCGAGCTCGGCGGCACGCGCGGCGGTGATGGGTTCGCCGGTCAGCACCAGCTCGCGGGCGAGGGCGGCCCCGATGAGCCGGGGCAGGCGATAGAGCGACATGGAGGGAATCAGGCACTCCTTCACCGCGGGCAGCCCGATCAGCGCGGGCGCGGCGGCGAGGCGATAGTCGCACACCAGCGCGAGCTGGAGCCCGCCGCCCAGGCAGTGGCCGTTGATGGCGGCGATGAACGGCAGCGACAGCCGCTCGATCGCGGTCATCGCGTCCTCCCAGGCCACGAACTGCGACAGCGGCATCGCGCCGGCGGCCAGGGCCCTGAGATCGACGCCGGTGCAGAAGGCGCGGCCGGCGCCGGTGATGACGGCCACGCGCAGGTCGGGACGGTCCGCCAGCGCGGCGACCGCGACGCCGAGATCGGCGACCCACGCGGGGTCGCCCGCGTTCAGCACCTCGGGTCGATCGAGGGTGATCCGGGCCACCGGCCCGTCGAGGGCGAGCGTCACCGCCGGGGCGGGCATCGCGCGGGAGCGTACGTGGGCGCGGCCGCGGCTGTCAAGGCGTGCTACCCTTCGGGCGTCGGCACGCCGCACGACCGCGAGGAGGGTTTCCGCATGCTGAGCCACGAGGACAACGAGCTGCTGACGCGCACCGGACCGGGCACGCCCATGGGCGAGCTGCTCCGGCGCTACTGGATGCCGGTGGTGGAGTCGAGGGAGCTCGAGCCCGGGGGCCGGGTGAAGCGCGTGCAGATCCTGGGCGAGCGTCTCATCGTCTTCCGCGGCCGGAGCGGGCGCGCGGGCCTGATCGGCGAGTTCTGCCCGCACCGTTCGGCGTCCTTCTACTACGGCCGGGTGGAAGACGCGGGCATGCGCTGCGCCTACCACGGGTGGAGGTTCGGCCTCGACGGGCAGTGCCAGGAGATGCCGAGCGAGCCGCCGGAGTCGAGCTTCGCGTCGAAGGTCCGGCACACCGCGTACCCGTGCCGGGAGGCGGGCGGGGTGATCTTCGCCTACCTGGGGCCGGGGCCGACGCCCCCGCCGCTGCCCGAGCTCGAGTGGACGCTCCTGCCTCCGGGCCACACGTTCATCTCCCGCCGCGTGCAGGACTGCAACTGGTTCCAGGCCCTGGAAGGCGGCATCGACTCGAGCCACATCTCGTTCCTGCACGCGCCGCTGGATCACCGAGACGCGGAGATCACCGAGGACATGGACCGGGTGAGCTTCGGCGTCGGCGCCGCCGTCGCCACCGGCGACCGCGCCCCGCGCTTCGAGGTGTACGACACCGACTACGGGGTGGTGATCGGGGCGCGGCGCACGAACCCCGACGGCCGCTGGTACTGGCGCATCACCCAGTTCCTGCTGCCGTTCTACACGATGCCGCCCACCGACCTGAACGAGCGGGTGGTGCAGTCGCACATCTGGGTGCCGATGGACGACACCCACGTGGTGAACTGGATGGTGACGTGGCACCCCGATCGGGCGCTGAGCCCGGAGGAGATCCAGCTCCACGTCGAGGGCAAGGGCGCGCACGTCTGCGACTACGCCCCCGCCACCTCCGAGCCGTACGGGGACGTGCGCACCGCGGCCAACCGCGACAACGACTACTTCATGGACTGGGAGGCCCACCGCACGCGCATGTTCTGCGGTATCCCCGGCTTCGGGGTGCAGGACCAGGCGGTGCAGGAGAGCCAGGGGCCGATCGTGGACCGGACCCAGGAGCGCCTGGGGAGCAGCGACACCGCCATCATCCAGGTGCGGCGCCGCCTGATGACGGCGGCGCGCGCGCTGCGCGACCGCGGCACGCCCGCGCCCGGCGACAACCCGCGCTCGTTCCTGGTCCGGTCCGCCTCCGTCGTGCTCGCGCCGGGCGAGAGCTGGGTGGAGGGCGCCCGCGCGCGGATGCTGGTGCGCGAGGGAGACGGGCTGACGCTCGTCTGAGCGCCGCCATGCCGGGGCGCATGGCCGGCCGCGTCGCGCTCGTCACCGGCGGCGGTGGCGGCATCGGCGAGGCCACCGGACGGCTCTTCGCCGAGGAGGGCGCGGCGGTCGCGCTGCTGGACGCCGACGGCGCCGCGGCCCACGCGGCCGCGGAGGCCATCCGGCAGGCGGTCCCCGGGGCCCGGGTGCTGGCGCTGCCAGGCGACGTCACCGACGAGGCCGCCGCGGGGCGGCTGGTCGAGGAGGCCGCGGGCCGGCTGGGCGGCCTCGACACCGTGGTCAACGTGGCGGGCGTGCGCGTCTACGCCGCGCTCGCCGAGGCGGCCGCGGAGGACTGGCGGCGCATCATCGACGTCAACGTGCTCGGCACCGCCCACTGCTGCAAGGCCGCGCTGCCCCGACTGCGCCGGAGCGGGCGCGGCACGATCGTCAACGTCTCGTCGGTCTACGGGCTGATGGGCCGGAGCGGCATGGGCCAGTACGACACCACCAAGGCCGCGGTGCTCGGCTTCACGCGGGCGCTGGCGGTGGAGGAGGCGCCCCACCGCATCCGGGTGAACGCGGTGTGCCCGGGGGGCACCATCACGCCGTATCACATCCGCCGCGCCGCGGCGCGCGGGGTATCCGAGGCCGCCCTGCGCGGCGAGCGCACGCGTGACAACCTGCTCGGCCGCTGGGCCGAGCCCCGCGAGGTCGCGTACCCGATCCTGTTCCTGGCCTCCGACGAGTCGTCGTTCGTCACCGGGGCCACCCTCATGGTGGACGCGGGCCGTTCGATCCGGTGAGCGTCGCGGGCGGGCCGCCGCGGATCCTGTCGGTCGACGTGCTGCGCGGGCTCGCGGTGGCCGCGATGGTGCTGGTCAACAACCCGGGCTCGTGGGCGCACGTCTATGCCCCGCTCCGTCATGCGGAGTGGCACGGCGCCACCTTCACCGACACGATCTTCCCGTTCTTCCTGTTCATCGTGGGGGTGGCGATCCCGCTCGCGCTGGGCCCCCGGCAGGAGCGGGGCCGGCCGGGGCTCGCGCTCCGCGCCCTGCGGCGCGCCGCGGTCATCTTCGTGCTGGGGCTCCTGCTCCACGCGCTGCCGTGGTTCCACCTGTCCACCGTGCGCATCCCGGGCGTGCTGCAGCGCATCGCGGTGTGCTACCTCGCCGCGGCGCTGGTGTTCCTCTGGACGGACGGCGCGCGCGGCTGGCGGACGCAGGCCGGTGTGGCGGCGGCCCTGCTGGTCGGCTACTGGCTGCTGATGACGCACGTGGCGCCGCCGGGCGGCGTGGCGGGAGACCTGAGCCCGGCCGGCAACCTCGCGGCCTACGTCGATCGGCTCGTGCTTGGGCCGCACATCTGGCAGGTCGCCAAGGTCTACGATCCGGAAGGCATCCTCAGCACGCTGCCCGCGATCGGCACCACGCTGCTCGGCGTGCTGGCCGGCCACTGGATCCGGAGCGGGGCGCGGCCGGGGCGGGTGGCGGGCGGGCTCGCGCTGGGCGGCCTCGCCGGCCTCGGCCTCGGCGCGGCGTGGGGGCTCGTCTTCCCGCTCAACAAGTCGCTGTGGACCAGCTCCTACGCGCTGTTCATGGCGGGGCTCGCCGCGCTCGTGCTGGCCGCCTGCTACTTCCTCGTGGAGGCGCGCGGCTGGCGCGGGTGGACGGGACCGTTCGTGGTGCTGGGGCTCACCGCGCTGCCGCTCTTCTTCCTGTCGACCCTGATGGCCCGGCTCCTCTACCTGCTCCGGGTCGGCCCCGAGCGCGTGCGGCTGCAGGCGTGGCTATTCGACCGCCTGTTCGCGCCGTGGCTGCCCCCGCTCGACGCCTCGCTCGCCTATGCGCTCGTCTACGTGCTTCTGTGGTGGGTCCTCATGTGGGCCCTCCACCGGACCGCCGCGCGGAGCGGCTGGCGGCTGCGCGTGTGACCGCGCCGCGCGGGCGGCTCACGAACGGGCTGTCGCGCACCCAGAACCGCCAGGGGCGGTCGACCCACCCCTCCGCGTAGTCGATCCCGATGCGGGGGCCCGAGGCGATGGCCTCCGCCGGCACCGGCGGCCGCGCCTCCAGCCAGATGCGGTCGCCCAGCAGGTCGGCGGCGTCCAGGCGGCGGTCGATGCCGAGCGCGATGCAGAGCTTGCCGGGACCGCTGGTGAGGCCGTGGAGCGCGACGCCGCCACGACGCCGGCGCATGAGCGCGAGCCCCTCCACCGGCTCCACCGCGCGCACCAGCACCGCGTGCGGCACCCCCGCCGGGCCGGTCACCACGTTGAACTGGTAGTACATGCCGTACACGAAGTAGACGTACGCGGTGCCCCCGCGCGCGTACATGGGCTCGGTCCGCGCCGTGCGGCGGCCGCCGTAGGCGTGCGAGGCGCGGTCCTCCGGGCCCCGGTAGGCCTCGGTTTCCACGATGATGCCGGAGACGCGCCCGGCGCGGCTCGGGACCACGAGGAGCTGACCCAGCAGGCGTCGCGCCACCGTGACGACGTCGGGATGCGTGTAGAAGGAACGGGGGAGCTTCGTGGTCCGCGGGCTCACGGCCCGCCAGTCTGCCACGAAATCGAGGAGCGCCGCCGAACACCGCGGGCGCGGCCGAGAAGGGACCGCGCCCGCGGCTCGCACCGACGCGGCGCCGGGAGGGCTCCCCGCCGATGACGCTGCGACCGACGCGCTAGCGTCGGGCTCCGACCACCAGCAGCACCACGCCGCCGGCCAGGGCCAGCCCGCCCAGGATCGGCGGCAGCGGGATCGTCTTTTCCTTCTCGGCGGTGGCCTTGATGGGCCCGACCTCGAGCACCTTCTCTCGGGTGGTGTAGGTGATGCCCTGGTACGCGAGGGAGACCACCCCGACCGCGATCAGGATGATGGCGACGACCAGCAGTCCGCTCTTCATGGCGCTACACCGGACGCCGGCCCTGGATGATGCGGATCAGGACCACCGCGATCGCGACGAGCAGCAGCAGGTGGATGAATCCGCCCAGGGTGTAGGAGCTGACCATTCCAATCGCCCACAGCACCAGCAGGATGACGAAGATCGTCCACAGCATGCGGTTGGCCTCCTCGGTTGTCGACGTCACGACGGCGCCGCGTTTCGCGGTATCGGTACGCACGCCACGTGCCAGTGCGTGAGCCGACGGCAAATGCCCGATCGATGGGCAGATGTCACCCGTTCGGGCGTCATCCCGACACACGCGCGACATTCACCCGGTCAGGACTACCCGGTAGAAGGGCCTCGATTGGGCCGACAGCGCCGAATTCATGCGGTCGTTCGGGGCGCGTCGTGCTGGCATGTGGCTTGCGGAGGGTTTTGCCCCATGATTGATCGATCCGAAGAGCTGCTGGGAGAATGTCGGGCCGCGAACAGCGGCCTCGCCAACGTGGTGGAAGCGATTCTGAAGGAGCGGCCGCCCTACAAGGTGGTACCGGCCGCGGGCGTCGAGGCGTGGCGGGAACGCGACCCGCTGCTGTGGCAGAAGGTGACCGAGTGGCTGGACGAGGAGGGCGTCACGCTCGTCCAGGTGTGAGGACGCGACGGATGCCGGCCAGCGGGATCGCCACCCAGCCCGGCCGGTTGTCGCGCTCGTAGCGTAGCTCATAGCAGGCCTTCTCGAGCTCGAACGCCGCGCACGCGTTCCGCAACGCCCCCGCGGACGAGGGCACCAGCGGGACGGGGCTCACCGCCACCGCCTCCCGGTAGGCGGCCAGGAACGCCCCTCTCGCCTGCTCCTCCCAGGCCGTGAGCACCCGGAGCGCGGCCGCCCGGTCGTCCGGGGCAAGCTCGAAGGCGACGGCGTGGGCCGCGTAGTCGAGCGAGCGGAGCATGCCGGCCACGTCCCGCAGGGGGGACTGCCGCGCGCGACGCTCCGCGAGGGGCCGGGCCGGCTCACCCTCGAAGTCGATGATGGTGAAGCCGTCGGGGGTCTTCAGCACCTGGCCCAGGTGATAGTCGCCGTGGCTGCGGATCTTCACGGTGCCGAGCAGGGCGCCGAGCGCCTCGACCGCACGGGCGATGCCGGCGCGGCCGTCCTCGCCCAGGCCGGGATCGTCGGCCCCGGCGCCCGGGCGCGAGACGGCCTCCGCATCCCGGCGGATGTCGGCGGCCCAGCGGGCCACGTCCTCGCGCGTCACCGGCTGCGGCGCGAAGTCGGGGTCGCTCGCATCGGAGGCGAGGGCCACGTGCAGGCCGCCGGTGATCGCCCCGAGCTGCCCGACCTCCGCGATCAGCGGGTCGCTCGCGGCGGCGAGAGGCCCCGCGCCACCGGCGGTGACCCGCGCGCGCAGCGCGCCCAGAACGTGCGTCCAGCCGTCCCCCGCGTTGACCACGAACTCCTGCAGCACCGCGAGGGTGGCGCGGCCGTCCGCGCCCTCGTACTCGCCCCAGCCGGCCAGACGCGGCACGTGCCGGAAGATCGTCCGGGTGGTGAGGAAGCCCGTGATCTCGACGTCGGGATTCGGGCCGGTCTGCGGCCGGCGCATCGTCTTGAGCACGAGCCCGGTGCCGAGCATCACCGAGGTGTTGCTCTGCTCGCCCGGATGGCGGCGGGCCGCGACCCGGTCCGGGTCCGGCGGGAACGCCCAGCCCGGCGTGGGATGGAACGAGACGCGGCCCTGCTGCGCGGGGAGCCGCCGGCCCGCCGCGATCGCGGCGAGGACGCGCCGGGCGAAGCGCGGATCGTCGTGGGCGTCCACCATCGCCTCGCCGCCGGCCCGCGCGATCGCGGCGGCGTCGGCCGCCTCCGCGGCCACGGTCACCGGGACGTGGTAGCGGTCGCCGTCGACGTCGAGGAGCAGGAGGACGAGCGGCCCGTCGGCGTCGAGGGTGGCCCAGTCCCGCACCGCCAGCGATCCCACCCCGCGGCTCTTGGCCGCGAACCACCGCTGGCGGGCGAGGAACCGCGCCAGATCGGAGCGCCCCGGGCCGGAGAGCAGCGCCACGACCGCCGCGGGATCAGAGCGGAGAGGCCTCGATGCCATAGAACGGCTGCTCCGACAGGGGCGGCTGCAGGCGGAACCAGTAGAAGCCGTAGGGGGCGAGGCTGATGAAGTAGGGCAGGTCCCCGATGGTGGGGAAGCGCGTGTCGCCCAGCATCTCGATGGGCGTGTAGCGGCGCCACGCGCGCAGGTCCAGCTCCACCGGCTGGGCGGAGCCGGCCAGGTTGTGCACCGCGACCAGGATCTCGCCCTCGTGCTCGCGCACGTGCGCCAGCACCGACTCGTTGGCGGGGCGGAGGAAGTGCAGGCTGCCGCGGCCGAACACCCGGGTCTTGCGGCGCACCGCGATGAGCTTCTTCATCCAGTTGAGCAGCGAGGAGGGCGTGCGCTGCTGGGCCTCCACGTTGATCGCCTGGTAGCCGTAGACCGGGTCCACGATGAGCGGCAGGTAGAGGCGCGCGGTGTCCGCGCGGGAGAAGCCGGCGTTGCGGTCGCCCGTCCACTGCATGGGGGTCCGGACGCCGTTGCGGTCGCCGAGGTAGATGTTGTCGCCCATCCCGATCTCGTCGCCGTAGTAGAGGATCGGGCTGCCGGGCAGGGTGAAGAGCAGGCTGGTCAGCAGCTCGATCTTCCGCCGATCGTTCTCCAGCAGGGGGGCGAGCCGGCGGCGGATGCCCAGGTTGAGGCGCATGCGCGGGTCGGAGCCGTAGGCGTAGTAGAGATGGCGGCGCTCCTCGTCGCTCACCATCTCGAGGGTGAGCTCGTCGTGATTGCGCAGGAACAGGCACCACTGGCACGAGGGCGGGATCTCGGGAGTGTGGACGAAGATGTCGGTGATCGGGCGCCGGTCGCCGTGCCGGACGGCCAGGAAGATGCGCGGCATCAGCGGGAAGTGGAAGGCCATGTGGAACTCGTCGCCGTCGCCGAAGTAGGGGCGGACGTCGGCCGGCCACTGGTTGGCCTCGGCCAGCAGGATGCGGCCCTGGTAATGGGCGTCGATGGTGCGGCGGATCTCCCGCAGGAACTCGTGGGTCTCGGGCAGGTTCTCGCAGTTGGTGCCCTCGCGCTCGAAGAGATAGGGGACCGCGTCGCAGCGGAAGCCGTCGAGCCCCTTGTCGAGCCAGAAGCGCATGACGTCGAGCATCTCCCGGCGCACCTGGGGGTTGTCGAAGTTGAGATCGGGCTGGTGATGGAAGAAGCGGTGCCAGTAGTAGGCCTTGGCCACCGGGTCCCACGTCCAGTTCGACTGCTCGCTGTCGAGGAAGATGATGCGGGCGTCCCGGTAGCGGTCGTCGGTGTCGCTCCAGACGTAGTAGTCGCGGTAGGGCGAGTCGATGGACCGGCGGGCGGACTGGAACCACGGGTGCTGGTCCGAGGTGTGGTTCACCACCAGGTCCGCGATCACCCGGATGCCGTGCCCCTTGGCCGCCTCCAGGAAGCGGTCGAAGTCGGCCATGGTGCCGTAGTCGGGGTGGATCGCGCGGTAGTCGGCCACGTCGTAGCCGTCGTCCCGCAGCGGGGAGCGGAAGAACGGCAGCAGCCAGAGACAATCCACCCCCAGCTCCTTCAGGTAGCCGAGCTGGCTGGTGAGACCGATGAAGTCGCCGATGCCGTCGTCGTTGCCGTCCTTGAAGGCGCGGACGTGCAGCTCGTAGAACACCGCGTCCTTGTACCAGAGCGGGTCGCCGTCGCTCACCGGGGCCTCACCGATCACGCATAGTAGTCGAAGTCGCGCTCCCGGCGGCGCCAGCGGCCGACGCGGTAGACGTGGGCGGTGGCCGCCCGGGGGTCGAGGACCACGGTGTGACGCCCCCCGCGCACGAGCCGGCGCTGGTCGGCGAGCAGCTCGTGCAGCTCGTAGGTCTCGTCGGCCGCGATGCCGAGGGCCTCCAGGGGGATCTCCAGGGTCGATTCGTGGGCGGCGAACGGGTCGAGGTTCACCGCCACCAGGATCGCGTTGTCGCGCGCCGGCGTGATCTTGGCGTAGAACAGCACGTGGGGGCTGCTCGACGGCAGGAAGCGGAGCGTGGACATGGACTGCAGCGCGGGATTCTCCCGGCGGATCGCGTTCAGCCGCGCGATGTGCGCCTTGAGGTTGCCGGGGGCGTCCCAGTCGCGGACGCGGATCTCGTACTTCTCGGAGGCGCGATACTCCTCGGTCCCGGGCAGGGCCTCGCCCTCCGCCAGCTCGAAGCCGCTGTAGACGCCCCACACCGAGGACAGCGTGGCCGCGAGGGTCGCGCGCATCTGGAAGGCGGGCGGGCCCCCGCGCTGGAGCACCTCGGGCAGGATGTCGGGGGTGTTCACGAAGAAGTTGCCCCGGAAGTACTCCGCCATCTCGGAGCCGGTGAGCTCCTCCAGGTACTCGGTGAGCTCCTCCTTGAAGTTGCGCCAGGTGAAGTAGGTGTACGACTGGGTGAAGCCCGCCTTGGCGAGGGCCCGCATCACCTTGGGGCGCGTGAAGGCCTCGGAGAGGAAGATCACGTCCGGATCGCGGTCCTGCACCTCGCGGATCAGCCACGCCCAGAAGTCCAGCGGCTTGGTGTGGGGGTTGTCCACCCGGAAGGTCCGCACGCCCTGGTCGATCCAGAAGCGCACCACGCCCAGCAGCGCGTCCCAGAGCTCGCGCCAGGCCGGGCTCGCGAAGTTGATCGGGTAGATGTCCTGGTACTTCTTGGGCGGGTTCTCCGCGTACTTGATGGTGCCGTCGGGGCGCCGGTAGAACCACTCGGGGTGCTCGCAGACCCAGGGGTGATCGGGCGAGCACTGGATCGCGAAGTCGAGCGCGATCTCCATGCCCAGACCCTGGGCCGCCTTGACCAGCCGGCGGAAGTCGTCGAGCGTGCCCAGCGCGGGATGCACCGCGGTGTGGCCGCCCTCGGGCCCTCCGATGGCCCACGGGCTGCCCGGGTCGCCCGGCTCGGCGGTGAGCGCGTTGTCGCGGCCCTTGCGCGCGGTCCGCCCGATCGGGTGGATGGGCGGCAGGTACACCACGTCGAAGCCCATGCGCTGGATGTCGGGCAGGCGCTCGATGCAGTCCGCGAAGGTCCCGTGGCGGCCCGGCACGCGGCCCTGCGAGCGCGGGAAGAGCTCGTACCAGGAGGCGAAGGCTGCCTCCCGGCGATCCACCACGACTTCCAGCGCCCGATCGTGGGCGGTGCAGTCGGGCCGCGGGGCCACCCGGGCCATCGCCTCGCGCAGGCCTCCGTCGAGCAGCACGTCGAGCCGCGCGTCGCGCGCCGGCCGGCCGCCCAGCGCGTCCAGCGCGCGACGGAGCAGGGCCGCGTCGGGCCCCGCCGCGCCGGCGGGGAGCGCGGCGTGCGCGGCGCGCACCATCTCGGTGCCTTCCAGCAGCTCGCTCTCGAGATCGGTCTGCCCGCCCGCGATGCGCCGGCGCATCTCCTCCACCCACGAGCCGAAGGTGTCGGTCCAGGCCTCCACCGTGTAGACGTAGCGGGTATTGGCGTCGAGCGGCACCTCGCCCGCCCAGCCGTCGTTGTCGACCGGGCGCATGGGGGCCTCGCGCCACTCCGCCGCGTCGTGGGTGCGGTAGCGCACGCGCGCCGCGAGCTGGTCGTGGCCCTCCTTGAAGATGTCGGCGGTCACGGTCAGCACGTCGCCCACCACGCGCTTGACCGGATGGCGGCCGTCGTCCACCGCGGGCCGCACGTGCTCGATGACCACGGGCCGGCGCTCCGGCTTCATCGCCAGCGGTCCACCAGGTAGGGCTTCTCCTCCTCGAACATGCCGCAGAGGCGCGCCGTGCTCTGCTGCACCGCGATGGGAGGCCGGGACTGGGTCTCGAGGACCACCGAGGCGGCGCGCCCCAGGTAGAGCGGCGCCAGCGACTGCATGGCGTGGCTGCGGTAGACCGCGCGGGCGCGGTAGGCGAGCACGAAGTCGTACACCACGCGCGCCCACAGGCGGTCCGGGAACCGGAACCGCTCCAGCGGGCGGTCGCTCAGCTCCAGCACGTCCACCAGGTTCTCGGGGGCCAGGATGCGCTCCCAGACCGTCAGCAGGTCGCGCACGCCCTGCACGAAGCCGACCTGCATGAGGGACGGATCGACCTGAGGCCCGCCGGGCAGCGGTTCGGGGGGCACCCCGAAGCTCACCACGGGCTCCGAGCCGCGGATGTCCAGCCAGAAGCTCTCGGTGCGGTCGGCCAGCTCGCAGAGCGCGCCCGCGACGCGGCCCACCGTGCGACCGAGGGGCGCGGGCGGATGCGACGACGGGGCCACGATGCGCGGGCCCAGCACGGACTGTCCGATCGAGAGGCCGTGCATGATCGCGGCGGCGGGCAGCCAGAACTCGAGGCCGTGGCGGCCGAGCTCGGTGTCCCAGATCGGCTCTTGCAGGAAGTGGTCCGCCGCCGCGGCGGAGCAGGCGAACTCCTCGGCGAGGGGGTGCGCGATCTGACGCCCGAAGAGGCTGCGCATCAGCGGGACCACGAGGGCCTGGGTGAGGGTCCCGTCGTAGCGATAGCGCCGGTAGAGCGGCAGCATGAACCCGAAGTCTTCCTTCAGCACCGGCACCGCCAGCCCGCGGACCCACTCGCTCGTCATGCTGCTGAGGTCCGCGTTCAGCATCACGATCGCGCGGGCCTCGAGGCGCCGGGCCACCATCAGCACGGTGCGCACCGCGCTCGACCAGTCGAGGCCCTCCTCCCCGCGGCCGGTCGACGGGACCGACACCAGCCGCAGGCCGTCGAAGGCGGCGGCGACGGTGGCGGGCGTCGCCTCCGCGGGGGCCTGGTCCACGTGGACGATCGCGGCGGCCTGCCCGCCGCAATGGGTCTCGAGGCCCGAGCGCACCGCCGCCGACACCGGGCCGAGCGCCGGGATCGGCCCGGCGGTGGCGAGACCCACCACGAGGTCGGCGGTCCCGACCCGCTCCAGCGCGGTCCGGACTTCGTCGGGCAGGGTCGCGGTCTGCATCACCGGGTCATGTGCGCGATCAAGGCGAGGTAGTCGCTCAGATGCCGGGTCACCAGGAAGTTGCGGCGCACGTGCTCGCGCCCGGCCGCGCCCATGCGGCCGATGAGCTCGGGGTTCGACAGGAGCTGTCGGATGCGGAACGCGGCGCCCTCCACCGTCTCCACGGTATACCCGGTGACGTTCACCACCATCTGAAATGGGATGCCGCCCGCGATGGTACCGATCACCGGCTTGCCCTTCCACATCGCGGTGGCCACCTCGATGGTGAAATCGGCCTTGAGCGGCTTCTGGATCGCGATGGTGGCCGCCCGCTCCAGGGCGTTCAGCTCGACCTGCGGGTCGGGGGGGAGCACGATCACCACGATGTCCGGGTCGTGCGAGGCCGCCTCCTGCACGTCCCCCAGGGCGTTGCCGCCCGGGGCGGGGGGCGGGCCGGCCAGCACCAGGCGCACCTCGTGGTGGCGCTTGACCAGCCGGTAGGCGTTGATCACGCCGACCGGGTCGTGCTGCCGCTCGAAGGGGCCGACCTGCAGCAGGATCGGCTTGTCGCGGGGCACCCGCAGGCGGTCGAGATGCGTCGCCTGCTCGGCGCGGGTCATCTCCCGGTTGCGCTCGGAGAGCGGATCGATCGCGGGATAGACGATGAAGCGCGGGATCGACAGCGGCGCCGCGAAGCGGGCGAGCGAGAACACCGACGCGTCGTAGCGCTGCACCATCGGCCGGAGCGCGTTCCAGAGCTGGGGCTGGGCCGCCGAGAGGTCGTGGTGGCAGCGCCACACCCAGCGCGTGGCCTCGTCGCGCCGCTCCACCAGGCCGAGCGGAGGGGCGTCGTGGACCATCACCAGGTCCGCGCTCAGGCTCAGGCGCTGCGCGTTGTCGATGCCGGTCTCGCGCAGGCGGGCCAGCATCGAGTCGGTGATGACCTGCTCGGTGCCCGCGAGGCCCTTGGCGATCGCCCGGGTCACCTGGTCGAAGTCGGCGGTGCCGATGGTGATCTCCCAGGAGGTCTCGATCCCCAGGTCGTTGAGGATCGGCACCACGCGGTCGAGACTCTCGGCGAGCGGGCCGTAGCGGGAGGCGCTCACGTGCACCAGCCGCTTGCCCCGCAAGCGCTCGCCGGTGCGCATGAGGAAGTCCACGGTCCCCCGGGGGGCCACCTGCCGGTAGTCGTCGATCTTGATGAGCGCGCCGGGCATCAGGCGGCCTCCTCGGCGGCGATCGCGTCGCTGAGCACGCTCAGGTGGCGATCGCGGATGCGCTCCAGGCTGCCCGCGTGGGGATCGATGTGGGCCAGGCGGTCGGCGAGGTCGGCGCGTCCCAGGACGCCTCCGACCCACTCCGCGAAGTCGCCGCGGCTGCGGCCGGCCCGATAGCGCGCCTCGATGGTGTGGTAGAAGACCGCGCTCACGTCCACCTCGGCGAGCGCGTCGCGGAACTCGACCAGGGTCCGGGCCTGGTGGCCGGTGGGCACCGGCACCAGGTGGGTGACGAAGAAGCGAAAGCGCTTGCCCTGGGTGCGCGGCGGCGCCGAGCCCAGGTGCTGCAGGTGGTCGGAGATGGTGGCGATCAGCTCCTCGCGCACCCGGTCCATGGAGCCGGCGTAAAAGGCGTCCACCGCGGCCAGGCGCTCGGCCAGCCGCACGTCGCGCACCTCGGTGCCGACCCACATCGAGAAGTCGTTGGGATAGGCCTCGGCCAGGACCGGGCGGTGCAGCAGCGCGGCGGACATGTGACAGAACACCGATTCCACCGGGACCTTCTCGAGCTGGTCGAGCAGCTCGCGGATGTCGTGGGCCTCGTGGGGAAGCAGCTCGTTGAGATCCAGGCAGCCGAGGAAGACGAAGGGCTGGGTTTCGCTCATGCGGTAAGCTCTCCAGGAATGCCGCCGGTGAGGGTTCTGCTGTTGAGCCGGGAGTACCCGCCGCACGTCTACGGCGGCGCGGGGGTCGTGGTGGACCACCTGAGCCGCGCACTGGCCCGGCGCGCCGCGGTGGAGGTCCGCTGCTTCGGCGACCAGGCGGTGACCGGGCCCGCCCTGCGCGTGCGCGGCTACACCCCCTGGGAGCGCCTGGCCGGCGGGCCCGACACCGCCTACGCGCCGGCGCTCGAGGCGCTGTCGGTGGGGCTCGCGATGGCCCGCGACCCGGTCGCGGCCGACGTCGTGCACACCCACACCTGGTACGTGGGCCTGGGCGGGATGCTGGTGCAGGCCATCCACGACGTGGCGCTCGTGGTCACGCTCCACAGCCTCGAGCCGCTGCGGCCGTGGAAGGCCGATCAGCTCGGCACCGGCTACGCGGTGTCCACGTGGGCCGAGCGCCTCGCGGTGGAGCGCGCGGAGCGGGTGATCGCGGTGTCGGAGCAGATGCGCGCCGACATCCTCACCCACTTCCAGGTCGCGCCGGAGCGGGTGGTGGTGATCCACAACGGCGTCGACGCGGAGGCCTTCCGCCGCACCGAGGCCCGTGACGTGCTCGCACGCCACCGGGTGCGCGAGCCCTACGTGCTGTTCGTGGGCCGCATCAGCGAGCAGAAGGGCATCTTCCCGCTGCTGGAGGCGGCGCGGTCGCTCCCCGAGGAGGTGTCGCTGGTCCTCTGCGCGAGCAGCCCCGACACGCCGGAGCTGGCGGCGCGGCTCCAGAACGCGGTGGCGGGACGGCCGCACGTGCTGTGGATCAACGCGATGCTGCCCGTGCCCGAGGTCGTGCAGCTCTACAGCCACGCCGCCGTCTTCGTGTGCCCGTCGATCTACGAGCCGTTCGGCCTCATCAACCTGGAGGCGATGGCGTGCGGCACCCCGGTGGTGGCGAGCCGGGTCGGCGGCATCCCCGAGGTGGTGGTCGACGGGGAGACCGGCTGGCTCGTGCCGCCGGGCGATCCGGCCACGCTGGCCGCGACCTTGCGGGAGGCCCTGAGCGACCGGGCCCGGGCGCGGCGGATGGGAGAGGCCGGCCGCCGTCGCGTGGAGGCGCACTTCTCCTGGGACCGCATCGCGGAGCGCACGCTGGCGGTCTACGCGGACGCCATCGCGGCCAGGGCGGCGGCGCGCGCGGCCCCTCACCGCGAGGCCTCCGCCAGGTAGAACGCGACGCTCCACGGCGGCAGCGCCGTCCAGCCGGCCTCGGCCAGGTGCTGCGCGTGGAGGCATCGCCCCCAGTCGGGCCCCGGGCCGGGATGCGCCACGTGGGCGGGGCCCAGGTTGCACACCATCCGCAGCGTGCCCGCCGGGAAGGCCCAGGCGACCTCGAGGCCGGTGTCCCCCAGCGCCTTCCACGACGTGGCGGGGACCGGCTCGCCGGCCAGGAGCGGGACGACGGCCCGGGCGCGCACGCGCAGGAGGTCGCGGTGGAAGGCGAGCCACTCGCGATGGACGGGCTCGCCGAGTCTCGCCCAGTCGAGACGGGAGCGGTCGCGGGTGCCCGGCGCCTGGGGATCCGGGATGCGCTCGCGCATCGCGGGGCTCGCGAACTCGGGGAAGCGCGCGAACTCCCGTCGGCGCCCTTCCGAGACGGAGGGTCCCAGGTCGGGGCCGAGGTCGGTGAAGAAGAGGAACGGCTCCGGCGCGCCCCACTCCTCGCCCATGAAGAGCAACGGCAGCTGCGGGGCGAGGAGCACGATGGCGGTGGCGGCCCGCACCGCGGGCGCGGGCGCCAGCGCGGCGATCCGCTCGCCCCGCGCGCGGTTGCCGATCTGGTCGTGGTTCTGCAGGAAGGAGACGAACGCGGTGGGGGGCAGGTGGGCGCTCGGCTCGCCCCGGAGGTCGCCGCGGTAGCGCGAGCGCTCGCCCTGGTACGCGAAGCCCTCGGTGAGGCAGCGGGCCAGGTGGGGCAGGGGCGGCTGGTAGTCCTCGTAGTACCCACCCGTCTCGCCGGTCAGCGGCACGTGGAGCGCGTGGTGGAGGTCGTCGTTCCACTGGGCCTGGTAGAGCGGGCGGCGCCCCCGCTCGCGCGTCAGGTAGCGCGCCTGGTTGGCGCCGTTCTCCAGCACCAGGTGGACGGCCCGCTCGCGCCCCGGCCCCTCCGCGACCGCGCGCCCCAGCTCGACGAGGAAGTGACAGGCCGAGTCGTCCACGATCGCGTTCACCGCGTCGAGCCGCAGCCCGTCGAGGTGGAACTCCCCGATCCAGTAGAGCGCGTTGTGGATCATGAACGCGCGCACGACCTCGGCCCCCGGCCCGTCGTAGTTGATGCCGTCGCCCCAGAACGTCCGGTGGCGCGGGGTGAAGAACGCGGGGGCGTAGTGGTGCAGGTAGTTGCCCTCGGGACCGAAGTGGTTGTAGACCACGTCGAGGAAGACGGCGAGGCCGCGCGCGTGGCAGGCGTCCACGAGCGCCTTCAGGTCCTCGGGCCGGCCGTAGCGGCACTCGGGCGCGTAGAGCAGCACCCCGTCGTACCCCCAGCCGCGTCCCCCCGGGAACTGGGCCACCGGCATGAGCTCGATGGCGGTGACGCCCAGGTCGGCGAGGTGGTCGAGCCGTCCCTGCACGCCCGCATAGGTGCCCTCGGGGGTGAACGTGCCGACGTGCAGCTCGTAGAAGACGAGGCGCTCCGGCGGCAGGCCCGTCCACTGCGCGTCCCGCCAGGCGTAGGCGAGCGGATCGACCACCTCGCTGGCCCCGTGCACGTCGCCGGGCTGGTAACGGGCGGCCGGGTCGGGGACCAGCAGCTCGCCGTCGATGCGGTAGCGGTAGCGGGTCCCGGCCGGCGCGTCGCGCGCCACGTGCTCGGCCCAGCCGCTCGCGTCGCGCGTCATCGCCACCGCGCGCGGCGGCGTGTCGAGCCACAGCTCGACGCGCTGGGCGCCGGGCGCCCAGAGGCGGAAGCGCGTGCTGCCGTCGTCGGCCACGGTGGCGCCGAAGGGCATGCGGTGCGCGCGGCGGACGATCGGGGCGTCGCTCACCGGGGAGACTCCACCCGCTCGAGCAGGGCCACCGGGAAATGGGCCAGGAGCGTGGCGACGGGCAGGCCGGCGCGGCCGGCGCGGCGAGCCGTGGTGACGGTGACGCCGGTGAGGCGGTTGCGATAGCGGCCGGCCAGGTCGTCGGGGAGCGTGAGCCAGGTGTCCTCCCACGCCGTCGGGCCGAGCGGGAAGCGCCCGGTGAGGCCGCCCAGCCGCGCGGTGAGCCGCGGCACCACCACGAGGACCGCCGCGTCCACGTCGGTGCGCGCCAGCGCCACCAGGTGGTCGGCGTGCGGGCCGCTCCCGTCGAGGGGACGGTAGACGCCGGCCGCGAAGAGGCGGGACCGCTCGCGGCGGAGGGTGAGCGCGCAGTGGGTCAGATAGAGCTTCACGCGGCCGTCCGGCCACGCGGCGAGCAGCTCGGCGCAGAGCGCGGCGGCCTCGCCCTCCGCCATCCGGCCGCGCAGCGCCTCCAGCAGGGCCTGGCGGCGCGCGAAGTCCACCGGCCGCCGATTGTCCGGGTCCACCAGCGAGAGATCCCACAGCTCGGTCCCCTGGTAGAGATCGGGGATGCCGGGCACGGTGAGCTTCAGCAGGGTCTGGGCCAGCGAGTTGACCGCCCCGTGGGCCGCGATCAGGCGCTGGAAGGGGAGGAAGGCGGGGAGAAAGGGCCCGTCGGGCGCGAGCAGCGCGGCGACGAACTCGCGGACCGCGCGGTCGTACGGCTCGCTCGGGTTCACCCAGCTGGTGCGGCGCTTCGCCTCCTTGGTGGCCTTTTCCATGTAGGCGGTGATGCGCGCGGTGAAGGTCTCGAGCGTCTCGTCCTCGTCGCGCGCGGGCCAGGCGCCCACCAGGGTCTGGTAGAGCAGGTACTCGTCGTTGGCGTCGGGCGCGGCGTGACCGTCGACCTCGCGCCGCCACCGTCGCGCGATCCCGCGCCAGCGTCGCGCCTCCGCGGCCCACGCGGCGGGCACCTCGGAGAGCACGTCGATGCGCGCGCGCACGTCCTCGCCGCGCTTGGTGTCGTGGGTGGACGTCGCCAGCATGGACTCCGGCCAGCGCTCGAGGCGCCGGGCGTTCCGCTCGTGGAAGGTGGCGACCGTTTCCCCGAAGCGGGCGGGGTCGCCGCCCACCTCGTTGAGCGAGACCAGCCGGTGGTAGCGGTAGAAGGCGGTGTCCTCCACGCCCTTGGCGGTGATGGGCCCGGTGGTCTGCTGGAAGCGCATCGCGAAGTGCCGGCGCGCGGACTGCTCGCTCGGCTTGAGGTGGGCGGGCCGGCGCAGCAGCAAGAGGTCGCGCACGAAGTCGAAGATCGACACGTTCACGGTGGGGTTGCGGCGCTTGGCCTCCGCGACCGCGGCGTCGATGTAGGCGCGGTCCCGCGCGCTCGGCGTGGTGCCGCCGTCGTCGCCCACGTAGGTGCGGTAGACCGCGAAGGCGGCGACCGCCTCGCGGATCGCGCGGCTGAGGCTCGGCAGCGTGAAGTCCCGGACGTACCGGTCGCGCTCCGACATGCGGTCGAGGTGGTGTCCGAGCTGGTTGATCTCGCTGGCCATCGACACCTGCATGATCAGCCGCTTGGCCTCGTAGGTGACGTCGGCCATGCGGGCGCTGGCGCCGGCCAGCCGCGAGTACAGCGCGGTCATCTGCCGGGACGTGCTGCGGTCGACGAAGAGCCCGTTCACCGAGGCCAGGAAGTCGTAGCCGGTGGTGCCCGCGACCACCCACCACTCGGGCAGCGGCTCGTCGGCGGCCAGGATCTTCTCGGCCGCGATCCAGAGCGGCCGGGCCTCGATCGCGTCGGCGCGCTCGCCCGCGCGGGTGCGGTAGAGCGCGACGAGCGCCTCCGCCTCGGGGGCGGTCAGCTCCGGCACCAGGCGGCGTGCGGCGCCCACCAGGGCGCCCTCCTGCAGCCGCCGGAAGTACTCCCCGGGGGCGTAGAGGCCGTCGGGGTGGTCGATCCGGAGACCGGTCACCTTGCCCTCGCCGACCAGCCGCAGCGTCAGCTGGTGGGTGGCCTCGAACACCGCCGGCCGCTCCATGCGGATGCCGGCCAGGTGGCTCACGTCGAAGAAGCGGCGGTAGTTCACCTCGTCGCCCGCCACCCGCCAGTCGGCCAGGCGGTAGGTCTGGGCGGAGAGGATCCGGTCGAGGGCGTCGAACGAGGCGGGATCGCCGATCACGCCGTTCAGGCGCCGCATGGCGTCGTCGATGTGTTCGCTGATCTCCGTCGACTCCTTGGAGAGCGCGAGCAGGCGGCGCTTCACGATCTCCTTCTCGCGCACCCGCTCCTCGACGCGCCGCGGGTCGGTCTCGGTGCGGCCGGGCAGATGCTCGATCGCGGTGATGATGCTCCGCAGCTCCTGGAGGCCCGGGTCCTCCGGGCCCAGCCGCTCGGCGAGGGCCTCGAGCCCGTCGTTCAGGATCATCGGGTAGGTTCGGGGAGTGAGGGGCAGCCGCGCGCCCGCGTAGCGAACGTGGAAGGCCCCGTCCGCGAACTCGAGCATCATCTGCTGCGACTCGAGCACGCGCCCGTACTGGTCGGGCAGGATGGGCAGGAGCACGCGGTTGCGCAGCTCGGCCTTGGCCGGCGCCCAGTCGATGTCGAAGACCTCGGCCCGCGGGGACGCCGGCCCGTTCTCCAGCACGTCGAGCCACCACGGGTTGGCGTCGCCCGCGATGCCCATGTGATTCGGCACCACGTCCAGGATCACCCCGAGGCCCAGCGCCCGCAGTTGCTCCGCCATGCGGTCGAAGCCGGCCTCGCTGCCCAGCTCGGGGTTGAACGCGTTGTGGTCGGTGACGTCGTAGCCATGCGAGCTGCCGGGGCCGCAGCGGAAGCACGGGGAGAGATACACGTCGCTGACGCCGAGCGTGTCGAGGTACGGGCCGAGGGCGGCCACCTCGTCGAAGCCGAGGGCGGGGCCGAGCTGCAGCCGGTAGCTCGCCCGACGGTCGCGCCGCAGCGCGGCCACCGCCTGCTGGAAGAGCACGCCGGCGTCGATCATCCGCGCTTCGGGAGTCTAGAGGTGGGTGAGCGTCTCGCGGGGATGCGGCTCGCGGCTTCGCATGTGCCGCTCCAGCATCTGGCGGGCGAGCCCGCGACCGCCCAGGCCGAAGGCCAGGGCCAGCGCGAAGATCAGCCCGCCGAACGTGATGCCGAAGGCGACCAGCACCATCTCCTTGCCGATGCCGAGGTGGGTGATCGCGGTCGCGCTGGCGAACAGCAGCACGCCCCAGCGGATGGCCCGGGCCATGAGGCGGGCCTCCGGCAGCCGGGCGTTGACCGCCGCGATCAGCACGCCCTCGGAGAGGAAGTTCGCGATCAGCCAGCCCACCAGCAGGATGAGCGCCGCCCCGAGGACCCGCGGCACCCAGGAGAAGACGAACTCGGTCAGGCGCCCGGTGCCCGGGATCGCGAGCGCGTCGATCGCCACCGGCAGGAACAGGATGAGCACGCTCCAGAACACGATCAGGCCCAGCACCTGGGATGGGGACTTGGCCACTCCGGCCCGGTTGAGCGCGGCCACGATCCCCCACGTCTCGGCGCGGCGATCGAACGACAGCGCCTGCGCGACGCGCCGGGTCACCCGCGCGCTGAGCCACGCCAGGGCCAGGCCCACGGCGGCCAGCGTGATCATCGCGAGGATGCCGGGCAGGACCAGCACCAGCCGTGTCTTCAGGTCCGCGAGAGCGGCCCACACGAGATCGCCCCACATGTCCGTCATGATCCGCGCCTCCGGGAGAGCAAGGTCGACGCCAGCAGTTCGCCCTCACCCTACCACGCGGGCCCGGCACCAGAAAGGCGCCGCCCGCGTACCGCCGGACGGTCGGCGTTACCCGATGCCCTCCGGTAACCTTTACCGCAGCGCGCGGCGGCGGCGCGTCCCGCGGGTGCCCGCGCGCGTGCGGCGGCCGCGGTTTCCGAGCGGTTAGCCGCCGCGCACGGGCGCCGGCCGCGCTGGCACAGCGATTGCCGGTAGCACGTTCGATTCACGGCGCGGTTTCGACGGACCGGCGCCCCCGGCGGCGCGGGAGACTCCGAGATGATCCTGACGGCGATGGTGCTGGTGGTCGGCGCGATGCCCGCGTGGCCGTACCGCCGGGAGTGGGGCTACGACCCGAGCGCCGCGCTCGCCCTGGCGCTGCTGATCGTGCTGGCCCTCGCGCTGACGGGACGGTGGTGATTCGATGGCGCCGTCCTCGTCGGGCCCATGAGCCGTCTCGGACCGGGCGAGCGGGTCCGGGAGCGGGTGGCGCACGGCTTCACCACCGTCGAGGACGTGCTCTACGTGGGGCTCGGCGTGGTCCTGGCGATGGCGGCTGTGGCGCTGCTGGGCAACGCCGCGGTGCGCTTCGCCTGGAGCCTGATGGCGGGGCCCATTCCCGCCAACGTGGTGACGGTGCTGGACCAGCTGCTGCTGGTGCTCATGATCATCGAGGTCCTGTACACGGTGCAGGTGTCGTTCCGCGAGCACGTGCTGGTGCCGGAGCCGTTCGTGCTGGTCGCGCTCATCGCCGCGGTCCGACGGATCCTGGTCATCACGGCCGAGTTCGGCTCGGTGATGGATCAGGGATCCCAGGCGGCGCGCTACGCCATGATCGAGCTCGGGCTGCTCACCGCGATGGCGGGGGTCCTGGTGGGTTGCCTCGTGGGCTTGCGCAAGCGGGACAAGGAAGTGGTGGCCGAGCGGGCCTGAAGGGAGGAGACGACAACGTGAAGATCCGGCAGCTCGACGACCAGGAGGGGCGGCGCACCTTCGTGATGGTCTGCGATGTGGGGGACGACCCGGTGGAGGTCCTGACCGCGGCGGCGAAGCGCTTCGACCTGCGGGCCGCGTCGCTCAGCGGGATCGGCGCCTTCTCGGGGGTCACCCTCGGCTTCTTCGATCGTGCTCGGCGGGACTACCGGCGGCGGGTCATCCGGGAGCAGGTGGAGGTGGTCTCGCTGCTCGGCAACGTGGCCCTCGACCGGGGCGAGCCACGAATCCACGCCCACATCGTGGTGGGGCGGGCGGACGGCGAAGCGCTCGGCGGCCACCTGCTGGGCGGCACCGTGGACCCCACACTGGAGATCACCGTGGTGGAGGAGCCGGCCTCGCTCCAGCGCAGGACCGACCCGGCAACCGGTCTGGCCTTGATCGAGCTCGACTGGACCCGATAGCACCTCACGCGGGAATACTTACGCAGTAATATCTTCCCACCCGCTGACTGCCGCTCAGCGGCACCCGAACGGACCGGGCTGCGCGCGGAGAGCGGTCGATCGCGAGCAAGCGACTGTCGGGATTGTTCGAACGGGCTTTCGACCCGGGCCGCCCCAGAGCCGCGGATGACGAGGCACATGCATTGCACCCAACGCGCGAGCCTTCGAGACCAAGAACATTTCGCGGCAACACCATCCGAGGGGGGAACCGATGAAGCATCGCATCCTGATCGCTGACGACGATGAGTCCGGCCGCAGCGGGCTGGCCGCCCTGCTCACGACATGGGGCTACGAGGTGCAGGAGGCGGTCGACGGGAAGGACGCGCTCGAGCGGGCCCCCGCCTTCCGCCCCTCGGTGGTGATCGCCGACATGATCATGCCGGTCATCGACGGTATCGGCCTGCTCAAGCCGCTGGCGACCGCGGTGCCGGAGGCTGCGGTCATCCTGCTCACCGCCCACGGGTCGATCGAGACCGCGGTGTCGGCCATGCGGGAGGGCGCCTACGACTACATCACCAAGCCGGTGGATCCTCGGCGGCTCCGGGTGCTGGTGGAGAAGGCGGTGGAGAAGGTGCAGGTCAACCGGGAGGTCACGGTCCTGCGCCGGCAGCTCAAGGAGAGCCGCGGCCTGGGCCCGCTCCTCGGGGTGAGCCCCGCGATGCAGGAGGTCTATCGCCTCATCGAGATGGCGGCGCCGAGCCCGGCGCCGGTGCTCGTCCTGGGCGAGACCGGCACCGGCAAGGAGCTGGTGGCCCGGACCATCCACCAGATGTCCCAGCGCGCGAAGGGGCCGTTCGTGGCGGTGAATTGTTCGGCCATCCCTGAGACATTGCTCGAGAGCGAGCTGTTCGGCCACGAGAAGGGCGCCTTCACCGGGGCCATGGCGCGGCGGCCCGGCTACTTCGAGCTGGCGGACGGCGGGACCATCTTCCTGGACGAGATCGCGGAGATGAGCTCCAACCTGCAGGCGAAGTACCTGCGGGTGCTCCAGGACAGCCAGGTCCGGCGCGTGGGCGGCCACGACGAGATCGCGGTCGACGTGCGGGTGGTGGCGGCGACGAACAAGGACGTGGTGAAGGCGGTGCAGGAAGGCGCGTTCCGGGAGGACCTCTACTACCGGGTGAACGTGCTGACGATCCCGCTGCCGCCGCTGCGCCGCCGGCCGGAGGACATCCCGCTGCTCACCGACGCGTTCATCGCCGAGTTCAACGACAAGTACAGCCGCCAGGTGCGCGGGGTGGACAGCGCCGCCCTCAAGCTCCTGGCCGACCACTCGTGGCCCGGCAACGTGCGCGAGCTGCGCAACGTGATCGAGCGGGCGGTGGTGTCCTGCGAGAACGGGCTCATCACGCCAGAGTGCCTGCCGCTCTCGCCGCTGGGCGCGGCGCCGCCGGAGCGCGCCAACGTGGTCGTGCTGCCCCTCGGCACGACGCTCGACGAGGGCGAGCGCGAGCTCATCCTGCGCACGCTGGCCTCGGTCAACAACAACAAGACGCGGGCCGCCGAGATCCTCGGGACGACCCCGAAGACGCTCCACAACAAGGCGCGCCGCTGGCGGGAGATGCAGCTGGACCGCGACCCGAAGCGCGCCTAGACGCGAGACGTCGGCTCAGCGGCGGCGGGAGCCGCCGCTGGGCTGGGCGCCGATCCACACCACCCAGGGCCGGGACGACGAGCCATCCTGTCGGATCTCGACGGGATAGCCTTGCTTCTCGATGCTGGCCGCCAGGCGACCGGCTGCCGCGCGGTCCGTGAAGGCGGCGGCCGGCGTCCAGTCGCCGGTGTCGCGGCTGGCGGGCTTGGCCTCGACCACCCGCGGCTCCTCGCGCGAGTCGCTACCCCGGCGACCCTCCCGGGTGGGTCGGGGCTCCGGGGCCTGCCGGCGCGCCGGCGGCAGCGACGGGGTCGGCTGCTGCACCGCCTCCGGCTCGCGCGGCTCCGGCGGCGCCGGAGCCTCCACCCGGGTGGAGCGCGCCGGAGGAGGAGGCGCGGCCGGCGACGCCGCGGGTGGCGTCGCGTCCTGGGTCTTCGTGTCCGGGGTCTTCGAGGAGGCGTCGGGCCCCGGTGTCGGCGTCACCAGCGGCTCGATGGCCGGCCACCCGGGATTGCCGCTGCGAGCGGTGTCCGGGCGGCTCACCGATGGCTTGGGCGCCGGAGTCGCGGCGCGCGACTCGGACGCCGCCCGGACGGTCGCGATGGCCGAGTTGATCGGCGAATCCGGCCCGAGCAGATAGGGCACACCGAAGAAGATCAGGAGGAAGGTCGGCAGGAAGCTGGCCCCGGCCACCGCGAGGCCCCGGAGCGGTAGCGGCGACCCCCGATCGTCGGGCGCGGGATCCGCGGTCTCGTCCCCGAACGCGTCCCGCGAAGTGATCTGATCCCCTTCATCGAGACCTTCGTGCACGGCCTCGTCCTGCGGTGTGTCGTCCGCCTCGCCTTTCAATCTCAGCATGAGCGCGGATGCAGGCAAGCGATGTGCCATCGGGAGCGGGCGATCGAGTCGCCGCTTCGAGGCGGAGCAAAGCGCAGTGGGCAAGCGAATACCCATGGAGAAAATACTCGGCGGGCGGAGGAAATTCTTCCCGGTCTCCCTGGCCACGCCGGTCTTCCCACGGCGCATCGGCGCGTCGTCGGCGTCCGAGCCGTGATTGGCACGCGGCATGCGGGACGCGAGGCGGCAGGAGGCGCCCATGCGAATCATCGGGTCGATGTGGAAGAGCAGCTCGCCACGCTGGCGGGTGGCGGTGCTCGACGGCGATCCCGCCTCGCGGGTTTCCCTGCGCGCCGCGGTCGAGGACGCGGGGGGCGCCATCGCGCTCGAGGCACCGTTGCGCCTCGACGCGGTGGCGCTCATGCAGCAGACCCGGCCCGACGTGCTGGTCATCGGTCCGAGCCTCTCCGGGCGGCGCGAGCCCGCGCTCATTCCGCGCATCACCGCCGCGTGTGACTGTCCCGCGGTCCTCTTCACGCGAGACACCGCGAGCGCGGTCGTGAAGCAGGCCAATCGCGCGGGCGTCATGGGCTTCATGCTGAAGCCGCTGCGCGCGGCGGAGGTCGCGCCGACGCTGGACCTGGCGCTGGCCCGCTTCCGGGACCTCCGGCGCATGCAGCAGGCGCGCGCGGAGCGGCCCCTGGTGGATCAGGCGAAGGGCAAGCTGATGAACGACCGGCAGTGGACCGAGGCCGAAGCGTTCCGCTGGCTGCGCAAGCAGGCGATGGATTCGCGGCGCCGCCTGGGCGACGTGGCGCGGGCGGTGCTCGCCGACGAGTGGAGCTGGGAGCCGGTCTCACCGGGCGCTCGCTGACGGGTGTCCTCCGGCTCGGCGGCCTCCTGGCGTTTTTACACCTGGCAGTGGAATTTCCTCCCGGTGCCGGCGGCACGCGTCCGGCAGGCGGGGAGAGGGCTTGCCCGATGGTCACTTGCGGGTGACGTCGAGGGCATGCGCCCTGGCATGTGCGATGCAGCCCTCCCCGGCAGGAGGTGACTACCATGGAAATCATCGTCGTCGCTGCGATGCTGATCCTGGTCGTGCTGCTCGGGGTCGCGGTGAAGCTCTACGATCTCAAGCGGAAGCGTGACGAGGAGGCGGTGGCCGCCCAGGCACGTGTCTCCGACGCGCTGCTGATGGATTCCGCCCTGTCCGGGCTGCCGCTCACGCCGACCGCCCACGTGCCGCTGTGGAAGGGCTCGCCGCTCATCGTGGAGATCTCGGGCGCGGTGCCGAGGAGCGAGCTGCGGACCGCGGCGCTGGAGGTGGCGTCCAAGGAGATCGCGCGCAGCCGCTCGGACTTCGCGGTGCACGACAAGATCACGGTGGATCCGAACGTGCTCTCGCGGGCGGCCTGATCGTGACCGGCCTGGCGCGGACCGGGCTGGCGGCGGTGGCAGTGCTGGCCTGCGCGCAGATCCTCTGGGCTCCGGCGTCCGCGGACGCCGGAGCACCCACCGAGCAGCTCAAGGCGTCGGTGGACCAGATCATCAAGATCCTCGCGGATCCGGCGCTCAAGGGCGAATCGCGGGCGGCCGAGCGCCGGTCCGCCATTCGCCAGGAAGCGCAGGGCGTTTTCGATTTCGGCGAGACGGCCAAGCGGGCCCTCGGCCGGCACTGGCAGGGCCTTTCGGAGAATGACCGGCAGGAGTTCACCGGACTGTTCACGGACCTGATCGAGCGCGCGTACATCTCCAAGATCGAACGGTACAGTGGCGAGCGGATCGCCTATGCGGGAGAATCGGTGGACGGCGGGCTGGCGACGGTACGGACCCGCTTCGTGACCAGGCAGGGCACCGAGATCCCGGTAGACTACCGGATGCAGCAGCGAGGCGACCGATGGCTCGTGTACGATGTGGCGGTCGAGGGCGGGAGCTTGATCAACAACTATCGGACGCAGTTCGACAAGATCATCCAGACCTCCTCGTACGCCGAGCTGGTCCGGAGGATGAAGGCGGCGGAGTTCTCCGCGCCCGGTTCCCCGCGCTCGTGAGGGGCGGACGGCAGGCCGCGGGCGTCGTGATCGCGCTCGTCGCGATCGCGATGCTCGTGGCGGCCTGGCCGGAGGCGGCGCGCGCGGGGGAGCGGCACGCGGGCACCGTGCTGGCGGTGGATCCGCAGGCGCGGACCCTGATCGTGGACGAGTTCGGCGCGGGCGGGGAGCGCCGGGCGCTGCGAGTGCAGGTGCCGCGGGAAGCGGTGGTGCTGAGCTCCCAGCGCAACCCCGCCCTGCGCGACTTCAAGGACGCGTTCCGGGACAGCACCATCTCGCTGGGGGACGTCCAGATCGGTGACTTCGTGGTGATCGAGCTGGCCGACTCCCGGGACGTGGCTCGGATGGTGATGGTCACCCTCCGGAGGGGCGCCGGATTCTGAACCCACCTCCACCTGATCCGGACGGCGGGTTCGGCGGCCGCGGCTCCCGAGGCGGCTGATGGTCGGCTTCCGGGTGCTGCGTCGCTTGACCGTCTTCGCCGCCGCACTGCTGGCGGTGATGGTCGTGGTCGGCGGCGGCCTCGCGATCTACGCCCTGCGGGCGCTCTCCAAGTTCGAGCGGGTGGAAGCCCGCCGCTCCACGCTCCTCTATGCGGCCCCGCCGGTGCTGCGGCCGGGCGTCTCCGTCACCACGCTCGATCTGGCCGGCATCCTCGGCCGCCTCGGGTACCGCGAGGGGCGTGGCTCGGCGGGGCCGGGCCACTTCTCGCGCAGTGACACCACGTGGGACATCAACGTGGGCAGCGGCGCCGGCGGGGCGGGACGGATCACGCTGAGCGTCTCCGGGGGCCGGATCACGCGCCTGCGCCAGAACGGGGCCGAGGTGCAGAGCGTGGCCCTGCCTCCCGAGCTCCTGGCCAGCGCCGGAGCCGGCATGGGCGAGAACATCCGCCCCGTGCGGCTCGCCGACGTTCCCTCGGTGGTGCGCACCGCCATCCTGGCCACCGAGGACGAGCGCTTCTACGAGCACGGGGGCCTTGATCCGCGCGGGATGCTCCGCGCGCTCTGGACGAACGTGCGGCGTGGCCGGGTGGTGGAGGGCGGGAGCACCATCACCCAGCAGCTCGTGAAGAGCCGGCTCCTCACACCCGAGCGCACCTACTCCCGCAAGCTCAACGAGGCCCTGCTGTCCACCGCGCTCGAGTGGCGCTACTCCAAGGACCAGATCCTCGAGGCGTACCTCAACGAGATCTACCTCGGTCAATCGGGCGGCTCCGCGGTGCGCGGCATCGGGGCCGCCGCGCGCGCCTATTTCGGCAAGGAGGTGCACCAGCTGACCCTGTCGGAGGCGGCGCTGCTGGCCGGCATGATCCGCGCGCCCAACAGCTATTCGCCGGCCTCGAACCCCGATCGCGCGCGTGATCGCCGGGACGTGGTGCTCGGGCGCTTGCGCGACCTGGGGAAGATCTCGGAGGCCGACTACCGCCGGGCCAAGCGCGAGCCGGTGAAGGCCCGGACCGCTCCCGGCAGCGGTCTCGTGGCCCCCTACTTCGTGGACTACGTCCGGGCCGAGCTCGAGCGAAACAGCGACCTGGACCTCGCGGATCAGCACGGGCTCCGGGTCTACACCACGCTCGATCCGGTGCTGCAGCGCATCGCGGAGGCCGCGGTGGTCAAGGGCATCGACCGCCTCGAGACGACACGCCCGCGGCTGCGCCGGGCCGGGGCCGAGGAGCGTCTGCAGGCCGCGCTCATCGTGCTGGACACCCAGACCGGTCAGGTGCGGGCGCTCGTGGGCGGCCGCGACTATCGGCTGAGCCAGTTCAACCGCGCCGTGCTCGCGCGCCGCCAGCCCGGGTCCGCCTTCAAGCCCTTCATCTATCTCGCGGCGCTGACCCCGCGCCCGGACGGGCCCACGTTCACGGCGGCCTCCATGCTGGAGGACGCGCCGATCACGGTGGTGGTGGATGGCAAGCCGTGGAGCCCGAAGAACTACGACGACCGCTACCTGGGGCCGGTCACGCTGCGCCGCGCGCTGGAGGGCTCGCTCAACACCGCCACCGTGCGGCTGGCCCGGGCGGTCGGGCTCGACCGGGTGGTGGCCACCGCCCGCGCCCTGGGGGTCTCGGGCGATCTGAAGCCGGTGCCGGCGCTGGCGCTCGGGGTGTTCGAGACCACCCCGCTCGACCTGGCGCGCGCGTACCTGCCGCTGGCCGACGGTGGCCGCGCGCCGAGTGGGGGCGCGGTCGATACTGTCACCGACGACGCGGGCCGCGCGCTCTGGAGCGCGCGCCGCGAGGCCCCCCAGGTGATCGGCGCGCCCGAGGCCTATCTGGTCACCTCGCTGCTGGAGGGCGTGATCAACTCGGGCACCGGCGCCGCGGCGCGGACCATGGGGGTCCCCGGCGCGGTGGCGGGCAAGACCGGCACCACCAACGACGGCCGCGACGCGTGGTTCGTGGGCTACTCGTCCAACCTGCTCACGCTGGTCTGGGTGGGCTACGACGACGGCACGCCCGCCGGGCTCTCGGGCGCGGAAGGCGCGCTGCCGATCTGGTCGGAATTCATGCGCCACGCGCTCGACGTGTATCCGGGCCAGGTGTTCCCGGAGCCGCCGGGCATCACCCACGCGAAGATCGACGCCACCAACGGCCGTCGCGCGGGCGCGTTCTGCCCGGTGGTGGTGAGCGAGGTATTCCTGGCCGGGACGGAGCCACCGCCGTGCGAGGAGCACGGCGGATTGCCCGAGCAGATCGGGCGCTGGTGGGACCGGGTCTGGGACTGGTTCCGGAAGTAGCCGGCCGCGAGCCGGCGAGCGCTAGCTGGCCAGGAGGCGGCCGGCTCGGCGCAGACGATCCTGGATGTCCCCCATGAAGAGGAACGCGAGGCCGTCGGCGTCCGTGCGCCACACCAGAGCGGGCACGTTGAAGGGCGCGCCGTCGGGGGGCCGGAAGCGCAGCTGGGCGGGCGTGCCGATGTCGAGACGCTCGCGCGGCCGGACCTTCGCGCCGCGGGCCGAGATGTCCACCGTCTGGAGCAGGAACCGGCGCTGGCCGGCCTCCACCACGACGAGCCAGGAGACGTCCGAGCGAGGGTGACGGCGGCGGTCGGCCGGGCGTGTCGTCATGCGCGCGCTTGTCAGCAACGCACGTGCCTGCACGCGGGCACGCGTTGGCGGATACTTAGGGCGCGGTCCGGGCCCGCGAACCGTCACGGCCCTGTCGGGAGCGTGACACTGTCCATTTGGCGGCGGCCGGTTTTCTTGCCCGCCCGAAGCGTGTAGAGTCGTTCGCGATGAGCGATCGCACGGCCGAGGTGGTGATCTGCGGCGCGGGCATCGCGGGGGTGGCCGCGTCCTATCATCTCGCCGTCCGGCGGGGCATCCGGTCCGTGGTCCTGGTCGACGAGCGCCCGCCGCTCACCCTCACCAGCGACAAGTCGGCGGAGTCCTATCGCAACTGGTGGCCGGGGCCGGGCGACGCGATGGCCGCCCTCATGAATCGCAGCATCGACCTGCTGGAGGACCTCGCCCGGGAGAGCGACAACGCGTTCCTGATGAACCGCCGGGGCTATCTCTTCGCCACCGCCCAGCCCGAGCAGATCGCCGGCTACCTGCGCGCGGGGGAGGACGCGGAGAAGCGAGGGGTGGGGCCGCTGCGGCGGCACGACTCCGCCGCCAGCGACTACCGACCCTCGCCCGCGACCGGCTGGGAGGGCCAGCCGACCGGGACCGACGTGATCACCGACCCCGCACTCATCCGGCGCCACTTCCCGTATCTGGCGCCGGACACCGTGGCGCTGCTGCACGCGCGCCGTTGCGGCTGGTTCAGCGGCCAGCAGCTCGGGATGTACCTGCTCGAGCGCGCGCGCGAGGCGGGCGTGCGCCTGGTCGAGGGCCGGGTCGAGGCGGTGGACACGGCGGGCGGACGGGTGAGCGGGGTCCGGGTGAGCGGCGCGGGCGGCACCCGCACGATCGGGACGGGGCGCTTCGTGAACGCGGCGGGGCCGCACGCGAAGGCGGTGGGGCGGCTGCTCGGCGTCGAGCTGCCGGTGTTCTGCGAGCGGCACGCCAAGGTCGCGTTCCACGACACCCTCCGCGTGGTGCCGCGCGACGCGCCGATGATGATCTGGACCGACCCGGTGCGCCTGCCCTGGGACGAGGACGAGCGCGAGGAGCTGTCGCAGTCCGAGTCGCACCGCCATCTCCTCGGCGAGATGCCAGCGGGCGTGCACGGCCGGCCCGAGGGCGGCGGCGACAGCCCGATCATGCTCGGCGTGTGGACCTACGACGTGGAGCCGATGGAGCCGCGCTTCCCGGTGGAGTTCGACCCCGCCTACGCCGAGATCGTGATCCGCGGGTTCACGCGGCTGATCCCCGGGCTGTCGGTGTACGTGCCGCGCCTGCCCAAGTACTTCGTCGACGGCGGCTACTACACCAAGACCGAGGAGAACCGGCTCCTGTCGGGCCCGCTCCCGGTCGAGGGCGCGTACATCCTGGGCGCCCTCTCGGGCTACGGGATGATGTCTTCCAACGGCGCCGCGGACCTGCTCGCCGACCACATCGCCGAGCGTCCGCTCCCGCCCTACGCGCCCGCGTTCCGGCTCGACCGCTACGAGGATCCGGCCTACCGCGCGCTGCTGGCCGACTGGGGCGACTCCGGGCAGCTCTAGGGGCGGCCGACTAGCCCCAGTACTGCATCGCGTCCCGCAGGATCAGCTCCAGCTCGGGACGTCCCACCGGCCGGGGCGCCCCCGCCAGCAGCCGCGGCTGCTGGAGCGTGCCGTCGATCAGCGCGGGGATGTCACGCTCGGAGTAGCCGATCGCGGTGAGACCGTTCGGGATGCCGATGTCGCGCATGATGGACAGCAGCGCCCGCGGCAAGGCCTCGCGTCGCTCCGCCTCGCTGAGCTCGTCCACCGGCACCCCGAGCAGCTGCGCGGCCCGCAGGTGCCGCTCCGGCGAGGTCGCGTAGGTGAAACGGAACGCGGCGGGGGCGGTGAGGATGACCGACACGCCGTGCGGCACCAGGGGGTGCCGGGTGCGGTACCCGCTCGGGACGTAGTCGCGCACCAGTCCCGCGATCGGATAGGCCACCGCGTGCGGGATGTGGACCCCCGCGTTGCCGAAGCCGATGCCCGCGTAGTTGGCGGCCAGCGAGAGGTGCAGGCGCGCCTCCACGTCGAGGCCGTTCAGCACCGCGCGCCGCAGGTATCGAGCGGCGTACTCCATCGCCTTCTCGCACCAGATGTCGCTGGCCGGGTTGGCGCCGACGTACGCCGGCCGGTCCGGAGGATGGTGCTTGGCGCGGGCGTTGTAGGGCCGCGTGGTGTAGGACTCGATGGCGTGGGTGAGGATGTCGGCGCCCGCCGCCGCCGTCACCTCGGGCGGGGCGCTCAGCGTGTTGAGCGGGTCGACGATGCCGAGCGCGGGGCGCAGCAGCCGGTGCGACACGCCCGCCTTCACGTTCTGGTCGATCACGTGGGTGACCGCCACCGCGGTGGTCTCGCTGCCGGTGCCCGAGGTGGTGGGCACCGCGATCAGGGGCCGCACGGGGCCGGGCACGGGGACGCCCTTGCCCACCGGCTTGTTGATGTAGTCGAGCAGCGGGGCCGGATAGCAGGTGAGCAGGTTGGCCGCCTTGCAGGTATCGATGGTGCTGCCTCCACCGACCGCGATGAGGCCGTCGAACTCCTTGCTCCGCGCGTACTCGCCCGCCTCCTCCATGGAGCGATCGGTCGGCTCGACCTCCACGCCGTCCCACACGTCGGCCTTCACGCCCTGCTCCTCGAGGAGGGCCCGCACGCGCTCCGGCATCCCCAGCTCGGCCACGTTGCGGTCGGTGAGGATGAGCGCCTTCTTCATGCCGAGCCGGGCCGCGTCGAAGCCGATCTCGTCCATGGCGCCGAGCCCGAACTTGATCGGCGAGTTCTCCATCACGAAGACCGTCTCGGTCGGCAGGGTCACGCCCTTCATGCGGGCCTCCAGTGGGTCGCGAGGGATCGGAGCGCCGGCGTCGGGCCGGCGACGGCCGACATTATACCGTCGCCCCGGCCCGGGTTGGGCGGGCGCGGTACCGGGGGCTGGAGACTTGCCCGGCCCCTGACGCTACGAGGGGAGGGCGACGCGGGAGAGGAGCCTGACGTCGTCCAGCAGCGCGCCGGCGCCCCGCACCACGCAGGTGAGGGGGTCGTCGCTGATCTGGATCGGCAGGCCGGTCTGGTCGTGCAGCAAGAGCCCGAGGCCGCGCAGGCACGCGCCGCCGCCCGAGACCACGATGCCCTTGTCGACGATGTCGGCGGCCAATTCGGGCGGGATCTGCTCGAGGCAGGTATGGACCGCGCTCACGATCGCCATGATCGGCTCGCGGAGCGCCTCGCGGATCTCCTCGCTGGTGACGACGATGGTCTTGGGAATGCCCACGATCAGGTCACGCCCCTTGACCTCCATCGTGAGGTGCTCGCCCGGGATGGGGTACGCGGAGCCGAGCGTGAGCTTGATGTCCTCGGCCTGGCGCTCGCCGACCAGCAGGCTGTAGCTCTTGCGGATGTGCTGGATCACCGCCGCGTTCATCTCGTCGCCCGCGATGCGCACCGACTTGCAGTAGACGATGCCGGACAGCGACATCACCGCGACCTCGGTGGTGCCGCCGCCGATGTCGACGATCATGTTGGCGCCCGGCTCGGCCACCGGCAGTCCGGCGCCGAGCGCGGCCGCGATGGGCTCCTCGATCAGGAAGGCCTCGCGGGCACCCGCCTGGCGCGCGGACTGGCTCACCGCGCGCTTCTCGACCTGGGTGATGCCGGAGGGCACCGTGACCACCACGCGCGGATGAACGATGGTTCGGCGCTGACGCGTCTTGCCGATGAAGTACTGGAGCATCTTCTCGGTGCTGTCGAAGTCCGCGATCACGCCGTGCCGGAGCGGCCGCACCACCGAGATGGAGCCGGGCGCCCGGCCGAGCATCGCCTTGGCTTCGTGCCCGGCGGCCAGCACCGCGCCGTCCTTCATCGCCACGATCGAGGGCTCGTTCAGGACGATGCCCTGGCCGCGCACGTACACCAGCGTGTTGGCCGTGCCCAGGTCGACCGCGAGGTCGTCGGCGAGGAAGCCCATCAGCGATGTCAGCCGCATGCGCCTCTCCTTTCGGGGCACCGCGGGACGCAACGGATGTGCCACTGAACCGAGCGGGTGCGGCGACGCGGAATGGTTGCCGGGGACCGTTCTCCCCCAATAGGCGGGGGTGATGCCGCTCCCGAAGGGGCCGAAAGTGTCAGGTCGTGTAGGTTTTACATGACACTCGTGTAAAAACTACTTCGACGTCGGCGCGAAGGGCCTTGTCATGCCCGAGGGGCCCGGGTACTCTTGGCGCGGCGCCGCGGTGGGAGGGCGGCGAAGGAGAAGGGAAAGGACAGGACAGGATCGATGGAGGTGACCCGCAAGCCGCTCGCGAAGATCGAGGGCCGGAAGCGGATGCAGACGAGCGGGCTCACCGTGTCCTGGCACGGCACCCGGAGCCTGAAGGACTGGGTCGCGTACGTGGAGGACGCGGAGGAGCGCGGGCGCCTCGTGCTGGCGGACCGCGTCTCGGAGCGCGCGGTGAAGGGGCTGCTGGCGCGCATCCAGCGCCTCTCCCGCGAGGATGTGTACGCGATGGCCCGGCCGGTCGAGGCGGTGGCGCAGCAGGGCGGGGGCCCGCCGGTTCGCCGCACTCCGGAAGTCGGTGAGGCCACCCCGGGCGCGGAGATCGCGGTCCCTTCCACGAGCCGCCAGCTCAGCCTGAGTGGCGCCAACGGCTCCGAGGTCGCGCCCGCCCCGCGTTCCCGTCGGCGCCGGATGGCGGCCGCGGTGGAGGCGGTGCCCGCGGAGGCGCGCCGCGCCACCCGCACGCCCTCGCCCCGCGATCTGGCGGGAGCGGTCCGCCAGCTGCGTTCGCGGCTCGAGACCCTCGAGGCCGAGCAGGAGCAGCTGCGCGCGGAGCTGGCGGTGCTGCGGGGGGAAGCCGAGATCTACGAAGGCCCGCCGAGCATCTTCGTCAGCGGGTGGTTCCGGGCGACGCTGGTCTTGATCGTGCTGGCCATCGTCGTGGTGGTGACGGTGCCCTGGCTCATGGATCTCCTAGAGGGTGGATCCCGGGACACCCGCCCGCCGGTCCGGACGGATGCGCCTGCGGCGACACCCGCGCCGCCGGACCCTCGGGCTCGCTAGGGCTGCTCGGCGCAGCTCAGGGCGGCCTCCACGTAGACGAGGCCGCGCCTGGTGTAGTGGATGGTGCCGGTGTCGGCCTCGCGGCTGAAGTCCTCCGTGGACCAGCTGTCGTTGATCGCCTTCAGTGTCACCATGTGCCGCTCGAGCGCCGCCCGGCACTCCTCGGCGGTCGTGTACCGGCCGGCCAGGATGCGATCGATCTGCAGTCGAGGCACGCGGGCGAGCCACCGGAGCACGATGGTGTCGAGCGGGTTGTCCTTGCTGATGACGGACAGATCCGACCAGAGCAGCCACACCAGCCCGAAGGTGCCGATCCACTTTCTCATGGTGGACGACTCTAGGACCGGCGTCTCGGCCCTGTCAAGGAACCGGACGATGTGCCCCCGGGGTTGAACAGGCGCGTGAGCGAAAGCCGGGGGCGGGAGGGTAGAATAAGGCCCGGAATGGAAACCATCCTGGTGGTGGACGACGAGGTCCAGGTGCGAAACCTGGCCCGCGACATCCTGGTCGGAGCCGGGTACCGCGTCCTCGAGGCAGAGGACGGGGAGAGCGCGCTCCGGGTGGCGGACGAGCACCAGGGCACCATTCACGTGCTCCTCACCGACGTCGTGATGCCGGGGATGAACGGCAAGCAGCTCGGTGACGCGCTCACCGCCCGCCGCCCGGACATCAAGACCATCTTCATGTCGGGTCGGGCCGCCGAGGTCATCAGCGAGGCGGGGGTGCTGATCCCGGTCGATGCGTTCGTGGCCAAGCCCTTCACGGTCGATCGCCTGCTGAAGAAGGTCCGCGAGCGGCTCGAGTACCGCTCGCCGTTCTCCCGTCCTCGCTAGACCCGCCGGTACCCGGGCATGGCGGGCCTCGACGCCGATCCGATCGAGGCCCTGTTCGCCCGCGGGGTGACCGACGGGCTGCCCGGGGTGCCCCCGACCGCCGCCCGCGCGGCCACCGCCATCGAGGCGGTCGGTCGCCCGGTCGACGAGGTGGTCGCCCTGATGCCGCCACGCTTCGGCCGCGCCACCGTGCAGAAGATCGCCATCAACGCGGTGATGGCGGGTTACCGCCCCGAGTATCTCCCGGTGGTGGTCGCCGCGGTCGAGGCGATGTGCGACGAGCGCTTCTGCCTGCTCCGCGTCTCCGGCGCGACCGATGCGGTCGCGCCGCTCGTGACGTGAACGGCCCGATCCGCGGTGTTCTCGCCCGAGCACGTGACGACCCTGGCCGAGGACGGCTGGTCCAAGACCCGGGTGCGGGAGTTCCTCTGGAGCGGCTGCGCCGACCGGTGAGGGAGCTGGTGCCGGGCCGGGACGGCGGCGAGGGCCTCCCGGATGAGGTGCTCGCCGGATTTCCGGACGGCGCACGGAGCGACGTGCTCGTGCCCAAGTTCCAGGCGCCAGAGAGCCTGAAGCTCCTGGTGGCGGGCGGCGCGGCTGGCCGCTTCACCGCCATCGTGCCCGGGTGGCCCTTCCGGGACGCGCCCTCGTGAACGGTCTTCCGTCGGATAGGGCCGGACGCGCGCACGAGCGCGTAGCGCGCTTCACGCGGCGACGGGGCGCACCCGGTAAAAGATTCGACGCGGGGGCGATGGGTAGGCGGTTACCTACTCAGGGTCGCCGAAAGGCCACTGACGGCGCGAGGCTTCCCATGCAATGGCGCGCACCGCGTGGCGCCCCCGCGCGCCTCCTCGCGACCGCGCAACGCTCACGCTCACGCCGCGTCATCGAGGCGGTGGCGTAAATGCGCCTCGCCGCTGATGTAGTCGATTGCTTCGCGTGAGGCGCGGCCGGCCTGCTGCCGGTCGCAAATTTCGGGCGGGCGGGCTCGCGCGATTCGCGGGGCATGGCACCGAGTTTGCCGGTATCGGGCGCCTTGAAAGTCATCTGCCCGCGGTGTCGCCAGGAAGGCAAGCCCTCCCTTCTGGTCACCATCGACATTCCGGGGGACGATCGCGAAGTGCACAATCTGTGCTGGACTCACCGGCTCCGTCTCCTCGGCCGGGGAGAGGATCCGACGCCCGCGCCCGACATCGGAGCGAGGTGAGATGTTGCTCGCCGGACGATTCAGGCGAACCTCCCTGTGGCTCTGGAATAGCCCTGTCCGCGGCCCGCTCCGGGTCTTCGTCCGCGCCGACCGGCCGACCCTGGTCGAGCGGATGCGGCGGCTCTTCGAGGAGGACCCTGGAGAGGTCGAGGTGATGCTGGACCGCCGACGCCAGGACCGGAGACTCCGGCCGACGTCGCGCGAGCCGGAGCGGCGGCGGGGCGACCGCCGTCGTCCACTCGCAGCCGGGCGGGCGGGAGACGCGGTGGTGGCGGTTGGCCACGCGCCGTCCTCCGAGGTGCACTACACTCCACTCAATCGTACGAAAGGAGAGGATCGGATGATGAGCGTCGAGTCCAAGCAGGTGCGTGATGGTGACGACGTGCGGCGCTGGCTCGAGGCCGGACAGACCCAGCTGGCCTCGCTGCTCGAGCTGCTGCACGAGCACGACCGCCTGCGGGAGCGGGTGGAGGCCTCGGAGCGTGAGAACGAGCGGCTGCGCGGGGTGACCTACGAGAACGAGCAGCTGCGCAATCGCCTGGAGACCGCCGAGCGCCAGGCCGAGCATCTGCGCCAGAGCATCGCGGAGCTGCGGAGCGAGAACGAGCGGCACCAGAAGGAGCGGGAGGACGCCGCGGAGCGCCTCAACCACCTCGTCAACGAGATCGCGCAGCGCCTGCGGCCGGGGGGCATGCCGCGCTAGCGCAGTCGGGCGCGGAGCGCTCGCCGGCGATCGGCTCCCCGTCGTGAAGCAGGCGCCACTTTTTGTCCGCCCTCTGCCGTCGGTTGCGCGTCAGAGGGCGGACACGGGCGCGAGGTCCCCGGCCTTCAAGGCCCTCTCGCGGTGGCACTTGCGTTGCACCCTCCAGACGTTGAACGCCCCGCGCACAACTTTCCTCATGACCGAGCCCGCCGAAGACCGGAAGCCGCGCGTCCTGCTGGTCGACGACGAGGAAGGTGTGCGCATGAGCCTGCGCGCGCTGCTCGGATCGGACTTCGCGGTCGACAGCGTGGGGAGCGGCGAGGCGGCGCTCGAGCAGTTGCCGCGGTTCCGGCCGGACCTGGTGCTCCTCGACGTGAAGCTGCTCCCGAGCATGAGCGGTCTCGACGCGCTCCAGGCCATCAAGGCGTTCGATGAGCGCATCGAGGTGGTGGTGATCACCGCCTTCGCCTCGCTCGCGACGCTCAACGAGGCGCTCCGGCGCGGCGCGTTCGGCTACCTGATCAAGCCCTTCCCGCGCCGCGACCTGACCCTGATGGTCCGCGACGCGCTCGCGCGCCGCAACGGCCGTCTGAACGCGTCCTGACCGACCGCAACCGCTCGTTGACAGGAGGCCCTCCCGAATGGAGAATCCCAGCACACGCCCAAGCGCAGGCGGGCCCGTCCGCGTATGTGGGCGAGGTGCTTCACCGAAAGGACGTCATCCATGAGCGGGAGGAGACAAGTCGAGAAATGGGTGGATGAGGTCGCCGCGCTCACGAGTCCGGCGAAGATCGCGTGGGCGGACGGCTCGAAGGCGGAGTACGACCGGCTGGTCGACGACATGCTCCGCGACGGCACGCTCCTGGCCCTCAATTCCCGCACCTATCCCAACTGCTACCTCCACCGGAGCCATCCCTCCGACGTCGCCCGCACCGAGAATTTGACCTTCATCTGCGCGCGCACGAAGGACGACGCGGGGCCAACCAACAACTGGATGGCGCCCGCGGAGGCCAAGGAGCGCCTCGCCGGTCTCTTCCGGGGCAGCATGCGCGGGCGACCGATGTGGGTGATCCCGTACCTGATGGGGCCGGCCGGCTCCGCGATGAGCCGGGTCGGCGTGATGGTGACCGACAGCGCGTACGTGGTGGCGAGCATGCACATCATGACGCGGGTGGGGTCGGTCGCGCTCGAGCACATGCGGAACGACGACGACTTCGTCCGCGGCCTGCACTCACTCGGGGATCTCTCTCCGGACCGGCGCTTCATCATGCACTTCCCGGAGGAGCGGCTGATCTGGAGCATCGGCTCGGGCTACGGGGGCAACGCGCTGCTGGGCAAGAAGTGCCACGCCCTTCGCATCGCGTCCGCGCAGGCACGCACCGAGGGGTGGATGGCCGAGCACATGCTGATCCTGGGGCTGGAGGACCCGCAGGGCCAGGTCACCTACCTGGCCGCGGCGATGCCGAGCGCCTCGGGCAAGACCAACCTCGCGATGGTGGTCTCGAGCCTGCCCGGCTACCGAGTGTGGACGCTGGGCGACGACATCGCCTGGATCCATGTCGACAAGAACGGACAGCTGCGGGCCGTCAACCCGGAGCGGGGCTTCTTCGGGGTGGCCCCGAACACCAGCCCCAAGACCAATCCCAACGGCGCCGCGATGGTCCGCTCCAACACCATCTTCACCAACGTCGCGCTCACCCCTTCCAACGAGCCGTGGTGGGAGGGGATGGGACCGGAGCCGCCCGCAGGTCTGATCGACTGGCAGGGCAAGCCGTGGGCGCCCGGCGCGGGCCCGGCGGCGCATCCCAACTCGCGGTTCACGGTCCCCGCACAGCAGTGTCCCTCGATCGCGCCCAACTGGGAGGACCCGGAAGGCGTGCCGATCTCCGGCTTCGTCTTCGGCTCGCGGCGCGCGCGGGTGGTGCCCCTGGTCTTCGAGGCGTTCGGCTGGGACCACGGCGTGTTCCTCGGCTCCGCGATGGGCACCGAGACGACGGCCGCCATCACCGGGAAGGTGGGGGTGGTGCGGCGCGATCCGATGGCGATGATCCCCTTCTGCGGTTACAACATGGCCGACTACTTCGGCCACTGGCTGTCGTTCGGGTCGCGGCTCAAGACGCCGCCGCGGATCTTCCGCGTGAACTGGTTCCGCCGGGACGAGCAGGGGAAGTTCCTGTGGCCGGGCTACGGGGAGAACGTGCGCATCCTGAAGTGGATCGTGGAGCGCATCCGGGGTGGCGGCCGCGCGGTCGAGACGCCGATCGGGTACGTGCCCGCGCCGGGCAGCCTCGACGAGTCCGGGCTCTCGCTGGCCCCGGGGGCCATGGAGGCGGCGCTGCGCGTCGACCGCGACGAGTGGCGGCAGGCGCTGGACGAGCTGCGCGAGTTCTACCGGCAATTCGGTTCGCGCATGCCCGCCCAGATCTGGAACGCCCACGCGGACGCCGCTCGCCGGCTCGGGTTCTGAGCGAGGCCGCGGCACCGGCATGAGGGGGACGGCGAGGCGGGCGCTGGCGCTGCTCGCGCTGACGACAGCCGTCGCGGGCTGCGCCGGCGGCGACCTAGGCGGCGACGGCTTTGCGCCGGAAACACCGCCGGCCACCGCTCAGCACTTCAAGGCCACGCCGCCGGGCGGGTTCCCGTTCGACGTGTATTTTTCCGCCTGGGGTGAGGGCTACGTCATCTACGCCCCCGGGATCGCCCCGATCTACCTGATCTCCGACAAGGACGGCGGGTACATCCTGCAGCGGCCAGGGGAGTCGGCTTCGTTCGTCGTCCCGCTGAAGGATGGCAGCGGATGGCACATTCTGCAGTCGGACGCGCCCGCGACCGTGTTCATGCGGAATCCCAACGGCGCGGGCTGGCTTCTCCTGCCGCCCGGCGAGCTACCCACGCTGATCGTTCCCGACCCGCAGTAGCCGGCTCTCGTCCGCCGGTCCGTACCCGCAGTCGCCTGAGTCCCTGCTGTTCTCCACCGTTCCCGACGGGCAGAAGCCGGCTGTCGTCCAGTTGACAGACGGGCCGTCGTCGGGACGTGCCCACGTCCCGCTTCGGCCGCGGTATCGTCTCGTTGCATCAAGTATATCAATAGTTTGTACCGCGATAGTTCCGTGGCAGGGCGATTGCTCTCGTCTGGGCAGCGTTCAAACCTCAGAGAATCGTCAGGAGGCCGGGATGCTCGGACGCAACGCGGGCAGGCGCCCATCGGGGCGTCCCGGCTCGATCCGCTAGTTCCCCGCCATGTGGCCCTGGAGTCGCCGATCCGCCGCCTCGACCCGCAAGAAGCTCACCGCCTTCGTGGACGAAGGCTCCCAGATCGAGGGCAAGTACACGTTCACCGGCACCGTGCTGCTGAACGGCAAGTTCCAGGGCGAGATCGCCTCGCCGGACACGCTGATCATCGGCGAGCGCGGTGTGGTGAACGCGATCGTCCGCGCCGGCACCCTCGTGGTGAACGGCGAGCTCGTCGGCAACGTGTACGCGAGCGAGCGGGTGGAGCTCTCGGGCCGGGCGCGCGTGACGGGTGACCTCCAGTCGCCGATCGTTGTGCTCGAGGAAGGCGTCATGTTCGAGGGCCACTGCACGATGCCGCGCCCGGGCACCGTCGACGGGGCGAGCGACGCGGTCGCGGCCTCGGCCGAGCGCTCGTGAGCCAGCCCGGCGGCGGCTTCACCCTCGTGCTCGTGCACGGTGGCGGCACGCGCATGCTCCACGTGCGGTGCCCGCGCTGGCTCGTCCGATCGGTGGTCCTGGCCCTGGTCTCGTTCGTGGCCCTGCTCGCCGGCACGTGGTGGGACTACTTCGCGCTGAAGCGGGCCCAGCTGCAGGCGGCCAGCGTGGAGCGCCGGGTCGCCGAGCAGCGGGCCACGCTCGATTCCGTCGAGCAGCGCGTGGCCGACCTGAACCGTGAGGTCGGCGGCTGGCAGGCCGCGCATCTGCGGGTGTGGAGCACGTTCGGCCCCAGTCCCGGCAGCGCGAGCAAGAGCGGCGGCATGGGCGGTGCCATGGCGGTGCTGCCGCTGGTCTTCGCGAGCGAGCCGCCCGCGCTACCGCAGTCCCTGGCCCTGCTGTCGAGCTCGGTGAACGAGAGCGGACAGAGCCTGCGCGCCCTGGAGCGCTACGTGGAGCGCGCCCGCCCGATGCTGATGGCGCTGCCCCTTCGCTGGCCGGTGCGTGGTGCCCTCAACTCCCGCTTCGGGATGCGGCCGTCGCCCTGGACCGGAGAGTCGGAGTTCCACCGCGGTCTCGACATCAGCGCCCCGCGGGGCACGCCGGTGCGCGCCCCCGCCTCCGGCGTGGTGGTCTTCGCGGGGACCAACGGCGAGTACGGCAACGCAGTCATCCTGGACCACGGCCGCGACCTGCGCTCCCTTTACGGCCATCTGCAGGAGCTCAAGGTGAAGCCGGGTGAGCAGGTCCAGCGGGGCGACGTGATCGCGCTCACCGGCAACACCGGGCGCACCTCGGGCCCGCACCTGCACTACGAGATCCAGATCCACGGCCAGGCGGTGGACCCGCGTCAGTTTCTCTGGGACTGACCGCCGAGCGCCCGGCCGGCCACGGGAGACCTCCGCGCCGGCCCAGTGGTTCGTGGCTTCGTCCTAGAGTCCGCCGGCCCGGCGGATCAGCGGCACCGTCGCGGCGGACGCGCGCAATTCCTCGGGAAGATCCGCGACGACTCCCACCAGTTCGTCGCGCACGCGGCCGCGCAGGGCCTGCGCCTCGTCGGCCTGCCCTCGCGCGGCGAGGATGTCGGCCCGCGCCAGCGCGCACAGCCACACCACCGGCGCGATGGTGGAGCGCTCCGCCGTCGCCTGAACCTCGCGGAGGAGGGCGTCGGCGTCGGCGTCGGCGCCCAGCGCGCGGAGCGCCTCGGCGTGCAGACGACGGGCGAGGAGCTTCCAAGCCAGGTAGCCGCCGGCCGCATCCTCCGCGCGGCGGGCTTCGTCTCGTGCTTCCGCGGGTCGTCCCTGAGCGAGCCGCAGCTCCGCGAGCGCCAGGCGGGGTGGGACCACGAACTGGGTGGCCTCGGCCGCGGTGTCGATCGCCTCGTGCAGGAGCCGCTCGCCGCGCTCGGGCTCCCCGATGGCGATCAGGTCCTCGCCCAGCTCGGCCAGGCTGCCGGAGATCCAGAGCGCAGTCCCGAGCTCGCGCGCGATGGCGAGCATCTGCTGGTGGAGCGGCAGCGCGCGGGCCGGCGCTCCGCAGAGGCGGGTCACCCGTCCCAGGATGCTGAGGCCGGTCGTGGTCCACTCGCGGTGGTCGATCTTGCGGGCGATCGTCAGGGCTGCCTCGCTCGCCCGGTAGGCGGCGCCCAGCTCGCCGTACAGCTCGTGTAGCCACCCCATACCTGCGTGGGCGTAGGCCTGGTCGGCCAGGGCTCCCTGCTCGAGCGCGGTCTTCATGCCTTCCCGGATCATGGGCTCCGCCTCGGCCCGCCGGCCCGCGAAGGCCAGGAAGAACCCGATGTTGGTCATCACGGACGGCAGCGCGGACCGCTCGCCGAGCTCCTGGAAGCGGCGCAGCGCAGTCCGGCCGCGCTCGACCGCGCGGTCGAGCCGCGCGGTAATGCCGTCGGTCATGGACAGGATGTCGAGCGTACGGGCCGCGCCCGCCGCGTCGCCGAGGTCGTCGAAGATGCCCAGCGCCCGCTCCAGCTCGCGCTGGCTCTCCGCCACCTGCGCGACGTTGAGGTGCATGAGCCCGCTGCGCACCAGTGCCTCCGCGGTGGCCCGCGGATCGGCCGCGGCCTCCGCGGTGCGCACCGCCTCGCGGGTGAGATCGAGCCCCCGGCGGTAGTCGCGGTGGCCGCCCCACAGCTCGCCCAGCAGGCCGAGCAATTCCGCGGAGGCGGCGTGGTCGCCGGCGGCGCGGGTGATGGCCAGCGCGGCCTCCAGGTCGCGCGTGGCGTGATCGAGCGCGCCGACCAGCCCGTGCACCTGGCCCCGGGCGCGCAGCAGCGGCACCCGTGCCGCGTCGGGCAGGCCGGCCCGCTCCGCGGCGACCAGCGATTGGTCGTAGCGCTCGAGCGCCTCGCGATTCGCGAAGGCGGCCCGCGCGCGCTCCGCCGCGCGCGTGGCGTGCGCGCGGGCCTCCGTCCACGCCTCGGCCTGGAAGAAGTGGTGGGCCAGCATCGGGGCCAGCTCGTCACCGCGCTCGCCGTAGAGCGCGAGCAGCGCAGCGGCGGCCCGCGCGTGCACCTCGCGACGACGCGCGGCCAGGATGGTGCTCTCGGCCACGTCCTGGGTAAGGGCGTGCTTGAAGATGAACGTCGGCTCCTCCGCGTTGGCGCGCTCGTGGAGGAACTCCTGCCGGGTCAGCTCGCGAAGGTGCGGGCGGGGCGGTGGGCCGTCCCAGACCGCTTCCAGCAGCCGCAGGGAGAACTCCCGACCGAGCACCGAGGCGGTCTGCAGGAGCCGCTTCGGCACGTCCGGCAGGCGGTCGATGCGGGCCGCGAGCACCCCGTGCACGGTGTCGGGGATGGCGAGGCCGGGCCGGCCCGCATCGGCCTCGGTCACCGCGCGCGCGAGCTCCTCCAGGAAGAACGGGTTGCCCTCCGCCTTGTCCAGGATCGTCCGCGCGAGCGGGTCGCCGAGGCCCGCCTCCGGGAGCACGGAGCGAACCACGGTCAGGCTGTCGGCGGGGGCGAGGCGCGCGAGCGACAGCTGGGTGGCATAGGAGCGATCCATCCATGGCGGCCGGTAGCCGGGCCGGTACGTGACGAGGAGCAGGATCGACATTCCGCCGAGGGTGTCCATCACGCCGGTCAGACACTCTTCGGAGGTCCGGTCGATCCAGTGGAGGTCCTCGATGGCGAGGACGAGGGGCCGGCGGCGGCTCGCGCGCAGCAGGAGGGCGCGGACCGCCTCGAAGGTGCGCGCCTTGATGACCTCCGGACCCAGCCCGGCGCCCGGGCCCTCGGGTCCGGCCTGTCCGAGCAGGTGCAGGAGGAACGGCGCCGCGGCACGGTCCACCCCGAGCTCGTCGAGCGCGGCCATCGTGGCCTCGCGCGAGGGGCGCTCGAGCCCGCCCATGCGACAGAGGCCTCGCACCAATTCGATCACCGGAACGTAGGGGATGGCGCTGCCGAAGGAGACGCAGCGGCCCTCGACGTAGATCCCGGGCCGTCCCGCCAGGGCGCGCTGCAGCTCCAGCAGCAGGCGCGACTTGCCCACGCCGGGCTCGCCCACGACGCCCACCACCTGGCCGCGGCCGGCCTCGACCTCCGTGAGCAGATCACGCAGCGTGCGCAGCTCGCGGTCGCGCCCCACGAAGTGGCTGAGCGGGCGCTCGTCCGGCGCGAGCGGCGAGCCACGCTCGGCCGCGCCGATCAGTGCGTGGAGCGTGACCGGCGTAGAGAGGCCGCGGATCTCGGTGGGCCCGCGAGTCTCCAGGGTCACGTAGCCGCGCACGAGCCGGGCGGTGGCCTCGGTGAGGAGGATCTCGCCGGGTGCGGCCCGCTGCTGCAGGCGCGCGGCCAGATGCGTGGTGTCGCCGACCGCGGTGTAGTCCATGCGGAGGTTGTCGCCGATCGCCCCGACCACCACGAACCCCGTGTGCAGGCCCAGCCGGACGTCCAGCGAGACGGCCCTCCCGCCGACCTCGATGGGGCGCTCGGTGAGCGCCGCGCGCAGGTCGAGCGCCGCCAGCGCGGCCCGGCGCGCATGGTCCTCATGCGCCAGGGGCGCGCCGAACAGGGCCATGAAGCCGTCGCCCAGGAACTGGTTCACGGTGCCCTCGTAGCGGTGCACGTGCGCGAGGGCGAGCTCGAAGAAGCGACCCAGCAGCGCGTGCATGCCTTCGGGGCCGAGCCGCTCGGCCAGCGCGGTCGAGCGCACCACGTCGCAGAAGAGCACGGTGACCGACTTGCGCTCGCCCTCGATCGCGGAGCGGGTGGCGAGGATCTTCTCCGCGAGGTGCCGGGGCGTGTAGGCCAGCGCCGTCGGCGACTCGGCGGGCGAAGCCGGGGCGGCCGGAGTGGAGGGCACCGCGACGGTAGCAGAGCCGCCGGCGGCCGCGCCACACTCGGGGCAGAATTTCGCCGCCGTGGGCAGGGGGTGCCCGCAGGCGCTGCAGGCCGCGGGCAGGCGCTGGCCGCACTCGAGGCAGAACTTCGCCCCGGTCGGATTCGCCTGACCGCACTGAAGACACGTCACGGGAGCCGGGTGGCTCCACGTTAGCGGCTGGCCCGGGCGCGGGTCAAGCGTGCGATCACCCTCAGAACAAGTGTTACCGAAACGGAAGGGGTTGCCTCAAAACCGGTGTTACCGAACCACGCACCGGAAAGGGGGCCCTGTGACCGAGCCAGCGCGCCGGGAATACGCGGCGGTGATGCGCCGCCGCTATG
>DASRHC010000018.1:0-105699 GCA_035650715.1 Candidatus Methylomirabilota bacterium | reverse complement strand
GTCGGCTTCGTGAAGGGCCAGACCTCCCAGAGGATGCGCACCGCGGCCTCCGGGTTGGCGATGGCGAAGTTCGTGCCCATCGCGTAGCCCCTGGCGAGCGCGACGGCCTCCTTGTGCATGGTCTTCAGCGTGTCCTCGAGGGCCAGGAAGCCGTTGGAGGGATACGCGTCGATGTCGCTGGTGGGCAGCATCCGGACCTTCACGCCGGCGTTCTCGACCATCGCGTACTGCGTGTCGAACTGGCTGAGCGCGTCCACCTGCTTGTTGCGCACCATCGCCGCGGTCTGGGCGCCCTCGCCCGCCACCACGATCTGCACGTCGCGCGCGGGGTCGAGCCCCGCCGCCGCCACCTGGGCCCGGGCCACCACCACGCCGGCCGAGGCGAGGCTGGTGACCCCGATCGACTTGCCGCGCAGCTCGCCCGGGCTCTGGATCGGGCTGTCGGCCGGCACCGCGATGCCGTACGCGTTGGTCTGGTAAGCGGTGTAGTAGATCTTGGCCTTCACGCCCTGGGGGCGCCCGTTGGCGAGAGGCTCCACGCTCGGGAGCGCGATCGGCACCTCGCCGGTGCCCACCGCCTTCACGCAGTCGGTGGAGCCGGGCAGGGGCACGATCTCGATGTCGAGGCCCTCCTGCCTGAACCAGCCCATCTTCGTGGCCACCGCGAACGGGGATCCGACCCCCATGCTGATGGTCCGGGCGCAGATGGCGACCCGCAGCTTGGTGGTCTGGGCCACCGCGGCGGCCGGCGCGCACAGCAGCAGCACGGCGGAGACGAGGGCGAGCTTGCGCATGGGGGGTGTCCTCCGACTCAGGTAGGCAATCCGAACAGCGACGACATCCGGGTCGCGTCGTGGAGCGCGGTCATCTCCTCGTCAGACGGCCGGCGCCGGAAGCGGCTGGCCGCGTCGAGCACCCTGGGGAGCAGGCCCAGGTCGCCCGCGGTGTTGAGGAAGACGTCGGGCCGGCCGAGCACCCAGTGGACGGCGCGGTCGATGTCCGCCTGCCGCTCGAGCGGCTGGTACCAGGTGGCGTGGGTCCGGTCGGCGGCGGCCCACGGGCCGCGCGCGATGCCCTTGATGGTCTGCACCGCCACGTTGCGCTCGCGGCAGATCGCCACGAGCTGCTCGAAGGCGTCGCGGTAGCGCTCGTTCTGCATCATGAAGAAGTTGTAGGGCAGCAGGACCGAGTCGAAGTCGAAGCGGGCGAGGCTGCGCCGGTGCATGGCCGGGATGGTCCAGCCGTGGCCGGTCACTCCGATGGCGCGCACCAGCCCCTGGGCCTTCGCCTCCACCAGGGCCTCCAGCGCCCCGCCCGGGCCCATCGCCTGGTCCCAGTCGTCCGGGTGGGCGAGGGAGTGCAGCTGGATCAGGTCCACCGAGTCCACCCGCAGGCGCTCGAGGGAGCGGTGCAGGTCCTCGCGGGCCTCGCGGGCGCCGCGCGAGCCGGTCTTGGTGGCCAGGAAGAAGTCCTTCCGGTGGCGCGCCATCCACGGGCCGATGCGCAGCTCCGAGTCGCCGTAGCGCGCGGCGGTGTCGATGTGGTTGACGCCGTACCGGAGCAGCACGTCGAGCGCGCGATCGGCCTCGTCCTGGCTCACGCGCGCCAGCGCAGCCGCCCCGAACAGGGTGACGGTGGATCGATGCCCGGTGCGGCCGAAGGGTCGACGCTCGATCATGGCTCCTCCTCCTGCCGGCGCGCGCGTCGCCGGCGCGGCTTCCGCTAGCGCCGGCCCGGCCAGCGTCCGGTCGCGCGCAGCAGCTCGAACACGCGGGCCGCCGTCACCGGCGGCCGGTCGATCTCCACTCCGTAGTCGGCGAGCGCGTCCTCCACCGCGTTGGCCACCGCGGCGGCGGGCGAGATCACGCCGCTCTCGCCCACGCCCTTGATGCCGAGCGGATTGATCGCGGACGGAAAGTCGAGGTGGACCACGCGCAGCGGCGGCATCTGGTCGGCGCGCGGCATCGGGTAGTCCATGAGGGTGCCGGTCAGGAGCTGGCCGGTCTCGTCGTAGACCAGCTGCTCGCCCAGCGCGCTGCCGAGCCCCTGCGCGATGCCCCCGTGGAGCTGGCCCTCCACGATGACCGGGTTGATGGGCCGCCCGCAGTCGTGCATGGCGGCCAGCTGGAGCACGGTCAGCGCGCAGGTCTCCAGGTCCACCTCGACCACGAGGCCCTGCACCCCGAAGGCCCAGGTGACGGTGTCCGGGTAGAAGAACGCGCACGCGCTCAGACCCGGCCCGCCGGCCTCCGCGACCGCGCGGCTGCGCACCGCGGCCTTCGCGACCTGGCCGAGGCTCACGCTCTTGCCCGGCACCCCGCGCACCGCGACGCGGCCCTCGCTCAGCACCACGTCCTGCGGCGCGCACTCGAAGAGCTCGGCGCCCACGAGCCGCGCCTTGTGCGCGACCTGCGCCGCCGCGCGCTGCACCGCGGGGCCGCCCACCGCGGCCACGCGGCTGGCGATGGTGCCCATGCCGTAGCCGACCAGGCTCGTGTCGCCGCCCACCACCGCCACCGCCTCCAGCGGCACGCCCAGCTCGTCGGCCGCGATCTGGGCGAGCGTGGTCTCGTGCCCCTGACCCTGCGCGCACACGCCCAGGTACACGAACACGGTGCCGTCGGGGTCGACGCGGACGTCGGCGCCCTCGAACGGGCCGATGCCGGTGCCTTCCACGTAGGCGCAGAGGCCGATGCCGATCGGTCGCGGGCCGCCCCGCCGCTCGGCCTGGCGCTTGCGCCAGCCCGCGTAGTCGAGCGTCTCGAGCAGGCGGTCGAACGCGGCCGGATAGTCGGCGGGATCGTAGGTGATCGGCGCGCCGTCGCGATACGTGAGCCCGGTGGGGACCGGCATCTGCTCCGCGCGGATCAGGTTGATCCGCCGCAGCTCGGCCGGATCCAGGCCGAGCTTCCGGGCCGCGCGGTCGAGCAGGCGGTCCAGCACGAAGGCGGCCTCCGGCCGGCCGGCGCCGCGATAGGCCGCCGCGAAGGTCTTGTGGGTGAGGACGTTGCGGCCGGTGCCCCGGTAGTTCGGCACGTGGTACGGGCCGGGGAGGTGATTGATGGTGTTGAGCGTGATGGCCTCGCCCAGCGTGGGCGAGGCGCCGTGGTCCCGCGTGAACGCGGTCTCGATGGCCACGATGCGGCCGTCGCACTCGAGCCCGATGCGCGCGGTGTGCACCTGATCGCGATCGCCGGCGGCGGTGAGGCAGTGCTCGCTCCGCGTCTCCACCCACTTCACGGGCCGGCCCAGGTGCCGGGCCACCACCGGCACCAGGATCTCCTCCGGATAGACGTGCCCCTTCACCCCGAAGCCGCCGCCCACGTCGGGCACCAGCACCCGGATGCGCTCCTCGGCCAGCCGCACCACCGGCGCGATCGCGCTCCGCACCGCGAACGGCACCTGGGTGGAGGTCCACACCGTGAGCCCGCCCCCGATCGGATCGGGCGCGGCCAGCACCCCGCGGGTCTCGAGCGGCATGCCGGCCATCCGCGGGTAGGCGAGCCGCGCGGCCACCGTCACCGGCGCCGCGGCCAGCGCCTCGGCGGGCCGGCCCTTGCCGCTCACCGTGACGGACACCAGATTGTCGGGCCAGCCGTCGTTGACGAGGGGAGCGCCGGGGGCCTCCGCGGCGTCGGGCGTGATCGCGGCGGGCAGCGGCTCGTAGTCGACGACGACCCGCTCCGCGCCGTCGGCGGCCGCGTAGGGGTCGACGGCCACCACCGCCGCGACCGCCTCGCCCGCGTGGCGCGCCCGCGCGCCCGCCATCACCGGGTGCACGTGGGGCCGGCTCTTCGGCTCGGGCACCAGCGGGGGCACGGTGGCGGTGGCCAGCTCCGGCAGGTCCGCCGGCGTCAGCACCGCCACCACGCCGGCGGTGGCGCGGGCGGCCGCGGGGTCGATGGCGCGGATGCGCGCGTGCGCGTGCGGGCTCCGCACGAGGACCAGGTGCAGGAGGCCGGGCACGCGGACGTCGTCCAGGTAGCGGCCCTGGCCGGCGACGAAGCGGCCGTCCTCCTTGCGCTTCGGAGAGGCGCCGACCAGCACGGGAGCGGACAGACCGGGTGGCGACCTAGCCGCGGGCGCCCGCCGCGCGGAGGTGCTCGTCGCGCCGGGCCTGCAGGTCGCCGTCGGTGTAGGTCATGAGGTCCGGACGCGCCTTGCCGAGCATCACCTGCAGGTACGCGGGCTCGAGCCCCACGTTGGTGAAGCCGTGGATCACGTTGGCGGGGCAGGACACGCAGTCCCAGGGGCCCAGCACCGTTTCCGCGCGATGGCCGGCGCCGTCCTCGAGGAACACCAGCACCTTGCCCCGCAGGATGAAGAAGACCTCCTCCACCTCGTGGGTGTGCGGGGCGTTGCCCTGGCCGGGCGGCACGAACATGACGGAGAGCGTGAAGTGCTGCGCGGGGATCACGCTCGCGTCCGACTTGCCGGAGGCGCCGGAGCCGATGAAGCGGTGCTGGGCGCGCCGGTAGCCCTCGACGCGGGCGTCCGCGAAGGCGTCCCAGTCGCCCCGCCGCTCGGTGAAGCGGGCCACGTGGGTGCGGAGCAGTTCCTCGAGCGACGGGCTGGTCTGGCTCATGTCGTTGCCTCCCGGAGGTGCCAGTCTAGTCGCTCGTCCCGGAGCCCGCAAGACGCGCGGGTCGCCTTGCGCCGGTGGCGCCCATCCGCTACGATCCGCGCTGCGCCCGGATCCTCGACGACCGCGAGGCGGGCCAGGGAGGTGTGGCCATGGGCAAGATCGTCTTCGCGGGCGCGATGTCCCACGTGCTCGACCCCGACTACTACCAGCGCGCCTGCGGCGACGAGGGCCGTCGGATGGTCACCGAGTGCATGACCGAGATCGCCCGCATGGGGGAGCGCCTCTCGGCGGCCCGTCCCGACGCGCTGATCGTGGTGGCCGACGACCACCTGAACGCGTTCTCGTTCAACGCGGTCCCGGCCCTCTGCGTGCGGATCGGGCGCACCGTGCCGCGCATGAAGCAGGATCACGCGGAGGCCTTCGACGCGGTGCTGGACCACATGCCCGAGGAGTACCCGCTCCACGAGGACCTCGCGAACGCGATCCTGGCGCAGGGCCTGGACGCGGGCTTCGACCTCGCGATGTCCTGGGAGGCCCCCGTCGACCACGCGTTCCTGAGCCCGGTGAACACCATGCACGGCCCGCGGCCGATCCCCCCGCTGGTGCCCATCTGGGTGAACGCGTTCGTGGCGCCGCAGCCGACGCCCCGCCGCTGCTTCGACTTCGGCCGCCACATCGCCCGGGTGGTGGCCGCCTCTCCGTGGAGGGTGGGGATCATCGCCACCGGCGGGCTCTCGCACTTCCCGGAGCTGTCGCTGCCCCGGGTGGGCGAGACCGACACCGTCTTCGACCGCAAGCTGATCCACTGGATGGAGCGCGGCGAGCACGAGCCGCTGCGGGAGCTCACGGTGGGCGAGCTGCACAAGACGGGCGAGCACGAGTTCCTCAACTGGATGGTGCTGATCGGCGCGGTGTCGCCGGCCCGGGCCCAGGTCCGGTACTTCGGTGAGCTGCGGCGGATCAACCTGGCCGCGGTGGAATGGAGCCTGCCGTGAGCCGCTACGCGGTCAACAGCACGCTCTACCGCCTCAAGAAGGACCCGGAGTTCCGGGCCCGCTTCGAGGCCGACCCCGCCGCCGCGCTCGCCGGCCTCGATCTGACCGAGGCGGAGCGCGCCGCGTTCGTCAGGCGCGACATGCGACGGATCAACGAGCTGGGCGGATACCTGCATCTCGTGATGTCGGTTCCGGGCCTGGCCGCCCACTGAGCCCCGGCATGAAGCTGGTGCGGTATGGGCGGGCCGGGGCCGAGCGCCCCGGGTTGATCGACGCGGCGGGTCGGCTGCGCGACCTCTCCCGGGTCGTCCCCGACATCACGCCCGAGGTCGTGACGCCGGCCGGGCTCGCGCGGCTGCGCGCCGTGAAGCCGGAGCGGCTGCGCCTGGTGAAGGGCCGGCCGCGGCTCGGCTGCCCGCTGGCCGGCATCGGCAAGATCGTCTGCATCGGTCTCAACTACACCGACCACGCCCGGGAGGTCTCGCTCCCGCTGCCCCAGGAGCCGACCCTCTTCATCAAGGCCAACAGCGCGATCAGCGGCCCCGACGATCCGATCGTCCGCCCCGCGGGGGCGGTCAAGCTCGACTACGAGGTGGAGCTGGCCGCGGTGATCGGCCGGCCCGCCCGCTCGGTGGACGAGGCGCGCGCGCTGCGCCACGTGACCGCCTACTGCCTGCTCAACGACGTCTCGGAGCGGGCGTTCCAGATGGAGCACGGCGGCGGGACCACCAAGGGCAAGAGCGCGGACACCTTCGCGCCGATCGGCCCCTGGCTGGTCACCGCGGACGAGGTCCCGGACCCGCAGGCGCTCACCCTGTGGACCACCGTCAACGGCGAGCGGCGGCAGCACGGCACCACGAAGGACATGGTGTTCCCGGTGGCCCGGCTGGTCGCGTACGTGAGCCGCTTCATGACGCTCCTGCCCGGCGACCTGCTCTCGACCGGCACTCCCGCCGGGGTGGGCCACGGGGCGCGGCCGCCGCGCTATCTGGAGCCCGGCGACACCGTCGAGCAGGGGATCGACGGCCTCGGGCGGCAGCGCCACCGGGTGACCCAGCGCCGGGCGTGATCCTGATCGAGCACGCCACCGTCGTCACGGTGGACCCCGGGCGCCGCATCTACGCCGACGGCTCGGTCCTCACCGACGGGAATCGCATCCTGCAGGTCGGGCCCGCGGCCGAGGTGCGGCCCCCGCGCGAGCCGGACCGCTTCATCGACGGTCGCCGGCTCGTGGTGACCCCCGGCTTCGTGGACACCCACGTGCACCTCTCGGAGCACCTCAACCGCGGGCTCCTGCTGGACGACATCCCGGTGGACCGCTACCTGCCGGACTGGCTGATCCCGCTCTACGCGGCGATGACCGCGGAGGACGAGCAGCACGCCGCGCTGCTGGCCGGCATCGAGATGATCCGCACCGGCACCACCACCTTCTGCGAGGCCGGCACGCTCTTCGACACCACCGCGGTGGCGGAGGCGGTGGAGCGCCTCGGCATGCGGGCCATCCTGGGGCGCTGGACGTGGGACCTGCAGTCCGGGCCGGACCGCATGCGTCAGAGCACCGCGGAGGCGCTCGCCGCCAACGAGGCGATGCTGGCCGAGCTGAACGGCCGCGGCGGGCTCGTGCGGGGCTGGCCGCTGCTGCTGGGCTTCGGCACGTGCTCCGAGGCGCTCATCCGCGGGGCGAAGGCGCTCGCCGACCGTCACGGGGTGGGGTGGGGAATGATGCACCTGGCCTCGCACCCGTCGCGGCGCACGCGCGACCGGATCCCGCTCGCGACCCTCGACGGCTGGGGGGTGCTGGCGCCCAACGCCAAGCTCTCCCACATGGTGTACCTGGACGACGCGGACATCGCGCGGCTGGTGCGGCGCGGGGTGAAGATCAGCCACTGTCCGACCGCCGGGCTCAAGCACACCAAGGGCCTGGCCGCGCACGCGCGGGTGCCCGAGATGATCCGCGAGGGGGTGTGCGTGTCGCTCGGCGGCGACAGCGGCAACGGGTCGAATCACTTCGACATGCTGCGGATGATGTACCTCGTGGCCAACATCTACAAGGACGCCCGGCTCGACGTGCGGGTGATGCCGCCCGAGACGGTGCTGGAGATGGCGACCATCCGGGGCGCCGAGGCCTTGCTGATGGAGCGGGAGATCGGCTCGCTCGAGCCCGGCAAGCGCGCGGACCTCGTGTGCTTCGATCGCGACGCGCCGGAGTGGCGCCCGCTGCTGAACCCGCTCAACAACCTGGTCTACGCGGCGAGCGGGGCCAGCGTGCGCAGCGTGATGATCGACGGCCGCCTCGTGCTCGACGAGGGGCGCCTCACCACCGTGGACGAGCGCGCCGTCTACGAGCGGGTGGAGACGCTGGCGCGCGAGCAGGTGCGGCGGGCCGGCCTCACCGTCGAGAGCAAGTGGCCGCTCGTGCCCTGAGCGGCCACGGGCCCGCTACAGGATGAAGCCGCCCCGGAAGCCTCTCCGGGCGAGCGCGTCGCGGGCCGACTCGGCCTGCTCGCGCGTGGAGTAGCCGCCGATCCGCACCACCCACGGCACGGAGGAGTCGACCTTCAGCACGTCCGCCGAGTAGCCGGCGCGCTTGGCGGTGGCCGCGGCCTTGTTGGCCTGGCGGGCGTTCTTGAACGCGGCGATCTGCACCGAGTACGTCTTGCCCTTCGGCCGCCGGCGCTCGTGGGCCGCCGCGGCCTTCACCTCGCGGTGCGCCGGGGCCGGCTTGATCTCCCGGGGCGCGGGCCGGGCCTCGCGCGGGGATCGCGCCGCGCGCGGCGGTTCCGGCGTCCGGGGCTCCACCGCAGCGGGCGGCGGCTCGGCGGCCGGGGGCGCCACGGCCTTGGCGGGCTCGGCCGGTGCCGCCGCCGGGGCGGCCGCAGCGAGCGGGGCGGTGGCGGCCGCCGGCTCGGGCGCGGGCGCCTCGGGCGACTTGACGCTCGCGCTGGCGACCACCGCCTCCGGGTTCACCTCGCGCTTCGCCTTGGACGGGCCGATGTCGTACCAGCCCAGCCAGTGGGGGATCGCGAAGACCATCACGAAGGTGACCGCGGCGGCCCCGATGCCGATCCAGATGCCGCGGAACGCGGAGTCGCGCGGCTCCTCCAGCTCCTCGTCGTCCTCCTCCGCGTCGAGCCACGTGGGCTCCTCGAGGACCGGGAACCGCCGGGCGGTATCCGCGGTCTCGCTCGCGAACGAGATCGGCTCGTGGTCGTCGTGGTCGTGGCGCGCGACGGGTTCGCGCGCGTCGTCGTGCGGATCGTCCATCCGGATTGGGCGCTCGTGCTCGTTCAGCATACGTCCGTGTTAGCACGGGCCCTTTCCCGCTCCGGCAAGAATAATGAGGGGGGCCCCGGGGTCAGGTCTTACATTCCGACATTTCGTGACGCGGGACGTCTCGTCGCGCGCGGCGGAAATGTCGGAATGTAAGACCTGACCCCGTCCGGCCTACTGACCCCGTCCGGCTTAGCGGCGGATGGCGGCGCGGGCGAGGGCGTCGACGCGGTCGTTCTCGATGTGGCCGCTGTGGCCGGCCACCTTGTGCCAGGTCACGTCGTGCTGCTCGACCAGCGCGATCAGGGCCTGCCAGAGATCCCGGTTCTCGACCGGCTTCTTCTGCGCGTTGAGCCAGCCGTTCGCCCGCCAGCGCTCGTACCACCTGTCGCGGAAGCAGTTGATGACGTACGCGCTGTCGCTGTAGATGTCGACCCGGCGCCGGCCGGGCCCGAGGGCGCGGAGCCCCTGGATCGGCGCCATGAGCTCCATGCGCTGGTTCGTGGTGGGGTTCTCCCCGCCGGAGAGCTCCCGCTCCCGACCGTCCTCGATGATGAGCACGGCCCAGCCGCCGGGGCCCGGGTTGCCCGAGCAGGCGCCGTCCGTGTACATGACGACGGGGTGCAGGGTCTCCGGCATGGAGTCGCCCCTCACCCTGCCCTCTCCCCGGAGGGGAGAGGGAGAACGACTACGCTGTCCCCGGAGGGGGGAGGGGGAACGGCTAGGAGGGCCAGTAGAGGTAGCGGCCGCAGGATTCGCAGGGGATCAGGGACGACTGCGCGCGGAGCTCCTGCAGGCGCTGGGGCGTGATCGTCACCCGGCAGCCGCCGCAGAAGTTGGGCTTGGCCACCGGCACCAGGGCGAGCCCGGCGCGGGCCCGGAGGATCCGGTCGTAGTCGGCCAGGATGTTGGCGGGGAGCTTGGCGGCCAGCTCCTTCCGTTCGCTGCGCACCGCGGCCAGGTCCACCTCGATGCCCCGCAGCTGCTCCCGGAGCGTGGCCTCCTGGCTCCGGCCCTCGCTCTCGCGCTGCTTGAAGCGCGCCTCGGCCTCGCGGATGTCCGCGGCGAGCCGCTCCTGGCTCTCCATGAGGACCAGGATCTCCTCCTCCACCCGGGCCTTCTCCTGCTTGATCTCCTCGATCTCGACGAGGACCGCGGAGTACTCCTTGTTGGTCTTCACCTCGTAGAGCCGGGCCTCGTTCTTGGCCCGCTTGGCCTGGACCACCTCGAGGTCCTTCTCCTTGGCCCGCTGTTCCTTCCGGGCCGCATCGAGACGGCTCTTGGCCTGCTCCGCTTCCTTCTTGGCGTCCTCGACCGCGGCGTGGACCGCGGCGATCTCCTTGGGCAGCCGGGCCGCCTCCGCCTCGAGGCGACCGATCCTGGTGTCGATCTCCTGCAGGTGGATCAGCGTCTCGAGGTTTACGTCCACTTACCCTCTCTCGATCGTGGTCGCGGTGGCCACCGCCCTCTCCCCCGGGGGGAGAGGGGGCCGGGTGGTGGGCCCACTTGGACTCGAACCAAGACCGGACCGGTTATGAGCCGGGGGCTCTGCCAATTGAGCTATGGGCCCGCCGGTCATGATACCACTCCGGCTCACGACTCCAGGAAGCTGCGCAGCTTCTTGGAGCGCGACGGGTGGCGCAGCTTCCGGAGGGCCTTCGCCTCGATCTGGCGAATCCGCTCGCGGGTGACCGCGAAGTCCTGGCCGACCTCTTCCAGGGTGTGCTCGCAGCCGTCGGACAGGCCGAAGCGCAGGCGCAGGACCTTCTCTTCTCGGGGCGTGAGGGAGTTCAAGACCTTGTTCGTCTGCTCCCTCAGCGAGAGCCCGATCATGCTCTCCACCGGGGAGCCCACCTGCTTGTCCTCGATGAAGTCACCCAGGTGGCTGTCCTCCTCCTCGCCGATCGGGGTCTCGAGCGAGATGGGCTCCTGCGCGATCTTGAGGACCTTGCGGACCTTGTCGACCGGCACCTCCATCTTGACCGCGATCTCCTCGGGGGTGGGCTCCCTCCCGAGCTCCTGGACCAGCTGGCGAGACGTGCGGATGAGCTTGTTGATGGTCTCGATCATGTGCACCGGGATCCGGATGGTGCGGGCCTGGTCCGCGATGGCGCGGGTGATGGCCTGCCGGATCCACCAGGTGGCGTAGGTCGAGAACTTGTAGCCCCGGCGGTACTCGAACTTGTCGACCGCCTTCATGAGGCCGATGTTGCCTTCCTGGATCAGGTCGAGGAACTGGAGTCCCCGGTTGGTGTACTTCTTGGCGATCGAGATGACGAGCCGGAGGTTGGCCTCCACCATCTCCTTCTTGGCCCGCGCCGCCTTGGCCTCGCCCTGCTTGATCACCTTGACGATGTTCTTGAGCTCCTCGGCCTTCGCGTCGGCGAGCTCCTCGGCCCGCTTGATCTTCTGCTGGGCCACCCACACCAGCCGGTCCTTGATCGAGGGGTACTTCGCGGCCGCCTTCTGGTAGAGATCGCGGTCCCCCTCGTCGCGGTCGTCGTCGGCCAGCGAGGAGAGGAAGGCGTCCACCGCGGTGGGCGCCGGACGCTTGCCGTCCGACCACAGCGCGATCTCGCGCTCGGCCCGGTGGATCTTGTCCACCAGCTTCTTCAGATCGGCGCCCCACATGTCGAGGAGGGACTGCTGGAGGTTCAACCCGCGGAGGATGGTGAGGACCTTCGTCTTCTTCGCCTCGGCCTGGGCCTCGATCCGCTTCCAGGCCGGGTCGCCCTTGCCGCGCTTGCGACCGCCGGACTTGGCCTTCAGCCGTCGCCACTGATGGGTGAGGCGCTCGCGCTCGCGCAGGAGGCGATCGACGTTGCCCAGCTCCCGGATCACCGAGCGGCGCAGGGCCTCCTCCTTCTCCTCGGTGGACTCCTCCTCGGGGAAGTCGACCACATCCTTGATGGGGGCCTCGTCGCGCCGCAGCTCCTCGCGGAGGGCGCGGATCTTCTCCACCGCGAGGCTGGTGGAGAGGATCGCGGCGGTCGCCTCGTCCTTGCCCTCCTCGATGCGCTTGGCCAGCGTGATCTCGCCCTCGCGGGTGAGGAGCGCCACCTTGCCCATCTCGCGCAGATAGAGGCGGACCGGGTCCTCGGTGCGGCCGACCGGGCCGGGGCTCAGATCGATCCGGCGCGGCTCCGGCTCCTCGTCGTCCGGTTCCGGGTCGGCGGCCTGGGAGGCCATCTCCGACGGCAGGCGGGCGGCCTTGGTGGAGTCGACGAGCTCGATGTCCATCGAGCCGAACATCATCATGATGTCGTCGAGCTGATCGAGGGTGACCAGGTCCGAGGGCAGGGCGTCGTTCACCTCGTCGTAGGTGAGGAAGCCCTTCTGCTTGCCCTTCGCGATGAGCTTGTCGAGCTCCTCGATCTTCGGTTCGTCCGCCATCTTCGACTCGTTCGCCATATGCTTCGCCGCTCTCCTGGGTGGGTTAGGGTGTTCCTGCCTGGCGCGGGGAGTCGTCCGGACCGAAGCCCGAAAACCCCGGGCGCGCCAGGGCCAGCTCCCTGACGGCCTCCGCCTCACGCTGCAAGTCGCGCTGGAGCGCTCGAAGCTCCTCCTCGAGCGCGGGCAGCGCCGGATCGCCGTTCGCCTGGGCCTCGATGATGGCCCGGGTCACCTGACGTACCCGAAGTTGACGATGGCGGATATGGTACCGCCTCTTCAGCTCTGCGACGTGACTATGTGTGTCGCTCCACTTCCGTTCCTCGACGAGCAGGGCGGCCAGCAGGCTGCGCTCCCGCTCGCCCTCCATCTCCGCCATCAGGGCCTCGGGGGCGCTCCCCGGGGCTCGCCGCAGTGCGGCCAGGATGAGCCGGAGGCCGGGGTGGGCCAGGTCGTGGTCCTGGAGGACGGGAAGCAGCTCCGCACGTGCCTCGTCAACTTGCAAGAGGAGGGCCACCAGATCGCGCTCGAAGGACACCGGAGGGGGCCAGGCCGCGCCGCCATCGGCCGGATCCTCCGACGAAGCGGCCGATGCGAGCGTGGGAGGACGGAAGTTCCGGGCGCGAGCCCCCTGCAGCTGCTGGGCCTCGATCCAGAGCTGGGTCGCGTCCACGCCGAGCCGCCGTGAGGCCTCGCGGGCGAGCGCGGTGGCTTCCTCCGCGCTGGCCACCTTGGAGAGGATGAGGGCCACCCGCGCGTGGGCGTTGGCGCGCCCGCGGGCGGTGGTCAAATCCTCCTCGCGAAGGGCTTTCTCCAGCACGAAGGACAGCAGCGGGCGCGCCGCCTCGAGCCGCGCGGTGAGGGCGGCGGCTCCCTCGGCCCGGAGCAGGCTGTCGGGGTCGTGGCCGGCGGGCAGGAGGGCGACCCGGATGGGCAGGTGGCCGGCCTTCTCGAAGCCGCCGGTGCGCGCGACGGACCAGCCCAGGTTCTGGACGTCCATCACGTCGTTCATCATCTCCTCGAGCCGGGTGGAGGCCTTCTGGCCCGCCGCGTCGGCGTCGAACAGCGCGATCACCTCGTCAGCGTGGCGACGCAGGAGCCCGAGCTGCGCGGGGGTGAACGCGGTGCCGAGCGCGGCCGCCGTCTCGCTGAAGCCGTGCTGGTGCGCCATCAGGCAGTCGAGGTAGCCCTCGACGAGGATCGCGCGGCCGCGCTCCCGCATGGCGGCGCGGGCCAGGTCGAGCGCGTAGAGCATCTGGCCCTTCACGTAGAGCGCGGTCTCCGGCGAGTTGAGGTACTTGGGCTCCTCGCCCGAGAGGGCGCGCCCGCCGAAGGCGACCACGCGGCCCTGGACGTCGCGGATGGAGAACAGCAGGCGGCCCCGGAAGCGGTCGTAGAAGCCCGGCTGGTTCTGCCGCGGCAGCGCGAGCCCGGCCTGCACCACCAGGTCCTCGCTGATCCCCTGGCGGGCCATCATCGCGAGCAGGCTGTTCCAGCCCTCGGGGGCGTAACCCAGGCCGAAGCGGCGCGCCACCTCGGGGTCGACCCCGCGCTGCTCGAGGTAGCCCCGCGCCTTCTCGCCGCCGCGCTCCCAGAGCGCCTGCACGTAGAACTCGGCGGCCAGCGCCATCACCCGGCGCAGGGCCTCTATCTTGCCGTCGGCCTCGGGGCCCCGCCCGCCCGCCTCCGGCAGCGTGATTCCCACGCGCTCGGCGAGGGTGCGCACCGCCTCCGGGAAGGCCACGCGATCCTGGCGCATCAGGAAGCTGAAGGCGTCGCCGCCCGCCCCGCAGCCGAAGCAGTGGTAGATGTTCCGCCTCGGATTCACGGTGAAGGAGGGTGTCTTCTCGGCGTGGAACGGGCAGAGGCCCTTCCAGTTCTCGCCCGCGCGCTTGAGCTTCACCACCTGCCCGACGATCTCGACGATGTCGATCCGGGCCCGGATCTCGTCGAGGTGTTGCTGGGTGAAGCCGCCGGGCATCGAGGTCGGTCTCAGCCCTGGGTGAGCGTGGCGACCGTCGCGCCCGCGCCGCCCTCGGAGGCCGCGCCCGGGCGGTGCTCGGCGATCAGGGGATGGCCGTCGAGGAGATCCTCGACCGCGCGACGCAGCGCCCCGGTGCCCTTGCCGTGGATGATGCGGACGGTGGTGAGGCCGGCCAGGAAGGCGTCGTCCAGGTACTTCTCGAGAAGGTCCCGCGCCTCATCGGTGGTGCGTCCGATCAGGTGCAGCTCGCCCGGCACCCCGCTCTTGCCGGGCACCGCCACCGATCCGCGGCGGCCGGCCTTCGCGCCCGCTCCCGTCCCCATCCGGGGGGGAGAATACAAGACTCCCTCGCTCCGCGCCACATCACCGCGCGCGGCGTCGCCCCGCGCCTGGACCGCCAGCGCCTGGAACGGCACCTTCACGGTGACCGCACCCGCCTGCACCGTCGCGGTGTCGCCGTCGACCGCCAGCACGTGCCCGCGGAGCCCGAGGTGCGGGACCTCGACGCGGTCGCCCACCGCGGCGGGGCCGGCCGGCTCCGGCAGGGCGGCGGGCCCCCCCGCCTGCTCCACGCGCTGGGCGGTCTCGAGCAGGCGCCTGCGCGCGCGCTCCAGCTCGGGCCGGCTCCGCTCGGCGCGCTTGAGCCGGTCCCACTCCTCGTTGACCGCCCGGCGCACCTCGGTCACGAGCCGCTGCGCCTCCGCGCGGGCGCGGGCCAGCGCCTCGCGCGCGGTCGCGCGCGCCGCCTCCAGCTCGGCCTGGGCCCGGGCGAGCATCCCCGCGCTCTCCGCCTCGCGGCGCTCGAGCCGGGCCGCGCGCTCCGCGTCGCGCCGATCCCGGTCGTCGAGGCGCGCGAGCAGCTCCTGCAGCTGCCGCTGCTGGGTGGACCGATGCGCGTGGGCGCGCTCGATCAGGGCCGGCGGCAGGCCGAGCCGCGCACCGATGGAGAGCGCGTAGCTCTGCCCGGGCCGGTCGTAGACGAGCCGGAAGGTCGGGGCCAGGCGCTCCGGGTCGAACTCGACCGAGGCGTTGCGGGCGCGCGGGTGGGTGGAGGCGAACGCCTTGAGCGGCTCGAGGTGCGTGGAGGCGGCCACCACCGCGCCCCGCTCGCCCAGATCCTCCAGCACCGCCTGGGCCAGCGCGGCCCCGTCGTCGGGGTCGGTGCCCGCGCCCAGCTCGTCGAGCAGCACCAGCGAGCGGTCGTCGACGCGCTCCAGGATCAGGCGCAGCTGCTTGACGAAGGCGGAGAACGTGGAGAGGTTCTCGGCCACGCTCTGGTCGTCGCCCACGATCGCGAAGCACTGCGAGAACACGGGCAGGCGCGCTCCCGAGCGCGTCGGCACGTGGCAGCCGGCCTGGGCCATCAGCGCGAGCAGGCCGAGGGTCTTGAGCGCCACCGTCTTGCCGCCCGCGTTGGGGCCGGTGATGACCAGCAGCGGGCGATCGGCGTGGATCTCGATGTCCATGGGGACGACTTCGAATGCGCTCGGCTCGCCTTCGGCTGCGCCTCGCCCTGCCGCTGCGCCAGATGGGCGGGTCGCGGGCGGTCCATCGTTGGCGGGTGCCCGCCGCCCGTCGGAGGGTGCCCGCCGCCACGCCTGGGCGAGCAGCAGCGGATTGCGGGCGCCCGGCAAGGAGACCTCGCGCGCCTCGTCGATCGTGGGCTCCACCGCCTCCATGCGCTCGGCGAGGGCGCCGCGCGCGAAGACCAGGTCGACGTCGCCGATGCCGGCCACGAGCGCGTCCAGGTCCGGCAGCGCCTCCCGCACCGCGTCGGTCAGCGCGGTGAGGATGCGCACGATCTCCATCTCCTCCACCCGCACCGCCTGCACCAGCTCGTTGTTGCCCTCCACCATGCCCTCCGGCTCGACGAAGAGCGTGGCGCCGCTCTGGGAGCGGTCGTGCACGATGCCGCGCAGCCGGCCCTTGGCCTCGGCGCGGATCGGCAGCACGTAGCGGCCGTGGCGGATGGTGACGTAGCGCTCCTGGAAGGTGGCCTCGGCGCCCGGCGCGTTGAAATAGGCCTCGAGCCGCCTCACCAGATCGCGCCGGAGCTCGCGGATGCGCGCGCGCACCCGGCGCAGGGCGGGGAAGGCCTCGTCGCGCACCTGGCCGTCGGGATCGAGGGAGCGGGTGAGGAGCCCGGCCAGCTCCTGCTGCGGGGGATAGCCGGCGAGCGCCGCCGCGAGCGTGGGCGCCACCGGCGCGATCGCGCGGCCGTAGGCGCGGAGCCGCCCCGCCGCCTCCAGCAGCGGGATGAGCGCGGCCAGGTCCGCCGCCTCCGCCACCGAGCCGGGCACGCGGGCCGCCTCCAGCGTGGGGCGCACGTCGACGACGCCGTCCCAGGGGGGCGCGCCGGTCTGGCCGAGCGCGGCGCGCGCCTCGGCGGTCTCGGCCAGGGCGGCGCGGATGCCGGCCAGGTCGGTCCGCGCAGTGGCGGCGTGGGCGAGCTCGCGCCCCATCGGGGTGCGGGCCTCGCGAGCCAGGAGGTCGAGCACCTCGGGCCACTCGAGCCCGCCGCTGCCGGTCGAGAGCCGGATCGCGTGGGGCCCCGGGCTCATGGCCGCACGGTCACCGGATCTCAGCGCGCCTCGACCAGCTTCAAGGCCTGGTCCGCCGCCTCCTCGCACGCCTTGGTGATCACCTCGGCCTCGTCCGGAGTGAAGGGGGAGAGCACGTGGTCGGCCACGCGGTCGCGGTCCTCGCCGGGCCGGCCCGGACGGCCGACGCCGATCTTGACGCGCCGGAGGGCGTCGGTGCCGAAGGCCGCGATCAGCGAGCGCACGCCGTTGTGTCCGCCCGCGCTGCCCTGGTGACGGACGCGGACCTTGCCGAGCGGAAGGTCGATGTCGTCGAAGACGATCACCAGATCGGCGGGAGCCAGGTGCAGCTTCCGGGCGAGGCGCGCCACCGGCGGCCCGGTCACGTTCATGAAGCTGCCCGGCTTGATGAGATACAGCGTCTCGCCCTGCCAGCGGCCGGTCGCGACGGCGTGGGCCCCGTCGCGCTCGAAGCGCGCATGAATGCGGCGGGCCAGCGCGTCCACCACGCGCTGGCCCACGTTGTGTCGGGTGTTGCGGTACTCCGGTCCCGGATTCCCCAGTCCGACGACGGCCTGGGCCACCTACTTCTTCTTCTCGCCTCCGGCCTTCTCCGCCTCGGCGGCCTCTTCCTTGGGCTTGCGCTCGGTGAGGACCTCGGGCTCCGCCGCCGCCGTGGCCTCCGTCGGCGCCGCCACCACCGCGGCCGCCTCTTCCGCCGCCGGCGGGGCGACCGTGACCACCGCCTGGTTGGGATCGTTGAGCACGCGCACGCCCTCCGGCACCTTCAGCTCCTTCACGGTCAGCACGTCGTGGATGTTCAGGGCGCTGACGTCGGCCACCAGGAACTCCGGAATGTTGCCGGGCAGGCAGGAGACGCGCACCTCGCGCAGCACCATCTCCAGGATGCCCTGGGATTCCCGGACCCCGACCGCCTCGCCCACCGAGTGGATCGCCACCGAGACCTGGATGGCGCGGTCCATCGCGACTTCCTGCAGGTCGACGTGGATCAGGTCCTCGGTGACCGGATCGAACTGGAGGTCACGGATGATCGCCATCCGCGAATCCGTGCCCCCCTCGAAGGCGACCCGGAACAGCTGCGTGCTGCCCTCGTGGCCGTGGATCAGACGGAGGATGTCCTTGGGGGTGACCGCGATGTTCACGGGCTCGGCGCCTCCGTAGAGGATCGCCGGCACCCGCCCGCTGCGGCGCAGCCGCTTGGCCGGACCCTTGCCGACGCCCTCGCGCCGGGTGATGGTCAGCTCACGCATCTCCATGAGTGGTGCTCCTTGGTGAAGGGTGTCACACGAAGAGGGTCGACACCGACTCCTCGTCGTGAATGCGACGGATCGCTTCCGCCAGCAGCGGGGCGACCGAGAGGACGCGGATCTTGGGGATCTGGTGCTCGGGAGTGAGCGGGATCGAGTTGGTGATGATGACCTCCTCGAGGCCCGATTCCTGGATGCGGCTGATCGCGGGCCCCGACAGCACGCCGTGCACCGCGCACGCCACGATGCGCCGGGCCCCCTCGCGCTTGAGCGCATCCACCGCCTGGATCATGGTGCCCGCGGTGTCGATCATGTCGTCGACGATCACCGCGTCGCGGCCCTTGACGTCGCCGATCAGGTGCATGAAGACCGCGACGTTGTTGCCCTCGCGCCGCTTGTCGATGATGGCGAGCCCGGCCTTGAGCCGCTTGGCCACCGCGCGGGCCCGCTCCACGCCGCCCGCGTCGGGCGAGACCAGCACCGGGTCGTGCAGCTTCATCTTGGCCAGGTGGTCCACGATGATCGGCGGCAGGGCGAAGAGGTGGTCCACCGGGATGTTGAAGAAGCCCTGGATCTGGCCCGCGTGCAGGTCCACCGCGAGCAACCGGTGCGCGCCCGCGGCGGTGAGCAGATCGGCCACCAGCTTGGCGGTGATCGGCACCCGCGGCTGCACCTTGCGGTCCTGCCGGCCGTAGCCGTAGTAGGGCAGGACCGCGGTGATGCGCCGCGCGGAGGCCCGCTTGAAGGCGTCGATCATCACCAGCAGCTCCATGAGGTGGTCGTTCACCGGCGGGCAGGTCGGCTGGATCACGAAGACGTCCTGGCCGCGGACGTTCTCGTTGATCTGGACGTAGACCTCGCCGTCCGAGAAGCGCGAGACGTCCGCGTCGCCCAGCGGGAGCTGGAGGGTCTTGGCGATCTCCTCGGCCAGGGGCCGATTCGCGTTGCCCGAGAACAGCTTCAGCTCGTAGGACATGATGTCTCCCGTGATACCACCGCGGCTATCCGGTGTGTTGCTGAACTCGGCTCGCGTTCGGCTGCACCTCGCCCGGCAGAAGGTGGCTGGGGCGGGAGGAATCGAACCTCCATTGCGGGGTCCAAAGCCCCGAGTCCTGCCACTGAACGACGCCCCAGTGCCGTCATCGGCTCACCCGGATCGCCGGTCCCGAATTGGTCCTGACCGCCCAGCACGCCCAGCCGCTCCGGCTGATCCGCGCACGGATCTGGCGCGCGTGATCGAGGGAGCGGGCCAGCCCGAACACGGTCGGGCCGCTGCCCGACATGATCGCCCCGAGCGCGCCCGCTGCCAAGAGGGCCGCCTTCATGCGGCCGATGACCGGCAGGATCGGCTCGACCACCCGCTCCAGGTTGTTGGTCAGCGCGGCGGCGAGCACGCCGACGTTGCGGCGGCGCAGCGCCTCGATCACCCGCTCGGTGCCGGTCGGCTCGGCGTGCCAGCCCACCGGCACCCGACCGTAGACCTCCCGCGTCGAGAGCGGCGTGCGCGGATTCACCAGCACCAGCGCGTAGCCGCCGCCGCCGGGCAGCGCCGCGAGCTGCTCGCCCCGGCCCCGCGCCACCGCGCGGCCGGTCCCGAGGAAGAACGGCACGTCCATCCCCAGCTCCACCGCCAGCGCCTGCAGCCGCGGCCGCGGCCACCCGAGCCCCCACAGCCGGTTGAGCCCGGTCAGGGCGGCGGCGGCGTCGCTCGAGCCCCCGCCGAGGCCCGCGGCCACCGGGATGCGCTTCCGCAGGGTCAGCCGGGCCCCGCGATCGACGCCGGCGGCCTTCTGGAGCAGACGGGCGGCGCGCATCACGAGGTTGCCGTCATCGGCGGGGAGGTCCGGGTCATCGGTGCGCAAGGACAGCGTCTCGGCCGGGTGCACCTCGAGGCGATCGAAGAGGTCCACTGCTTGCAGCACCGTCGCGATCTCATGGTAGCCGTCGTCTCGCTTCCCCAGCACCTCGAGGGCCAAGTTCACTTTGGCCGAGGTGCGGAGGACGAGCCCCTGGCTACCCCGTGACCGCTTCGACAAGGCAGCACACGCTACCATGTGCCGCGGAAGGGTGTCAACGGAAGTCTTGAATTCTAACGTGTTCCGGAACAGTCAGGGTCAGCAGCGCCGGATCGAGCCCGGTGTTCATCCGGGGATTGCGGTAGCCCACGCGGACCTGGAGCGCCCCGTCCGGCGTCTCGAGCAGGAGGCCTGCCGGCGGGCCGTCCGGGGGGGCCGGCGCGAAGGTCACGCGCACCGGGTTCCTGCCCGTCCACTCCACCTGGCGCGCCTGGCCGCTGTCGGGGTCGAACCAGATGCGCTGCTCGCCGCCGGCGCCGGCCAGGCGCAGCGACGGTCCGATCGAGTCGGCGGTCAGGAGCTCGACCGTGGTGGGATCCGGCATCGGGCGCACCCGGCCGGCGAGCAGCGCGACCAGGTCCTCGCCGCCCAGGGCCACGCCCAGCCAGCGGCGGTTGGCCTCGGGCGAGGCCGGGGCGATGTAGGCCCGGTTGTCGAGCACCTCCCACAGCGTGACGCTCTTCGGATCGCCGGCCACGATCAGGACCGGGGTGCCGAACGGGGAGAGCGCCTCGAAGCGAAGCGAGGCGGGCTCGCCCAGCAACAGGAGCACGCCGGTGAGCCGCTGGCCGCGGTTGTTGCGGCGAATCGTGAGGTCGGCCTGCGTGCGGAGATCGTGCAGCGCGCGCCGGTGCTCGTCGAGGCGCCGCAGGGCCGCGCGCGCTTCCTCGGAGACCGGCGCGGGCGCCGGCGGCGGGGCGGCGGTGGCGCAGCCGCCCAGCACGCCGGCCAGGACCAGCGCGGCGAGGCGGCTACTTCTGCTCGGCCTTGGGCGGGGCACCCTTGGCCCGGATCTGGTTCTCCCGCGTCTCCTTGATCTTGTTGCGGACCTGGGCCGCGGTGGGCCCGTCGGGATCCACCTTGAGCGACTTCTCCCACGCCTCGATCGCCTCGTTGATGAAGTTGTTCTTGAGGTAGGCGTCGCCCAGGTGCTCGTAGAGGACGGGGTCTTCCTTGGCGAGGCTGACCGCGCGCTTGAGCTCGCGGAGGGCCTCGGGATAGCGGCCCTGCTGGTAGTAGGCCCAGCCCAGACTGTCGATGAAGTAGCCGTTGTCGGGCTCCAGCGCCAGCGCCTGCTGGATGAGCTGGATCGCCTCGGTGAGGTTCGTGCCCCGCTCCGCGTACATGTAGCCGATGTAGTTGTAGGACTCCGCGTGCTTGGAGTCGAGCGCGATCACGCGGCGGAACGACTTGATCGCGTCGTCGAACCGCTGCTGCTTCTCCTGCACCACCCCGAGCTGGAAGTGGAGGTCCTTGTTCTTGTCGTCCACCGAGAGCCCCTCGCGGAGCACGTTGGCGGCGCGGTCGTACTGGTTGGCGCGCTGGAGCGCGGTGCCCAGGTAGAGGAACAGCTCGGGCCGCTTGGGCTCGAGGTTCACCGCCTCCTGGAGCACGGCCACGGCCTGGTCGTACTTCTTGGCCCGGCCGTAGAGGAAGCCCAGCTGCACCCGCGCGTCGACCGAGCGCGGGTCGGCCTGGATGATCTTCTCCAGCTCGGTGCGCGCCTCGTCGTCCTTGCCCGCGTCCATCAGCGCGGTGGCGAGGTAGTAACGGGTGCGCATGTTGCCGGGCTCGAGCGCCACCGCCTGACGGAAGGCGGCCACCGCGCGGTCGTACTGCTTCTGCTCGTAGTGGACGGCGCCCAGCTTGAGCCACACGCGCGGATCGCGCGGCAGCGACTCCACCAGGGTCTCCATCTCGCTCTGGGCCTCGTCGTACCGCCCCAGCTTCACCAGCAGGTCACCCAGGCGCTCGATGAAGGCCGCGTTCTCCGGGTTGGCCTTCAGCGCCTCCTTGTAGACCCCGACCGCGTCCTCCAGCTTGTTCTGGCTCTCGTAGACGAAGCCCAGCGCCGACCACGCCCCGTCGTGGTCGGGATCGAGGTCCACCGCGCGCCGCAGGTTCTTGAGCGCGTCGTCCCACTGCTCGCTCTCGATGCCGATGCGCCCGAGCAGGTAGTAGCCCTGCGCGAGGGTCGGCCGCGCGGCCACCAGCCGCCCCAGCACCTCGCGCGCCTTGTCGTAGTTCTTCTGCTCGAAGTGGAGCTGGGCCAGCGCCAGGTAGCCGTCCGGGGTCTTCGGATCGAGCGCGACCGCCTTCTCCAGCGCCGCCTCCGCCTCCGGCAGCTTCTTCTGCCGCTTGTACAGCTCGGCGAGCGTCATGTAGGCGCTCGGGTTCTCGGGCTCGAGCGCGATCGCCTTCTGGGCCGCGGTGAAGGCGCCCGGCATGTCGTTGCTGCGCACCAGCCACTGGGAGAGCTGGATCCAGAGGACCCCGCTGTCGGGATCGGTCTTGATCGCCTCCCGGAGCTGCGCGATGGCCTGCGGCAGGCGGCCGGCCCGCGCCTCCATCTGCGCGATCACGTAGTGATCGTAGGCCTCGGCCTGGGCCCCGATGGGCCGGCGGGCCGCGGGGGCGATGGCCACGACCGCCGGTCCGCCGGACTCGGCGTCGCGGTGACCGGCGGTGGCGCACCCGGCGAGGGTCGCGGCGAGCGTGGCGCCGGCCAGCGCGAGCGCGGCGAGCGAGCGGCCGCGCCGCGCGATCAGGTCCTTGGAGACGAGGCGGCGGACCGCCGAGGCGAGCTCGGTGTCGGCCACCGGGGCCAGTGCGCGCTCGACGAGCGCGTGCTCGTCGGGGTCGAGACGGAGAGAAGCGGTGGGGGCCGTGCCGCGCCCGGGCGCCGACCGCTCGGCCGCGGGCACCGGGCCGGCGAGGCCCAGGCGCAGCGCGGTGACGGAGGGGCCGAAGCGGGCACGGACCGCGTCGAGGACTTCCGCGGATCGCATGGAGAGCTCCTGGAGCCAGGGTGAATTGTCGACGGTGACCGTGAGCGTGCCCGCCCGGAGCTCGCCCGGTCGCGAGCGGCGCGCCAGCTCGGGACCCACGGTGGCGCGCCAGCCCGCCCGGATGCGCTCGGCGAGCAGCCGCTCTTGGAGGGCGGGGAGCGCCGCGACCAGCAGGTCAGCCACGCGAATCGGAGAACGAGAGCGAGAATCGCCCCGCATCGCGGTACCCATCATACGCGACCGGGCATCTGGTGGCTACCTTCGACTCGCGGATCCGGCACGCGGCGCGCGATGCGCCGAGGGCAAATTGACTCCAATGGGACGCGCATTTATAGTGTCGCTACCATGGCCAGACCCAAGCGCGGGGAGATTCTGTCCCTGACGATCGACGACCTGGCCTACGGGGGCGAGGGCGTCGGGCGGGCCGGCGGCTACGTGGTGTTCGTGCCCGGCGGCCTGCCGGGTGATCGCCTCCAGGTGCGCCTCGTCCAGGCCCGCTCGCGCTTCGGACGCGGCGCGATCGAGGCGGTCCTCGAGCCCTCCCCCGAGCGCGTCGACCCGCCGTGCCCCTATTTCGGTCGCTGCGGCGGCTGCCGCCTGCAGCACATGGCCTATCCGGCCCAGCTCGCCTACAAGGCCAAGCAGGTGGCCGACGCGCTCGAGCGTCTGGGCGGGCTTCGCGACGTCCCGGTCCGGCCGATCATCGGCGCGGACGAGATCCTCGGCTACCGGAACAAGATGGAGTTCACGGTGGCGCGCCCGCGTCGGAGCGCCGGGGCCCCGCCCGAGACCGCCCGCGGCCCGGTGGTCGGGCTCCACGAGACCGAGCGCTACGACGCGGTGCTCGACATCGAGCACTGTCTGCTGCAGTCCGACCGCATGAACGGGCTCCTCGCCGAGGCGCGCGCCTTCTTCGCCGATCGCGACCTCACCGTGTACGAGCAGGAGACCGGCGAGGGGCTCCTGCGGTTCCTCATGCTGCGCGAGGGCCGGCACACCGGCGAGCTGATGGCCAACGTGGTGACCTCCGCGCCCGCGGTGTCGGAGCTGGCCCCGCTGGTGGAGCGGCTGCAGGCGCGCGAGCCCGGCACCACCAGCGTCATCATGAACGTGAACCCGAAGAAGGCGAGCGTGGCGGTGGGGGTGGAGGAGCATCTCCTGGGCGGGCGCGACCACATCCGCGAGCGCATGGGCGGCCTCACGTTCCGGGTCTCGGCCAACTCCTTCTTCCAGACCAACACCCGGCAGGCCGAGCGCCTCTTCGATCTGGTGGTGGAGTCGACCGGTCTCACCGGCACCGAGACCGTGATCGACCTGTACTCGGGGACCGGGGCCATCAGCCTGCTCCTCGCCCGCCGCGCGCGCTGGGTCTACGGGGTGGAGCTCGCGCAGGCCGCGGTCGACGACGCGGGGGCCAACGCGGCGGCCAACGGGATCACCAACTGCACCTTCCTGGCCGGCGAGGTGCGCTTCGTGCTGCCCTCGCTGATCGCCAAGGGCGTGACCGCGGAGGTGGTGGTGGCCGACCCGCCCCGGGCCGGCTTCCATCCGAAGGCGCTCCACGCCCTCGTCACCCTGGGTGCCCGCCGCATCGTGTACGTGTCGTGCAATCCCACCACGCTGGCCCGCGATCTGGGCGAGCTGGCCCGCGGGGGCTACCGGGTGGAATGGGTGCAGCCGGTCGACATGTTCCCGCACACCCCGCACATCGAGGCGGTGGCCCGGCTGGAGCGCACCGCCTCGTGAAGTCGTACCTGCTGCGCCGCCTCTGGCAGTCCGTGCTGGTGATCTTCGGAGTGTCGGTGGTGGTGTTCCTGATCCTCCACCTCACCGGGGATCCCGCCGCGCTCTTGCTGCCGCCCGACGCCACCGCCGAGGACATCGCCAAGTTCCGCCACGACATGGGCTTCGACGATCCGGTGGCGGTACAGTACCTGCGCTTCCTCAAGGGCGCGGTGCGCGGCGACTTCGGTCAGTCGATCCGTCACGGCGAGCCCGCGATGGGCCTGGTGGCGGAGCGGCTGCCCGCCACCTTCGAGCTGGCCGGGGCGGGGCTGCTGATCGCGCTCGCCCTCGCGATTCCGGCCGGCATCGTGTCCGCGGTCCGGCGCAACACCCCGGTGGACTACATCTCCACCGTGGTGGCCCTCCTGGGGCAGGCGATGCCCACCTTCTGGCTGGGGATCATGTTGATCCTGGTGTTCTCGGTGCGGCTCAACTGGCTGCCCTCCTCCGGGCGGGGCGACCTCGAGCACCTCATCCTGCCCGCCATCACCCTGGGCCTCTTCACCACCGCGCGCATCACCCGGCTCACCCGCTCCGGGATGCTGGAGGTGCTCGGGCAGGACTACATCCGCACCGCGCGCGCCAAGGGGGTGGGAGAGCAGCCGGTGGTCTGGAAGCACGCGCTCAAGAACGCGTCGATCCCCATCGTGACCATCGTGGGCATCGAGCTCGGCACGCTCCTGGGCGGCTCGGTGATCACCGAGACCATCTTCGCGTGGCCCGGCGTCGGCCGCCTGTCGGTGCAGGCGATCTTCAACCGCGACTACCCGGTGGTCCAGTCCGCGGTCTTCCTGCTCGCGAGCACCTTCGTGATCGTGAACTTCCTCGTCGACGTGGTCTACACCTACCTCGACCCCCGCATCCGCTTCCGCTGATGGCCCGCGTCCCGACCCGCACGCTGGCCGTCCCGCCGGTGTCGGTGACCGCCTCGAGCCCGCCTCGCCCGCGCGAGTGGGTGACCCTGCTGTACCGGCTCGCGCGGCGGCGCACCGCGCTCTTCGGCGCGGCGGTGGTGCTGGTGGTGATCCTGGCCGCGGTGTTCGCGCCGCTCGTGTCGCCGTTCGATCCCCTCGAGCAGGACATCGGCCAGCGGCTCAAGGACCCGGGCTGGCAGGACGAGCAGGGGCGCCTGCATCCGCTCGGCACCGATCACCTCGGGCGCGACATCCTCGCCCGCATCATCTTCGGCTCGCGCATCGCGCTGGTGGTCGGGCTCGCCGCGGTGCTCATCTCGGGCCTGCTCGGCATGGCGATCGGCCTCGTCGCCGGCTACTTCGGCGGCCGGGTCGACGACTTCCTCATGCGCCTGGCCGACATCCAGCTCGCGTTTCCGTTCATCCTGCTCGCCATCGCGGTGATCGGGGTGCTCGGCCCGAGCCTGCGCAACATCATCATCGTGATCGGGGTGTCCTCGTGGGTCGTCTACGCGCGCGTGGTGCGCGGGGAGGTCCTCTCGATCCGGGAGCGCGAGTACGTGCAGGCCGCCATCGCGCTGGGCAGCCAGCACGGGCGCGTGCTCTGGCAGCACGTGCTGCCCAACACGCTCACCCCCTGGCTGGTGGTGGCCACGCTCGACATGGCGCGCGTGATCGTGATCGAGTCCGCGCTGTCGTTCCTCGGCCTGGGGGTGCAGCCGCCCACCCCGACCTGGGGCGGGATGCTGGCCGACGGCCGCGTGTACCTGTCCACCGCGTGGTGGCTCGCCACCTTCCCCGGCCTCGCGATCCTGGTCACCGTGCTCGGCATCAACCTGTTCGGCGACGGCCTCCGCGACACCCTGGATCCACGACTCAAGGTCTGACATGAGCGACGAGACGCTGGTGCTGCGCGGTGCCCGCATCATCGACGGAACCGGGGCCGAGCCGGTGCGCGGCCGCGCGGTCGTGGTGGAAGGCGCCACCATCACCGCGGTGGTGGACGAGGCCCGCGCCCCCCGCGGGCGCGCCGTCGACCTCGCCGGCCACACCCTGCTGCCCGGGCTGATCAACTGTCACGTGCATCTCTGCCTCGGGGCGGAGGCCGACCCGGTGCGGCCGATGCGCGAGGAGCCGCTGGCCATGACCGCCATCAAGGCGCTGGTGCGCGCGCGCCTGACCGCGGAGGCCGGCGTCACCACCGTGCGGGACCTGGGCGGCCGCGACTACGTGGAGATGGCGGTGCGCCGGGCGATCGGCGAGGGGCTGATGGCCGGGCCCCGCATCGTGGCCGCGGGGCGCCCGGTGTGCATGACCGGCGGCCACGGGCACTTCCTGGCCCGCGAGGCCGACGGCCCCGACGACGCGCGCAAGGCGGTGCGCGAGCAGCTCAAGGCGGGCGCGGACGTGATCAAGCTCATCGCCACCGGCGGCGTGATGACCCCGGGGGTCGAGCCGGGCTCGCCGCAGCTCACGCGCGACGAGATGCGCGCCGCCATCGAGGAGGCGCGGAAGGGGGGCCGGCGGACCGCGGCGCACGCCATGGCCGCCACCGGGATCCTCGACGCCCTCGCGGCCGGGATCACCTCCATCGAGCACGGGGTGTTCCTGACCGACGAGATCGTCGCCCACATGCGGCGCGACGGGACGTATCTGGTGCCCACGCTCAACGCGCCGGTGGCCATCGCCTCGGGCGGCCTGGCCGCCGGCATTCCCGACTTCATGGTGCGCAAGTCGGAGGAGGTGCTCGCCTCGCACGTGGCGAGCTTCCAGCTCGCGCACCGCGCCGGCGTCCGGATCGCGGCGGGGGCCGATTCCGGCACCCCGCTCAACCCCCACGGCTCGCTGCTGCCCGAGCTCGAGCTGATGGTGAAGTACGGGATGACCCCGCTGCAGGCGATCCACTCCGCCACCGGGGTGGCGGCGGAATGCCTGGGGCTCGCGACAATCACCGGCCGCATCGCGCCCGGCTACGCGGCGGACCTCCTCGCGGTGGCCGGCGATCCCGCGGAGCGCATCCAGGCGCTCGGGAACCCGCGGCTGGTGCTGGCGGGCGGCCGCTTCATCGTCGGCGAGAGCGGGGTCGCGGCGGGCACGACGCGGGCCTAGAGGCCCAGCAGCAGCTGGACCGCGACCCGCAGGGCCAGCAGCGCCCACGCGAGGCCGCCCACCGCCACCACCACCTCGCGCCAGAGCGGCGGCCGCAGCGGACCGGGGAGCAGGGCCCGGTTCAGGGACAGGGTGTGGAGGGACAGCGCCGCGAAGTTGACCGCGGCCACGTTGGCCCCGATGAGGATCAAAGTGAGGGGCGCCGCCACCGTCAGCGCGAGCGCGCCCGCCACCACGAAGACCACCAGCACCGGATAGAAGAGCCAGGCCGGCCCGCGCCCGCCGGGACGCACGCCCGCGGTCCACAGCATCTCGGTCACGTGCTGGGCGAAGCCTTCCGCGGTGCCCACCTGGGTGGAGAAGAAGATCCACAGGCCGGTCGCGATGGCGGGCACCCAGAGCACCGCGCCGTAGCGCCGGGCCAGGTCGCGGCCGAACACCGCGCCCGCGGCCAGCCCGCCCACGTCCGCGTCGCGCGGGACGGCATCGAGGGCCAGCACCACCGGGAGCGCCATCCCGATCACGCAGATCACGCTCCACAGCGAGAGCAGATCGGCGCGCAGGTAGCGCCACCACTCGCGCCACTTGCCGAGGTTGGCCTCGCTCGGGGGGAAGATCGCCCCCTCGCGCGGGAGCCGGACCTCCTGTGCCCCCACCGGCGTGGGCTGCACGCCCACGGTGCCCGCCATGCCGAAGCCCTTGTCGCGGAGCCAGTACGTGAGCATGGCGTTCACGGTGCCGCCCGCGCCCGAGTAGGCCGCGAAGCCGGTCACCAGCAGCCAGTCGTGCGGACGGCGGAGATGCCCCGGCACCCACGAGGGCTCCCAGAGCGGGCGGCCCGCGAAGCCGCTCGCGAGCGCGCTCCACGTCGGGCCCGGCACGTGGAGCAGGGCCAGTCCGCCCAGGAGCAGCAGCATCCAGGCCATCATGATCCACTCGACCCGCTCGAGCGCGCGGTGCAGATGGCGACCGGCGAGGACGAGGAGCACCGCGACGAAGAAGAGGAGGTAGCCGAGCCCGACCACGGTGGCGCGGTCCTCGACGCGCGGCATCCGACCCAGCAGCAGCGCGGCGAGCGCGGAGCCGCCGGCCAGCGCCCAGCCGGCCCAGCCGACCTGCGCGAGGTGCAGCAGCGCGTAGACGACCGCCCACGTGCGCGGGCCCGGGCGCTGCCGCATGAAGCCGGTGAACACCGGCTCGCCGGTGGCCAGCGTGTAGCGGGCCATCTCGGTGTTCAGCACGCCCTGGAAGAGGATGGAGAGGGTGCCGATCCAGAGCAGGCTCGGCCCGTAGGCGGCTGCGACCGCGGGGCCGAGCAGCCAGTCCCCCGCGCCGAGCGAGAGGCCGAGCAGGATCGCGCCCGGCCCGATCACCCGCACGAGGTTCACCGGGTTGTAGGCGGGCGCGTGCGGCAGGTCGCCCTGCCGCCACGCGGGCAGCTCGCTCACGCGCGGGCGCGCCTCCACCGCCACGCCCAGAGGGTGAGCCACGCCGCCGGCACCGAGAGCCAGAGCCAGCCGGCCGGGGCGGCGGCGGCCCAGTCGATCGCCAGCAGCGCGGTGCCGCCCGCGGCGGCGATCCACAGCAGCAGCTGCGCGAGCCGGTCCGCGCTCGCGCGCGGCCCGCGCGCCGCCACCGCGAGCGCGGCCGCGGCGGCCGCCCCGTCGAGCAGCACGTCGGCGGCGCTGCCTCCGCGCGTGAGGGTGACGGCCTGGTGCGCCTCGTCGAGCGCGGCGGTGAGCACCGCGAGGCCGAGGGGCGCCCGCCATCCCGGGGGACCGAGGGCGCGACGCCAGAGCAGGGGGAGCACGCCGTACTCGAAGACGTGGCCGCCCTTGCGCACGAGCCAGTGCAGCGCCGCGAGCTGCTCGGGCGCGGCCCACGGCAGGAGCGCGCGCAGCCAGGGCTCGAGCAGGGGCGCGGTGGCGCCCGCGCCCCACGCGTCGCGGGAGAACCACGCGATCACCGCCGACCAGAGCAGCGGGGGCAGGAATCGGAGAGCCGAGCGTCGGGGCGGCGGCGTCACCCTCCCAGCCTGGCACAGGAGGCGCCGATTTCCCAACGCGCGCGGCCGGCCGCGCCACGCGGAGATCAGAGGAACGCCCGCTCCACGAAGAGCACGAGGCCGACCACGAGGATCGCCACCGACGAGGTGATCACCGCCGGGTGCGACCACCGGGTGCGACGGATCAGGAGGAGCACCGGCAGGCAGAGCGCGACCACGAGGGCCTGCCCCAGCTCCACGCCCACGTTGAAGCCCAGGAGGGAGACCAGCAGCCCGTGCGCGGGCAGGCCCAGCTCGCGCAGGGCGGAGGAGAAGCCGAAGCCGTGGACCAGGCCGAAGCAGAAGCTGACCAGCCACCGGCGGGAGACCGCGGCCCGGCCGAGCAGGTTCTCCGCCGCGACGTAGGCGATCGACAGCGCGATCACCGCCTCGATGAGTCGATCGGGCAGCGTGACCACCTGCAGCACCGCCAGCGAGAGCGTCACGCTGTGGGCGACGGTGAACGCGGTGATGATCTTGGCCAGCGACAGGAGACTGCCGCCCGGCAGGAGCAGCCCGACGACGAACAGCAGGTGGTCGTAGCCGCTCAGGATGTGGTGGATGCCCAGCAGCACGAAGCTGCCGGTCGCGGGCGCGGACCCCGGCGCGCTCGCGACGAGGAAGCGACCGACGCGCGACTCGGGGGCGAATGCGAACTGCTGAGTGCCCGCGGGCGCCTCGACGCGGGCGAGCGTGTGGTGGTCCGGGCCCAGGACGTCGAAGGTGTCGTCCCGGACGGTGAGCGTCTGCGGGGCGCTGCCGCAGGCGAAGTCGACGTGCATGGTGAAGATGGGGGCCGGGAACGCGCCGGGCCGGACCTCGCCGGGGCCCGGCTCGCAGCGGACGTCGCCGGCCTCGAGGACCACGTGCTTGCGCACGAGGTCCAGCAGCGGCTCGCGGCTCGGGGCGTGTCCGGCCTGGGCGAGGCGCAGGGCCTCCGCGAGGTCCGCGGGCAGGACGGTGGCGGGCAAGGTCGCCTCGTACCGGACGGTGCCGCGGCTCACCGTGATCACCGCGTACCCGGTGCTGCCGCCGGTGTGGGCGAGCCCGACGGCGGGCGCGGCCAGGAGCAGGAGGGCTCCGAGCGCGCGTCCCAGCTCCCGGGCGCTCATCCGCGGGTGGCGTCGCGGATGACCTGCTCCCATTCCGCCCCGATGAAGCGCGACATCAGATAGACCTGGTCGTCGCCGGCCAGCTTCATGTACTGCAGCACCTGCTGCGGGTTCGGGGCCCCGAAGGCGGCCTCCAGCACGCGCGTCTCGCCGCGATAGAGCGTGGCCACGAACCCCGGCGGGTCGAGCCCGAACTCCCGCAGGCCGAGCGGCGACCACTCGGCCGGTTCCATCACCCGCACCGGGGCCGAGACGTGCATGAACTTGATGGACGAATCGAGATGCGCGGCGAGGCCCGAGGGCAGCGGCCGCTCGCCGTCGTGCCAGCCGTCCGCGGCGCGGACGAAGCGCCAGCGGCCGGCCGCGGTGCGCACCTCCACCCGGTCGATCGCGGTGGGCGGCTCGCTCATGACCCCGGAGGGGGTGAACTTCACGAACTGCTTGTTCTCGGGAAGCCGGCCGGAGATCACCATCGCGACGAGGACCCCCAGCGCGAGGAGCGCGCCGATCGGGACCAGCGCGCGCCGACGGCGCCCTATCGCCGTCTCCACCACACCACCACCCCGATGCCCACCACCGAGAGGGGGAGCAGGACCTCGAGGCCCAGGAAGATGCGCTGCATCTGGGACTTGGTCAGCAGCACCAGCGGCGGCACCGGCATGCGGGTGGTGACGGTCGGGGTCTGCTCCTCGTGGGCCGCCCAGCGGATCATGGCGAGGGAGAGATCGCCGTTGGACATGTAGGGCAGGAAGGAGTTGCTCGCGAAGTCCCCGTCGCCGACCACGACCAGCCGGAACGGGCGCGGTCCGGGCGGCCGCCCCGGCCACGTGCCCTCGAAGGCGACCGCGAGCGCTCGCCGGCCCGGGGTCTTCGAGGCGGCGCGGGCCCCGTCGCTCCGGTCCGACGCCAGGTCGCTCACGACCTTCACGGGCTGGGTGAAGCTCTGCGGGCTGCTCGCGAACAGCGTCTGCGCGGTCACGCCGGGCGGAGGCGATCCCAGGGTGAGGGAGCGGACGCCGGGGAAGAAGCTGAGCGCGATGCCGCGCGTGATGGGATGCGGCTCGTAGACCGGGATCGCGACCACCTCGGGATCCGTCGAGTAGTGGTCGAGCGGGTCGACCACCACGTTCTGCTCCACGGTGAGCCCGAGCCGGGCGAGCCCCGCCCGCAGCCCCGGCTCGAGCACGAATCCCAGGTCGTACATCAGCACCGCGGCGCCGCCCCGGGCCAGGTAGTCGAACAGGGCCTCGCTCTCCGCGGGCAGGTACATGGTGCGGGGGTTGACGTCCACCAGCACCGCGCAGTCGGACGGGATCTCGGGCCGGGCCCCGGTCACCACCTTGCGGACGTCGTAGCCGAACGACTCCAGCGCGCGGCGCAGGCGCCCGGCGCCGTGCGAGCGCATCTGCACGAGGGCGGAGGCGCCCTCGCCGTGCCCATGGCCGGCCACGCCCTCGAAGTGGGTGTGGAACTCGAAGTTCTCCACCGGATACTCGTTGTGCCCTTCCATGAAGCAGACGGTGGTGACCCGCTCCCGCAGCACGCGCAGGATGCCCAGCGCGATCTGGTTCTCGTCGGTGCTGAAGACCTGGATGCGGCGGCCCTCGCTCTCCAGCACCGCCGCGTTGTAGATCCGCACCCCGTAGGTGTCGGCCACGCTCGGCTGCTTGTCGGGATCGACGGTGCGCACGTGCAGGTGGGGATTGCGGCGCCCGAGCACCTCCACCATGTCCTTGGCGCGCCGCCCTTCCTGGTGCTGGGCCTGGTAGAAGTAGGTCAGCGTCACGTCCCGCCTGAGGCGATCGACGACCTGCTCGGCCTGCTTCGACGGGGTGAACACGCCCTCGCGGGTGAGGTCGAAGTGGGCGTCGTGGAGCACCAGGGCCACGTTGGCCAGCCCCGCGATGCCGAGCGCGGCCAGGACGACGGAGGTGGTGTAGGCGATGGCGAGCGGGCGCCGCAGGCGAGGCTGCAGTGGCAGCCGCGCCCCGAGGACGAAGAGCACCGCGAGGGCCGCGAGCCAGGCCACGAACCAGAGGGTGTTGACGGTTTCGAGGCGATCCATCGCCAGCGCGGGTCCGGTGGCGAGGCCTACCGCCGGGCGAGCGCCCGGCTGCTGAGGAACAGGCCGGTCAGCACCAGGGTGAGGAAGAAGCCGACGTCGGACAGGAACATCGCGCCGGTGGCGAAGGGCGTGAAGTGCGCGACCAGCGAGGCGTGGGAAACGATCCGGTCGAACGGATCGGGCAGCAGGTAGCCGAGCGTGTCGATCATCCACAGCAGGATGCCGAGCCCCATCGCCGCGACCGCGGCCACGATCTGGTTCGGGGCCAGGCTCGAGGCGAGCAGCCCGATCGCGGTCAGGCCGGCCGCGAGCAGGAAGAGCCCAAGGAAGCCGCTGTAGATCGGCCCCCAGTCCGGGTCGCCGTAGATGCCGAGCACGACCGCGTAGCTCGCGGTCAGCGCCAGCATCACGGTCGGCAGCGTGAGGCCGGCCAGGAACTTGGCGAGGACGATGTCCATCTCCCGCACCGGCGCGGTGAGCAGCAGCTCGAGCGTCCCCGCGCGTCGCTCCTCCGCGAACAGGCGCATGGTCACGACCGGCACGATCAGGAGGAACAGCACCGCGGCCTGGAAGAACACGCGCACCAGGTCGCCGGTGCGGTTGAGGAAGAGCACCGCGGTGAACGTGTAGCCCATCAGCAGCAGGTAGACCGCCACGGTGGCGCAGGCGATGGGGGAGGAGAAGACCGCGCGCTCCTCCTTCAGCAGCAGCGGCCCGAGGTGGCTCACCGGCCCGCACCCGCCGCCCGGCCGGTGAGCTCGAGGAAGAGCGCCTCCAGGTCGAGGGGAGCCGCGCTCATCTCGAGCAGGCCGAGGCCGGCGCCGACCACCGCCGCCGCCACCCGGTCCGCGATCGGCCTGGTCCGGCTCTCCACCAGGTAGGTGCCGACGTCGGGCGTCGGCTCGCTCTCCACCGTGACCGCCCGCACGTCCGGGATCGCCTGCAGGCGCGCGCGGACCACCTCGAGGGGACCGCGGACGCGCACTCGCAGGCGGACGTCGCGGCCGTCGGGGCGGACGCGGTGCACGCCCAGGAGCCGACCCGCGAGCAGGACCGCGGCCCGATCCGCCACCCGCTCGATCTCGCCCAGGATGTGCGAGGTGACCAGCACGGTGTGAGCGCCCGCGAGGCCGCGGATGTGGCCGCGCATCTCGATGATCTGCCGCGGGTCGAGGCCGTTGGTGGGCTCGTCCAGCACCAGGACCGCCGGGTCGCCCAGGAGCGCCTGGGCGATCGCGACGCGCTGGCGGTATCCGCGGGACAGCTTGGCGATGAGCAGGTCCCGCACGCCCCCGAGCGCCAGACGCTCGACGGCGGCCTCCACCGCGCGGCCCACCGCGGGGCCCCGCAGGCCGCGCAGCCGGGCCATGAACGGCAGGAACTCGCTCACCCGCATCCATTCATAGAGGGGGACGTCCTCGGGCACGTAGCCCACGCGCGCGCGGGCCTCGCGCGACCGGGTCACCACGTCCAGGTCGGCCACCCGCACCGTGCCCTCGCTGGGACGGAGGTAGCCGGTGAGGATGCGGAGGATGGTGGTCTTGCCGGAGCCGTTCGGGCCGAGCAGGCCCATCACCTCGCCGCGCTCGACCTCGAGCGAGACGCGATCGACCGCCAGGCGGGAACCGTACCACTTGCTGAGGCGCTCGACGGCGATCAGCGGAGACATGCGATGCAGAAGACGACACCGCCGGACGGGTTCGCCGTCCGGCGGTGCGTGGGTCCGTGGTCGATCGGCTACTCGAAGACCTGCGGAGCGTGCGTGGAGCGGGCCTTCCCGGCCGGGCCGTCCGGATCGTGGGCGGTCATGAAGCTCGCGTTCTCGCGCCCCTGCATCATCCGGATGTACTCGTAGGCGTTCAGGATGCCGGTGGGATTGTAGGCCAGCGAGACGTCGGGCAGCAGGTTCTTGGTGACGTTTTCGGAGAAGTACACGTTGTCGCTGGTCAGGATCACGGTGCCGGTCTTGGGCAGGCGAACGATCGCCATCTGGCTGCCCGGGGTGTGGCCGGGCCAGCTCTTCAGCACCACGCTGCCGTCGCCGAAGACGTCGAGGTCACCCGTGAGCTGCTCCATCTTGTACTTGTTGGGCAGCGCCTCGCCCAGGTCGTTCCGGAGGCAGGCCACGTCGCCCGGGATGTAGGGACCGGCGGTGCCGGGCTCGGGCCACGCGGCGTTCTTCATCTCCTCCTTCTGGACGAGGAACGTCGCCTTGGGGAACTTGCAGACGTTGCCGCCGTGGTCGAGGTGCATGTGCCCGACCGCGACGTACTTGATGTCGTCGGGGCTCAGGCCGATCTTCTTGAGCTGCGTGTCGATCGCGACGTCGGGGCCGCGCTCGGGCGTGAGGCCCTTGATGAAGGGCCCCCAGTAGCTCGGGTCACTGATGATCTTGTCGTTGTTCCCGGTGTCGAAGAGGAAGTTGCCCTTGGGGTGCCGGACCACGAAGAAGCCGACCGGCACCGTGATCGGATTGCTCGACGCGCCGGACTGCAGCGCGCTCTTCGCGATCGTCAGCCCGCCCGAGCTGAACGCGTACATCTTCATGCCGGCGGGCGGGGCATTCTGCGCAAGCGTGATGGACGGAAAGGCGATGAGGGCCAGCGCGACGCTCGCGACGAGACCAAGAATTCTCAGGTTCATGCGACTCTCCTCAGCGGTCGGGAACTTCCGCTCTGAAGGCACGACTCGCAGCACTCGATCGGCCACGGCCTCCTCTCCGACAACCTGGATGCCCTGTCAACGGGCCGGAGTATAAAACCCTCGCGCGCATTGTCAAGGTCACGACACAGCGCGACAACCGCCCGCAAAGTTGACAACTCGGATTCGCTAAACATAGGATGAGCCGCATGCAGATCCGGGAGCTGCTCGACGAGCTCCTGACCTCGCTCGAGACCGGGCCGCTCATCAGCGCGGTCCGCCACTTCGAGGCCAGGCCGGCGGTGTTCGCGCCGTTCCCCTCGTCGCTCGATCCCCGGATCGTGGAGACGCTCAAGGCGCGCGGCATCGAGCAGCTCTACTCCCACCAGGCCACCGCCTTCGAGACCGCGGCCAAGGGCGAGCACCTCGTCGTGGTCACCCCCACCGCGTCGGGCAAGACGCTGTGCTACAACCTGCCGGTGCTGCAGGCCCTGGCGCAGCAGCCGGAAGCCCGGGTCCTCTACCTCTTCCCGACCAAGGCCCTGGCCCAGGACCAGCTCGCCGAGCTCACCGAGCTGGCCCGGTCGCTGCCCGACATGCGGATGTTCACCTACGACGGCGACACCCCGCAGGACGCGCGCCGCTCGGTCCGGGCCCGCGCCAATCTGGTGCTGACCAACCCGGACATGCTGCACTCGGGCATCCTGCCCCATCACACCAAGTGGGTGAACCTGTTCCAGAACCTCAGGTACGTGGTGATCGACGAGCTGCACGCCTACCGGGGCGTCTTCGGCAGCCACCTCGCCAACGTGCTGCGGCGGCTGAAGCGGATCTGCCGCCACTACGGGGCCTCGCCGCAGTTCATCATGGCCTCCGCCACCATCGCCAACCCGGGCGACCTCGCGCAGCGGCTCACCGGCGAGCCGGTGGTGGAGCTGACCGAGAGCGGCGCGCCGACCGGCGAGAAGACCTTCATGGTCTACAACCCTCCGGTGATCAACCCCGAGCTCGGCATCCGCGCCCCGTATCTCGGCGAGGCCTCCAAGCTCGCGGCCCGCTTCCTGCGCCAGAAGGTGGCCACCATCGTCTTCTGTCAGAGCCGGCTCTCCACCGAGGTGGTGCTCTCCACCATCAAGAAGATGGTGGAGGACCGGACCGGCGACTCCGGCATCGTGCGCGGCTACCGGGGCGGCTACCTGCCGCTGCGCCGGCGCGAGGTGGAGCAGGGGCTGCGCTCGGGCGAGGTGCTGGGAGTGGTCGCGACCAGCGCGCTCGAGCTGGGCATCGACATCGGGCACCTGGACCTGGCGGTGCTGGCCGGCTATCCGGGCACCATCGCCTCCATGTGGCAGCAGGCGGGCCGGGCCGGACGGCGGAGCGGGGAGTCGGCGGCGGTGATGGTGGCCACCAGCTCGCCGATGGACCAGTACCTGGCCGCGCACCCCGACTACCTGTTCGGAGCGCCGCCCGAGCACGCGCGCATCAATCCCGAGAACCCGTTCATCCTGATCAACCACGTCAAGTGCGCGGCCTTCGAGCTGCCGCTGGGCGCGGGGGAGACGTTCGGGGGCGACGTGACCGCCCACCTGGCCGCGCTCGAGGAGGAGGGCGTGCTTCACCGGGCGGGCGAGCACTTCCACTGGAGCGCGGAGACCTACCCCGCCGATCACATCTCGCTGCGCACGGTGACCTCCGACAACTTCCTGGTCATCGACACCACCGCCCGGGACGCCAAGCAGGCGAAGCGGCGGCAGATCATCGCGGAGGTGGACTGGAAGAGCGCCTTCGCCATGATCTACCCCAAGGCGATCTACATGGTGGAGGGCGAGCCCTTCGAGGTGCAGGAGCTCCACTACCGCGAGGACGAGGAGAAGGTGGCCTACGTCAAGAAGGTGGTGGTGGACTACTTCACCGACGCCATCACCGCCAAGGGCGTGTGGATCCTCCAGCGCCTCGGCCGCCAGGAGACGCCCGGCCTGCTCGCCGAGCAGGGCGAGGTGCTGGTGGCCGAGAAGGTGGTGGGCTTCAAGAAGATCAAGATGGGCACGCTCGAGAACGTGGGCTCGGGCGAGGTCGAGCTGCCGCAGCAGGAGATGCAGACCACCAGCGCCTGGCTCACCATCGATCCGGGACTCCTCGGCCGGATCTCTTCCCGACGCGACGACCTGGTCGACGGGCTGCGCGCGCTCACCCACCTGCTGCACAGCCTGGCGCCCATCTTCCTCCTGTGCGACATCCGCGACGTGGGCTCGTGGCTCGGCGACGGCTCCCCGGCGCAGACCGGGCAGGTGGTGACCCGCGAGACGATGCGCGCCCAGCTCCTGCAGGGCGAGACGTTCACCCCGACCATCTACCTCTACGACAACCAGCCCGGCGGCATCGGGCTGGCCGAGCGCATCTTCGAGGTCCTGCCCGACCTGCTGGCCCGCGGGCTCGAGACGCTCGAGGCGTGCGGTTGCCGGAGCGGCTGCCCCTCGTGCGTGGGGCCGGTCAACGAGGTGGGACGCCAGGCCAAGCCGATCGCCCGGGCCATCTTGAAATTCCTCGTCCCCCGGCGCTGAGCCCCCACCCACGGTGAGCCGCGGCGACCTCGCGGAGCTGACGCGCATCATTCGCCGCATCGAGGCGAAGAGCCGGCAGCGTCCCCCCGCCGAGCCGGGCCGATCGCCCGCCCACACGCTCGAGAGCCTGCTGGGCGGGGAGATCGAGGAGACCGAGCGGGGCGGGCTCCTGGTGGTGCGCCGCCGCTTCCCGGTCGAGCACCGGCACGGCGCCCAGTCGCTGCGGGCCGCCCGCGACGCGGCGCCGGAGGCGCTGGCGCTGCTGAGCCGCGACGGCGCGCCGGCCGAGGCGCATCGGCTGCTCTACCTCGACACCGAGACCACCGGCCTCGCGGGGGGCACCGGCACCTACGCGTTCCTGGTCGGGGTCGGCTTCTTCGACGGCGACGAGTTCGAGGTCCGCCAGTTCTTCATGCGCGACCTGGACGAGGAGGCCGCGCTGCTGACCGCGCTGGAGGCGATGTTCCGGCGGTTCGACGGCTTCGTGACCTACAACGGGGTCGGCTTCGACCTGCCGCTGCTCGAGACGCGCTTCGTGCTGGGGCGCCGCCGCTTCCCGGGCGAGGCGTACCACGTCGACCTGCTCGGTCCGGCGCGGCGCCTGTGGAGCGCGCGCCTGGCCGACTGCCGGCTCGGCACCGTGGAGCAGAGCGTGCTGCGCTTCATCCGCGACCAGGACCTGCCCGGCGCGCTGATCCCGACCGTGTACTTCGAGTACCTGCGGCGGAAGCGCCCGGACCAGCTGCCGCGGATCTTCGAGCACAACCGGCACGACATCCTCTCGCTCGCGGCGCTCACCGGCTGGGTGGCCGACGCGGTGGTCCGCGCCCCGGTCCCCGACCTGGATCCCGAGGCCCTGGCCGGCCTGGGCCGGCTCCTGGAGGCGGCCGACCCCGAGCGCAGCCTGGCCTGCTATCGCATGGCCCTCGACGAGGGGCTCACCGCCCCGTTCCGGGAGCGGGTGCTGCTGCGCCTGGCCCAGGGCGAGAAGCGGCGCGCCCGCTGGGAGGAGGCGCGCGCGCTCTGGGAGGCGGTGATCGCCGCCCCGCGGGAGTTCGACCCGCGTCCGTGGGAGGAGATCGCCAAGGTCCACGAGCACCGGCGACGCGATCTGGCCGCCGCCCGCACGGTGGTGGAGGAGGCGCTGGCGCTGGCCCGACACCACCGCGCCTCGGATCGGGTCCTCGCCGCCTTCGAGCACCGGCTGGAGCGGCTGGTCCGCCGCCTCGACCGCGCCCTCGATCCGCGCGACGCCGCGCAGCCGGCCTGACCCGGGCCCGCGCGGCCGCGCTCGCTCCCGGCCGCGGCGGTATTTAGGTTTGACACATTTGGCGTATTAGGGTAGCCTCACGTTCATTTCGCGTCCCGGAGGCGTACGCCCATGACCTCGTCCCGAATGCTGAAGGCGGTCATCTCGATCCTCGCGCTGGTCCTCGCGGCACCGCCGGGCCCGCCGTCCGCGGAGGCCGCGGAGGTCACGGTGTACTCGGCCCGCTCGCACTACGGCCAGGAGCCGGCGATGGAGGCGTTCACCCGGAAGACCGGCATCCAGGTGAAGACGTTCGGGGGCGAGGCGGGGGCCCTGTTCGAGCGCCTGAAGGCGGAAGGGGAGCGGACCCCCGCCGACGTGCTGATCAGCGTGGACGCGGGCAACCTCTGGAACGCGGCCCGCGCCGGCCTCCTGGCCCGCATGGACTCGCCGGAGGTGCTGGCGAACATCCCGCCGCATCTCCGCGATCCGGACAACCGCTGGGTCGGCCTCACCGTGCGCGCGCGCACCATCACGTACAGCACCGCCCGGGTGAAGCCGGAGGAGCTCTCGACCTACGAGGCCCTGGGCGATCCGAAGTGGAAGGGCCGCCTCTGCCTGCGCAGCTCGGCCCACATCTACAACCAGTCGCTGATCGCCACCATGATCAAGCGGCACGGGGAGGCCAGGACCGAGGCCATCGTCCGGGGATGGGTCGCCAACAACCCCATCCTCATCAACGGGGACACCAAGATCCTGGAGGCGATCGCGGCCGGTCAGTGCGACGTCGCGCTCACCAACACGTACTACCTCGGTCGCATCCTGGCCAAGGACGCCACCTTTCCGGTGGCCGCGTTCTGGGCGAACCAGCAGACGTCCGGCACGCACGTGAACATCTCGGGGGCCGGCCTCACCGCGCACGGGAAGAACCGGCCCGAGGCGATCAAGCTCATCGAGTTCCTCACCGGCCCCGAGGCGCAGCAGATGTTCGCGGACTCCAACTACGAGTACCCGGCCAACCCCCAGGCGGGCGTCAACCCGGTGATCGCCCGGTGGGGCAAGTTCAGGCAGGACGACACGAACGTGGCGGCGGCGGGTGAGTTCCAGGCCGCGGCCACGCGCCTGGCGGATCGGGCCGGCTACAAGTAGCCCGTCGCGTGCTCGCCCGGCGCTTGCTCGCGCCGTCGCCCTGGGCCCTGGCCGCGGTGGGCGCCGCCACCCTGGTGGCGATTCCGGTCGCGGCGGTGCTGGCCTCGCTGGCGGTGCCGTCGCTCGATGTGTGGGGGCACCTCTGGCGCACCCAGCTCGTCGAGCTGATCGCCAACACCCTGCGGCTGGTCGCCGGGGTCGGAGCGGGGACCCTGCTGGTCGGCGGCGGGCTCGCGTGGCTGGTGGTCCACCACCGCTTCCCGGGCCGCTCGGTGCTGGAGTGGGCGCTGATCCTGCCCCTGGCCGTGCCGGCCTACGTGATCGGCTTCACCTGCCTCGGGCTCTTCGAGTACGCGGGGCCGGTGCAGGGCGCGCTCCGCCGGCTGCTGGGCGTGGACGCGCGGCTGCCCGAGCTGCGCTCGTACGGTGGGGTGGTCGCGATGATGACGCTGGTGTTCTACCCCTACGTCTATCTGCTGGCGCGGGTCGCCTTCCGCGAGCAGGGGGCCGCGCCGCTCGAGGTCGCGCGCACCCTCGGGCGCTCGCGCGCGGCCGCGTTCCTGGCCGTCACGGTGCCGATGGCGCGACCCGCGCTCGCCGCGGGCGTCGCGCTGGCGATGATGGAGGCGCTCGCCGACTTCGGCACGGTGGCCACCTTCGGGTACCGCACGCTGACCGAGGCGGTGTACCGCGTCTGGTACGGCATGTTCGACCGCCTCGCGGCCACGCAGCTGGCCAGCGTGCTGCTGCTGTTCGCCCTGGGACTGCTCTGGGTCGAGCAGCGCTCGCGCGGGCGCGCCCGGTTCGTTCAACGCGCGCGCCCGAGGCCGAGCGTCGAGCCCCGTCCCCTCCACGGAATCCGGGCGGCCCTGGCGACCGCCGCCTGCCTGCTCGTGCTCACCCCCGCGTTCCTGCTCCCGCTGGGCCAGCTGGGGTGGTGGGCGGCGGGCGCGATCAGAGAGGGACGCGTCGCCCCGGACTTCGTGGCCCTGCTCGGGAACACCGCGATGCTGGCGTCCGTGGCCGCGCTCGCCGCCTGCGCGCTGGCGGTGCTCCTGGGCTATGCCCGGCGACGGCACGGGACGCCGGCGGTGCGCGCGGCGTCGCGCCTGAGCGCGATGGGCTATGCGCTGCCCGGAGCGGTGATCGCGGTCGGCGTGCTGCTGCCGCTGGCCTGGGCCGATCACGTGCTGGTGCCGCCGCTCGAGCGGGCGCTCGGTCGGCCGCTGGGCCTGCTCCTCACCGGCTCGGCCGCGGGCCTGATCCTCGCCTACGTGGTGCGGTTCCTCGCGGTGGGGCTGCAGACCGTCGACGCGAGCCTCGGCCGGATCCCGCCCAGCCTCGACGACGCGGCCCGCAGCCTCGGCGCGCGGGCCGGGACCGTGCTGCGCCGCGTGCACCTGCCGCTGATCCGCGGCGGACTCGCCACCGCGGTGGTGATGGTCTTCGTCGAGACCATGAAGGAGATGCCGGCCACGCTCCTGCTGCGGCCGTTCGGGCTCAACACCCTCGCGGTCGAGATCTGGGAGCGCACGTCGGAGGCGATGTGGCCGGAGGCCGCGGTGCCCGCGCTGACCCTCGTCGCGGTCGGGCTGGTGCCGGTGGTGCTCCTGATCCGCCTGACCGCGCGCGCCTAGCCGGCGCCGTCGGCGCCCGGCTGCGCCGCGGCGTCGGCCGGGAAGGCGACCACGTGCAGCATGCGGGAGGAGACGCGCACCCGCGTGCCCGCCGGGAGGAGCGATGCGGAGGGCTGGGAGCAATGGACCCGGTGGCCCGAGGGCAGCCGGAGGCAGTAGACGGTCTCCGAGCCCCGGAAGTCACGGCGCGTGATCGTGCCCGGTCCCTCGGGGTCGGGCACGAACGAGACGTCGTCGGGGCGAATCATCACGTCGACCCGCGCGCCCGGCGCCAGCGACTCCACGTTGGCGAGCGTGCCGAGCTCTGTGACGATGCCCTCCGCGGTCACGGAGCCGGGCAGGAAGTCGGCCGCTCCCACGAACGCGGCCACGAAGCGGGTGGCCGGGCGATGGTAGATCTCGGCCGGCGGCGCCAGCTGCTCGAGGGCGCCGGCCCGCAGCACGCCCACCCGATCGGCCAGCGTGAACGCCTCTTCCTGGTCGTGAGTCACGAAGACCGCGGTGGTGCCGCTCGATCGGAGGATGCGTTCCACCTCGTCGCGCATCTGGGCCCGCAGGTCGGCGTCGAGGTTCGAGAACGGCTCGTCCAGGAGCATCACCGCGGGGGCCGGAGCCAGCGCGCGCGCCAGGGCCACCCGCTGCTGCTGCCCGCCGGACAGCTCGTGCGGGTAGCGCTCGCCGAGGCCGCCCAGGCCCACCAGGTCCAGGACCTCGTCCACGCGAGCCCGGCGCGCGCTGCGCGCCAGGCCGAAGCCCACGTTGCCGGCGACGGTCAGGTGGGGGAACAGCGCGTAGTCCTGGAAGACGATGCCCACGCCGCGCTCCTCGGGCGGCACATCGACACCCGGCCCCGCGACCACGCGCCCGCGCAGGATGATGCGGCCGGCGTCGGGGGATTCGAGACCGGCGATCAGGCGAAGCGTGGTGGTCTTGCCGCAGCCCGATGGACCGAGCAGGGCCAGGACCTCGCCCTCCTCGACCCGGAGCGAGAGCCCGTCGACCGCGGGAGCGCGGTCCGCCCCGAAGCGCTTGCCGACCCCATCCAGCACCAGCAGGTCCACGGCTAATGACTCTTGCGAAGTAGAGTGACAGATGTCATGGGGTACGCTGCGATGCTAGGCCATGCCGACCACCCGTGGGGATCGCGACCGCCTCGCGCTGGTATCACCGCTGGCGGGCGGACGGCCGGCGAGCGCTGAAAGCCGCCGGCCGAGCCGGCCGCAAGCCGCGTCTGGGCCAGCGACGGTTGGCCCAGGTGGAAGCCGCCTTGCTCAAAGGGCCCGCGGCGCATGGGTTCGCCACCGAGTTGTGGATGTTGCCCCGCATTGCGACGGTCGTTGCCCGCCTCACCCGCGTGCACTATCACCCCGCGCATGTCTGGCGCATCCTCCAGGGCTTGCACGGGTCGCTGCAACGGCCCACGCGCCAGTCGCGGGAGCGCGACGAGGCCGCGATCCGGCAGTGGCAACGGCGGCGGTGGCCCCGGGTAAAAAAACGTCCGGCGCCGCCGGGCCTGGATGGGGTTCGAGGACGAGAGCGGAGTATCGCAGCAACCCGTGGTGCGTCGCACCTGGGCGCCGCGTGGCCGGACGCCGTGCCTGCGCCACACCGGTGCGAATTGGAAACGGCTGTCGATTGCGGCCGCGCTCGCCTTTCGCTGGGATGGCCAACGCACCCGCCTGTACTTTCAAACCCGTCTCGGCACGTACACCGATGCGCGGCTGATCGCCTTTCTGCGCGCCGTGAAGCAGCCCTTCCGAGGGCGGCGCGTGGTCTTGATCTGGGACGGGCTCGGCGCACATAAGAGCGGCCGCATGAGACGTTACCTCGACGCGCAACACCCCTGGTTGCAGGTCGAACGCCTCCCGGCATATGCCCCAGAGCTCAATCCGGTTGAGGGCAATCGGAAGGCGCGCGAACTGGCAAACCTCTGTCCAACCGATGTGCTGACCCTCCGTCGCCCCATTCGGGGCGGCTGTCCACGCATCCGCCGACATCCAACGCTCGCCAGAGCGTTTCTCCGTCATGCGGGCTTGGAGTTCTAAGATGGCCGTCACTCTATTCCGCAAGAGTCATTGGCGGCGCTTCAGCACCTCGGGGTTGACCGGCGTGGGGGGCGTCTTGCCGCTTAGGACGGCGAGGCAGTTCTCCACCGCGAGGGTGGCCATCTTGAGGCGCGTCTCGGACGAGCCACTCGCGATGTGCGGGGCCAGGACCACGTTGGACAGCCCGATCAGCCCCTCGTGCACCTTCGGCTCCTCCTCGAACACGTCCAGGCCCGCGCCCGCGATCCAGCCTTCCCGCAGGGCCTGGACCAGCGCCGCCTCGTCCACCACCGGGCCGCGGGCCGCGTTGATGAGGAAGGCGGTCTTCTTCATGGTCCTGAGCGACCGGGCGTTGATGAGGTGCCGCGTCTCCGAATTGAGCGGGGTATGGAGCGTGACGAAGTCCGACTCGCGCAGCAGCGTGTCGAGGTCGGTCCGCGTGGCCCCGAGTAGGCGCTCGGTGGCGGCGTCCGCGGCCACCGCGTCCTGGTAGAGCACGCGCATCCCGAAGCCCTGGGCCCGGCGAGCCACCGCGCGGCCGATGCGGCCGAAGCCGATGATCCCGAGGGTCTTGCCGTGGACGTCGGCGCCCACGAGCTGCATGTACTGCCACTCCTGGAACCGGCCCTCGCGCACGTAGCGGTCCGCCTCCACGACGCGCCGGGCGGCCGCCATCAGGAGCGCCCACGCGAAGTCGGCGGTGGTGTCGGTGAGCACGTCGGGGGTGTTGGTCACCACCACGCCCCGCTCGGTGCAGGCCGCCACGTCGACGTTGTTGTAGCCGACCGCGACGTTCGAGACGACCTGGAGATCCGGGCAGGCGTCCAGGAGCGCCCGATCCACGACCTCGCTGATCATGCAGATCAGCCCCTGCTTGCCCCGCAGCCGCGTGAGCAGCTCCGACCGGGGCATTGCCCCGTCGACGCCGTGGGCATCCACCAGGGCGCCCCGCCGCGCCATCTCGACGGCCGGCTCGGGGAGCAGTCGGGAGATCAGGACGGCGGGCTTACCGGGACCCGGAGTCATGGGAGGCCTCGTGCTGGGGTCGCTCTTAAGTGCTGATAGAAAAACACGTATTTATATTTGACAACCGCGGACCCGGCGACTATATTAGCAGTCGCCTTGGTCGAGTGCTAACACCACCAGGGGCGGCATTCGCCGCAAGGGCCAACATCTTACTATCTGGAGGCGCGTTGATCATGAAGATTCGTCCGTTGCACGACCGAATCCTCGTCAAGCGGGAGGAGGAGAAGGAGGTCAAGAAGGGCGGCATCATCATCCCCGACACGGCGAAGGAGAAGCCCCAGGAGGGCAAGGTGATCGCCGTGGGGAACGGGAAGGTGAACGAGGAGGGCAAGAAGATCCCGCTGGACGTGAAGGCCGGCGACAAGATCCTTTTCGGCAAGTACTCCGGCTCCGAGGTGAAGCTGGACGACGAGGAGTACCTGATCCTGCGCGAAGAGGACGTGCTCGCGATCATCGAGTAACCGCGCCAACCCCGGCCGGCCTTCCCTCACGGGGGCGGGGCGGCCAATACATCGAGAGAGCCAGGAGGAGAGCGAGAAATGCCGAAGCAGGTCATGTTCAGTGACGAGGGACGGGCGGCCCTGCTGCGCGGGGTCAACATCATGGCGTCGGCGGTCAAGGCGACCATGGGCCCGAAGGGTCGCAACGTGGTCATCGACAAGAAGTTCGGCAGCCCGACCATCACCAAGGACGGAGTGACGGTCGCCAAGGAGATCGAGCTCAAGGACAACTACGAGGACATGGGCGCCCAGATGGTGAAGGAGGTGGCGTCCAAGACCTCGGACATCGCGGGCGACGGCACCACCACCGCCACCGTGCTGGCCCACGCCATCGTGCGTGAGGGCCTGAAGAACGTCACCGCCGGCGCCAACCCCATGGGGCTGAAGCGCGGCATCGACAAGGCGGTCGAGGCGGTCGTCGAGGACCTGAAGAAGATGTCCAAGTCGACCAAGGACAAGAAGGAGATCGCCCAGGTCGCCACCATCGCCTCCAACAACGACAAGACCATCGGCAACCTGATCGCCGAGGCCATGGAGAAGGTGGGCAAGGACGGCGTCATCACGGTCGAGGAGTCGAAGTCGGCGGATACCGTGCTGGACGTGGTCGAGGGCATGCAGTTCGACCGGGGCTACCTCTCGCCCTACTTCGTGACCGACGCCGAGCGCATGGAGGTCGTCCTCGAGGACGCGCTGGTGCTGATCCACGAGAAGAAGATCAGCGTGATGAAGGACATGCTGCCGCTGCTCGAGCAGGTGGCGCGCTCCGGCAAGCCGTTCCTGATCATCGCCGAGGACATCGAGGGTGAGGCCCTGGCTACCCTGGTCGTCAACAAGCTGCGCGGCACGCTGCACACCGCCGCGGTGAAGGCCCCCGGGTTCGGCGACCGCCGCAAGGCCATGCTGGAGGACATCGCGATCCTGACCGGCGGCAAGGCCATCACCGAAGATCTCGGCATCAAGCTCGAGAACATCAAGCTGGAGGACCTCGGCCGGGCCAAGAAGATCGTGGTCGACAAGGACAACACCACCATCGTCGAGGGCGCGGGCAAGACCGCGGCCATCGAGGGGCGCATCAAGCAGATCCGGGCCCAGATCGAGGAGACCACCTCGGACTACGACCGGGAGAAGCTGCAGGAGCGCCTGGCCAAGCTGGCCGGCGGCGTGGCGGTCATCAAGGTGGGCGCCGCCACCGAGACCGCGATGAAGGAGAAGAAGGCCCGGGTGGAGGACGCGCTCAACGCGACCCGCGCCGCGGTCGAGGAGGGCATCGTGCCGGGCGGCGGCGTGGCCTTGCTGCGGGCCTCGTCCGCGATCGACGGGCTGAAGCTGGAGGGCGACGAGAAGGTCGGCGCCATGATCGTGAAGCGCGCGCTCGAGGAGCCCATCCGCCAGATCGTGGAGAACGCGGGGCTCGAGGGCAGCGTGATCGTGGAGAAGGTGAAGGCCGAGAAGGTGGTGACCCGCGGCTTCGACGCGGAGTCGCTCGAGTTCGTGGACATGATCCAGGTCGGCATCATCGATCCGACCAAGGTGGAGCGGGTGGCGCTGCAGAACGCGGCGTCGGTGGCCTCGCTGCTGCTGACCACCGAGGCCCTGATCACCGACCTGCCCGAGGAGAAGCCGGCGGCGACGCCGCCGATGCCTCACGGGGACTTCTAGCCCCCGGCGCTGTCGTAGCCAGCGGCCCTCGCCGGCGACGGCGAGGGCCGTCGTATTTTGTCCACACTTGACGCGAGGTTGTGTTTCGGGAGAGCCTCTGGTAACCTGAAGCGCTTTCGAAACGAATCACGTGAAGTCGAAACGTCGGAGGAGGTGAGTGGTCTGTACCCGTATGAGATCCTGTTGATCATCGATCCGCGTCCCACCGAGGAGGAAGTGACCGCGCTCCTCACGAAGCTGCAGGAGACGTTCACGTCGCTGGGCGGCGAGGTCACCAAGGCCGAGAGCTGGGGCAAGCGGCGGCTGGCCTACGAGATCCGCAAGCAGCGGGAGGGCACCTACGCGGTCCTCGAGGGCAAGGCGGACCCGAGCGTGATGAAGGAGTACGAGCGGCAGCTGACCCTCAACGAGCAGGTGCTGCGGCACTTCACGACCCGCGTTCCCGTCCGCAAGCGGATCCGCTCGGCGCCGAAGCCGCAGACCCCGGCGGTGGAGGAGGTCGTCTGATGGCGAGTCTCAACCGAGTCTTCCTGATCGGCAATCTCACGCGGGCCCCGGAGCTCCGGTACACCCCCAGCGGCACCGCGGTGGCCGACCTCCGGCTGGCCGTCAATCGCAACTACACGACCCAGGGCGGCGAGAAGCGCGAGGAGACCTGCTTCCTGACCTGCGTGGTCTGGGGCAAGCAGGCCGAGAGCTGCGGGGAGTACCTCGACAAGGGGAGCCCGATCATGGTCGAGGGGCGCCTGCAGACACGCGACTGGGAGACCAAGGACGGCCAGAAGCGCAGCGTGGTCGAGGTGGTCGCGGAGCGGGTGCAGTTCATGGGCCGCGGCCGGTCGGCCGCCGCGCCGGGCGGCGTCCCCGAGCCGGTCGAGGCCGGCAGCGAGGGCGGCGACGACGAGGTCCCGTTCTAGACCCCTCGATCTCACGAGAAGGAGGAGCAAGCCATTCCGCCAGCATCCAAGCCCGTCAAGCGGCGCCGGTTCGGCCGCCGCAAGGTTTGCAAGTTCTGCGTCGATCGGGTCGACCTGATCGACCACAAGGACATTCGCCGGCTCCGCAACTTCGTGTCGGAGCGGGGGAAGATCACGCCCCGGCGCATCTCCGGCAGCTGCGCCCGGCACCAGCGGCAGCTGACCCGCGCGGTCCGGCGGGCCCGGACCGTCGCGCTCCTCGCGCAGACCGCCGAGTAGCGGGGGGCCCGGCCATGAAGATCATCCTGATGGACGACGTGCCCACCTTGGGGCGCCGCGGGGAGATCCGCGACGTCTCGGACGGTTACGCGCGGAACTTCCTGCTCCCGCAGAAGCTGGCCCTGCAGGCCACGGACGCCAACTTGAAGAACCTGGCCCAGATCAAGGCGCGGCAGGAGGCCCAGGCCGCCAAGCTGCGGGCGGATGCGCAGAGCCAGGCTCAGGCCATCGAGGCGCTGCACTTCACCCAGCGCCGGCAGGCTTCGGATGAGGGGCGCCTCTTCGGCTCGGTGGGGCGCGCGGATCTGGCCGCCTTCCTGGCCCAGCACGGGATCGAGATCGAGCGTCGCCGCATCGGACTCGACGAGCCGATCAAGAGCCTGGGGGAGTACGCGGTGCCGGTGCGCCTGCACGGCGACGTCACCGCCCACCTGAAGGTATCTGTCACCCGGGAGTAGACGTGGCCACGCTCTCGACTCCCCGAGCCTAGATCGGGCGCCCCGTGGCCACCGTCACCGACCTCCTCACCTCGAAGATTCCGCCCCACAGCCTGGAGGCGGAGCGAGCCGTGCTGGGGGCCGTCCTCCTCGAGCGGGAGAGTCTGCCCAAGGCGATCGAGCTGCTCAAGCCGGCCGACTTCTACAAGGAAGGCCACCGCAAGATCTTCGAGGCCACCCTCGCGCTCTTCGAGCGCAACGAGCCGGTCGACCTCCTGACCGTCTCCGAGGAGCTCAAGCGCCGGGCCGAGCTGGACGAGGTCGGCGGCCCCGCCGCCCTCGCGAGCCTGGTGGAGGAGGCCACCACCGCGGCCCACCTCCTCTCCTACGGAGCGATCGTCCGGGAGAAGGCGCTCCTGCGGGACCTGATCCGCATCGCCACCGACATCATCGGGCAGAGCTACGAGGCCCGGGACGACGTCGACAAGCTCCTCGACGAGGCGGAGCGGCTGATCTTCCAGATCTCCGAGCGACGGATGCAGGGCTCGGCGTTCCCGGTCCGGGCCATCCTGAAGGACACCTTCGAGCACATCGAAAAGCTGTACGACCGCAAGGAGCACATCACCGGGCTCGCCTCCGGCTTCGACGAGCTGGACCGGATGACCTCCGGCTTCCAGCCGAGCGACTTCATCATCATCGCGGGCCGGCCCTCGATGGGGAAGACCGCCTTCGCGCTGAACATCGCGAAGTACGCGGGGGTGGAAGACCACAAGCGGGTCCTGATCCTGAGCCTCGAGATGTCGAAGGAGCAGTTGGTCCAGCGCCTGCTCTGCTCGGAGGCCAAGGTGGACTCGCACAAGGTGCGGACCGGCTATCTGGATCCGCGCGACTGGACGCGCCTCACCAACGCGGCGGGGCGGCTCGCGGAAGCCCCGGTCTACATCGACGATTCGCCCGCGCTCTCGGTGCTGGAGGCCCGTGCGAAGGCGCGGCGCATGAAGGCCGAGCACGGTCTCGACCTCATCGTGATCGACTACCTGCAGCTGATGCGGGGGCGCAACAGCGAGAACCGGCAGCAGGAGATCTCCGAGATCTCGCGCTCGCTGAAGGCGCTGGCGAAGGAGCTCAACGTGCCGGTGGTCGCGCTCTCGCAGCTCTCCCGCGCGGTGGAGTCGCGCGAGCGCAAGGAGCCCCAGCTCTCCGACCTGCGCGAGTCCGGCGCGCTCGAGCAGGACGCGGACGTCATCCTCTTCCTCTACCGCCCGGAGCGGTACGGTCTGCAGTCGGAGGACGGCGACCGCGTGGCCGACGTCATCATCGGCAAGCAGCGCAACGGCCCCACCGGCAAGGTGCAGGTCACGTTCATTCCGGAGTACGCCTCCTTCGAGCGCCTGGCCAAGCGCCCGGAGGCCCAGCCCTTCTAGTCGGGATGTGACCAGGGTCGTCATCGTCGGAGCGGGCAAGGGCGGGCGCGCCCTGCTCGAGATGTTCAGTGGCGATCCGACCGTGACCATCGTGGGGGTGGTCGACGTGAACCCGTGGGCTCCCGGCCTCGAGCTGGCCCGCCGGCTCAACGTCCCGATGGGCACCGATCTGCGCGAGATGATCGCGGGCACCGACCTCGACCTCATCATCGACGTCACCGGCAATCCGGAGGTCCAGGAGGCGATCCGGCGCCTCAAGCCGGCGGGCGCCGAGGTGATGGGCGGCGTGAGCGCGAAGTTCATGTGGGACCTGCTGGCCGAGCGGAAGCGCAGCGAGGAGCTGGAGGACCGCTACTCGTTGATGCTGCGGGAGCTGCAGGCCAAGGCGGAGGGCGAGTTCATCATCGGCCAGAACCCGAAGATGCGCGAGCTGGCCGAGCAGGTGGTGCGGGTCGCCCAGACGCCCACCACCGTGCTGATCCGCGGCGAGTCGGGCACCGGCAAGGAGCTGGTGGCCCGAGCGATCCACCGCTACTCGAACCTGCGCGACAAGCCGCTGGTGACCGTGAACTGCACCGCGCTGACCCCCAGCCTGATGGAGTCGGAGCTCTTCGGGCACCGGCGGGGCGCGTTCACGGGAGCGGTCGCGGACAAGGTGGGCCTGTTCGAGAAGGCCGACGGGGCCACCATCTTCCTGGACGAGGTCGGCGACATGCCGATCGAGATGCAGGGCAAGCTGCTGCGGGTGCTCCAGGCGGGTGAGGTGAAGCCGGTGGGCGACGTGGTGACCCGGAAGGTCCGGGTGCGCGTGATCGCGGCCACCAACCGTGACCTCGAGAAGGCGCTGGCCGCCGGCGAGTTCCGCGAGGACCTCTTCTATCGCTTCAACGCCTTCACGGTGGTGCTGCCGCCGCTCCGCGAGCGAAGCGAGGACATCCCGGTGCTCGCCTACCATTTCCTCCGGAAGGCGGAGGCCAAGGTCAACAAGAAGGTCGACCGCTTCTCCCCCGACGCCCTCGAGCTGCTGCGGCGGTACGCCTGGCCCGGCAACCTGCGGGAGCTCGAGAACATCATCGAGCGGGCGGTGGTGCTCTCGTCCAGCCAGCAGGTCGAGGTGGCCCATCTACCGCTCTACATGCAGGAGTCGGGACCGATCCGGGTGACGACCCACGAGGGCTTCGTCCAGGCCAAGGAGCGGGTGGTGTCCACGTTCGAGAAGGAGGCGATCGCCCGGTTCCTGGCCGAGGCCCGCGGGAACATCTCCGTCGCCTCCCGGAAGGCCGGGATCACCCGGCGGAACTTCCACCGCCTGCTTTCCAAGTATTCGATCGACACCAGGAAATACAGGTCTGAGTCTTAGCAGACTCACTTAGTGAGTCGAGCAAGACTCAGATAGTCCGCGGCATTCAAACCCAAGCACTATCGATACTTATGACATGCCGCGTCCTTTTTTGCACGCCTTTGGTGAGACATCCATGTCACAGCGCTGACTGCACCGAGCATCACTTTGCTTGTAAATCAATCCCTTCCATGAATGGTCGAGGCTGGAACGGTTCTTGACTCCTCCCAAGAGGCATCTCGCTCGGAGGAGGAGTCGTCGATGAGCAGCCGATGCCGTTGCGGAACCGAGGTCCACTTCGCATTCAACCACCTGGGCTGCATCGCCTGCGGAGCGGCGTGCTGCCCGGCCTGCTCGTACCAGCTGGAGTCCGCCAGCTACTGCGCGAGTTGCGCCGAGACGCTGCTCGAGCTGCCCTGGGCCCGGCCCGCGGTCTCGACCGCCGGCGCCGTCGCCTGAACGACCCAGCACCCGATCCCACGACCGCGGACCACCCGGAGTGTGCCTCCGGCGTGGTCTGCCTGACGGAGGCGCACAGATGGAATCGAAGGGCAGGACGTTTCGCCGGCTCCTCGCGGAGGAGCCCTATCTCTTCACCGGCGGCATCTACTCGCCGCTGGATGCGCAGATCGCCGAGCAGGCCGGGATGAAGTCGATCTACCTGAGCGGCTACTCGCTGGCCATGCTGAACGGCTGGCCCGACATGGGCTTCCTCACCATGACCGAGGTGACAAGGGCCGCCTCCATGGTGGCGAGCGCGGTCGAGCTGCCGGTCATCGCGGACGCGGACGACGGCTACGGCAACGCGCTCTCCACGATACGGACGGTGCAGGAGTTCGTGAAGACGGGGGTGGCGGGGATCCATCTGGAGGACCAGCGCTTCCCGAAGCGCTGCGGGCACATCGCGGGCAAGACGATCGTGTCGCGCGAGGAGGCCCTCGGCAAGTACCGGGCCGCCATCGTGGAGCGCGACCGGCTCGACCGCGACTTCGTGATCATCGCGCGCACCGACGCCTTCGGCGCGGTCGGCGGCAGCATGGAAGAGGCGATCTGGCGCGGGCGCGCCTACGCCGACGCGGGCGTGGACCTCGTGTGGGCCGAGCTGTCCAGCGCAGACCGCGAGCCGGCCATCGAGTTCGCGAAGGCGATGCGCCGCTCGCACCCGGACCTGCCCCTGGCCTTCAACTACTCCTCCTCGTTCCGCTGGCACAAGGACGCCCACCCGCTCACGTTCCGCGAGCTGGGCGAGCTCGGGTACCGCTTCATCTTCATCACGCTCTTCGGTGCCCACGCCGCCATGTATTCGGTGTGGAACTTCATGCAGGAGCTGGCGAAGAACGAGGAGCAGGCCCAGTGGACCCTCGAGCGGCTGAAGGTCGGGCACCCTACCGAGAGCCATCACGTGATGGCGCGGGTGGCGCACTTCCAGGAGCTGGAGCGGCGCTACATCCCGGGCACCGAGGAGCGGCTGAGGGGCTCCGACGGCTTCGGGGAGGCCGCCGGGCACTGAGATCGGCCGGGAGCCCGCGGCGCTCCGGCGGTCTCCGGGCGCCGCGGGCTCAGGCCTGCTTCGACGGTCGCGCGGCCTGCCAGATCCGCAGCGCGATCAGCGCCAGGATGGCGGCCAGCACCACCAGCAGGACCGTCCGCTCCACCTCGCCGACCAGGTAGCGCAGCCGCTCCACGTACGCGCCGAACCCGTAGCCGACCGCGAGGCCGGCTCCCACGACCACCGGGACGTAGACCACCGCGCCGGTCACGTTGGCGATCAGGAACGACGAGAAGCGCATCCCGAGGGCCCCCGCCAGCGGCCCGGCCGTGAAGCGCACGCCCGGCACGAACCGGGCCACGAACACCGCCACCGGTCCGCGGCGGGCCACGAACGCCTTCATGGTCTCGAGGCGCTCGGGGTGGCCCAGCACCCATCTCGCGTAGCGAGGCAGGGCGGTCTGGCCGTAGCGGCGCCCCAGCCAGTAACCGATGTTGTCGCCCACCACCGCGCTGACGATGCCGACCGCGAGGACCAGCGAGAGGCGCAGCTTGCCGCGCCAGACCAGGTAGCCCGCGAGGGCCAGGATCGTCTCCTCGGGGACCGGCAGCCCCACGTTGCCGAGCACCACGACCACGAAGATGGCCGGGTAGCCCCAGTGGCCGACGAACTGGTGGAGATCGCTCACGAGCGACGAGGACGCGGGCGGGCCGGGGACGGGGGCGCCGCCGCGCGTGGCGGCTCGGCGCTGACGACGTCGTCGGAGACCGGTCTGCCGCTCACGGGGGCGCGCTCCTTCCTCCAAGCATCGCACCGGCCACGACGCTTCGGAGCCGAATTTGACACCGCAGGCGGGCCCGAATGCTTGACACCCGGGTGTCTCCGCCACTAGCGTGATCCGGAGGCTTCCCGGGTGAAGATCAGCGCGGTCAAGAAGCTGTTCGTCGGGTCACCACTCGCGACCGCGCAGGCGCGGCACGAGCGCCTCTCCCGGACCTCGGCCCTCGCGGTCTTCTCGTCCGACGCGCTCTCCTCGGTCGCGTACGCCACCGAGGAGATCCTGCTCGTGCTCGTGCTGGCGGGCACCGCCGCTCTGTCCCTGTCCATCCCGATCGGCATCGCGATCGCGTTCCTGATCGCGGTGGTGGTCAGCTCCTACCGCCAGACCATCCTCGCATACCCGCACGGGGGCGGGGCCTACATCGTCACCAAGGACAACCTGGGCACGTGGCCCGCCCTGGTGGCGGCGGGCGCCCTGCTCATCGACTACGTGCTCACGGTGGCGGTGAGCGTGGCCGCGGGCGTGGCCGCCATCACCTCTGCGTTCCCGGTGCTCTACGACTACCGCGTCGTGCTGGGCGTGGTGTTCATCGCGGGGATCGCCACCGTGAACCTCCGCGGCCTGCGCGAGTCGAGCGCGCTCTTCGCGGTGCCGACCTATCTCTTCATCGTCAGCTTCGCGGCGATGCTCGCCTACGGCTTCGTGCGCTGGCTGTTCGGCTGGGAGGGAATGCCCGAGCCCCGGGCCGCTTCCGCCGAGATGAGCCAGCACCTGACGATCTTCCTGGTCCTGCGCGCCTTCGCCTCCGGGTGCGCGGCGCTCACCGGAGTGGAGGCCGTCTCCGACGGCGTTCCCGCCTTCCGTCCCCCGGAGGCCCAGAACGCGCGCACGGTGCTGACCTGGCTCGGCATCATCCTGATCAGCCTCTTCATGGGCATCACGTTCCTGGCCTGGCACTACCAGGTGGTGCCGCGCGCGGAGGAGACGGTGGTCTCGCAGCTGGCCCGGCTCATCTTCGGCGGCGGGCTGCTCTACTACGAGATCCAGGTCGTCACCATGCTGATCCTGGTCTTCGCGGCGAACACCGCCTTCGCCGACTTCCCGCGGCTCGCCTACTTCCTGGCCCGGGACGGATTCATCCCGCGGCAGTTCAGCACGCGGGGAGACCGGCTCGTGTTCTCGAACGGCATCCTGATCCTGGGCGGCCTCGCCGCGCTACTGATCCTCCTCTTCGGCGGCGCGACCCACGCCCTGATCCCGCTCTACGCGGTGGGCGTGTTCGTCTCCTTCACCCTCTCGCAGGCGAGCATGGTGCGCCGCTGGCTCTCGCGCCGGGAGCCGGGCTGGTGGTGGCGATGGGTCCTCAACGCGGTCGGGGCGGGGACCACCGGGCTCGTGATGCTGGTGATCGCGGCGACGAAGTTCAGCCACGGCGCGTGGATGGTGGTGCTGCTGATCCCGTTGCTGGTGGCCCTGTTCTTGATGATCCACCGCCACTACGCCGACGTGGCGCGGCAGCTCTCCCTCGACAACTACGAGGGCCCGCCGCCGATCCAGCACTCGGTCCTGGTGCTGGTCGGAGACCTCCATCGCGGCGTGGTCGCCGCGCTGCGGTACGCGCAGACGCTGTCCGCCTCCGCGAAGGCGGTGTACGTGGAGCTCGATCCCGAGCGCACCCGGAAGCTGGAGGAGAAGTGGGGCAAGTTCGGGCTCGGCGTTCCCCTGGTGGTGCTGACCTCGCCGTATCGCTCGCTGCTCACTCCGTTCCTCGACTACGTCGACCACCTGCTGGCGGTCGGCGAGAACCACGTCGTGACCATCGTGATCCCCGAGTTCGTCCCGGCCCGGTGGTGGCAGCACCTGCTGCACAACCAGACCGCGCTCCTGATCAAGGGGGCGCTCCTGTTCCGGAAAGGGGTCGTCGTGGTCGACGTCCCGTTCCACCTTCGCTAACCGCCCGAATTGACGGACTTCCCGCCCCCGCGGGGGCCGGGGGTGCCCTCGCAAGGTCTTGCATACCGCAGATCTTGCAGACGGACAAAAGACGAGTATTCTTGTCCGGGCGCATGAGTTCGAGCATCAGGTCGACCGACATCTCGCTCCGCGACGCTCGCCCCTCCGACAGTGCCGCGCTGCAGTCGCTCGACGGCGCCGCCCCCGATTCCGGCGCCGCCCTCATCCAGGCCCGACGAAACTTCTTCGCGCGCACGGTCGCCTACAGCCGCTGTCGCACCTACGTGGCCGAGTCGGAGGGCCAGATCGTGGGCGTGAACTGCGTCGCGCTGAATCCGGTACGGGTCGCGGGCCGACCGTGCATGGCGGGCTACAGCTTCAACACGCGGGTCGCCACGAGCATGCGGGGACGCGGGGTCGGCTCGCTGCTGATGCGCGCGGCCGCCTCGTGGGTGGAGGAGCAGGGCGCCCCGTATCTCACCGGCCTGATCGGCGTCACCAACGTGGCCTCGATGGCGATGGTGACCGGCCTCGGCTGGGAGCCGATCGCGCGCTTCGACTATCTGGTGCTGGACCTGGCGCGCTTCGTGCCCGATCCGGAGGTGCACATCCGCAAGGTGGACGCCCTCGGCGATCCCGCGCACGCGGCGTGGCGGTTCGGCGAGGTCTACCTGCATCACTTCGTGCCGCGGTACCTGGTCTCGGATCTGTTCCAGCCCCATCCGCGCGGCCCCTACCTGGGGAGCCTCACCGCCTTCGGTCCGGGGGGCAGCGCGTGGGTCTCGCTGTGGGATGACCGCGTGCGCCGCGGGCTCGATCCCGAGCGGGTCCGGGCCATCAAGGCGTACGATGTGACCCTGAAGGGCGAGGGAGGCTTCCGGGCCTTCGCGGCCATCGCGGCGATCCTCCGCACGATGAGCCTCGACCACCTGCTGCTGCCGCTGCCGCACGACCTGACCGTGCGCGCGCTGCTCGAGCCCTACGCGAGCGACGTGGTCGAGTTCAACTTCTGCGTCAAGCGCCTGAACGGCGCCGACCCGGTCCCGCCGGGTCCCGTCTACTTCGACGTCCGTCACTGAGCCGGGCCCGTTCGGGCCGCCGTAGCGGGCCCGGCGCGCCGCGCAGGCTCTCCTTCGTACCACTACGTACCCGTTCCCGGAGGCCTCTGGTAAACTTGGGCGCCGTCATGAATGCCAGCTTCGTGGCCTCGGGCCCGGTGGACGTGGCCGCGACCCTCTCTCGGTTCCATCTCTGGGGTGAGGATCCGGTCAATCGTCTGTCCGAGGGAGTCTTCCGCCGCGCCTTCAAGGCCGGTGGTCGCTGGCGGGTCTACGAGCTGACCTGGAGCGGGGAGCCGGACGCGGCGCGGCTGACCGTGTCGGTGCCGGGCGCCCGACGCGCGGCGATCGTGGACGAGGCGGTCCGCGAGGTGCGGCACGTGTGCGGGCTCGACCTGGACCTGACCGCGTTCCGCCGCGCGACCGCGGGTGACCCGGTCCTGCGCGGCCTGGTGTCGCGTCTGCACGGCCTGCGGCCCACGCTCTCGCCCAACCCGTTCGAGATGCTCGTGAGCTCGGTCTGCGCACAGCAGGTGAACCTGGCCTTCGCGTTCACGCTGCGGGCCCGCCTCGTCCGTCGCTTCGGCGAGGTGCTCCTGACCGGCGGGCAGGCGGTGTACGCCTTCCCGGAGCCGGCGGCGCTCGCCCGCGCGCGCGTCGCCGACCTCCGCGCCATGCAGCTCACCACCCGGAAGGCGGAGTACGTGATCGGGCTGGCCCGCGAGGTGGCCAGCGGCGCCCTCGACCTCGCCGCCCTCGCCGCGCAGCCGAACGAGGCGGTGATCGAGCGACTGACCGCGGTTCGCGGTCTCGGGCGCTGGAGCGCGGAATGGTTCCTGGCCCGCTGCCTCGGACGCGGCGACGTGTGCGCGGCCGGCGATCTGGCGGTCCGACGCGCGTTCGAGCATTTCTACGGCCGGGGCCGCCCGCTCGACGAGCCGGCGGTCCGCCGCCGGGCCGCGCGCTGGGGCCCCCATCAGAACCTCGCGGTCCACTACCTCCTGGCCGGCCGGCGCCTCGCCGCCGCGGCCGCCGCGGGAGGTGGCGTGTGAGCCCGCTCGGCAAGTTCCTCCCGATCGTGGGCCAGCCGAATCCGGACCAGCCCAAGGACATCCACCTGGTCGGCCGCTACGCGCTCGGCATCACGTGGGCCGACGGCCACGGCAGCATCTATCCCTTCGATCGCCTCCGGCTGGACGATCCCGCGGGCGAGAGCCAGGAAGAGGGCACGCTCACCCAGGAGATGACCTGGCCGAAGGAGATCCGCAAGCTGCCCGAGGCCCTGCAGGTGGCCTGGCTCGACGGGCGCGAGAGCGCGTACCCCTATGCGACGCTCCGGGCGCTCTGTCGCTGCGCGGGCTGCACCGGAGGGCACTGATGGCCACCGTCGATTCCTCCGCGCGGCGCGGGCTCGTGCTGGCCGGCGTGATGGCCGCCATGTTCCTGGCCGCGATGGAGTCCACCGTGGTGGCGACCGCGATGCCGACGGTGATCGCGAGCCTCGGGGGCATCCGCATCTACTCCTGGACCTTCTCCGCCTTTCTGCTCACCTCGACGGTCTCGATGCCGATCTGGGGCCGTCTCGCCGACTACCTCGGCCGCCGGCCCGCCTACCTGATCGGCCTCGGGCTGTTCCTGCTGGGCTCGGCGCTGGCGGGGCTCTCGCGCAGCATGGAGCAGCTGATCGCCTTCCGGGCGCTGCAGGGACTCGGCGCGGGCTCCCTCATCACCATCGGCATGACCATCATCGGCGACCTCTACGGCATGGAGCGCCGGGCCCGGATGCAGGGCTACTTCTCGAGCGTGTGGGGTATCGCATCGCTGGTGGGGCCGCTGATCGGCGGGTTCCTGACCGACCGCGTGTCGTGGCGGTGGGTGTTCTACATCAACGTCCCGTTCGGGATCCTGGCCGCGCTCGCGATCTCCTCCGGGCTGCGCGACGAGACGCCCCCGCGGCCGCGCGGATCGTTCGACGTGGCGGGGATGACCCTCTTCGCGGCCGCCATCTCCGCGTTCCTGGTCGGCCTGGTGGACGCGGGCACGGCGTCGGCCTGGCTGCGCAGCTCGGGGGTGCTCCTGCTCCTGCTCTCGGTGGTCCTGCTGGTGGTGTTCGTGCTGGTCGAGCGGTGGGCGGAAGAGCCGGTGATCCCACTCGGCCTCTTCGCCAACCCCATCGTGCGCTCGGCCGCCCTCACCGGCCTGCTGGCGGGCATGGCGATGTTCGGGGCGATCACCTACGTGCCGCTGTTCCTCCAGGCGGTGACCGGCACCACCGCGACGCAGGCCGGCTGGGTGCTGATGCCCTTTGTGCTCGGCTGGGTGGTGTTCTCCATCCTGTCCGCGCGCCTCGCGATGCGCATCGGCTACCGGCGGGTGGTGCTGACCGGCATGGGCGCCCTGGTGCTGGCCTTCGTGCTGCTCTCGGGGTGGAACGCGTCGCTCACCATCGCGATGGCCGCGCGCGATATCAGTCTCGCCGGCGTCGGCATGGGCATGATCTTCGTGCCGATGCTCATCGCGGTGCAGAGCGCGGTCCCGCGCTCGCTGCTGGGCTCCGCGACCTCGCTCACCACCTTCTTCCGCACCATCGGGGGCGCGGTGGGCGTGGCGATCATGGGCGCGGCCATGACCCACCGGCTGGAGCGGGGCCTCGCCGCGATGGTCACCACCGCACCCGACGGGATGCGCGACTCCCTGCGGGAGCTCGCCGCGCATCCCGACCTGGTGGTGAACCCGATCACGCGCACCGCGCTCAACGGGGACCTGCTCGGGCAGATGCGGCCGGCGCTGGCCCACGCGGTGGGTGCCGTGTTCATGGTGGGTCTGGTGATCGCGGCCCTGGCCCTCCTCTCGGCCCTGCTGGTCCCGGCCGGTCACGCCCGGGACCTGGCGATCGAGCGCGATCCCGTCACCCGACCCGGGGCCTGAGCGTCCCCCGATGGCGGCCCCGGGTGGCTCGGATCTTCCTCTTCTGGAGCGCCTGGCCAGCCTGCCCCCGGTGACGGTGGCCGAGCTGGTCGCGCTGCTGGAAGGCGCGCCCGATCTCTCCCGGGAGCCGCTCCTGGCCGGTCTCGTCGGCGTGGACGAGCAGGGCGAGCCGGCCGCGCACCCGCTCCTCGGGGTCGTGCTGGAGCATCTCAAGACGCGGCCGGAGGCCACCTGCTACGCGGCGCTGCTGGAGGCGCTCACCGGCATCTGGAACGCGGCCGTGCGGGGCGCGGTGGTCGCGCGGCTGCGGGCGACCGGGCTGCCCGCCGATGATCTGCTGCTGCGGCTCGAAGCCCTGTCCCCGACGCTCGGCTTCCGGGCCGAGAAGCGGGAATGGGCACGCCAGTGGATGGCGGATCCGACCGCGCAGGATGGGCAGCTGGTGCAACAATGTCTGGTGCGGCTGCTGCTCGCGATGCGCGGGCTCGCGGAGGCCCGGGCGCGGTTCCTGACCGAGGGGCCGCCCGCGGGTCCGGCTCCGGGCGCGCAGCCCTGACGCAAGCCGACGAAAGGAGAGCACGATGGCGGGCATTCCCGAGGGATTCAAGGACCTCCTGCAGAAGAAGGCCTTTGCCACTCTGGCGACGGTGAACGCCGACGGCACCCCGCAGGTGACCCCGGTGTGGGCGGACTTCGACGGCACCCACGTGCGATTCAACACCGCCAAGGGCCGGCTCAAGGACCGGAACCTGCGGCGCAATCCGGCGGTGGCCCTGGCCATCCTGGACCCCGACAACCCGTATCGATATCTTCAGGTGCGCGGGCGGGTGGCCGAGGTGACCGAGTCGGGCGCCGACGCCCACATCGACTCGCTGGCCAAGAAGTACCTCGGCAAGGACAAGTACCCGTTCCGGCAGCCGGGCGAGGTCCGCGTGATCTACAAGGTCACGCCGGAGCGTGTCCAGACGATGGGATAGTCGGGGAGCATCGGAGCGTAGATGGTCGGTCTCGACGCGGTCTCCAAAGGCTACGGCGGTCAGCAGCTGCTGCAGGACTGCACGTGGCGTATCGGTCGGGGTGAGCGGATCGGCCTGGTCGGGCCGAACGGGGCGGGGAAGACCACGCTCTGCCGCATCCTCGCCGGCGTGGAGGACACCGACGCAGGACGCGTCCACCGCGACAGCGGCGTCACGGTGGGCTACCTGCCCCAGGAGGTCACCACCGGCGAGGACCGCACGGTGCTGGCCGAGGCGCTCTCCGGATTCGACGAGGTCTGGCGGCTCGAGGCGGAGCTGGAATCTCTCGCGGCCCGGATGGCCGGGCCGGACGCGGCGCCCGAGCTGACCGAGGTCTACGGGGAGGTCCAGCACCGCTTCGAAGCCCTCGGCGGATATCGGCTCGAGTCCGAGGCCAAGATCATCCTGGGCGGGCTCGGCTTCTCGCCCGAGGGCGTGCACCGCCCGCTCGCGGAGTACTCCGGCGGCTGGCGCATGCGCGCCGCGCTGGCCCGGCTGCTCCTGCTCCGGCCGGACCTGCTGCTGCTCGACGAGCCGACCAACCACCTGGATCTCGAGTCGCTGCAGTGGCTGGAGAACTTCCTCGCCGCCTACGAGGGCAGCGTGGTCATCGTCTCTCACGACCGCTACTTCCTGAACCGCATGGTGACCGCCATCGCGGAGCTCGCCAACGCCTCGGTCACCCTCTACCACGGCGACTACGACCACTTCCTGATGGAGCGTGAGGCCCGGCAGGCGCTGCGTGAAGCGCAGGCCCGCAACCAGGCCAAGCGCATCGCCGAGATCGAGCGCTTCATCGAGCGATTCCGGTACAAGGCGACCAAGGCACGGCAGGTGCAGAGCCGGGTGAAGATGCTCGACCGCATGGAGCGGATCCAGACCGAGGCCTCCGCCCGCCGCATCCACTTCTCGTTCCCGCAGCCGCCCCGCACCGGCCGCCTGGTCGCCCGGCTGTCCGGCATCCACAAGGCCTACGGCGACAACGTGGTCTACGCGGGCGTCGACTTCCAGGTGGAGCGCGGCGACCGGGTGGCCCTGGTGGGCATCAACGGAGCCGGCAAGTCCACGCTGCTCAAGATGCTGGCCGGCATTCTTTCCTTCGACGCGGGCGAGCGCGTCCTGGGCAGCCACGTGGACGTGCAGTACTACGCCCAGCACCAGCTCGACGCGCTCGATCCCACCCGGACGGTCCTGGAGGAGATGGAGGTGGCCGCCCCCGACGCCCAGGTCTCGCGGCTGCGCACGATCCTGGGGAGCTTCCTCTTCAGCGGCGACGCGGTGGACAAGAAGGTGTCGGTCCTCTCCGGCGGCGAGAAGGCGCGGCTCGCGCTGGCCAAGATGCTCGCGCGCCCCGCCGCGCTCCTGTGCATGGACGAGCCGACCAACCATCTGGATCTGGCCTCCAAGGAAGTGCTGGAGGAGGCGCTCTCCGGCTTCACCGGCACCATCGTGTTCATCTCCCACGACCGTTACTTCATCAACCGCATCGCGACCCAGGTGGTGGAGGTGGACCAGGGTCGGCTCAGCACCCATCTCGGGAGCTACGATGACTACCTGGCCCACAAGGTCGCCGCCCCGGCCGGCGCCGCCGGCACCCCCGCTCCCGCCGCGCCGACATCCGCCGTGGGGGGAGGCGCGGCCGCGCGGTCGACCGCCGCGGGAGGCGGTCAGGGGACCGCGTCCGGGCCCCCGCGGACGAAGGGCCGGGAGCCGCGCGACCGCCGGACGAATGACCGCACGCTCGAGCGCGAGATCCGCTCGATCAAGACGCGTCTCGCCGCGGTCGAGGCCCAGATCCAGGAGCTGGAGGCCCGATTGAAAGACATCGGCCTGTCGCTCGCGGATCCCGATCTCTACCGGGACGGGGAGCGCGCTCGCGGCATCGCCCAGGCGCGGCGCGACACCGAGGAGCGCGTGGCCTGGCTGATGAAGGAGTGGGAAGACCTCTCGGTCCGCCTCTCCGAGGTGTCGGGCGAGTCACGATGACCGACGACCGCTACGTCCGCGAGGTGGACGACGATACCCTCCGGCGCGAGCGGGCCCGCGCCCGGGCCCTGCGGCAGACCGCGTGGTGGCGCCGCCGCATCGCGTCCGGCCGCTGCCACTACTGCGCGCGCCAGGTCGGCGCGAGCGCGCTGACGCTCGATCACGTGGTGCCGCTGGTGCGCGGAGGTCGCTCCATTCGCGCCAACATGGTGGCCGCCTGCAAGGACTGCAACCACAAGAAGCAGTCGATGCTCGCGTGGGAATGGCAGGCCTACCTCGACACGCTCGACCCCTCGGGATCCTCCTAGCCTCACTGCGGATACATCGCCGCCGTCTGGAATTGTCCACAATTGACCGCCCGCGCGGTCCGGCGTGGAATCGCGGCCACCAACTCATCTCATCTCGATCCAGGAGGATCTCCATGATGAAGCGGTGGATGGGCGTAGTGGCGGTGGCGCTCTGGTGCGTGGGCGGTGGCGCGGCGGTGGGGGAGGAGAAGGACCACAAGGAGCGGCCGGTCCGGGTGAAGGTGGACGCCAAGGACGTCAAGGTCAACATCAACGAGGCGTCGAAGACCGAGCTCATGAAGCTGGCGGGGGTCGGCGCGGGCTCGGCCCAGAAGATCATCGAGTACCGGGAGGCGCACGGCCCGTTCAAGAAGGCGCAAGATCTCGAGAAGGTCGAAGGCATCGGCAAGGGCGTGCTGGAGAAGAACTCGGGGCGGATCACCGTGAAGTGAAAAATGCTTTTCCGGCCCCACGCGCTCATGTACGATGAGGCCAAATCGGTCGGGGCTCACACAGGCTCCTTCAGCGTTCCTCTCGGTAATTCGGCCGGGAACAACGTGACCGAGCCTTGCGGCGGGAGTCGGCGCCCGCGGCAAGGTGAATGGGTCCTGGGCCCCGTGTCGGGCCTCGCCGAGAAAGGGAGGTGATCCAGCCGATGTGTACCCCTACGGTGATCTGTGAGGTGGTCACCTCCTGAGGCCCTGATGTAGCAGTTGCAGGTGGCCCTGGAGGACCCAGGAACCACCGGCCCCGACGGACCCGCTCTTTCACCAGCGGGGCGGCAAGGCGAGAAGGACGGCCGCCGCAGACTCCGTCGGGGCTATTTTTTTGTCCGCCGTGCCGCCGCGGGGCAAAAAAAATCGGCCCGCCGGGAGGACCGGCGGGCCGGCAAGTGGTCGGCGACGCCTACGCCGTCTTCCGAACGTTGGAAGCCTGAAGCCCCTTGGGCCCCTTGGTCACCTCGAACTCGACCTTGTCGCCCTCGGCCAAGCTCTTGAAGCCCTGGGCCTGAATGGCGCTGTAGTGGACGAAGACGTCCTCGCCGCCTTCGACCTGGATGAAGCCGTACCCCTTCGCGTCGTTGAACCACTTGACCGTGCCCTGTGCCATACGTCTGTACCCTCTCTCCTTGGGCGGGGATGGCCGCCCGCTAAGCCCCGCGCCACCATGGCTGGGGAGTCCCCCGGGATCGGGGGGAACAACAAAAAAGCGCCGATGAGGGGCCTGAGCCCTCACGGCGCTCACATGCTCTAGAACCGATGCTCGCTCACGTACGAAGGGAACCAGACATCATGATCCCGAAAACGCGCGCAGGTTAGCAAACTCGCGCAAGTACTGTCAAGGCTGTTTCTGGGTGGGGAAGGACCCCCGGGGGGCGCCGACCGCGACTTTGGGCCGGGCCCCGGAAGGTCCGGGGCCCGGCGGGCAGACGCTAGATCTTGCGGACGTTCGCGGCCTGGAGGCCCTTCGGACCCCGCGTGACCTCGAACTCGACTCGATCGCCCTCGGCCAAGCTCTTGAAGCCCTGAGCCTGGATGGCGCTGAAATGCACGAACACGTCCTCGCCATCCTCCTGGGAGATGAACCCGTAGCCCTTCGCGTCGTTGAACCACTTCACGTTACCCTGAGCCATCTACTGACCTCTTTCGAGAGGCGTGCGACACGCCTCGGTGATCCCCGTCACGATGACGGGGTGCCCTCCTGAATCGAAGGGCAAACAAAAACGCCGCGGGACTTGAGGTCCTCGCGGCGTCGATTTCGCGTATTCAAAACCGGGTGAACCTACAACCTGTGAAGAAACATAGCGGAGCCCAGGGCTCCTGTCAAGCGGTATCCCGGATCGGCACCGTGACCGGCCTCGAGCCGTTCCGGGTGCCGAGCCATCCCGGGATCGCCACCGAGAACCGACCCGCGGTGCCGCCCGCCACCACCACGTGGAGCTCATCCGGGGAGGGGAACTTGGGAATCGGCCGGTCCGGCGGCGGTGGGTCTCCCTTGCCGAAGCGCAGGTTGGTGCCCTCTCCGCTGTCCTCGTCGGGGAGCAGTCGCTCGTAGGGCAGGCGGACCGTCTCGAAGATGTGCCGCACCAGGTCCTCCTTGCTCCAGCCGCCGTCGGCGATGGTCCGGGCGTGCTCCGGTCCCACCACCAGCATGGTGTGGGAGTAGAGCGGGAAGTGCTTGGCGTTCCAGAGCCCCGCCATGGACCAGCCGAGGGAGCCGGCGAGGGCCCGGGCGGTGCGGCTGGCGTGGTCCGAGATGCCGTGGGGCGCGTCGCCCGCGAAGACGGTCACCGCATTGTCGCCCGCGGCGAGACCCCGCCCGGCGTGGTAGGGCGGCCACGGGCTCGCCTCCTCGTGCTCGCCGATACAGAAGGTGTACCGGCCGGGATGACCGAACGTGGACATCGACGTCTCGCCGGGGCGCACCCCGCCCACGTTCAGCATCACCAGGCGCAGGGCGCGTCCGATGGTGGCGTTCGCCCGATACCCGGGGCCGAAGACGCCGAACGAGCAGTTCAGCCCGATGCGCCGGCGGATGGGCCCGTTCACGACGATGAGCGGGCCCGAGAAGTGGGTGGATGTCGAGACGCCGTGCAGGTTGAAGGCGGGATCGCACGCGGCCTCGACGGCGGCCAGCACCACCGGCAGGTACTCGGGCCGGCACCCGGCCATCACCGCGTTCGTCGCGACCTTGACCACGGTGGCGCGGCCGTAGTTCGGCGGCACCTGTCCCACCAGATGCTCCGGATCGAGGGGGGTCGCGGCCAGCATCCGCTCGACGCGGGCGCGGGTGGGGGGCACCACCGGCAGGCCGTCCGTCACCCCCTTGTCGAACCAGACCTCCGGATCATCGAGGGGCCGATCGCTCACGCGCGTCATGGTCACACAAACGCCTGCGCGCGGCCAGCGGCGCGGCGCGTACGGTTCCCGCTATACTCGGGAACGTGAATCCCTGGCACGACGTGGAGCTGGGTGACGCGATCGAGCAGTACTTCCATTGCGTGGTCGAGATCCCCAAGGGATCGAAGGTCAAGTACGAGATGGACAAGACCACCGGTCTGCTGTCGGTCGACCGGATCCTCCACTCGGCGGTCCACTACCCGGCCAACTACGGCTTCCTGCCCCGCACCTACTGCGACGACGGCGATCCGCTGGACGTGCTGGTCCTGGGCCAGGAGCCGGTCGTGCCGCTCTGCACCCTGCGCGCCCGCGCGATCGGCGTGCTGACGATGAGCGACGAGAAGGGAGGCGACGACAAGATTCTCGCGGTCCACGTGGACGATCCCGAGTACGCCGACTACCGCGAGGCGGGCGAGCTGCCACCCCACCGCCTGCGGGAGATCCAGCGCTTCTTCCTCGACTACAAGGTGCTCGAGGGCAAGAGCGTCGACGTCGAGGATATCCGCGGGCGTGCCGCCGCCCTGCAGGTCATCGGTGAAGCGGTGCGCTTGTATAGGGATCGGATCGCGAGTCGCGCGGGGCGGCCTGCCGCGGGGCTGGCCTAACCCACCGGAATCCCACCGGTTTTTCCCGGCCCTCACGCGTGGGTTCGCGCGTCCGACGGTGGGGTGCGGTGCGGTCCATCTTCTCGAAAATCCTAGGTTTTCCTTGTTGCGAAAAATTCAGGATGCTAGACTCGGCCGTGAGTTCGGGACTCGTTCGTTGCTCGTCTGAAACCACCGACCCCAAACAGGTGCCTTATGCTGATCAGCCTCCTCGCGGGACTCTTCTCCAACGACCTGGCCATCGATCTGGGCACGGCCAACACGCTCGTCTACGTCCGAGGGGAGGGGATCGTCATGAACGAGCCCTCCATCGTGGCCATCCACCAGGCGGATCACTCGGTCCTGGCGGTGGGCCACGAGGCGAAGGCGATGCTCGGCCGCACGCCGGGTAACATCACCGCGATCCGGCCGCTGAAGGACGGCGTCATCGCCGACTTCGACGTCACCGAGAAGATGCTCCACTACTTCATCAACAAGGTGCACCGCCGCCGGACGCTCGTGCATCCCCGCATCGTGATCGGGGTGCCCTCGGGCATCACCCAGGTCGAGAAACGCGCGGTGCGCGACTCGGCGATGCAGGCCGGTGCTCGCGAGGTCTACCTGATCGAGGAGCCGATGGCGGCCGCGATCGGTGCGGGCTTGCCGATCCAGGAGCCCGGCGGCAACATGATCGTGGACATGGGCGGCGGTACCACCGAGGTGGCGGTGATCTCGCTGTCCGGCATCGTGTACTCCAAGTCGGTGCGGATCGCGGGCGACGAGATGGACGAGGCGATCGTGCAGTACATCAAGAAGCACTACAATCTCCTGGTCGGCGAGCGGCGCGCCGAGGAGATCAAGATCAAGCTCGGCTCGGCCTATCCGATGGGGGGCGAGCGCATGACCATGGAGGTGAAGGGGCGCGACCTCATCGACGGCATCCCGAAGACCATCGTGGTGACCGACGAGGAGATCCGCGAAGCCCTGCGGGAGCCGGTCATGGCGATCGTGGATACGGTGCGGACCTGCCTCGAGCGCACCCCGCCCGAGCTCGCCGCGGACATCGTGGACAAGGGCATCGTGCTCACCGGCGGGGGCGCCCTGCTGCGGGGACTCGACCTGCTGCTCCGACAGGAGACCGACTTGCCGATCACGGTGGGCGACGATCCGCTGTCCTGCGTCGCGCTCGGCACCGGGAAGGTGCTCGACGAGCTCGAGCTGCTGAAGAAGGTCGCGATCCCCGCCTGAACGCCGGCCTCGAGCCGGCCTCGCGCTGATCGGCCGTGAGGGTGATGGAGCGGTGAGAGTCAAGAGATACGGGATCCTGCTGGCGGTGCTACTCGTGTCCCTGCTCCTGCTCACGGTGCAGACCCGCGGGGGTGGCGCCGGGAGGGCCAGCGACCTCGTCACCATCGCGGTCACCCCGATCCAGAGCCTGCTGGTCCGCGTCCACCGCGGCGCCCTGAACTTCTGGGCCAACTACGTGGACTGGAAATCGGTTCGACGCGAGAACGCGACGCTTCGCGAGGAGAACGAGCAGCTCCGCATCCAGGCCCTGCAGGCCGACGACACCCGCCAGGAGAACGCGCGCCTGCGGCGGTTGCTGCTGTTGCGGGACCGCCTGCCGCTGGCCACCGTGTCCGGAGAGGTGATCGGACGGGAAGCGGGCGGCTGGGTGCGCTCGCTCACCGTCAACCGGGGCCGCGGCGACGGCATCGCCCAGCAGACGCCGGTGATCGTCCCCGACGGGCTGGTGGGCCGCGTGGTGCAGGTGCACCGCGGCGCGGCGGTCGTGCAGCTGTTGAACGACCCGGCCTCCACGGTGGGCGCGGTGGTGCAGCGCACGCGGACCGCCGGGCTGGTGGAAGGCGACGCGGGCGGTGCGGTTCGCTTCAAGTTCATGGCCCGCGACGGGGCCAGCGTGGCTCCGGGCGATCTGGTGGTCACCTCGGGGCTCGGCACGACCTTTCCCAAGGGCCTGCCGGTGGGCCGCGTGGTGAAGGTGGAGGACAAGGGCTCCGCGCTCTTCCACTTCGCGGTGCTGGCCCCGGCCGTCGACTTCTCACGGGTCGAGGAGGTCCTGCTGGTCACCGGGCAGAGCACGCAGGACGTGGCCTCGCTGTTCCCTCCCGAGGGTTGACCATGGGCCGCCTGCTCCTGCTGCTCGTGATCGTCGGCGGCGGCGTGCTGCAGTCGACGGTGGTGGCGGTCGCGGGCGTGGGGGGCGTCACCCCGGACGTGCCGCTGATCCTCACCGTGCTCATCGCCCTCCGGCACGGGCCCGAGTCCGGCTGCCTGGCCGGCTTCCTGGCGGGGCTTCTCCAGGATGCGGCCGGGGGCGGGCTCCTGGGCGTGCAGGCCCTCACCAAAGGACTCGCCGGCTTCGCCATGGGCCTGCTCGTCGGGCGGTTCTGGGTGAGCAACCCGCTGGTGCAGGTGCCCGGGCTCGTGATCCTGAGCGTCGCGGAAGGCCTCGGGCGCTTCCTGCTGCTGCAGATGTTCCACTACCCGGCCACCCTGGGCGATCTGATGCTTCACGTGATCCTGCCCCAGGCGCTCTACAACGGGCTCATCGGCACGCTCTGCATCCTGGCCGAGGCCACCTTCGAGATCCTGCGGAGGCGCGCGTGGCGCTGAGCTCGGCACCGCCCAACCGCAAAGAGGCCTGGGGCCGCCGGGTGCTCGCGCTCGCGGTGGCCACCGCGATCGGCTTCATCGGCCTGGTGGGCCAGCTGTGGTACCTGCAGGTGCTGGAGGGCGGCCGCCTGCACGAGCTGTCGGAAAAGAACCGCATCCGGGTGCGGCCGGTGGCCGCGCCGCGTGGCATCCTCTTCGATCGGAACGGCCTGGCCCTGGTGGACAACCGCCCGGCCTTCACGCTCTCGCTCATCCCCCGCGAGATGGACGACCGCGACTCGGTGGTGGCCCGCCTCGCGGTGCTGCTCAAGATGCCGGTCGGCGATCTGCTGGAGGCGCTCGATCGCGTGCCGGCCGACTCGATCCGACCGGTGCGGGTTCGCCGCGGCCTGACGCTCGAGGAGGTCACCAAGGTCGAGGAGCGGAAGCTCGAACTGCCCGGGGTGGTGGTGGAGGTCGAGCCGCAGCGCGTGTACCCCAACAGCACCTTCGCGGCCCACCTCCTGGGGTACGTGCGCGAGGTCAACGACGAGCAGATGAAGCAGGGCCGTTACCGGCGCGGCGACATGATCGGCCAGTCGGGCCTCGAACGGCTGCTCGACGACTACCTGCGCGGGCGCGACGGAGGAGAGCGCATCGAGGTCGACGCGATGGGCCGGCCGGTGCAGCTGATGCGTCGCGAGGAGCCGGATCCCGGCGCCCAGGTGATCACCACGATCGATCGCCGCGTCCAGGAGGTGGCCGAGCAGGCCATGGCCGGGAAGGCCGGCGCGGTGGTGGTGATGGACCCGCGCAATGGCGACGTGCTCGCGCTGACCTCGAGCCCGGCCTTTCCGCTGGACCGCCTGGCCGGCAACCTCGACCGCGAGGAATGGGTCCGCCTGGTGAAGGATCCGCAGACCCCGCTGATGAACCGGGCCCTGCAGGGCCAGTACCCGCCGGGCTCGGTGTTCAAGATCGTGGTGGCCGCGGCCGGCCTGCAGGAGGGGCTGATCGCCCCGATGGACCGCATCTACTGCAACGGGCAGTTCACGCTCGGCAACTGGACCTTCAAGGACTGGAAGCCGGGCGGCCACGGCCACATGGACCTGCGTTCCGCCATCGCCCACTCGTGCGACGTGTACTTCTACCAGGCCGGCCTGAAGATCGGCGGCGAGACCATGGCCAAGTACGCGCATGCGTTCGGGCTCGGTATGCCCACCGGCATCGACCTGGGCGGCGAGCGGTTCGGAATCATCCCGTTCTCGAGCGCGCGCCCGCGCCGACGCGCCCTGCACGCCGGCGAGACCGTCAACATGTCGATCGGCCAGGGGCAGCTCCTCGTGACTCCGATGCAGGTCGCCCGCATGATGGCCGCGGTGGCCAACGGGGGCATCCTCTGGAAGCCGCGGCTGGTGCAGCGGGTCGAGCGCTCGGACGGCTCGCTCGCCTACAGCTCCTCGAGCAAGATGACCGAGCGGGCGGAGCTGTCCCCGGTGGTGTGGACCTTCCTGCGGGACTCCCTGAGCGCGGCGGTGAAGGAGGGGACCGGCGCGGCGGCCCGCATCCCCGGGCTCGACGTGGCGGGCAAGACCGGCACCGCCCAGACGGTCGCCAAGAGCGACTCCGCCAAGGGACAGGACCACGCCTGGTTCGCGTCGTTCGCGCCCGCCGAGGATCCCCAGCTGGTGGTGGTGGTCTTCGTCGAGCGGGGCGGTCACGGCGGCGACGTGGCGGCCCCCGTCGCGCGCAAGATCTACGAGGCCTACTTCCTCCAGAAAGTCGCCCAGGTGACGATCGGCGAGTCCGGTTGATGCTGCGGCTGGACCGGCGCCTCCTGCAGAACGTCGACTGGCTCCTCCTCGGCGCCGCCCTGTTCATCATCGCGCTGAGCCTCGTGTCGCTCTGGAGCCTGAATCCGACCCGCGGGATCTCGTCGCTGGTGTGGCGCCAGGCTTCCTGGGTCGGCGTGGGGCTGGTCGGCCTCCTGGTGGTGGCCAGCGTGGACTACCGGAACCTGGTGCGGACGGCCCCCGTCCTCTACGTCGTCGGCCTCGGACTGCTCACCTCGGTCTTCGTGCTGGGCCGGACCGTCTCGGGGGCCCGGCGCTGGATCCATCTGGGTCCGCTCACCGTGCAGCCGTCCGAGCTGTTCAAGCTCATCTTCATCATCACCCTGGCCTGGGCTCTCACCACCGGCCGGGGCGTGCGCTCGCGGACCTCGCTGATCGGTACGTTCGTGCTGCTGGGGATCCCGTTCCTCCTGGTGGTGCGCCAGCCGGACCTGGGCACCGCGCTCTGTCTCATCCCGGTGCTGGGCGCCATCCTCGTCGGGATCGGCATCCCCCTGAAAGTACTGGGCGGGATGACGTTGGCGGGCGTGGCGGCCATGCCGCTCGGGTGGTTCGTGCTCAAGCCGTACCAGCGCGACCGATTGCTCGTGTACCTCGATCCGTTCCGCGATCCGCTCGGAACGGCCTACAATGTCATCCAGGCGAAGATCGCCATTGGTTCGGGCCAGCTCCTGGGCAAGGGGGTCGGCGGCGCCACGCAGAGCCGCCTGTCCTTCCTGCCGGAGCGGCATACCGATTTCATATTTGCCGTGTTCGCTGAGATGTGGGGGTTCCTTGGCTGTCTGGTGCTGATCGTGGCCTACGTGCTCCTGGTGATGCGGGGGTTCGAGATCGCGGCCGGCACGCGTGAGATGCGCGGACGCATCCTGGCGCTCGGGGTGACGACCGTGTTTGCGGCCCAGATCCTGATCAACATCGGGATGGTGACGGGCCTGCTCCCCATCGTGGGGATACCGCTGCCGCTCATGAGCTACGGCGGCTCCTCCATGGTGGTCTCGCTGACGGCGCTGGGCCTTCTGCTTTCGATCCGAATGCGGCAGTTTCGTTAACCGCAGAACTGCCGGCCGGGTCTCCCGCGAGACCCCGGATCGAGGTAGGCCGTGGCAAAGCGCATCGTCGTCAACGCCGGTGTGACCGAAACCCGTCTGGCCGTCCAGGAGAACAACCTCCTCACCGAGCTGTACGTCGAGCGGGCGGACCGCCGCTCCATCGTCGGGAACATCTACAAGGGCGTGGTCACCAACGTCCTGCCCGGGATGCAGGCCGCGTTCGTGGACATCGGGCTCGCCAAGGACGCCTTCCTGTACGCGGGCGACTACACCCCGAACACCGGGCCCGAGACGGTGCCTCCCGACGCCCCCAGCGCGGAGGACGCGAGCGCGGACGTGGACGTGGCCGACGCGCCCGACGCGGCCGATCCGCACGAGGCCGAGGGCCTCCCCGAGCCGCGCCGGGAAGCGGTCCGGCCCATCGAGGAGATGCTCCGCAAGGGTCAGGAGGTGCTGGTCCAGGTCTCCAAGGAGCCGCTCGGCACCAAGGGCGCGCGGGTCACCTCGTTCGTGTCGATCCCGGGCCGCTACATCGTGTACATGCCGCAGGCTCGTCACGTCGGCGTCTCGCGGCGCATCCACGAGGACGCGGAGCGGGATCGGCTGCGGGCCATCGTCCGCGACCTGCCCCCGCCCCCCGGGGGCTTCATCGTCCGGACCGTCGCGGAGGGCAAGGGCGAGGAGGAGCTGGTGGCGGACATCCACCTGCTCAGCCGGCTGTGGGGTCAGGTGCAGTCCCGCTTCGAGTCGGCCAAGGCGCCCTCGCTGCTCCACGAGGAGATGGACGTCACCTTCCGGGTGGTGCGGGACCTCTTCTCCCCCGAGGTGGAGGAGTTCCTGGTCGACAGCGACGAGGCGTACGAGAAGAGCCTCAGCTACGCGACGACCCTGGTGCCGCAGCTCGCCTCGCGAGTGAAGCGCTGGGACAAGGACTCGCCCATCTTCGAGGCCAGCGGCATCGAGCGGGAGATCGACAAGGCGCTGCGGCGTCGGGTGTGGCTCAAGTCGGGCGGCTACATCGTCATCGACCACACGGAAGCCCTGGTGGCGATCGACGTCAACACCGGCAAGTACGTGGGCAAGCGCGATCTCGAGGAGACCATCCTCAAGATCAACCTGGAGGCGGTCACGGAGGTGGTGCGGCAGATCCGCCTGCGCGACCTGGGCGGCATCATCATCATCGACTTCATCGACATGGAGCGGCCCGAACACCGGGACCAGGTGTTCAAGGCCCTCAAGAAGGTGCTGGCCGACGACAAGGCGCGCACGAACGTGCTCGAGATCTCGCAGCTCGGTCTCGTGGAGATGACGCGCAAGCGGGTGCGCCAGAGCCTCCAATCGCTGTTCTGCGCGCCGTGCCCCACCTGCAAGGGCGGCGGGGTGGTGAAGTCGGACGCGACCCTGACCGCCGAGATCTTCCGGAAGATCCAGGCCGGCGCCCACGAGGGCGGTGCCCAGGAGGTGGTGGTTCGCGTGCATCCGGAGATGGCGCACCACCTGGAGTCGATTCAGCGAAGCGGGCTCGAGCGCCTGCAGAGCCTGATCAAGCGGAAGGTCTCGGTGCAGGGGGTGCCGACCTACCACCGCGAGCAGTACGAGCTCACGTTCAAGTGACCCCGTGACGCGCCCCTCGCGCATCAGCCGGGCCGCCATCGTCCGTCAGCTGCGGGCCGCCGCGACCCGAGGGGACCGGGCGGCGCTCGCGCTCGCCATCGATCAGATGAAGACGTGGGCGTATTCGCCGCGCTACTGGCAGAAGTACCTCCACCTCCTCACCCATCCGCTGGCGCGGCTGGTCGATCTCACCGTGATCAAGCAGGGCGACAAGATCGCGCACCAGAAGGGGTGGGTGAAGCCGAAGCGCGAGCCCCGGAAGCCCCGCCGGGAGCCGGCCGCCAGGACCGCGCGCGGCCGCCGGGGCTCTCGACCGGCCCCCAGCAGCCAGCCCTCCCTCTTCCCGGACGCCTAGTCCCGCGCCGCGTACCGGCGCATCCCGCGTCCGCCGGCGCCACCGCTGGTTGACTACCCCCGTAGGGTATATGCTGCGGGGGACATGACCCGGACCGGTGCGCTCGGGGTGGTCGGAGGGCTGGCGGTGGCGGCGGTGGCGGTCGCGGCGCTGCTGCCCCCGATCCCGCAGGATCCCGCCTATCACCGGCTGGCCGACGCCCGACGCTGGCTCGGGGTGCCGAACGCCGCGAACGTGCTGTCCAACGCGGGCTTCGTCCTGGTGGGCGCGCTCGGCCTGGCCTTCGTGATTCGGAGCCCCCTCGGCGAAGGCCCCGTCCCCCGGCCCGGGAACCGGTGGCCCTACGCGGTGTTCTTCGGCGGCCTGGTCCTGACCGGCATCGGCTCCGCGTACTACCACTGGGCGCCCGGGAACCCGCGGCTGGCGTGGGACCGGCTCCCGCTCGCCATCACGATCGTGGGTCTGCTCGACGCGGTGGTGGCCGAGCGGATCGGGCCGCGCGTCGCCCTGCGCCTGCTCGGGCCGCTGGTGGTCCTGGCCGCCCTGTCGGTCGGCTACTGGGCGTGGACCGAGCAGGGCGGCGCCGGCGACCTGCGCGCGTATGCGGTGGTGCAGTTCTTCCCGCTGCTGGCGATCCCCCTGATGCTCTGGTGGCTGCCGTCCCCCCAGGGCGGCGGCGCGGGCCTGCTGGCCGCGGCCGCGATCTACGCGCTCGCCAAGGTGGCGGAGCGGATGGATGCCTGGATCTTCTCCGTGACCCGCGTGGTCAGCGGGCACACTCTCAAACATCTCCTGGCCGCCGGCGCGGGCTTCGCGGTGCTGATGATGCTGGAGCGCCGCCGGGCGGTCGTCACGAGGACGCCATGATGGATGCACAGTCGAAGAGCAAGGCGCTCGGGCGCCTGCGCCGCATCGAGGGCCAGGTGCAGGGCATCCAGCGCATGGTGGAGGAGGACAAGTACTGCGTCGACATCCTGCTGCAGCTCACCGCGGTGCAGGGAGCGGTCGAGCAGGTCCAGAAGCTGCTGCTCGGCCAGCACCTCGAGACCTGCGTGGCGGAGGCGGTGCGCTCGGGCAGCGCGCGGGACCGACAGCGGAAGCTCGACGAGCTGCTCGACGTCTTCTCGCGCTTCTCGGGGCGCTAGACGGTCGCGATGAGCTCGACGACCGCCGCGATGTCCCCGCCCTCTCTCGATCTGCCGGTGCGGGGCATGCACTGCGCCGCGTGCGTCGGGAAGGTGGAGCGGGCGCTCCAGGCGGTGCCGGGGGTCGTCACGGCCTCGGTGAACCTGGCCACCGAGCGGGCCCGGGTGGAGCTCGGCCCCCGGCCCCCCGCGCTGCCCGAGCTGCGCGCCGCGGTGGCGGCGGCGGGGTACACGATCCCCGAGGAGATCGCGGTCACGCCGGCCGGCCGCGAGCGGGAGCAGGCGGAGCGCGCGCGTGAGATCGCGCGCCTGCGCGTGCGGGTGATCGTGGGCGCCGTGCTGTCCTTCCCGGTGCTCCTGGGCAGTATGCCCGACGTCTTTCCCTGGGCGTCGGGCTGGCTCCGCACCCCGTGGCTGCTGTGGGGGCTGACCACCCCGGTCCAGTTCTGGGTGGGCGGGCAGTTCCACCTGGGGTTCCTGCGCGAGCTCCGCCACCGCACCAGCAGCATGAACACGCTGGTGTCGATCGGCACCAATGCGGCCTACTTCTGGAGCGTCGCGGTCATCCTCTGGCCGCATGCGTTCATGGCCGCGGGCGGGATGCCGTACTTCGAAGCCTCCGCGGTGCTGATGACGTTCCTGGTGCTCGGCCGCTGGCTCGAGGCACGCGCCCGCGGCGGTACCTCGGACGCGATCCGTCGCCTCGTGTCGCTCCAGCCGCGCGTCGCCCGGCTCGCCGGTCCGGGGGGCGACCGCGACGTGCCGATCGCGGACGTGGTGCCCGGCGACCTCCTGCGCGTGCGGCCGGGCGAGCGGATCCCGGTCGACGGCGTGGTGGTCGAGGGCACCTCCACCGTGGACGAGTCGATGCTCACCGGCGAGAGCCTTCCGGTCGAGAAGGGGCCGGAGGCGACGGTGGTCGCGGGTGCGGTCAACCAGAGCGGGAGCTTCACCTTCCGCGCCACGCGGGTGGGGCGGGAGACCGTGCTGGCGCAGATCGTGCGGCTGGTGGAGGAAGCGCAGGGCTCGAGGGCCCCGATCCAGCGGCTCGCGGACCGCGTCGCCTCGGTGTTCGTGCCGGTCGTGCTGGCGATCGCGGTCCTCACGTTCGCGGCCTGGGTGCTGTGGGGCCCGCCGCCCGCGTTCTTCCACGCGCTCACCAACGCGGTGGCGGTGCTCGTCATCGCCTGCCCGTGCGCGCTGGGGCTGGCCACGCCGACCGCGGTCATGGTGGCCACCGGCCGTGGCGCGCAGCTCGGGGTGCTGTTCCGCAGCGCGGAGGTTCTGGAGAGACTCCACCGGGTGGATACCGTGGTGCTCGACAAGACCGGCACCCTGACCGCGGGCCCGCCCCGGCTGACCGACGTGGTGCCGGCACCGGGAGCCGATCCCGACCTGGGCCTGGCGCTGGCGGCGGCGGTGGAGCAGGGCTCGGAGCATCCGCTGGGCGCCGCGATCATGAGCGGGGCGAAGGCGCGAGGGCTCGCCCTGCCGCCGGTGCGGCAGTTCCAGGCCACGCCGGGGCAGGGCGTCGAGGCGCTGGGGGAGGAGGGCCGCATCCTGCTCGGCAACCGGCGGATGATGGAGAGCCGGGGCGTGGAGGCGCCGGGACTGCAGGAGGCGGCGGAGTCGCTGGCGGCCCAGGGCAAGAGCGTCGTGTACGTCGCGCAGGCCGGCCAGGCGTGCGCCCTGATCGCGGTGGCCGACGTGCTGCGCCCCGAGGCGCCGGCCACGGTGGCGGCCCTGCGCGGCCTGGGCCTCGAGGTGATCGTGGTGAGCGGGGACGTGCGAGGCACCGCGGAGGCCATCGCGCGACAGGCCGGCGTCGAGCAGGTGCAGGCGGAGGTGCTGCCGGAGCAGAAGGCGGCCCACGTGAAGCGCCTGCAGGCGGGCGGGCGGCGGGTGGCGATGGTGGGCGACGGGATCAACGACGCGCCCGCGCTCGCCCAGGCCGACGTGGGCCTCGCCATGAGCTCGGGGACGGACGTGGCCATCGAGGCCGCCGACGTGACCCTCGTGCGCGAGGACCTGCGCGGGGTGGTCGCCGCGATCGAGCTCTCGAGACGCACGATGCGGGTGGTGAAGCAGAACCTCGTCTGGGCCTTCGGCTACAACGCGGTGCTGGTGCCGGTGGCCGCGGGTATGCTGTATCCGATCTGGGGCCTCCAGCTCTCGCCGATCCTGGCCGGGCTGGCCATGGCCCTCTCGTCGGTATCGGTGGTCGCCAACAGCCTGCAGCTCGGACGCTTCAGCCCGAGCGCGGCGGACAGGGAGCGCGTGTGATGGCGAAGGACCCGGTGTGCCAGATGGACGTCGATCCGAAGGACGCGGCGGCGCAGTCGAAGTACCAGGGGCAGACCTATTATTTCTGCGCGGCGGGCTGCAAGGCGAAGTTCGACGCCGATCCGTCCCGGTACGTGGGTCGGTGATCGGCTCCCCGTTCCTCGCCGGGCGTGACCGCTACGAGCGGGTCATGGACGGCCGCGTGGACAACACCCACGAGGCGTTCTTCACGCATACGGTGCGGATCACGGATCCCGATCGCTCGGTGGAGGTGACGGCGGTCTGCTCGCCGTCGCCCGGGTACGAGATCCAGGAGGTGACCGCGCGCCTGCTGGACGGGACCGCCGACCCCGGCATCGCGGCCGACTTCCCCCGCCTGGCCGGGACCCCGATGGTCGGCGGCTTCACGCGCCGCGTGGCCGAGGTGTGCGGCGAGCGCGAGGGAGCCGCGGTCTTCGTGGACGCGGCCATCGAGGTGGCCCGGCTGGCCCGGCAGGTCACCAAGATGCCCGCCTCCGCGGTCGCGACCCTCCGGCCCGCCGACGCGGAGGCGTGCTGGGCGCTCGACATGGCGGGATGGGTGGATCTCCCCGGGTCCTGCTTCACCTACAGCCCCGCCGGGCGGGCGCTCTTCGGCACGCGCCCGGTGTCCTGTCCGATGTCCCCCTCCCTCTACAGCCCCCCGCCGGGCGCGCGAGGGGTGTTCACCCGGAGGAAGGTGGCCCGCCTCGTCCTCACCGGGACGCGGCTGCACCTCTTCCACTCCATGCACGACAACGTGCACGGCTTCGATCTCCACTACGAGATCGACACCGAGCGGAACGCGATCGCCGCGGTGGACTCGGTCATCTCGCGGCTGCCCTACGACGGCATCTGCTCCGAGCCCCAGGGCCGCATTCAGTCGCTCCGCGGGCAGCCGGTCGGGGCGGCGCTGCGCAAGAGCATCCAGTCGAGCCTCGGCGGCGTCGGCGGGTGTGCGCAGCTCTATGACCTCACCTCCGATCTGCTCAAGCTGCTCACCTTGCCTGCAAGTAGCTGAAAAGAAAGCCGGAAACTTTGGAGGTTTGACAGCCTCGCCTCGTGCGGCTATAGTTCTGTACCGACTGGTCGGTATAGATGGGAGAGGGGGAGGCGGCACATGTCGGTCTCGGGCAGCACGGCGGTTCCGGAGACGAGGAGCCCGAAGGGCGCGGCGACGCGGGACCAGATCCTGAACGCGGCGGCCCGGCTGATCCACGTGAAGGGCTATCACGCGACGTCGCTCGACGACGTCCTCCGCGAGAGCGGCGTCGGCAAGGGCAACTTCTACTACTACTTCAAGAGCAAGGAAGACCTGGGGTACGCGATCATCGACCGGATCACCCACGGCTTCGTGGAGCGAAGCCTGGGGCCGTCGTTTCAGGACCTCGAGGCGGACCCGCTGGAGCAGATCCGCGCGTTCCTCGATCGAGTGATGGAGGCCCAGCGGCAGCGCAACTGCGTCGGCGGCTGCGTGATGGGCAATCTGGCCTCCGAGCTCTCGGACGTGCACGAGGGGTTCCGTCAGCGCCTGGCCTCCCTGTTCGACATCTGGCGAGGGCACCTCGCGGACGCGGTGCGGCGCGCCCAGGCGCACGGGCAGCTGCGCGCCGACGTCGACGCGGCCCGGCTGGCCCAGTTCCTGGTCGCGGGCCTCGAGGGCTCGATTCTCTTGAGCAAGGTCACCAAGGACATCACGGTCATGGAGAGATGCGTCGAGGAGCTGAAGCAGCACCTCGCGCACTATGGGACTTGAGCATGACGACGATTCACGCGACGAACGGACACGAGCAGCAGACGGTGAGCGGTCCGCGGAAGCCGGACCGCGACGCGGAGCTGGTGGAGAGCCTGCGCCGGCAGGAGCCCGGCGCGCCGGAGGCCCTGGTCGCCACGTACGGTGATCGCGTCTATCGGCTCGCCATTCGCATCACCGGCAACGAGCAGGACGCCGAAGAGGTGGTGCAGGATGCCCTCTGGACCGCGGCCCGCAAGATCGACACCTTCAAGGGCGAGTCGGCCTTCGGGAGCTGGGTCTATCGCATCACCGCCAACGCGGCCTACCAGAAGCTGCGGGGCCGTCAGGGGCAGCGCAACGAGGTCTCCTGGGACGCGGTGATCCCCGGCTTCGACGAGCTCGGGCAGCACACCGAGCCGCTCCGCGACTGGTCGGCCCGGACCGAGGAGCCCGCGCTGCAGACCGAGCTCCGGACGCTCCTGACGAATGCGATCGACGATCTGCCGGGCGACTACAAGACCGCGTTCGTCCTGCACGACGTGGAGGGCCTCTCGAACCCCGAGATCGCGGAGGCGCTGCAGATCAGCCTCCCCGCCGTGAAGTCGCGCGTCCACCGCTCCCGGCTCTTCCTGCGGCAGCGGCTGGCCGACTACATGCGGGCGGCCTGAGGATCGGCTAAAGCCCCGTCCGGCTTGACTTTCGCGCGGTCGCTGTGGTCAGATAGGCCCTCGCGCCGGTGGAACGCGCGTAGAGCTGTACGCGGCGACTGACGGGCATGGACGGGTCACGGAAAGGCACGGGAGCGGCATGGAAGCGGTGATCGCGACGGGCGGCAAGCAGTACCGGGTGAGCCCCGGTCAGGTGATCCAGGTCGAGCGCCTCGGCAAGGACAAGGGCGCGGCGGTCGAGTTCACCAAGGTCCTCCTGGTGAACGACGACGGTCGGGTGACCGTCGAGCCGAAAGCGCTGGCGTCCGCCAAGGTGACGGGGCAGGTGGTGGCGGAGCGCAAGGGCGACAAGGTCCTGGTCGTCAAGTTCAAGCGGCGGAAGAACTACCGGCGGCACCGCGGACATCGCCAGACGATGACGTCGGTCCGCATCACGAAGATCGAGGTCTAGGCGATGGCGCACAAGAAGGGGGTCGGCAGCTCCCGCAACGGTCGCGACTCCAACCCGCAGATGCTGGGGGTGAAGCGCTTCGGCGGTCAGTTCGTCACCGCCGGCAGCATCCTGGTCCGTCAGCGCGGGACCCGGTTCAAGCCCGGCGCCAACGTGGGTCTGGGCGTCGATCACACGCTCTTCGCCAAGGCCGACGGGTACGTGCGCTTCGAGCGCAAGGGCGACGACAAGTACGTCAGCATCGCCCAGCAGCAGCCGGCCTGACCCGCCCGGCCCCGTCCGGGCCGGCGCACCACGCCATGTTCGTCGACGAGATCGACGTCTTCGTCAAGGGGGGCGACGGCGGCGCGGGCTGCATCAGCTTCCGGCGTGAGAAGTTCGTCCCGCGCGGCGGCCCCGACGGGGGCGACGGCGGCGACGGCGGCAGCGTGATCCTCGTGGCCGATCCCGCCATCACCACGCTGCTCGACTTCCACTATCAGCGCCACTACACCGCCCAGCGGGGCACTCACGGGCAGGGCGCCAACAAGCACGGGCGGAGCGGGGAGGACACCGTGCTGCGCGTGCCGCTCGGCACCAGCGTCTCGGACCGCGACAGCGGCGAGCCGCTGGGCGATCTCACCGAACGGGGCCAGCGCGTGGTGGTGGCCCGCGGGGCCAGGGGGGGCCGGGGCAACGCCCGCTTCGCCACCTCCACGAACCGCGCCCCGCGCCGGGCGGACCTCGGCCGGGCGGGGGAGGAGCGGTGGATCCACCTCGAGCTGAAGCTGCTCGCGGACGTGGGGGTGATCGGCTTCCCGAACGCGGGGAAGTCCACGCTGGTCTCGCGGATCTCCGCGGCCCGCCCCAGGATCGGGGACTATCCGTTCACCACCCTCGAGCCCACCCTCGGCATCGTGCGGGCCGGCGAGGAGCGCACCTTCGTGATCGCGGACCTGCCCGGACTGATCCCGGGCGCGGCTCAGGGCAAGGGGCTCGGCATCCGCTTCCTGCGCCACACCGAGCGCACCCGGCTGCTGGTGCACCTGATCGATCTGGATCCATCCACCGGCCGCGATCCACTCGAGGACTACCGCGCGATCCAGGAGGAGCTGCAGGCCTATTCCGAAGAGCTGGCCGCGCGCCCGCAGATCGTGGCGGCGAACAAGATCGAGCTGCCCGGCACCGAGGCGGCCCGCGCCCGGGTGGAGGCGTTCTGCGCCCGGCACGGCCTCGTCTTTCGCGCGATCTCCGCGGTCACCGGCGCCGGCCTGCCCGCCCTCGTGCACGACGTGGCGGGGCGGCTGGGGAGCGAGTCATGGGCGCCCGCCGCCCCCTGAGCCGCGTCCGCCGCGTGGTGGTGAAGGTGGGCAGCGGCCTCGTCACCACGCCGGGCGAAGGGCCCTCCGGCGAGGACATCACGCGCATCGCGGCCGACGTGGCGGCTCTGGTGAACGAGCGCCTCGAGGTGGCACTGGTCTCCTCGGGGGCGATCGCCACCGGGGTCGCGCGGCTCGGGTTGAAGGCGCGCCCGCGCTCGATCCCCGAGAAGCAGGCCGCCGCCGCGGTGGGCCAGTCGGCCCTCATGTGGGAGTACGAGCAGGCGTTCAAGAAGCACGGCATCGCGGTGGGTCAGGTCCTGCTCACCGGGCAGGACATCAGCGATCGTTCGCGCTACCTGAACGCGCGCAACACCCTGCTGGCCCTGCTGGACTTCGGGGTGCTGCCGGTCATCAACGAGAACGACACGGTGGCGGTCGACGAGATCAAGGTCGGCGACAACGATAACCTGGCCGCCCTCGTGGCCCACCTCATCGACGCGGACCTGCTGGTCCTGCTGACCGACGTGGACGGCCTCTACACCGGCAACCCGCAGCAGGACCCGAGCGCGCGGCGCCTGGAGACGGTGGAGGCGATCACCGACGAGATCCAGCAGATGGTCTACGACGCCTCCGCCCGCGTCTCGGTGGGCGGGATGGCCACCAAGCTCCAGGCCGCGCAGAAGGCGAGCGCCTCCGGCATCCCGATGGTGATCGCCAGCGGGCGCGAGACCGGGGTGCTGCCGCGCCTGCTGAAGGGCGAGTCGATCGGGACCTACTTCCAGCCCCGCGACGATCGCCTCGCGGCCCGCAAGCGCTGGATCGCGTTCGCGGTGCCGCCCCAGGGGCGGCTCTCGGTTGACGCAGGCGCGAAGAAGGCCTTAACTGAGAGAGGCAAAAGCCTGCTGCCGTCGGGCGTGGTGGCGGTGGAGGGGCAGTTCCGCGCTGGCGAGGTCGTCGCGCTGACCCTGGGCGACGGGCCCGAATTCGCCCGCGGACTCGTGAGCTACGAGGCGGACGAGGTGCGGCGCATCCTCGGCGCCAAGACCGCGGACATCGAGCGGCTGCTGGGCTACGAGGGCGTCGACGAAGTGGTGCACCGGGACAACCTGGTGATCCTCTGAGGGACGGGGAGCCTGCACATGGACGCGGCGGCACACGTGGAAGCGAAGGCGAAGGCGGCCAAGGAGGCCTCGCGCGTCCTGGCCCTGGCCTCGACGCGCACCAAGAACGAGGCGCTGGCCCAGATGGCGCGCGGCCTGGAGGAGCGCACCGGCGCCATCCTCGACGCCAATCGCCACGATCTCGAGCGGGCCCGGGCCGCCGGTCACGCGCGGGCCTTCGTGGACCGCCTCACCCTCACCGAAGGGCGTATCGAGGAGATGGCGGCCGGACTCCGGTACGTGGCCGGGCTGCCCGACCCGGTCGGGGAGACGGTCGAGACGGTGCGTCGGCCCTCCGGCCTCGAGATCGCGCGGGTCCGCGTCCCGCTCGGCGTGATCGGCTTCATCTACGAGTCGCGGCCCAACGTCACCGCGGACGCGGCCGGCCTCTGCCTGAAGTCGGGCAACGCGGTGCTGCTGCGCGGCGGCAGCGAGGCGCTCGAGTCCAACACGTTGCTGGCCCAGATCCTGGGCAAGGCGGTGGAGAAGGCCGGTCTGCCCGCGGAGGTGGTGCAGGCGGTGGAGACCGCCGATCGGGCGGGAGTCATGGCGATGCTCACCCTCGACCGGTATCTCGACCTGATCATCCCGCGGGGGGGCGAGGAGTTCGTGCGCCTGGTCGCGGAGCGCTCCACCGTGCCGGTGCTCAAGCACGACAAGGGGCTCTGCCACCTCTACGTCGACGACGGCGCGGACCTCGACATGGCGGTGAAGGTGGCGATCAACGCGAAGGCCCAGCGGGTGAGCGTGTGCAACTCGCTCGAGACGCTGCTCGTGCACGCCGCGATCGCGCCGGCGCTGTTGCCCCGCCTCGCGGCCCGCCTCGCCGAGGCCTCGGTGGAGGTGCGGGCCGACGAGCGCGCCCGCGCGCTCATGCCGGGGGCGCGCGCGGCCGAGCCGGCGGACTGGGACGCGGAGTACCTGGACTACATCCTGGCGGTGAAGGTGGTGGACGACTTCGACGAGGCGGTGGCGCACATCCGCCGGCACGGCTCCGGGCTGGCCGAGTCGATCGTCACCTGCGACGTGCGGCGGGCCCGGCGCTTCACCCAGGAGGTGGACGCGGCCGCGGTGCTCGTCAACGCGTCGACCCGGCTCGTCGACGGGGGCCAGTTCGGTCTCGGGGCGGAGATGGGGATCTCCACGTCCCGGGTGCACGCGCGCGGTCCGGTCGGGGTGCGCGAGCTCACCACCACCAAGTACGTGGTGTGGGGCGACGGGCACATCCGGGAGTAGCGGCCTGCCCCCTCGAATCGGCGTCTTCGGCGGCTCGTTCAATCCCATCCACTTCGGTCATCTCCTGGTGGCCGACGAGGTGTGCGAGACGCTCGAATTCGACCGCCTCCTCCTGGTGCCCGCCGCGCAGCCGCCGCACAAGCCGCTCGCCGAGCTGGCCCCCGCGAAGGACCGTTACCAGATGACCGCGCTCGCCGCGCGCCAGCACCCGCTCTTCGAGGTCTCGGACATCGAGGTCACGCGCGAGGGCGCCTCCTACACGGTGGACACCCTCCTGGCCCTGCAAGAGCGCGGGCGGCTGTACCTGGTGATCGGCTCCGAGACCTTCCTGGACCTGCTGAGCTGGAAGGAGCCGCAGCGGGTGGCCGCGCTCGCCCGGTTGGTGGTCATCCCGCGCAACGGGTGGAGCTTCGATCCCGACGCCCCCGCCGCCGGCAAGGTGCTGCGCGAGCTGGGACTGCCCGGCTTCGTTCCCCCGCGGCGGGAGCCCGACGGCAACGCGCCCATCCTGCTGCACGCCGCCTCGCTGCCCATCTCCGGCTCCGACCTGCGTCGGCGCGCGCGCGAGGGCCGGAGCCTGGCCTTCCGCATGCCGGAAGCGGTGGCCGCCTACGTGCGCGACCATCGGCTGTACCGGCGAGAGGCCTGATGGCGGGGCTGTCCACGGAGGAGACCGTCCGCGTCGCGGCTCACGCCGCGCTCGAGAAGAAGGCCATCGATCTGGTGGTGCTCGACCTGCAGGGCCTGTCGAGCGTCGCCGACTTCTTCCTGGTGTGCAGCGCCCGCTCCGCCCCGCAGGCCGACACGATCGCGGATGCGATCCGGGGTGCCCTGCGCGCGATGGGCGTGCGCCCCCGCCACAACGAAGGCAGCGCGGAGAGCGGCTGGCTCCTGCTCGACTACGGTGACGTGGTGATGCACGTCTTTCTCGAGGAGACGCGCGGCTTCTACGCGCTCGAGCGTCTCTGGGGAGATGCGCCGCTCGTGTGGGTCGAGGGTTGAGCCCGGACTGATTGCGTTGCCCGGGACCCCATGGTAGCCTGCGCGACTAGCGGCGAAGCCGCGTGGCAAGGAGGTCACGATGAAGAAAGACCGCTTGGTCCACTTCAGGAAGAAGCTGGAGGAGAAGCACCGCCAGCTCGTGGAAGAAGTGGGCAGGAACGTGCTGTACGGGAAGGGTCCCGAGGACGATTCCATCAAGGACCTGGGCGACCAGGCCTCTTCGGCCTACAATCGTGAGTTCCTGTTCGAGCTGGGCAACGGCGACCGCCGACTGCTGAAGGAGGTCGCGCTCGCGCTGCAGAAGATCACCGAGGGCGGCTTCGGCGATTGCGAGCGCTGCGGCGAGCCCATCTCCGAGAAGCGTCTCGAGGCGCTCCCGTTCGCGCGCTTCTGCATCGAGTGCCAGCGCGCGGCGGAAGAGGAAGAGCGCACCGCGGCTCGCTAGCGCTTCCCGCTCGCCGTGTCGATTCGCCTGGGCCTCGTGGTCGGTCTGCTCGTCGCCATCGGGGTCACCTACCTCGCCTCCATCAATCCCGGCCGCGCCCATCTGGTGCTGGGCGACGACTGGGCGGTCGATCCGCCGCTCATGGCCCTGGTGGCGGGCGCGGTCGGGGTCGGAGCCGCGCTGGCCCTCGTGCTGGGCTGGCTGCGGGACCTGCTTCGCGGGCGCGCGCGCCCGCGCGAGACGGTGGTGTCCTCGACCGTGGTGTCCTCGGTGGACCGCGCGTCCGTCGAGCCCGCCCGCGCCCCCGCGCCCGCGGCGGCCCGGGCGGCCCGCGACGCGCTGATCGGCGAGCGCCGCTGGGCCGAGGCGCTCGCGGTCCAGGCCCAGGTGCTGGCCTCGGTCACCCGCGAGGAGCGCGCGGCCGAGGAGGCGATCCAGGCCGGTCTCTACTACGAGCTGGGCCGCGAGCGCTTCGAGCGCGGCGAGCTCGCGGGGGCCGTCGGTCACTTCAAGGACGCGCTGCGCCTGCAGCCGGACTTCGTGCCCGCCGCGCTGCTGCTGGGCGATGCCCACCTGAAGGCGGGCGAGCCCCGCGACGCGCTGCGGGTGTGGGAGCGCGCCGCGGAGGCCGCGCCCGACGCGCTGGCGATCCTGGGCCGCATCGAGGAGCGTCACCGCGAGGAGGGCCGGCCGACGCGCATGATCGCGCTGTACCGGACCGCGCTCGAGCGGCACCCGGACAACCTCGCGCTCGCCTTCGGCCTCGGGCGGGTCTACTTCGAGCTGGCCATGCTGGACGAGGCGGCCGAGCAGTTCCAGAAGATGGAGGTGCGGGCGGCCGAGATGCCGCTCATCCACGCCTACCTGGGCGCGATCCTCGAGCGGCGCGGCCAGCACCGCGACGCCATGGAGGAGTACCGGCGGGCGCTCCGCCTGAGCGAGAGCGTCCAGTGGCCGCATCACTGCGCGGCGTGCGGCGTGCGGCATCCGCGCTGGGTCGATCGCTGTCCGGCGTGCCGTCGCTGGAACACCTCCCGGCCCTAGCCCCTCCGCGTTCCCACCCGCCCGCCTGGCGGCGATGGACGGGCGCGCTGCTGGACCTGGTCTTCCCGCCGTTCTGCCCGGTGTGCCGGGCCGCGCTCGAGGACGACCGTCGCGATCCGCTGTGCGGCGCCTGCTGGGCCGCGCTGCCGCGCATCGCGCCGCCCTGGTGTCGCCGCTGCGGCGGTCCGACGCCCGCGTTCCCATCGGCCGCGCGGCCGCCCGACCGTCTCGACGCGGGGCCCCTCTGCGCCGCCTGCCGGCGCCGGGCGCCCGCTTTCGCCTATGCGCGGGCGGCGGTTCGCTACGAGGACACCGCGCGCGAGGCCCTGCACGCCTTCAAGTTCGGCGGCCATCGCGCGCTGGCCGGCCCGCTCGCCGATCTGGTGGTGAGCGCGCTGGCGGCCGGCTGGCCCGCGGGCGCGCCCGACCTGCTGGTTCCGGTACCGCTCCACCCGCGGCGGAAGCGGACGCGCGGCTTCAACCAGGCGCATCTCATCGCCCGTCGCCTCGGCCGGGCCTGGGGGTGCCCGGTCCGCCCGGACGTCCTGGCGCGCGTGACGGAGACCGAACCGCAGACCGCGCTCGACAGCGCGGCCCGGCTCGCCAACGTCCGCGGCGCCTTCCGCCTGCGGCGCCCGGAGGCGGTGGCCGGCCGCCACGTCCTGCTGGTGGACGACATCCTGACCACCGGGGCCACTGCGTCGGCCTGCGCTCGGGCGCTGGAGGCCGGCGGGCCGCGGATCGTCGGCCTCGTGGCCGTCGCGCGGGTCGCCTAGCGGATCTTGCGCCGGCCCCGGCGCGGTCGCTATAATCGGAGACCTTCGTGGACCGGAAGTATTCGACAAACCGAAACAAACGTGAAGGGGGCCGGCCATGGCAGTGCGCGTCGGTGTCAACGGGTTCGGACGTATCGGCAGGGTGTTCTTCCGGGCAGCGCTCGAGGCGTCCGATGTCGAGGTGGTGGCGGTCAACGATCTGGCCGACGCAAAGACGCTGGCTCATCTGCTGAAGCACGATTCCGTCCACGGGACGCTGGGGGCGGAGGTGAAGGCGAAGGGCGAGGCGATCTTCGTCAACGGCCGCGAGGTGCGCGTGTGCTCGGCGAAGGACCCGGCGACCTTGCCGTGGGCCGAGATGGGCGTGGACATCGTGGTGGAGTCGACCGGCATCTTCCGTGACCGCGCGACGTCGTCCAAGCACCTGCAGGCGGGGGCCAAGAAGGTGGTGATCACCGCCCCCGCCAAGGATCCCGACATCACGGTGGTGCTGGGGGTGAACGAGCAGAAGTACGACCCGGTCAAGCACGAGCTGGTGTCGAACGCCTCCTGCACCACCAACTGCCTGGCCACGGTGGCCAAGGTGCTGCTCGACAACTTCGGCATCAAGCGCGGCTTCGCGTCGACGGTGCACTCGTACACCAACGACCAGCCGATCCACGACTTCCCCCACAAGGACCTGCGCCGCGCGCGGGCGGGCGCGGTGAGCATGATTCCCACCACCACCGGGGCCGCCACCGCGGTGGGGCTGGTGCTGCCCGAGCTGAAGGGCAAGCTCGACGGCATCGCGATCCGGGTCCCGACCGCCAACGTCTCGGTGGTGGACCTCACGGTCGAGCTCGGCAAGTCCGCCAGCGTCAGCGCGGTGAACGACGCCTTCCGCGCCGCCGCCGCGGGCCCCTTCAAGGGGATCCTCGACGCCACCGACGAGGAGCTGGTGTCGGTCGACTTCAACGGCAACGCGCACTCCTCGATCGTCGACCTGCCCTCGACCGCGCTCGTCGACGGCAACATGGTCAAGGTGCTGGCCTGGTACGACAACGAGTGGGGGTACTCCTGCCGGGTGCGTGACCTGATCCGCTACATGGCCCGGTCGCTCTAGTCGCGGCCGCCCCGGCGGTGGCCAAGCTCGTCGTCGATCAGGTGGACGTGACCGGGAAGCGCGTCTTCCTGCGGGCGGACTTCAACGTGCCGCTGGACGGCGCGCGGGTCACCGACGACACCCGCATCACCGCGGTGCTGCCCACGCTGTCGTCGTGTCTCGACCGCGGCGCGTCCGTGGTGCTGGCCTCTCACCTGGGCCGGCCGAAGGGCAAGCCGGATCCGAAGTACTCCCTGCGGCCGGTGGCCGCGCGGCTGGAGGCGCTGCTCGGCCGGCCGGTGCCGCTCCTGCCGGACTGCGTGGGGCCCGAAGTGGAGGAGCGTGCGCGGGGGCTCCAGGCCGGCGAGGTGGTCCTCCTGGAGAACCTGCGCTACCACCCCGAGGAGGAGGCCAACGACGAGGGCTTCGCCAAGGGGCTGGCCGGCCTCGCGCAGGTCTACGTCGACGACGCCTTCGCGGCCGCGCATCGGGCCCACGCCTCCATCGCCGCCATCACCCGCTTCCTCCGTCCCGCCGCCGCCGGACTGCTGATGGCGCGCGAGCTGGAGGCGCTGTCCCGGATCTTCGACCGGCCCGAGCGTCCGCTGTGGGCGGTGCTCGGGGGCGCCAAGGTGTCCGACAAGCTCGGCCTGGTCGAGCACCTGCTGGAGCGCGTGGACGGCCTCGTCATCGGCGGCGGGATGGCCTTCACCTTCCTCAAGTCGCTCGGGCACGGCGTCGGCCGCTCGCTGCTCGAGCCGGACCGCGTGGAGGCGGCGCGCCAGGTGGTGGAGCGGGCCCGCGCGAAGGGCATTCCGCTCCGGCTGCCCGTCGACGCGGTCGTCGCGCCCGGCCTCGACGCCACCACCGGTCTCCGGACGGTCAACATCCGCGAGATCCCCGATGACCTGATGGGGCTCGACATCGGCCCGGCCACCGTGACCCAGTTCGCCACCGCGCTCCGGGGCGCGCGCACCATCGTGTGGAACGGCCCCATGGGCGTCTTCGAGAAGCCCGCCTTCGCCGCGGGCACGCTGGGCGTGGCCCGCGCCGTCGCGGAGTCGGGCGCCTTCTCGGTGATCGGCGGGGGCGACACCATCGCCGCGGTCCAGCAGGCGGGCGTGATGGACCGGATCGGCTACGTGTCGACCGCGGGCGGGGCCTTCCTCGAGTTCCTCGAAGGACGCGAGCTGCCGGGAGTGGCGGCGCTCGACGACGCGGCCTGATGCGCGTGCCCCTGGTGGTGGGCAACTGGAAGATGCACGGCACCCAGGACCTGGCCCGGGAGCTGGCCCAGGGCATCCGGGACGGGCTCAAGCGACCGCGCGGCGTCGAGGTGGTGATCTGCCCGCCCTTCACCGCGCTGCCCGCGGTGGCCGAGGTGCTCAAGGGCGGCGCGGTGGGCCTGGGGGCCCAGAACTGCCACTGGGAGCCGCAAGGGGCGTTCACCGGCGAGGTGTCGCCCGCGATGCTGGCCGAGCTCGGCTGCCGCTGGGTCCTGGTGGGCCACTCGGAGCGGCGCCACGTGTTCCGGGAGACGGACGAGGAGATCAACCGCAAGGTGGGCGCGGCCCTGCGGCACGGCATGCGGCCGGTCCTCTGCGTCGGCGAGACCGACGAGGAGCGGCGCCAGGGCCTGACCTTCACGGTGGTGGAGGGACAGCTGCGCGCCGGCTGGGCGGGGCTCTCCCCCGAGGATCTCGCCCGCTGTGTCCTCGCCTACGAGCCGGTGTGGGCGATCGGCACCGGCAACCACGCGACGCCGGCCCAGGCCGCCGAGGTGCACGGCTACCTGCGCGGGCTCGTCTCCGAGGTCGCGTCCAAGGAGCTGGCCCAGTCGATGCGGATCCTCTACGGCGGCAGCGTCAGGCCGGACAACGCGCAGCTGCTGACCCAGGAGCCGGACATCGACGGCGTGCTGGTGGGCGGCGCCAGCCTCCAGGCCCCCGGCTTCATCACCATCGCGAAGAAGTCCGCCGCCCGCAGCGGCGCTTCCAAGGAGTAGAGCGCGTCATGTTCATCCTGGTCGTGGTCCTTCACGTGATCGTGTGCCTGGCCATCATCGGGCTGGTCCTGCTGCAGGCGGGCAAGGGCGCCGACATCGGCTCGGCCTTCGGGGGCGGCGGCAGCCAGGCCGTCTTCGGGTCGATGGGCACCCCGACGGTGCTCGGCAAGGCCACCTCGGTGGTGGCGATCCTCTTCCTGATCACCTCGTTCGCGCTGTCGATGATGTCGCACCGGCAGGCGACGAGCATCATGCCGGCCACCGCTCCCGCGCCCGCGCCGCCGGCCGCCCCGGCGACCCCGGCCACGCCCGCGCCCCCCAAGTAGCCGGCCCGTCATGACGGGCCGTCGCACGCGCGCTCGCATGCTCCTGGCCGGCATCGCCGGGCTGGGGCTGCTCGCCGCCTGCAACGGGCCGCTCGAGGGCCGCGCCGACGAGGACCACGCGGGCCCGCCCGCCTACGGGGACACCTTCATCCAGGCCTCCATCGGGGACATCGGGGGGCTGATCCCGAGCCTCACCTCGGACCAGTCCTCCCACGAGGTGGGCGGGTTGATCTACGACGGCCTCGTGAAGCTGGACAAGGACCTCAACATGGCCCCGGCGATGGCCGAGTCGTGGACCTACAGCAAGGACTGCCTGGACCTCACGTTCAAGCTGCGGCGGGACGTCAAGTGGCACGACGGCTACCCGTTCACCGCCGACGACGTGGTGTTCACCTACCAGACGATGATCAATCCGAAGACGCCCGCCCCGTTCAAGGAGGGCTTCCTGCTCGTGAAGAGCGTGGACGCGCCCGACCCGTACACGGTGCACGTGCGCTACGACAAGCCCTACGCGCGGGCGGTGGAGACGTGGGGCACCTACATCCTGCCCAAGCACCTGCTGCAGTCCTTCGCGGAGGCGGGGACCCTGCGGGAGTCGCCCCAGAACAGCCATCCGGTGGGCACCGGGCCCTATCGCTTCCAGGAGTGGAAGCCGGGGGAGAAGGTGGTGCTGCTGGCGAATCCCGATTACTACGAGGGTCGCCCGTACCTGAGCCGCGTCGTGTACCGGGTGATCCCGAGCCAGGCCACCATCTTCCTCGAGCTCAAGGCCCGGGGCGTCGACTACGTGAGCACGCTCACCGGCATCCAGTACGCGCGCCAGACCGAGTACCCCGCGTTCCGCAAGGCCTATCACAAGTACCGCTACCCGGCGAGCGACTACACCTTTCTCGGGTTCAACCTGAAGGACCCGCGCTTCGCGGACCGCCGCGTGCGGCGGGCCTTCGCGCACGCCATCAACAAGCAGGAGCTGATCGACGGGGTGCGGCTCGGGCTCGCCCGCGAGGCCACCGGGCCGATCCGGCCGGGCACGTGGGCCTACACCGACAAGGTGACCCGGTTCGAGTACGATCCGGCCAAGGCGCGCGAGCTGCTGGCCGAGGCGGGCTGGAGGGACCGCGACGGCGACGGGGTGGTGGAGGACAAGGACGGCAAGCCGTTCACGGTGACCATCCGCACCAACCAGGGCAACGACGAGCGCAAGAAGATCGCCGAGATCATCCAGCAGCGCCTCAAGGAGGTGGGCGTCCACGCCGACATCCAGCTCATCGAGTGGGCCGCCTTCATCAAGGAATTCGTCAAGCCGCGGCGGTTCGAGCTGGTGGTGCTGGGTCTCGGCACCGGCGTCGATCCCGACCAGTACGTGGTCTGGCACTCCTCGCAGCGCGGTCCCGACCAGATGAACCGCACCGGGTACGCGAACCCGGAGGTGGACGCGCTGCTGGAGGCAGGCCGCAGCTCGTGCGTGCAGAGCGAGCGGGTGAAGTACTACCACCGCCTCCAGGAGATCCTCGCCGAGGACCTCCCGATGATCTTCCTCTACTATCGGGACGCGCTGCCGGTGGTGGCCGCGCGCATCCACGGGGTGAGCCCGGCCCCCGCCGGCATCCTCTACAACTTCAACGAGTGGTACGTGCCGAAAGCCCAGCAGCGCTACACATCCGGCTAGATGGCGCTCTTCGCCCTGCGGCGCCTCCTCCTGTCGATCCCGCTGCTGATCGGCATCACCTTCGTCTCCTACGTCGTCATAGGGCTGGCCCCCGGCGGGCCGCTCGACTTCCTCACCCCCGAGGACCCGAACGCCTCGCCCGAGGTCCGGGAGCGCCTCATCGAGGAATTCGGTCTCGACCAGCCGATCCACGTGCAGTACTGGCACTGGCTCAAGCGCGCGGTGCGCCTCGACTTCGGTCGCTCGTTCCTGCCCGACGGGCGGCCGGTCTCCGCCAAGATCGCGGAGCGCCTGCCGGTGACCCTGTTCCTGAACCTCATCGAGCTGGCCATCATCGTGGGGCTCGCGGTGCCCATCGGGGTGCTGTCGGCGACCCGGCAGTACTCGCTCTACGACAAGATCACCACCGTGTTCGTGTTCGTGGGCTTCGCCACGCCCGATTTCTGGCTCGCCCTGCTGCTGATGATCCTCTTCGGCGTCCAGCTGGGCTGGCTGCCGATCTCGGGCCTGCGCTCGCTGAACTGGGAGTACCTGTCGTTCTGGCAGCAGCAGTGGGACTTCCTCGCTCACCTGATCCTGCCGATCGTGGTGGCCACCTTCGGCGGGCTCGCCGGGTTCTCGCGCTACATGCGCCAGAGCATGCTCGAGGTGGTGCGCCAGGACTACGTGCAGACCGCGCGCGCCAAGGGCCTCTCGGAGCGGACGGTGATCAGCAAGCACGCCCTCCGCAATGCGCTCCTGCCGGTGGTGACGATCCTGGCCCTGGCGCTGCCCGGCCTCATCGGGGGCAGCGTGATCATCGAGTCGATCTTCGCCATCCCGGGCATGGGCCAGCTCATGGTGCAGTCGGTGTTCTCGCGCGACTACCCGGTGGTGATGGGCAATCTGGTGATCGTGGCCAGCCTCACCCTGGTGGCCAATCTCATCGCGGACATCACGTACGCGCTGGTCGACCCGCGGATCCGGTTCGGCGGGCGGCGCGGGAGAGGCTGAGTGGCGGACGGGGCGGGTCGCGGGCGGCGCGGGGAGATCGGCCAGTTCTGGCGGACCTTCTCGCGTAACCAGCTCGCGGTGTGCGGGGCGGTGGTGGTGCTGGTGCTGGTGATCCTGGCGGTGACCGCGCCGCTGCTCACGCCCTGGGACCCGAACCGGCCCGACACCCGGAAGATCCTCGACCCGCCCTCGCGCAGCCACTGGTTCGGCACCGATTCACTCGGCCGCGACGTCCTCGCCCGGGTGCTCTACGGCTCCCGCGTGTCGCTCTCGGTGGGCTTCGTCTCGGTCGGCATCGCGGCCACCATCGGCATGCTGATGGGGGCGGCGGCCGGCTACTACGGCGGGATCGTGGACAACGTGGTGATGCGGCTGGTCGATCTCATGCTGGTGTTCCCCCGGTTCTTCCTCCTGCTCGCGGTGCTCGCGTTCCTCAAGCCGTCCATCTGGACCATCATGACGGTGATCGGCCTCACCGGATGGATGGGCGTCGCGCGGCTGGTGCGCGCGGAGTTCCTCACCCTGCGCGAGCGGGAGTTCGTGATCTGGTCGGAGTCGGTGGGCGCGCGGGCTCCCCGCATCATCTTCCGGCACATCCTGCCCAACGCGATCGCGCCCATCCTGGTCGCGATGACGCTGGGCATCCCGGCCGCGATCCTCACCGAGGCCGGGCTCTCCTTCCTGGGGCTGGGAGTGCAGCCGCCCTACGCGACGTGGGGCAACATCTTGAACGACGGGCGCGACTACATCGAGATCGCGTGGTGGCTCACCCTCTACCCGGGCCTCGCGATCCTGATCACCGTGCTCTCCTACAACCTCATGGGGGAGGGGATCCGCGACGCGCTCGACCCGCGGCTCCGTCAATCCCGCGCGGGACGCATGGCCCGCGTCGGTCGCTAGGGAATGTCATGGTGAGTCGTCAGTGAAGATGTCATCCCCCGATCCGCTGCGCCTTGCGGAGTGATGGAGACGGCTCGAACGGTGCGGCGGCGGGGCCGGACGCGGCGGCGCGGGGCTGCCGGGAGGATTGACCGCGGCCGCGGTGGACCAAGCCGGCGGCCCCGGCGGCGCGATAGCGAACCTCGAGACGTTGCACCTGCCGGACCGTCAGAGGCAAGGCGGTGGCCCGGGCGCTTCCTTTCCGCTCATGGTGATGGTGGCGGGTCGGATTGACAAGCCTCGCGACGCCACGGCATACTGAGCGCTCGCCGGCGCCGAAGTGGCGGAATTGGCAGACGCGCACGTTTGAGGGGCGTGTGGGGCAACCCGTGGGGGTTCGAGTCCCCCCTTCGGCACCACTGATCGGCAAGTCATCGATCCGCTGAGTCTACTCGCGTACACTTTCCCGAGGGCCTCGGCCATGTCGTGTGCTCCCTGTCCCCGGAGCCGGCCGGATTCCGGACCGCGCCTGGCGAGCCCGAGCGAAAACCGCCGGACCCGCCGGCGCGGGACCGATGGATGCGGCGTTACCGCGCTTCGATCTTGATCTCCTTGGGCTTGATCTCGTCAGCCTTCGGGAGCGTCACCGTCAGCACCCCGTCCCGGTACGTGGCCTTCACCTGGTTCGCCTGAACGGGCATGGGCAGCGTGAAGGACCGCTGGAACTTCCCGAACCAGCGCTCGCGGCGGTAGTAGCTCGTCTCCTGACCCTCGCCGGTCCACTGGCGCTCCCCCTGAATGGTCAGCAGATCGCCGGTGATGGACAGGTGAATGTCCTTCTCGTCCAGGCCGGGCAGCTCGGCCGTGACCACCACCTCATTCCGGGTCTCGTACATGTCGGCCACCGGAGCCCGGACTTGGTCCGGCATGCCCGACGAGGCAGGCTGGCCAAAGAAGTTGTCGAACAGCCGGTTCATCTGCGTCTGGATGTCGGTCACGTCACGAAACACGTCCTGCGAGTAGGGGCGGAAGCGAAGCAGTGCCATGGGGCCGTCCCTCCTGTTTCCGGGTCCTGGGGGACCCGCATGATCGAGCCTGTCTGTCTTGTAGATGCCCGGTGCGGCCCTGTCAAATCGCTCCTCTATTTTGTCGATCCAATCAGACGACGCCCGCGGGTCCATGAAAACGCCACGTTGCGTGTGAGCGCCTCGTACCAACCGGGAGCGTCTCAGGGCTCTGGCGGGCGCGGTCCTCGGGCTCCTCGGCATGCGCGAGCGCGCTGAGGCCCCGGGGCGGGACCGTCGAGATCCGGTCGACGCCGACCCGCGGGACGGAGCTGTCCATCGGGGCGGGGAGGCGCGTCATGGCATCGTGCCGCCGTGAGTCCCGCGCGGGTGCTCGGCGCGAACGAGGAGCGCGATCAGGCGCGCCGCGCGCAGCCTACTGAAGGACCTCGCCCGCTGAGGTCAGGAATCCGGACCTCGCGGCCAATCTCCTTGAGGCCTCGCGTTCGGGTCAGAGTCCCCATGACGCACCCAGGGCACGAGGGCGCGTCGAGAACCGGAGAAAGACGGGTCATGCAACGAGCGGATGAAGAAAGGGTCGGCACGCTCCCGGTGCGTGTTCACGCGGTCACGAGGCTTGGCCGAGCGCAGAACGAACCGCCGCGACGACGCGGTCGAGATCATACGGTTTACCGATGATCTCGAGCGCGTCCGTCTCTCCCACGAGCTGGTCGAGGGCGGGCTTGTTGGTCGTCGTGAGCACGAACCGGCACTGCTGCACGGGCTGGGCGCTCCGGACCAGCTTCAGGAAATTCCAGTTCGCGTCATAGGGCATCGAGACGTCGTAGACAATCACGGCCGGGCGATGGTGCTCGATGAAGGAGATGAAGTCGAGCTCGCCCTTCTTGAGCTCCGGAATATGGCCGGGGACGGTATGGAACCCTTGCGCTTCCAGCTGCGTGCGTAGCAGCTCGACCGTGTCGCTGCTGGAGTTGAAGACGGCTACGATGGGCTTGGCCGCAGCGGTGGGGGTCTCGGCGTCCATACGCGTCCGCGCAGAGCCTAATCCTTTCCGAGCACCCATGTCCAGCGGCGTGTGACGGCCCTCGCGCGGCCCGCGCCGCGTTCACTCGACCCGCCCGGCGAGGCTTGCGACGATTGCAACCAGCTCGTTCGGATCCACGGGTTTCGACACGTGAAAGTTGAACCCGGCGCGAAGACTCCGGACCCGGTCTTCCGGGAGATTGTAGGCCGACAGGGCAACCGCGGGGGTTTTGCCTCCCTGACTCGGCGCTAGCGCTCGAATCTGTCGAACGAGCGTATACCCGTCGAGGCCGGGCATTTCGATATCCGACACGAGGACCGCGGGCCGCCATTGCCGGAGGATCTGCGCGACCTCGATGCCCGACGTGGATGCCCTGACTTCAGCCCCGGCCTGGCGCAGGATTTCGCGGTTCAGGTCCACCGCCGTGGGGTCGTCGTCGACGACAAGGACGCGCAGGCCTCGCAGTGACAGCGCAGTCGCCGGCTGGAGCCTCGGCGAAACGGCCCCGTGAGCCGCGAGCTCGGGCGGATGGGCGATCATCAAGGGCAGCCTGACCACGAAGGTGGCGCCGCGCCCTTCTCCCGGGCTCTCGGCAAAGACGATTCCGCCGTGGAGCTCGACGAGATGGCGCACTAGCGCGAGCCCGAGCCCCAAACCGCCGTGGGCCCGGGTACTGGTGCTGTCGCCCTGACGAAGGCGGTCGAAGATGAATGGGAGGAGGTCCGACGAGATCCCCTGGCCCGTATCGCTGACGTGCAGTTCGACATGCGAGCCGACCTGCTGCAGCTGGACTTGGACCTGCCCGTTCTTCGGCGTGAACTTCACCGCGTTGCTCAGGAGGTTCCAGACGATCTGCTGTAGCCGGTCGGGGTCGCCGCTGACCGGCCCCCCCGGCGAGGCCAGCACCGGTTGAAGCCGAATGCTCTTCGCGTCGGCGGCGGGGCGGATGGTGTCCAGGGCCGCCTCGACGACGCTCCGGAGATCTACCGGCTGCACCGCCAAGCGCAGCTTGCCGCTGGCCACCCGGGCCAGGTCCAGTAGATCGTCGATGAGACGCACTTGCGCGTTCACGTTCCGGAGGATGATCTGGAGCGCCCGTCGCGCTTGCTCCTCGCCCAGCTGCCCGCGTTCGAGCATGGTCGCCCAGCCATAGACCGCATTGAGCGGCGTCCGCAGCTCGTGCGAGAGCGTGGAGAGGAACTGATCCTTGGCGCTACTGGCGGCCTCCGCGGCCTCCCGCGCTGCCTCGGCCGCGCGATAGAGCCGCGCATGATCGCTCGCGACCGCGACCTGGTTCACCACGGCTTCCGCGAACAGCAGATCTATGGGGTCATAGCGACGGTCGGATTCGGTGATCGCGAACGTCACCGCCCCAAATGCACGCTCACGGGCGACCATCGGCACGATCATCCATGCCGTGACCCCAAGCTGCTGAAAGAGCCGCTGTTGTTCGGCGTTCTGCGCCGCTTGCTCGAGGTCGGCGGCCGTGGCCGGGGAGACCGGCGTCGACCGGTGCGAGGTGAGCACGGCCGGCACGCCATCCTGAGCGGTGACGCTGAACCCGTAGCGGGTCCCGGCTTCGAACGCCACGCTCTCTTTGGACGAATCGACGTGGGCACACGCGGCGCGCCGGAGGGTGCCGTCGGCGTCCTGCAGATCGATCGCGCACAGGTCGCCGAGCAGCGGCACCGCCAGCCGCGCAACGCGGCCGAGGAGTCGGTCGTCGGCCAGAGACGACCCGAGCAGGCGGCTGAGTTCGCAGAGGAAGCGCGCGCGCGCCTCGCGAGATTCGGACGGATCCGTCACGGTGCCCGCGGTGGCAGCATTTTGGATGCCGGGGTCGAACCATGGGCGAAAAGTAGGCGAGAGGGGCCGTTGACGGGTTGCGCCTATGGGGAGAGACCCCGAGCCGCAGCATGATCGGAAATTTGGACTCGGTAAATCGTACACTCGACGCCCGGACGCTCTCGACCGCGCCTTCCCGTGCCTGCCGGTCTGCCCACGTGTCGCGGCCTCCGCATCGTCCTGAAGCGGGCTCACTCCGTATCACCCGGTGCATGCGCCGTATGTCCTTGAACTGTTGGCCGGCCGGAAGGGAATCCCGTGACAATCGCGCGCATGAGCGGAAGTGCCGAGGAGGGGCCCGAGCGGATCCCCCTTCGGCGCCATTGATCCCACGCGCGATCAACCCTCCGCCGCTCCTCGGATCCGATCCGGACATCGCGTGCGGGCACGGACGCGTCCGGCGCGAGCGGAGCGTGACGATGTGCTGAGCGTCAGCGGGCGGAATACACCGTGATGTCGTCGTTGACGGTGCGCGGCCGCAGCGTGGTGTCGGGCTCCGGCCGGTTCGCGTGTTGCCGATCGGTGGACCCGTTCCCGAGGATGGTTCCGCAGTCGTTGCGCGTCTGGTAGGCGCCGTAGCCGGCGCCGGCGGCTGCTCCGATCAGGCCTCCGCTCACCGCGCCCTTGCCCGCGCCGGAGCCGCCGTCGGCGATGGCGCCCCCTGCGGCGCCGAGCCCCGCGCCCACGAGCCCGCCGATCGCGCCGGGCTTCGCGATGCGCCAGACGCGATCACTGCCTTCGCACGGCGACGGCGCGGTCGTGGCGGCCACCGGGACCGCGCGGGGCGCGGTCGAGGCGGGATGTTGCGCCGCGGGCACGACTCGCGCCGCGGTCGGCACGGCTCGCGCGGTCGGGGGCACCGGAGCCGCCGCCATGGCGACGCTCGGTGCGGGACGAAGCATGTACGCGGTGGTGACACCGGGGAGGAGCGACGCGGCCGCGGCAGCGCCGATACCGGCGGTGACCATTCTCCCGAGTGAGCGCATGGTCGTCGTTCCTCCTCTCGTGGACCGGGACGGCCGCGCTCCCGCGCGTATTCCGGGCGGCCGCTGGCGCCCCGCAACTGCCCGTGCCCGCAGGAGGAAAGCGGCGGAGAATCCGGTCAAACTAGCGGGACGCCGCCTCCGGGCGAGACGGCGGGTGCGGCTGCGGGTGGGAGTCGTCGTGCTCGGGTCGGCCGTGCCTGCGCATCCGCTCCGTGATGCCCTCGAGCGCCACGTAGAACACCGGCACGAACGGGATGGCCAGCAGGGTCGAGGCCATCATCCCGCCGAACACCACCGTGCCGATGGCCTGCTGGCTGGCCGCGCCGGCACCGCTGGCCGCCACCAGGGGCACCACGCCCAGGATGAACGCGAACGAGGTCATCACGATGGGGCGGAAGCGGCGGCGGGTCGCTTCCACCGCGGCCTCCCGGATCGGCAGCCCGTCTCGGTGGTTGAGGTCGCGCGCGAACTCGACGATGAGGATGGCGTTCTTGCTCGCGAGCGCGATCATCAGCACGAGGCCGACCTGCGTGTACAGGTTGTTGTCGTAGCCGCGGATCAGCTGCGCCAGCAGCACGCCCACCAGCGCGATCGGCACGACCAGGACGACCGCGGCGGGGGACGTCCAGCTCTCGTAGAGCGCGGCCAGCACCATGTACACCAGCACGATCGAGAGCGCGTAGATCAGGTACGCCTGGCTCCCCACCTTCTTCTCCTGGAAGCTGGTCGAGGTCCAGTCGTACGCCATGCCTTCGGGCAGCGTCTCGGCGGCGAGCCGCTCCATGGTGGCGAGGGCCTGTCCCGAGCTGTAGCCGGGGGCGGCGGATCCGAAGATGGACGCGGCCGGATAGAGGTTGTAGCGGGTGAGCAGCTCGGTCCCCTGCGTCTGCCGGATCTGGATGAGCGCGTTCAGGGGCACCATGTCGCCGTTCTGGTTGCGCACGTAGAGATTGCGGAGATCCTCCGCCTGGAGGCGGTAGGCGTTGTCGGCCTGGATGTAGACCTGGAACACCTGGTTGAACTTGTTGAAGAGGTTGACGAACGACGAGCCCAGGTAGGCCTGCAGCGCGTTGAAGATGCTCGACGGCAGGACCTGCAGGGACTCCGCCTTGGTGCGGTCGATGTTGAGATACACCTGCGGGCTTCGGGTGCTGAAGGTGGCGGCGAGCCCGCGCAGGCCGGGAGTGGCGTTGCCCTTCTGGACGAGCTCGGCGGTGTAGCGCGAGAGCTCGGTCAGGCCGAGGCTCCGGCGGTCCTCCACCATCATCTGGAAGCCGCCGGTCTGCCCGAGACCGCGGATGGGGGGCGGGATCACCACGAAGGCCAACGCCTCCTGGATCCCGGACAGATCACGGTTGAGGCCCGAGACGATCCGGTCCTGAGTCAGACGCCGGCCGCGCTCGCTCCAGTCCTGGTACACGAGGAACGTGGTGGAGACGTTCGGCACGTTGGCGAAATCGAGGACCGAGAACCCGCCGATGGTGACCCATCCCGCCAGTCCCGGCGTCTTCTCGAGGATCGCGGAGATCTTGTCCGCCACCGCGCGCGATCGCGGCTGCGACGCCCCCTCGGGCAGGATGGACACGAGCACCGCGTACCCCTGATCCTCGGTGGGGAGGAAGCCGCTGGGCTGCCGGACGAAGACCCAGGCGGTCACCCCGACGATCACGGCGAAGAGCAGGATCATGGGCAGCGGGTGCTTCACCATCCGGGCCACCACGCCGATGTAGACCTTGGTCACCGCCTCGAAGGCCCGATTGAAGCCGCGGTAGAACCAGTTCCGCCGCCGGTTGCCGCGCGGTCGCAGCCAGAGCGCGCACTGGACCGGCTTCAGGGTCAACGCGTTGATCGCGCTGATGACCGAGGTCGCCGCGATCACCAGCGCGAACTGGCGAAAGATCTGTCCGGTGATGCCGGGCAGGAACGCGGCGGGCAGGAACACCGCGACCAGGGCGAGGGTGATGCCCATCACGGGCCCGGTGAGCTCCTCCATGGCCCGGATGGTCGCCTCCTTGGGCGGCATCCCCTGCTCGATGTAGTAGGAGCTGTTCTCCACGATGATGATCGCGTCGTCCACCACGATGCCGATGGCCAGGATCAGCGCGAACAGCGTCATCAGGTTGATGGTGAACCCGAGCCCGGCCATGGCGATGAACGCGCCGACGATGGTGACCGGCACGGTGGTGGCCGGCACCAGCATGCCCCGGAAGTTCTGCAGGAACAGGAGGATCACGACCAGCACCAGGACGGCCGCGATGAACAGCGTGTGGTACACGGCGGAGATCGCTTCCCGGACGAAGCGGGTGGTGTCGTAGCGGATGGCGTACTTCATCCCCTCCGGGAACTGGCGGGCCATGTCCGCCATCGCCCGGTAGACCCGATCCGCGACCTGGATCGCGTTCGCCCCCGGCAGGGAGAACACCACGATCTGGGCCGCCTTGCGACCGGTGAACCGCGAGAAGTTGCTGAAGCTCTGCTGGCTCAGCTCCACCCGGCCCACGTCGCGCAGGCGCACGAGCTGCGGCGCGGTGCCGCCGGCCGACTTGATCGTGATGTTCTCGAACTGGGTGGCGTCGGAGAGCCGGCCGAGCGCGTTGATCGTGAACTGGAACGGCTGGTCTTCGGGGACGGGCGGCGCGCCGAGCTGGCCGGCCACCACCTCGACGTTCTGGCCCCGGATGGCGGTCAGGACGTCGTCGGCGGTGAGCCCGAAGCTCTGCAGGCGCTGCGGGTCCAGCCAGACCCGCATGCTGTAGGGCCCGGCGCCGAAGATCCGCACCTGACCGACGCCCTGGATGCGGGCCAGCGGGTTCTGAAGGTTGATGAGGGCGTAGTTGGAGAAGAAGGTCTCGTCGTAGCGATCGTCGTCGGAGTAGAGGCTCGCCACCAGCAGGATGTTGGGCGAGACCTTCCGGACCGTGATGCCCTGGGCGGTGACGCCGCCCGGGAGCTGGGCCAGCGCGGTGTTGGCCAGGTTCTGGACCAGGGCCAGGGAGGTGTCGAGGTCGGTCCCCACGTCGAACGTGATGGTGAGGAGGTACGAGCCGTCGCTGGAGCTGGTCGACGACATGTAGATGGAGTTCTCGACCCCGTTGATCGCCTGCTCGAGCGGCACCCCGATGGTGGCCGCGACCACCTCCGCGCTCGCGCCCGGATACCGGGTGGCGACCTGGATCGTCGGCGGCACGATCTCGGGATACTGAGCGACCGGCAGCCCGTAGAGGAACACCGCGCCGACCAGGACCGTCACCAGCGCGATCACGTTGGCGAAGATCGGCCGCTCGATGAAGAACTTGGAGATCACGGTGACGTCCGGCTCGGGGGCGGCGACGGGCGGCCGTCGGGGGCGGGCGCGCCGTCGGCGCCCGCGCGCTCGGGAGTGACCTGCCGCCCCGGCGCCGCCTTGAGCAGGCCGTTCACGATCACCTGCTCCCCGCCGGTGAGGCCGGTGGCGATGACCCGCCGGCCGTCCACCGAGGGGCCGGTGGTCACGTTGCGGCGCTGCACCACGTTCTTGTCGTCGACCAGCAGCAGGTACGCGCCCTGCTGGTCGTGGCCGACGGCGACTTCGGGCACCAGCAGGGCGGACCGCGGCTCGAGCGGCACCCGCACCCGCGTGAAGAGGCCCGGCAGGATCTTGCCGTCCGGGTTGGGGAGCACGCCCCGCATGAGCAGCGTGCCGGTGGTGGCGGTGACATTGATCGCGGCGAAATCGAGGTGGCCCTGGTGGGGATAGCCCTCCTCGCTGGGCAGCGCCGCGTGGACCGGCCATTTCCGTCCGTCCGAGGCGCCGGGGATCGCGCGCGTGACCTTGAGCAGCCGGGCCAGATCGAGATCGCTGATGTTGAAGTAGACGTAGATGGGGTCGATCTGGTTGATCTGGGCCAGGACCGTGTTGCCGCCCGATCCGACCAGGTTGCCGGGATCCACCAGCCGCCGATCCATCCGGCCGTCGAACGGCGCGGTGACCACGGTGTAGTCGAGGTTCAGCTTGGCGAGGTCGCGCTGGGCCTCCGCGGCCCGGAGGTTGGCGATCGCGGTGTCCCGCTGGAAGCTCCAGTTCTCGACGTCGGACCTGGCGGCCGCGTTGTGCTCGAGCAGATTGGAGTATCGATTCAGCTGGGATTCGGTCCACTGCAGCTGCGCGCGGTACTGCAGGACGGCGGCCTCGGCCTGGCGCAGGGTGTCCTCGTAGGTATTGCGCTGGATCACGAAGAGCGGCTGGCCCTTCTTGACCCGCTGCCCGTCCTGGAACAGCACCTTCTCGAGATAGCCGGCCACCCGCGCGACGAGCTGGACGGTGTAGATCGCCTGGGTGTTGCCGGTCAGCTCGAGGCTGTCGGTCACCACCTGCTGGACGGGCGGGGCGACCGTCACCTTCGGCGGCGGAGGCGGCTGGGGCTGGGGCGGCTCCTTGCAGCCGGCCTGCAGGGCCAGCACCATCGACAGCACGAGCCCACCGAGGCGACGTGGGGTCCGCACCGTGATCACCAATCCGGAAGCCGGGGCCGGGACTGGGGCTCGCGGCCGGCCGGCGCGTTGTACGTCGTGGGCGACAGCAGCCGCCCCCAGTTGGTGCGCGCCCGCATCTCGGCCTTGATCTCCGGCGGCACGATGTCCTCGCCCTCCCGGAGCTCCCAGCCGCCTCCGAGCGCGCGGTAGACGCCCACCAGGCTCGTGGATATGTTGCCGAGCGTGCTGGCCAGGGTGTCCTGCTGGGTGAGGAGCGTCTGCTGCGCGGTCAGGACGGTGGTGAAGTCGGTCACGCCCTCCCGGTACTGGAGGACGGCCAGGTTCACCGCGGCGCGGCTGGAGGCGACGCTCTTGGCGAGGAGATCGGCCCGGTCCTGCGAGCGCAGGAACGCGGCCAGGTTGTCCTCCACGTCCTGCTGGGCCGCGAGGACCGTCTGCCGATAGGCGAGCAGCAGCTGCTGGAAGTACGCGTCCTGCACGCGCACGTTGTTCGAGATCTGGCCGTAGTTGAGGATGTTCCACTGCACCGACGGCCCGATCTGGACCTGGCGGCTGCCCCACCGGAACATGTCGCTCAGCCGGAACGTGCCCAGGTCGGTCGAGAGGAGCACGAGGTTCCCGACCAGCGAGAAGGCGGGGAAGAGATCGGCCTTGGCCACCCCGATCTGAGCCGACTGGGCGATGGCCTGCAGCTCGGCGCTCCGGATGTCGGGTCGCCGCCGCAGCAGGTCGGCGGGGATGCCCACGATGACGTGGGGAGGGGACACCGGGATCGCGGAGGCGCCCTCGAGCAGATCGCCGAGGTCGTTCGGGGCCATGCCGAGCAGGACGCTGAGCGCGTCCCGCGCCTGGCGTCGCTGGGTCTCGAGGAGCGGCAGCGTGGCCTGGGTGTTCAGGAGCACGGTCCGGGCCTGCTCGACGTCGAGCTGGGTCACGACGCCGTACTTGAAGCGGGCCTCGACGATCTGCAGCGTCTGCTGCTGGATCTCGATGTTCTCCTGGGCGATGCGGATGCGCTCCTCGGCGGTCCGGAGCGCGATGTAGGTGTTCGCCACGTCCGCGGTCAGCGTGACGAGCGTGTTGTCATAGTCCGCGAGGGTGGCGAGCAGGCTCGCGTCGGCGGACTGGATGCCGCGGCGGATGCGGCCCCAGAAGTCCAGCTCCCAGCTCGCCTGAGCCCCGATCGCCGACTGCCAGTACTCGATGCTGCCGCCCCGGCCGTTGCCGAGGAGCGCGGCGGTCGAGGCGCGATCGCTCGTCCGGTTGTACTGGACGGAGCCGACGGCCTGCTGCGACTGCGGGAAGATCTCGCCGACCGCGACGCCGAGCTGCGCGCGGGCCTGCAGGACGCGCACCCCGGCCTGCTGAAGGGTCAAATTGTCGCGGTAGGCGCGGGCGATGAGGCGGTCGAGGACCGGGTCGTTGAAGACCTTCCACCAATCCCGGTAGTTGGTCGACTCGGCGCTGAGGCGCGGGTCCCCGCGGTCCCCGAAACCCGGGGAGACCGTGACCGGGGGTCGCCGGTAGTCGGGCCCCACCATGCAGCCGGCGAGGGTCAGGAGGGCGGGCAGCAAGAACACGAGGCCGGGCCGGGCACGGAGCCCGCCGCTCGCTCTGCTCACCCGGTAGGCTGTCGGAGCGTCACCTCCCCTCCCAGGAGCCATCTCGACAGCGCAGCATAGGGGATGGATGTGGACCCCGCAAGGCGACGCCGGATCCTGCAAGCGGGGGTGGCGTGATGCCTCAGAAGTAGGTGTTACCGAGCGCCGGGATCGGTGCCTCAAAATAGTGTTACCCACGGGCGGCCTCCTGCCGTAGGGCGCGAGTATCGGCGAGCGTCCAGAGCACGTCCAGGGTGTGCTGAATGTCCCGG
>DASRHC010000017.1:0-43960 GCA_035650715.1 Candidatus Methylomirabilota bacterium | reverse complement strand
TCACGCTCCTCGGTGGTCAGGCCTGGGCGAGTCCCGGTATTACGCTCAACCTGGCGCACCCACTTCCGGAGCGCATAGCCCCTCTTGCCGACTCCGTGCCGTCTGCCGGGTGACCACCAGGTACCTCGGTGCGGGAGTTCGGACCGCGTTTTACCTTGCTGGGAGGTCTTGGCGCTCCTTTCCACGACCGCGTCACCTCTGTGAATGGCAGTGAGGAGCGGAGACGCTCCGGCGCTGGGTGTGGCAGGCCGAGCGCGACGCCGGCCAGCGGTCGGGGCTGACGACGGATGAGCGGGTGCGGCTCAAACAGCTGGAGCGGGAGAACTTCGAGCTGCGCCGGGCCAACGAGATCCTGAAGAAGGCGTCGCCGTATTTCGCCCAGGCGGAGCTCGACCGCCGAGCGAACCGATGGTCCGGTTTATCGATACCCACCGCGGCGAGTATGGAGTCGGGAGGGGTACGCCGTCGCGCGGTGCCCGGTCGCCCGCCTCATGCGCCGCCTCGGCCTCGCCGGCATCGCGGCCGGTGCTTCAGGGTGAGGACGACACCGGATTTCGCCGAGGCGCGCCCACCGGACCTGGCGAGCCGGCAGTTCACGGCCGGCCGCCCCAGTTGGATCAATGTCACGGAGGTCGGCCTTGTTCTCGCTTGCCGGCGACGAGCGCAATCAATGAAGCGACCTGTTCGTGTCGTTCGACTGCGTGGCGGAGTGGAAGGTGCTCGCGCACCTCGTACCGGTTGCGACGCCCGCGACGGACGCGAACTACATACCCGGCCCGTTCCAGGTCGAGGACGATTCGCTGCACGGCGCGCTCGGTGATGCCGACAAGGTGAGCGACGTCGCGTATGCGCACCTCCGGTTCGCGAGAGATGCAGAGGAGAACGTGCGCGTGATTCGTCAGAAACGTCCATGCGGGCGCCGCTTCATGCTCCGGCCACGCCGGTTGTGGATCCTTTTCTCCTGTCTCGCGACTCACGCGAGTTCGAGGCACGGTGTCACCTCCTCGGGGTGTTCCCCGGCATGCTGCCGGTCGCCGATCCTCTGCATGCCGAGAGCGTGTCACTTTCAACGATCGTCGTCACCGCCACGGCTCGTACCTGAGTGAGCACGCTCTCGCTTCGTGCGTGCTCTAGCGGCTCGAAGATTGGAGGATGCGGAGCGCGAACGCCGCCCTGAACGCGTTGTCGATGTTGCAAACGGTAGTGCCCGCCGCGCAGTTCGTGAGCATGCCTACGGCCTCCCGGCTCCCACCCCGTGGCCAACGGTCGGGATCGGCTCGCGTGACGAGGACAGCCTGGCGACTAGGGCATCGCCGCGTGCCCGTCCCTGCCCTTGCGAAGCGCACACCATGGCTGGTATGTATTATGCGACATGAAAGTCGCGAATCACGAGTCATGTCTTGGACGCGGCTGAATGAGCATCGTCCTCCTTGTCCGAAGCGCGGACAATGTCGAGTTGGCCCTAGAGGGCAGCCCAGCCGGTTCTTGGTTTCTCGGCGGACGATCGTCGGGGCTTTGGCTGAAGTCGACGAGGTACTCGAGATATGGGTCCGTCGCGACCTGGATCCGGGATTTGCCCGCGTGGTCTGGGTCGGGTGGGACGCAGGGTCGGGGTCGGAATCGGTGGGCATGTCGAGCGAACCAGCGGGTTCTGCGGAGGAGGTTGCGTTGGGGATCCGACGATCCGTCTGGCTCTCCGGTCTGTGGGCCGAGCGGCACCGCTGCATCCTCGGCGCGTTCGTCAGGGTCACCCCCTCTGAGCGCGTCCAGGCGGACAGGTTTTTCTCGGCGTTCGACGCAACGGAGTCCAGGAGGCATTGAGGCCCTGGCCGAGCTCCGAGGCACGCATTTACGCCTCATCGCCGATACGGGGTTCGTTGATGACCGGGAGCACGGCACTCTCAGCCTCAGGAGCGGGCGATGACCACGGCCGAGCCGAACGGCATGCCTCGGGTGGCGATCATCATGGGCAGCAAGAGCGATTGGACCACCATGCAGGGCGCCGCCGACGTGCTGACAGATCTCGATATACCTTATGACGTCAGGATTGTCTCGGCACACCGGACGCCCGACTTCTTGTTTGAGTACGTCGGCGGCGCCGAGGAACGCGGCATTCAGGTCATCATTGCAGGTGCGGGCGGGGCGGCCCATCTGCCAGGGATGGCAGCGGCCAAGACGACGCTGCCCGTCCTTGGCGTCCCCGTGCAGTCGAAGACGCTCCAGGGCCTGGATTCGCTCCTTTCCATCGTGCAGATGCCCAAGGGAGTACCGGTGGGTACCCTCGCCATCGGCGAAGCGGGGGCCGCCAACGCGGCACTCCTGGCCGCGGCGGTTCTGGCGCTGGGCGATCCCGCGGTGCGAGAACGGCTGAAGGCGTTTCGGCTCCGGCAGACGACAGCGGTCCTTCAGGAAACACTGTGACGCGTGTTCTGCCCGGCGGAACCATTGGCATCCTCGGCGGCGGCCAGCTCGCGCGCATGCTCGCGATTGAAGGCCGCCGGATGGGTTATCGAATCGCGATACTGGATCAGCAACCTCAGGGCCCCGCGGCGCAGCTTGCGGACGTTCATATCGCGGGGGCTTTTGACGATGTTGACGCCGCAGAGCGCCTCGCGCACGACAGCGACGTCCTGACCTTGGATACTGAACATGTTCCTGCCGAGATTCTCGAGCGACTCGAGGCAGTCAAGCCCGTTCGTCCCGCGGCCAGAATCCTGCGGATTGTCCAAGATCGGCTCGAGCAGCGGCGGTTCCTCGATGCTCTCGGCGCACCCCAGGTTCGCTATGCGCCGGTGACGGCGGAAGCCGAGAGCCTTCGGGCGGCAGCCTTGCTGGAGTTCCCCGCGGTCCTGAAGACCCGACGCTCAGGCTACGACGGAAAGGGCCAGGTCCGCGTGGCCGACCCTCGGGATCTCGCGGACGCGCTGCAGAACCTGGGAAGAGTTCCCTCGATCCTGGAAACGCTCGTTGACTTCGACAAGGAAATCTCCGTTTTGCTCGCCCGTGATCTCGACGGCAACGTGCGATTCTACTCGATCGCCGAGAACGTGCACCGCCGCCACGTTCTCCGGATGAGCCGCGTACCGGCCCGGATCAGCCCTCAGATGAGCGCGGAGGCGGAGGGGCTGGGCGCGCATATCGCCTCGGCGCTCGGTCACGTCGGTATGCTCGCGATCGAGCTGTTCGTGACGCAACAGGGCGGCCTGCTCGTGAACGAGATCGCGCCGCGCACACACAACAGCGGCCACTACAGCTTCGGCGCCTGCGCGACATCACAGTTCGAGCAGCATATCCGCGCGGTCTGCGGATTGCCTTTGGGGGATCCGTCGCTTCTGCGACCCGCGGTCATGCTCAACCTGCTCGGCGATCTCTGGGCCAAGGGCTCGCCCGATTGGACGCCCGTGTTGTCGCAGCCGGCCGCACACTTGCATCTGTACGGCAAGGAGCGAGCCTCGCCTGGTCGCAAGATGGGCCACATCCTGGTTCTCGGAGACGACGTCGAACAGGCGGGCGCCCTGGCCGAAACCATCGAGGCTGCGCTCGAGCGGAGTGTCTCCACGTGCGAAGTGCGCCACGGAGCAGGTCGAGGATGAAGAGCCCGCCGGGCAGGGTCGCCGACATTCAGCGGGCGGCGGACGTGCTGCGCGCGGGCGGCCTCGTGGCCTTTCCGACCGAGACGGTGTACGGGCTCGGAGCGGACGCTGAGAACCACGACGCGGTGGCACGGATCTTCGACGTCAAGGGACGACCACGGTCCCATCCCCTCATCATCCACATCCGGACGTCGAGTCAGCTTCGTGAGTGGGCGGACGACGTGTCGGCGGCGGCGCAGCTCTTGTCGGAGCGCTTCTGGCCGGGGCCGTTGACCCTGGTGCTTCGGCGAGGCCGGCGGGTTTCCCTCGTGGCGACGGGCGGCGGCGAGACCGTCGCGCTGCGGGTGCCGGCCCATGCCGTCGCACTGGAGCTTCTCGGCGCGTTCGGCGGTGGTATCGCGGCGCCCTCCGCGAACCGTTTCGGCTCGGTCAGTCCCACGCGGGCGGCGCACGTGCGCGACGAGCTTGGGACGGCGGTCGACTTCGTGCTGGACGGTGGTCCCTGTGAGGTGGGCATCGAGTCCACTATCGTCGACGTCACGGGCGAGGGGGCGGTGATCCTCCGGCCCGGGGGCGTCACGCGAGAGGAGCTCGAGGACGTGCTTGGTCGCACCGTGCAGGTCGGTTCGCGGAGCCCGGTTCGAGCCCCGGGCCAGCACGCGCTGCACTATGCGCCGCGTGCGCGCGTCATGCTTGTCGAGCCGCACGATTTGGTCCGCGAAGCGATCCGACTGGCCGCTCGGGGCGAGCGGGTGGGTGTGCTTCTGCCGGGCGGTACCGCACGAGTTCCGGGCAACGTGAGCATGCTTGTCGTCCCGGACTCGATGATGGAGTACGCGCACCAGCTGTACGATATGCTGCGAGAGTTGGACCGGCGCGGTTGCAACGTCATCGTGGCGTCGTTGCCGGCCGAAGACCGGCTCGGTCTGGCGATCGCTGACCGGCTTCGCCGTGCCGCGGGGCCGCGGGGCCGCGAGGCGGGGCGCGAGGAAGTGCCGCAGTCCGGCGATGACGGCCGCTCGCTCAATTGGTGATGGACGTGTCATTGATTTTGTTCATGCCCCTGCTTCCACTGGCGGCGACGCTGGTCGTGCTGCGAAGGAGCCTTGCCGGACAGCGTCGCTGCGCCTGGATCGCCTTTGGTGCCTTCGTCCTCGCGTTTGTTATTGCCACTGCTGCCCTCGGTCTGGTGACGATGCACGGAACCTGGACCGTACGGCTGTACGAGCCCGGTACGGTCGCAAGTTGGGTGCTCCCGCTCGGCGTACACGTCGATCGCCTCGGCGGGGTGATGCTGGTCCTGATCGCAGGCCTCGGGACCCTCATCTTTCGATACTCTCTCTCGTTCATGTACCTGGATCCGGGCTACGGCCGGTTTCTGGCTTTGCTCGGCCTCACGACGTCCACGCTGTTGGGCCTGATCGTGAGTTCCAATCTGCTCATGTTGTTCGCGTGCTGGCAGCTTCTGAGCTGTTTGCTTCCGCTGCTCGCGCACAACCTGGGTCACGTCCCGACCCGGCGGAGCGCGGTCACGACTTTCTGGTGGCTGCGTGCCGGCGATGCGGTGTTCCTGCTCGGCATCGCGATCGCGTACGCCTTGTACGGCACTCTGGAATTCGATGTGCTGTTCGCGCGAGCGGCAGAGGATCCCGGCGTGATCCGGATCTGGCCTGGTGTCGATGTGGCCGGGCCCACCGCGGTGACCGGATTGCTTCTGATCGGGGCTATGACCAAATCCGCGCAGTTTCCGCTGCATGTCTGGCTGCTGCGGTCGCTGTATGCCCCGACGCCGGTCAGCGCTCTTTTGCACGCGGGAATCGTGAACGGGGCGGGTTATCTCATCAATCGACTTGCGCCTTTGTACGGCCAGAGCCCGCTCACGCTGCACGCCGCGTTCGTCATTGGCGCGCTGACTGCGGTGTTCGGGGCGGGCGCGATGCTCGTGCAGACGGATGTCAAGAAGACGCTGGCGTTCTCGACGATCGGTCAGATGGGCTACATGCTGATGGAGTGCGGACTCGGCGCATTTTCGCTGGCTCTCTTCCATCTCATCGCGCACGGCCTGTTCAAGGCCACCCTGTTTTTGAACTGCGGCAACGTGATCCATGAGGCTCGCCTCGATCCGGCCACGCCGGTTGTCGGCCGGGATGACGACGTCGGCCGCATGTCGCGGCTGACGCTGGTGGCCGGGGTGGCCGGCACGCTGCTGTTGCCGGCGATCATTTTGCTGGTCGCACATGGCGCGTTCAGGTTTCCGCTGCTGGCCTCGCAGGGCGAGGCGATGTTTTTGTTTTTCATCTGGGTGACGTCGTCGCAGGCGATTTTGACGCTCTCGCGCCTCAGGGTTGTTGCCTCATGGAATGTTGCGGTCATGATGCTCGCGGCCATGGTGGCGGTCATGGCGACCTACTTGGTCGGCGCGGCACGATTCAGCGAGTTTCTCTATCCCGACCGCGAGGTTTGCGAGTCGTTTTTCGCGGCGGCGGCTATCGGGCGACCGCTGTTCGACGCGGTCGTGATCCTGGCCGCAGCCGCCATCGTGCTGGGCTGGATGGTCATGTACGTACGGAGCGGTGCGGAGGAGTTGCGGTCGTGGCCATGGATTCGACGGTTGGGCAGTCAGCTGTATGTCCTGCTGCTCAATGAGGTGTACGTGGAGCGGATGTGGGCCGGACGCGGCCGACGCGTCCATTGGGCCGGTCGGGAGGTTGGGGGGGAGGCTGCGGGCGACCGATCAGCGCGCCGCCGCGTTATCAGGGCTGGGCGGCACGTGGCGTTCGGAATGTTGCTGGGTGGCTGGGCAGTTGTCGGGCTCGTGCCGTTCGGCATCTTCACCGGCCTTATCGGGATTCTGCTGACGGGGACCGACGCAGTCTTACGAAGTGCCGTCCTCGCGGTCGTCGCGTGGGGAGCTCTGTCGGGATTGCTCTGTGAGTACGCGCTCCGGGTGATAGGGCATCGTGTGCGGGTGCAGCTGTGAACACCAAGGCCGATCAGAAGAGCCGCCGGATGGAGATCCGGGGGCTCGTCAAGATCGCCGGCGATGCGGTCGCCAGGTTCTGGCCCCTGCGCACGTTCATTCACCACAATCCGCTGGTGAGTCTTGAATCCATTCCGTTTCACGAGGCTGTGCGCCTGGCGTGTCGACGCGCGGGGGCGCGGGGCTACCTTCCATGCAAGGTTTATCGGGGGTATCTCGCTGTTGGTCGGATTCAGTGTTCGCACCTCGACAACGCGTTGGCGGCTGTCGCGCGTGATGCCGACGTGTGGGTGGGCGAAGGGCGGGTCTCGCATCTCGAGGTCCTACGGGCCGTCTTGGTCGATGGGTTTGGCTGCCCCGAGGGTGACGACGTCGTCGTCGATGATGCCGACATCGATGCGTTGTGCAGCCGTCTGGGCGTGGTGGGGGAGGTGAGTCAGACCGATCGGAACATGGCGGAGGTTCTGGAAGACCAGGCCGCCCTCGCGCGCGATATCACGCTTTCGCAGTGGTGCGACCAGGCGTTGGGTACGAGGATCGTTCAACAGGTAAACGACGAGCTCATCAAATGGTGTGCCGCGTTCCTGGACGAAGGACACGCGGTCTGGGCGATGCCGGGCAGGCAACGGGGATTCTACAGGGCTTGGAGGGCGCTGTCGGCATACGAATGGTCGCCGTGCGGGATCCTTGATTCCCGGCGCAAGATCGCGTCCCTGCCTGACCAGCCTGAGGATTGCCTTCGCGACAGCCTCTCTGGCATGGGGGTGCCCTATCCCCGCTGGGCTGACTACCTGGCGGCCGAACTCGCCGTTCTTCCCGGGTGGGCGGGGTTTATTCGGTGGCGAGCCGAGCAGGTCGAGTACCCGTGGCAGAAGGCCTTTCCGATGAGTCTGGTCGAGTACCTGGCGGTTCGCCTGTGGTATGAGCGCGAGCTGGTCAGTCAGGCCTGCCGGACTCATCTCGGCATCGAAGCCACCTTCGAGGGCCTCTCGACCTATATGCACTGTCGCTCGTACGAGTACGTTTCGGGCAAGGCTCGCGCTGCTGGACGGCGGTGCTCGGACGAGATCGACCGCGTCACGCTCACTCGCCGTGAGACTGCCCACCGACTGGTGCGCCTTGCGCGGGCGCTCAACATCGAGCCGGCGATACTGCGTCAAGCCGAACCCGGCTCACTCGCGAAGCTGGTCCAGTGGCTGGATGGGTTCGCGGAGCCGCACCACGGTCCCATCTGGCTGGAGGCCTTCGAAGCGAGTTACCAGGACGAGCTGGTGGGCACGCTCGCGCGCACGGTGGGGCCCGGAGTCCCTGCCGGGTCGATGGACCTCGTCCGCCCCCAATCGCAATCAATCTACTGCATCGATGTGCGGATGGAGCCCTTTCGACGTCACCTCGAGACCCTCGGAAACCACGAGACTTTTGCCTTCGCCGGATTTTTTGGTGCGCCCATCCGGTTGAGACCTTGGGGAACACACCGCGAGACCGAGCAGTGTCCGGCCGTCACGAAGCCCCGCAACGAGGTGCGGGAGATCCCGCGCAGCTACCACGACCACGTCGTGGCCACGCATCGGTCGCGGGCAGGGATTCTCTACACCGTTCGCGCGCTCGTGCATGATCTGAGAGAGAATGTCGCCACTCCCTTCGTCATGGTCGAGTCCTTGGGGTGGTTCTATGGAATGCTACTCGTCGGCAAGACCCTGTGGCCGGGAGCGTTCGCTCGCCTGATCTCGTGGTGCCGCGAGTTTTGGGTTCCTCGCGTGGCGACATCGTTGACCGTCGACAAGCTGTCGGCCGCCGACATCGACGAGATGATCATGGCCGAGCAGCGTGCCGTCGTCTGGAAGACCCTCCGCGCACACCGGGACACCGTTTCCAGCCACATCACCCCGAGTATCGTCGAGGCCGTCCGCCAGCAAGCCATCCAGGGGGACACGGCGCTGAACGGGGAACTGGTCGCACATGGGCGGAAGCTCGGTCTGACGCGGGAGGTCCTGGCCGGCATCGTGGACGAGCTGCGACAGCGGCGCGGGCTGGACGAGCGGTCAGTGTCACACCAGCAAGAAAGCCTCAGCCGTACTGGGTTCACTCTGGACGAACAGGCAACGACCGTCGAGACGCTGCTCCGTATGATCGGTGTCTCTTCCAACGTCGCCCGGTTGGTCCTGATATGCGCGCATGCCAGCACCTCGACCAACAACCCGTACGAAGCAGCGCTCGATTGCGGTGCGTGTGGCGGGAACGCCGGCATGCCCAATGCCCGACTCGTGGCCATGATGGCCAACAACCCCCAGGTTCGCGATCGTGTGCGCGCTCGTGGGATCGTCATCCCTTCTGATACGCACTTCGTGGCAGGCCAGCTCGATACAACGACCGATCGGGTTGAGCTCTTCGATCTCGAGGATGTTCCTGCGACTCACCGCAGGGACGTGGCTCGCCTCAAGGAGGACCTGCACGAGGCCGGTCGGCTCACCAGCCAGGAGCGCTACGGCCGATTGCCCGACGGGCGGGCGCGCGCACGGCTCAGTCTTGTTGCGGATCGGGTCCAGACGCGGAGCACCGACTGGAGTCAGGTGCTTCCCGAGTGGGGGCTTTCCGGGAACGCCGCGTTCATCGTGGGGCCAAGGCGTCTGACCAGGGGGCTCAATTTGAGCGGTCGCGTTTTCATGCACTCGTACGATTGGCGACTGGATCCGGGTGGGCGTTGGCTCGAGGTGATCCTGACCGGCCCACAGCTCGTCTGCGAATGGATCGCACTCGAGCACTACTTCTCGACGGTTGACAACGAGGTGTATGGCAGCGGCAGCAAGGCCTACCACAACGTGGTCGGCCGGCTCGGCGTCATGAGCGGGCCCTGGAGCGACCTGCGGGTGGGGCTTCCGCGACAAACCGTCATCAGCGGGACCACGGCGTTTCACGAGCCGATGCGGCTGTTGACCGTCGTTGTCTCGCCGCGCGAACGGCTCGATGAGCTGATCGCTCGTCACGAGCTGTTGCGACACTACTACTGCAACGAATGGGTGCACCTGGCGGTGGTGGACGAGGGCCGGTTCTATCGTTTCAGGTCGGTGAACGGCTGGACTCCGATCTCGTCTACGCTATCTTCACATCGTGTCGGAGCCGCCGAGGAAAGGGAACGCGTTGAATGGAACGCCTAGCGTTGCACCCCATGAAGGAGGTCCGGGTGGTCGTCGCCGGAAATCATCTGGCCTTCGTGACTGATCTCCTGGAAAAGGTTCACGCGACGGGGTACACGATCATTGGCAACGTGTCGGGGAAGGGCCACCACGGCATTCGCGAGGCGCATTTCACGTTCAACGATCAGCAAAGCTTGGTGATGGTCATGACCGTGGTGCCCGAAGAGAAGGTGGAGCCTATTCTGGCAGGTTTGCGCCCGTTGTTCAGCCGACATTCGGGAGTCATGTTCGTCTATGACGTCGCCGTGAGCCGTCGGGAGTATTTCAGTGCGGGCGAGGGGTAATGCCTTGGGACGGGACAGGTTGCCGTTCGCGGCATCGGCGGGCTCGGCCGGCTCGCGCTACGGGTCGTGCGCGCCCCGGGTCATGGGGTATTGGCGTTCTCCCGCGCGCTCCGAGAAGCGGCGGGGGAGCGGTAGCCTATGGATGTCCGTTGAACGGCAGAGCCCAGTCTTGACACGAGGCATTTCTCGGTTGACGTCTGACGAGCCTCGGGACGTGCCCTGGCGTCGAGGCCAGGGCCGGAAGTTCGGGCCGCGCGACGTGAAATCGTGAAGCGGCGTTTCAATGCGTGAGCCGGCCTGCGCACGTCGCGAGCGGCTTGGCAGTGGAGAAGGAATGCGGTAGGCTTGGACAGCTGAAGGGGAGTAGCCACGCGGCACGAGGCCGCGCGGCCGGATCGTCAGGACTGCGCGGCGACGCGCACGGTTCGGTCTGGTTCCCACCGGAATAGGCGAGACCTTCGCACGAGTGGCGACAGCCTGTGCGAGGCCTCGCCTTTTTTTCGTGGAGCATGTGCATGGACCAGCCGTGGGTGTGGATCCTGTTCAATCTCTTCGTCCTGGCGATGCTCGCCATCGACCTCTTCGTCTTCCATCGGACAGCGCACGAGGTCCGTGCGCGCGAAGCCGCCATCTGGAGCGGCGTCTGGGTGGCGCTGGGGGTGGTGTTCGGCGGCGGGGTGTACGCCGTTCTGGGGCGGGATGCGGGACTCGAGTACTTCACCGGCTACGTGATCGAGAAGGCGCTCTCGGTCGACAACATCTTCGTGTTCGTCTTGATCTTCGGCTACTTTCAGGTCCCGGCACGATACCAGCACCGCGTCCTCTTCTGGGGCATCATCGGGGCCCTTTTGATGCGGGGTGTTCTGATCGGCGCCGGGGTGTATCTCATCCAGCACTTTCACTGGATCATCTACGTGTTCGGCGGGTTCCTCGTGCTTACCGGATTGCGGATGGCACTGCGGAGGGAACACGGCTTCATGCCCGAGAGGAATCCGATTCTCGGGCTGATTCGCCGGATGGTTCCGGTGACCGACACGTACTACGGTCAGAAGTTCTTCGTGCGGAGGCAGGCAGGCCGAGGCTTTCGGGTGGTTGCGACGCCGCTGTTCATCGTACTCGTCTTCGTGGAGACGACCGATTTGATCTTCGCCGTTGACTCCATTCCTGCCATTTTCGCGATTACCGAGGAACCGTTCATCATATACAGCTCGAATGTATTCGCGATTTTGGGTTTGAGAGCGATGTATTTTCTGCTCGCGGGCGTGATTCATCGCTTTCGCTATCTGAAGCTCGGGTTGGCGGTGGTTTTGGTGTTCGTCGGGGTGAAGATGCTGCTGGCCGACATCTATGAGGTGCCGATCGGGATGTCGATGAGCGTCATCGCGCTTGCGCTCGGCACGGCGACGGCCGCGTCTCTGCTCGGGCGGTCTGTTGACGCACAAGCAAGGGATTCCGTTGGGCGGCAGGGCCGCTCGGTCAGACACGAGCGGCAGACTGGTTGACGATCGACTTCTGTCCACTAGGCCGAGGCGTCTGGCTCGATCGTGGCGAGCTCGGCAGGAGCGGCAAGCGCGGAGCCCGCGGAGGGAGCGGGGCGTGATGGACCTTCTCAGGACGATCTTCCGCGGCCGCCGCGCACGCGGTGCCACGTAGACGGAGTTCGGCGACCGCGCGGGCGCGAGCGGGGTACGAGCCGAGGGGATGGCGGTGGGCCGGCGGCCCGACAGGCCGGTACGCGGCGGCCAACTTTCAAGCCGCGGAATCCCCTCTGGACCCGAAGCGCGTCACCAGCATGGCCAGGACCGCGCCCGCGAGCGCCGCGGTCATGTCCTTCTGCGCGTCCCACTCGTCGCCCTGGGTGCCCAGATAGGCGGCGCCCAGGTCCGGGCTGACGATGGTGGCGACGATGGCCTCGATGATCTCGAAGAGCGCGCTCTGGGCGAGGATGCTGCTCGGCGGGAGCGAGTAGGACCACACGCCGCGGACGGAGGCCCGCCGCACGAGCACCTCGCGCAGCGGGTAGGACAGCAGCAGGCCGTAGGCGAAGTGCACCAGGCGGTCGAAGGGGTTTCGCGCCAGGCCGAAGTGGTCCTTCAGCCAGAAGCCGAGCGGCACCTCGGCGTAGGTGTAGTGGGCGCCGACGGCGTGCAGGCCCAGGAACACCGCGATCAGCACGTAGGACCGGTCGGACAGCGGGAAGCGACGTGCGGTCGTGATCAGAATGGCCACGAACGCGATGGCCAGCAGGTTTTCCAGCAGCCAGTCCCCGCGATCCAGCGGGGCGATGGCCATCCAGAGCCAGAAGAGCAGGTAGGCGGCGAGCAGTCCCAGCGCCAGGCGACTGGGCCCGCGCGCGGTCATCTCACGACGACGGAGCGAGCGTGTCGGCGGGGCGGGCCTTCCGGATGAGGAACAGGATCGCCATGCAGACGAGGGCGCCGTAGAGGGCCGAGGCCATGTCCTTCTGGGAGTCCCAGACGTCGCCCTGCGATCCGAGATAGACCAGGCCGAGCTCGGGATGGACGATCTGGGCGACCCACGACTCGATGATCTCCCAGAGACCGCTCAGCCCGAGGATGGTCATCACCGGCAGGTAGTACAGCAGCCAGCCCCGCGTGCCGGCGAGGAGCCGGAACGTTTCCTCCAGCGGGTAGGCTACCAGAAGCCGGCCGGCACCTGCGCGTAGGTGTAGTGGACACCGACCATGTGCAGGGTCAGGAACAGCGTGATCGACGCATACGACGCGGGCGACAGGGGGAGCGCCCGGTGGGTGGCCGCCAGGAAGACCACCAGCGCGGCCGGCAGGATGCTGGCCAGCAGCCAGAACTGGCGATCGGCCGGCGCACAGGCCGTCCAGACCGACACCACGGCATACCAGGCCACCAGCCCCGCCAGGACCATCTTCCGTTGGTTCACGTCGTCTCTCCCTCCGGCTCGGTCGTTCAATTCCACCGTATCGTAGCCTAACCGGCGGTGGCGGCAAGGCGCCCACATGGCGCGTCCCCCCGGAGGAAGCGTCGCGTGGTAGGCTCGGGTCCTGGGGCTTGCACGGCCTGGTCGCTGGCTCCTACACGTTCTCGCTGGCGCCCGACCTCAGCATCCACCGCGTGTACAACGGATGGTGGTACGTCGGAGCGGCCGACTCTGGAGGAGTGGCGGCAGGACTTCCGCGTTTTGATGCAGGCGGCGCGCGACGACTACCACTACCGCCCGTTACCGTGAGCCGCGGATCGGCCAGGTGCGCCGGATGGTGACGGCCCGCATGAGGGGAACGAGCCCGAGCCGCGATCTTCCCCGGACGCTGCGCGGGGTGCGCCGCCACGCCCTGCTCTACGCCGGCCTCACGCCGTTCCTGGTGATTGCCCTGTTCCCCATCTGCTGGATGGTGATCACCGCGTTCAAGCAGGACGCGGACCTCTACCAGCGGGGTGGAAGCCCATTCTGGTTCCACCTGCCCCCCACCCTGGATCACTTCACGCTGCTGTTCACCCGCACCTACTTCACCATGCAGCTGCTCAACACGGTGCAACTCGCGGTCTGGGTGGTGGCGCTCACCATGGTGATGGCGGTGCCGGCAGGATACGCGCTCGCCCGCTCACGATTGCCCGGCGCCGAGAACATCGGCATCGCGATCTTTCTGACCTACCTCGTGCCGCCCATCATCCTCTTCATCCCGCTCGCCCGCGTGGTCGGCATCCTCGGGCTGTTCGACTCGTGGTGGGCCCTCGTGGTGGTGTACCCGGGATTTACCATCCCGTTCTGCACATGGAAGATGATGGGGTACTTCAAGACCGTGCCCATCGAGGTCGAGGAAGCGGCGTGGCTCGACGGCTGCAGCAGGATCGGCGGGCTCTGCCGGGTCGTCTTGCCGGGGAGCCGACCCGGAGTCGCGATCTCGGCGGTCTTTGCCTTCTCGCTCGCGATGCAGGAGTATCTCTACGCGGTCGCGTACGTGGCGCCGCGGAGCGAGAAGGTCGTGACGGTCGCGCTCGCCACGAACCTGATCCGCGGCGATATCTTCTACTGGGGATCCCTGATGGCAGGGGCGCTGGTCGTGGGTCTGCCGATCGCGCTCCTGTACAGCCTGGTGCTTGACCACTTCATCGAGGGATTCAACGGGATGGGCGGCGCTGGTCAGTGAGCGTCGTCCCCGGAGCATCGCTTGACCCGTGATGGGTTCGGGGCGATTCTCGGCGCCAGGGAGGGCCCGCCCATGCTGCCACGTGAGGACAACGAGCGCGTCACCCGCGTCGGCCCCGGCACCCCGATGGGAGAAACCCTGCGGCGATACTGGATCCCGGTCCTGCTCGCCCGGGAGCTGCCCGAGCCCGACTGCGCCCCCACGCGCGTGCGGCTGCTGGGCGAGGACCTGGTGGCCTTCCGCGACACCCGCGGCCGCGTCGGGCTGCTCGCCGAGCGGTGCCCGCACCGGCAGGCGTCGCTCTACTTCGGGCGCAACGAGGAGTGCGGGTTGCGCTGCGTGTATCACGGCTGGAAATTCGACGCGGACGGCCAGTGCGTGGACCAGATGAACGAGCCGCCCGAGGTGTCCTTCGCCCACAAGATCCGCACGACCGCGTACCCGACGGTGGAGATGGGAGACCTCGTGTGGGCCTATCTCGGCCCCGCCGACCGACGCCCACCGTTGCCGTGCTTCGCCTGGACCCAGGCGCCGCCCAGCCACCGCCACGTGTCGAAGGTCATCCAGGAGACCAACTGGCTCCAGGGCCTGGAGGGGGGGATCGACACCGCGCACGCGCCCATCCTCCATCGGGTGCTCGATCCGACCTCCTCGCGTCCGGGCTTCAAGGTCGACGACCCGTTCGTGCGCGGCAAGGCCCCCCTGCTCGAGGTGGACGTCACCGAGTACGGCTATCGCTACGCCGGCCTGCGCTCGCTCGGGGACGGCCGGATCCACGTGCGCGCCTACCACTTCATCCTGCCCTTCCACCAGATCCGGCCTGCGCGCATCGGGGAGTCGGCCCGCGGGACCACCGGGGCCTCGGGGCACATCTGGGTGCCGATCGACGACGAGACCACCATGGTCTACAACTGGGAGCACAGCGTGACCGACCCGCTGACCGACGAGGAGCGCCTCGAGCGGCGGCTCGGCAACGGCCCGCTCGACGTGGACCAGACCACCTTCCGGTCCAAGCGCAACCGCGACAACGACTACTTGCTCGACCGGCGCGTGCAGAAGACCGAGACCTACACCGGCATCGAGGGCATCAACGTGCAGGATCGCGCGATCCAGGAGAGCATGGGGCCGATCGTCGATCGCACCAAGGAGCATCTCGGGCCCGCCGATCGCGCGGTCATCCAGGCGCGCCGGCTGCTCCTCCAGGCCACCCGGACTGTCGAGGCGGGCGGCACGCCCCCCGGCATCGAGCCGAGCTACTACACGCTCCAGCCCGCCGAGGCGGTGATCCCGGGCGATGCCGACTGGCGGACGCTGGTCACGTCCGAGGCGGCGAGGCCCGCGGCGCTGCAGCAAGCCTAGGCCATTCGGCCAGCCCAGGTCCTGCTCCCGGAGGTGTCGGCGGGCCACCTCATGATCGCCACGCTGGTCGCGCTGCTCGCCCTCGTGCTGGCCGCCCCGCCGGTCGGCCAGGCCGACGGCGGCTGGGTCCTCTGGGGCCGGACGTGTGATGCGGGACGCGCACAGTGCGAGGCGCCCTGGTCCCGGTCAGGGACGTTCGAGGCGGAGCGGTGGTGCCTGGCGGCCCGCACGTCGCACATCAACGACGCGATCCGGCGGGCGGTCCGGAACCGCCTGCGAACGGTCCAGCAGTACGAGTGCCGACCCGACACCGCGCCGCCTCCCGCGGCGAAGGCGAGCCGATGATCCGCGGGGTCCGGCGACGGCTGGGCGCCGCGTTGCTGCTCGCAACCCTGGTCGCATGCCCGGCGGCGGCCGCAGCGGATGGCGCCACCACCGAGTACGTCGATCCGCAGTACCGGTTCGGCTTCCGGTATCCCGCCGACTGGCAGAAAGAGCAGGTGCCGACCCCGGGCGAGGCCGGGGTGGTGCGGCTGGCGGCCAAGAGCGCGACGAAGCCGCTCTTCGTGCTCGCCATCGTGACGCCCATCGCGTCCGCCATCACCCGGGAGGAGTTCGAGCGACGCCCGGATCGCGACGGGCTGGTGGACGAGATGATCCGGCAGAGCCTCCAGCAGGTCTACGGCAAGATGTCGCGCGACCTCTCGGCCAGCCGCATGGTCGTCGATGCGTCGGAGCGGCGCGCCTTCGATGCGGGAATCGGCTTCTCGATCCACACCACCCATACCACCGCGGCAGGGCCGACCACCGTCGCCGGAACCCACGTCGTTCCGTTCGGCGAGCGGTACGTCGTCACGCTCCTGGTGGTCGCGCGCGGTGCCGCCGCGTCCCCCACCGAGGCGGAGACGCGGCGGCGACTGCTCGACTCGCTCCGGCTGAATCCGCTGTGATGATTCGGGACGGCCGGGGGCTCGAGCGGCCGGGGACCCGAGCGCCCGGCCGACCTATCGCACCCAGCCGAGATCCGGCCGCCGGCGATGCCACTCGGTCGCCTGCTCGTACGCCCACGCGACCCGGAGCGCCGTCGCCTCGTCGAACGGCTTGGCGTAGATCATGAGCCCGATCGGCAGGCCGTCCCGCGTGAACCCGCACGGCAGCACCACCGCGCAGAGGGCCAGGATGTTGCCGATCGCGGTGTTGCGGAGGTAGGCGAGGTTGGCCTGGGTGTAGGTCTCGGTGCTCGCGTCGATGTCCGCGATGGGCCGGGGCGGCATCATCGTGGCGGGCACCAGCAGGGCATCGACGTCGGCGAGGGTGCGCCGGACGCGGTCGCGGAGGGCGGACCACTGCCGGAGGACGCTGAAGTAGTCGGTGGCGGACAGGGTGCGCCCGCCCCGCATGCGGTGCGCCACCACCGGATCCAGCGCGTCGAACTGCTCGTCGATGAGCCGGCCGTTCACCGCGAGCGCCTCCGCCGCGATCATGGTCGCGCGGCGCTGGTCGGACATGGCTTCGGCCACCTCGGGCACCGCGATGCTCTCGACGGAGGCGCCCAGGCCCCGCAGCACCCGGCCGGCCTCGCGGACCGCGGCCACGATCTCGGCGTCGACGCCGTCGAAGAACAGGGTCTCGCCGAAGGCCAGGCGCAGGCCCTTGACGCCGGCGCGAAGCGTCGGCATCGGGTCCTCGGCGACGATGGCGCGCGTGGTCTCGTCGCCCGGATCGGGCCCCTGCAGGGCCTGGTGCACCAGGGCGGCGTCCTCCACGCTGCGGGTGAGGGGGCCGACGCTGTCGAGCGTCCACGAGAGCGGGTAGACGCCGCGCCGGCTCACGCGCCCCACCGTCGTCTTGAGCCCCACCGTCCCGCACAGGGCGGCCGGGATGCGCACGGATCCGCCGGTGTCGGTGCCGAGCGCCACCGGGGCGAGGCCGGCGCCGACCGCGACGCCCGAGCCGCTGGAGGAGCCGCCCGGCGCCATCGGCGTGGGCGACCACGGGTTGTGCGGCGTGCCCTGGTCGTGATTGATGCCGATGCCGCTGAACGCGAACTGCACGGTGTGCGTCTTGCCGAGGAGCACCATGCCGGCGCCGGCCAGCCGGCGGACCGCGGTGCAGTCCTGGGCGGCGACATTGCCCTGCAGCAGCCGGGTGCCCGCCGTGGTGGCCGCCCCCTTCACGTCGTAGAGGTCCTTCACCGCGTACGGGATGCCGTGGAGCGGGCCCAGGTCAGAGCCGCCCCGGAGCTGCATCTCCGCGGCCCGGGCCTCCGCGAGGGCGCGGTCGCGCGTGACCGCGATGAAGGCGTGCAGCCGCTTGTCGAGGGCGGCGATGCGGTCCAGGTACGTCTCGGCCAGCTTGACCGGGCTGAGCCCGCCGGCCCGGATGCGGGCTCCCAGCTCACTGATCGTCGCGAACTCGATCGGGGTCTCGACCATCTGCGCCTCCTGGGCCTACGGCCGGCTGGCCTTGCGGAACGCGCGCTCGAAGCCGGGCAGCGCGCGGATCACGGTGTCGCGCTCCACCGTGAGCGAGATCCGGATGTGGCCCGGCATGCCGAACCCGGAGCCGGGCACCGTGAGCACGCCCTCCTCGGCGAGCGCGCGGACGAAGGCCACGTCGTCCGGGATGGGCGTGCGGGGGAACACGTAGAACGCGCCCCGGGGCTTCACGCACGGGTAGCCGATGCGGGTGAGGCCCTCGTACATCAGGTCGCGCTTCTCCCGGTAGGGCGCGACGTCGATCGAGAGGTCGCCGACCTCGGCCACCACCCACTGCCAGAGCGCGGGCGCGTTCACGAAGCCCAGCACGCGGCTGGTGAACGTGCAGGCCTCGAAGAGGTCCGCCGCCTCCGGCATCCGCGGCGAGAAGGCCAGGTAGCCGATGCGCTCGCCCGGGATGGCGAGCGACTTGGACCACGACGTGGCGACCACCGCCCGGGTCACCAGCGGCGGCACCTCGGGCACCGCCACGTCGTCGAAGACCAGCGTGCGGTACGGCTCGTCGCTGATCACCACGATCGGCTGGCCGATGCGGGCCAGCATCGCCTCGATCTCGACGTACGTGGAGGCGGGATAGACGACGCCGCTCGGATTGTTGGGCGAGTTCAGGATGATGGCGCGCGTGCGCGCGGTGATCGCCGCCTCGAGACGCGCCACGTCCGGGGTCAGATCGGCCTTCGGCGGCACCACGATGAGCCGCCCGCCGTAGTTTTCCGCGTAGAAGGTGTACTCGACGAAGAACGGGGCGACGGTGAGCACCTCGTCGCCCGGGTTGAGCAGCGCCTTCAGCACCGTGTTCAGCGCCGCCCCCGCGCCCACCGTCATGAGCACGTGGCCGGCGGTGTAGGGCAGCCCGGTGGCGGCGCGGAGCCGCCCGGCCACCGCCTCCCGCACGCGGGGGTGGCCGGCGTTGGGCATGTAGGCATGGAGATGCGGCTCGCGGCTGTCCAGCACGCGGCGGGCCGCGGCCAGCACGGCCGGGGGCGGCTCGATCTCCGGGTTGCCCAGCGTGAAATCGAAGACCTTGTCGGCGCCCCGCTCCTGCTTGAGGCGCGCGCCCTCCTCGAACATCCGGCGGATCCAGGAGGCCTTTGCCAGATTGGCGGCCACGGACTCGGCGACGATCATGGCGGGAGTATAGGGCATCCGGGCGCCGCGCTGGATTGACAGATCGATGGCGCCCCCGGAGGATGGCCGGATGGTGCGAGCGGGCTCGTGAGCGACCGCGCGTGGTGGCGAGAGCATCTGAGGGCGCCGGCGGTGATCGTGCTGATGTCGGGCGTGCCGGTCGCGCTGCTGCGTCCCTTCCAGGACGTGCCCTTCATCGACGACTGGACCTACGCCTGGTCGGTCGAGCACCTCCTGCAGACGGGCCAGGTGAGGATCCTCGACTGGTCGGTGAGCGTCAACCTCGTCCACGTGCTGTGGGGGGCGCTCTTCTGCCTGCCGTTCGGCTTCTCGTTCACCGCCCTGCGCGTCTCGACCTGGGTCGCCTCGCTCCTCGGGCTGATCGGCCTCTACGCCCTCGTGCGGCAGTGCGGAGCCCGCCGCGGCGATGCCCTGCTGGGCGTGGGCGTGGTGGCGTTCTACCCCGTGTACTTCATCCTCTCGCTCTCGTTCATGACCGACGTGCTGTTCGCCGCCCTGCTCGTCTGGTCGTTCGCCGCGCTCGCGCGCGCGATCGCGCGAGACTCCGCCCGCTCGTTCGTGGCCGCGGTCGTCTTCGCGGCGCTGGCCACCGGGGTGCGGCCGGTGGGCGTCGTCATGTCCGGCGTCTTGCTGCTCGCGCCGTGGCGCGGGGCCGGGTGGCGGCCGCCGCTGCCCCGACTGGTCGCGGCCCTGGCCCCCGCGCTGGTGGCCGGGCTGCTGAGCCTGGCCCGCCCCGCGCTCGACGAGCACCGGGCGAACCTCACGTGGATCTCCGGCTCGTGGGCGTGGCGCATGGCCATCTTTCCGTCCGGGCTCGACCAGCTGCCCTCGTGGATCCTCACCAACCTCACGGTCACGGTGGGGGCGCTCGGCATCGCGCTCGTGCCCCTGGCCCTCGGCAGCCTCTCGCGCGAGACCGCGCGGATCGGCCTGCCCGCGGGGCTCGCGGTCGGTGCCCTGCTCGCCACGAGGCTCTTCCTGAACGGCGGGTTGTGGGCACCGCTCGATCCGGAGTTCACCTGGAGCCTGCGCGAGCTGGGCGCGACCGAGGCGCTCGTGCCGCCGCTGACCACCGCGTTCCACCGATCGCTCGGGTGGGCGCTGGGTTCGATGGTGCTGGCCTCGGTGTCCCTGGCATTCACGCTCGCGCCCCTCGCGCGCCGCCGGCCGTCCGGGGCGGTGAGCCCGCTCGCGTGGGGGGCGCTCGGCTACTTCGCCATGGGCACGGTGCTCTGGCTGTTCTACGACCGGTACGTGCTCCCGCTGGTTGTGATGGCGGCCGCGCTGCGGGTGGGCATCGCCGGCATCTCCCGGCGCCGGCTGGCTCTGGGCGGCCTCGCGGTGTTCGTGGCCATCAGCCTGCTGGGCACCTGGGACCACCTGCGCTACAACCGCGCCTTCCGGGACGCGGTGGCGTGGGCGCGCCGGGCGGGAATCGAGCCGCGACAGCTCGACGGCGGGTACGTGGTCAACGGCTGGCTGCAGTACGCGCACCCGGACCAGGCCGCCCGTGCGCCAAACGGCGACGTGCTGGTGCCCGGCGTCAACGGGGGGCCGGTGCTCCGCTACGGCATCGTCAAGGCGCTGTCACCGGGGGTCCGCGTGCTCCACGCGATGCCGTATCGGCGGCTCCTGGCCCCGTCGGGCCACATCTACGTCGTCGACCGCGCCCCGTAGCACCTATAGGCAATACCTATTCACATGATCCTGGACATGGCGAGAATCCGATGGTAAGGCAGGGCCATGTTGCCGCTCGCTGCGGACCTGGTCCAGGCGCTGCGCGACGCTCGGCGGGTCGAGCTCGAGCTCCTCGAGGATCTGACGGAGTCCCAGATGCTGGGGAGCCCGGCCCACTTCATCGAGCCGCCGATCTGGGAGATGGGCCACGTCGGCTGGTTCCAGGAGCTCTGGATTCGCCGCCATCTGGACGGGGAGTCCACGCTCCTGCCGGGCTCGGACGGCATCTACGACGCGTTCCACGTCTCCTACACGCGACGCTGGGACCACGACTATCCGTCCCGCGCGCGCACGCTGCAGTACATCAGCGAAGTGCTGGAACGGACGGTCGGGCGGCTCGATTGCCGCGAGCCGACCTCGGCCGACGCGTACTTCTATACGCTGGCCGCGCTCCACGAGGACATGCACGCCGAGAACCTCACCCTGATCCGCCAGACCCTGCACTACGCGCGCCCGCGCCTCGAGAACCTGGACCCGGCCGCGGCGCGGCCGCCGATCGATGCGGGCTACGTGCCCCACGACGCGACGGTGCCGGGCGGCCGGTTCCTGCTCGGCGCGGATCCGGACGAGCCCTTCGTCTTCGACAACGAGAAATGGGCGCATCCCGTCGAGGTGGCGCCGTTCCGGATCGCGTCGATTCCGGTGACCAACGCCGAGTTCCAGCGATTCGTGGATGATGGCGGCTACCGCCGGCGCGAGCTCTGGGGACGGCGCGGATGGGACTGGCGGCGCCGCGAGGCCGTCGAGCACCCGCTATTCTGGGTTCCCGGGGAAGGCGGGCGCTGGCACGAGCACCGCTTCGACCTGATCACCCCTCTCGAGCCCTGGCACCCGGTGGTCTACGTCAACTGGTACGAGGCCGAGGCGTACTGCCGCTGGGCGCGGCGGCGCCTGCCGACCGAGGCCGAATGGGAGATGGCGGCGACGTTCGAACCCTCCACCGGAGGCAAGCGGCGATTCCCCTGGGGCGACGATGCACCGACTTCGGAGCGGGCGAGCCTCGACTATCGGGCCGGCGGCACCATCGACGTCCGCGCGCTGCCGGCGGGCGACAGCCCGGTCGGGTGCCGGCAGATGATCGGCAACATCTGGGAGTGGGTGGACGACACGTTCGAGCCCTATCCCGGCTTCGTGTGCGATCCGTACAAGGAGTACTCCGAGCCGTACTTCGGCGTGAAGAAGGTGCTGCGCGGCGGCGCCTGGACCACGCGCTCGCGGCTCATCCGCGCCACCTGGCGCAACTTCTACCGGCGCCACCGCCGCAACATCCTCGCCGGCTTCCGGACCGTGGCGCTCTGACGCGGCAGTAGCCGCTCACCGCGGCAGGCCGCGCTGATCTCGGGAGTGCTGCAGCTCCAGCACCGGCCGGACCTCGATCACGCCCAGCCGCAGGGCCGGAAACCGGGCCGCGATCGCGCAGGCCTCGTCGAGATCCCGAGCCTCGATCAGGAAGAAGCCGCCCAGCTGCTCCTTGGTTTCCGCGAACGGGCCGGCCGCGGTGGAGACCGTGCCGCCGGTCATGCGAACGATCCGGCCCGCGTCGGGCCGCTGCAGGGCGTCCGAGGCGATGTAGTGACCGCTCCGGCGGAGGTCCTCCGCGTACTCGATGGCGGCATCGATCAGCGCCTGCCGCTCCTTGTCGGACAGGGCATCCATCACCTTCCGGTCGTGGTAGATCGTGAACACGAACCTCATCGCGTCCTCCTTGCGAGCGAGGAATGGTGTCAGGTGGTGACCCGCGCGCGCTCCAGCGCGGCGAGGCGTCGGTAGGGCTCCGAGCCGAGCCGGGCCGCGAGCGCATCGAGGGCCTCGAGCGCCCCGTCGATCTCGGCGCGCGTGGCGCCGGGCTCGGATTGCAGGAGGTGGACCCGCGTCGTGGCGGCGTCGAGCGCGCCGAGCTGCCAGCCGCGCCCCCGATCGAGCAGTGCGCACGCCTCGGCCAGCAGCCGGCGGGCGACCGGCCGCTCGCCCGCGGCCCGCTTCGCGTCCGCCAGGGTCGCGAGGATGCGCGGCTCGTACCAGAGCGCGGTGCGCCGCTCCCGGGCGAGCGCGAGGGCCGGCTCGAGCACGCTCGTGGCCTCCGCGGTGTCACCCGCCGCGAGCGCGGCCGCGCCCAGAAAGGCCGCGGCCTCGACCCGGGCGAGCACGCTGCCCCGGTCCTCGGCGAGGGCGACGGCGCGGCGGCCATGGGCGAGCGCCGCGGGCACGTCGGCGCCCAGGCGCAGCACCTCGCACAGCACGGCGTGGGTGCCGTAGAGCGTCTGCAGCGCCGGGTCGGGTTCCTCGTCGAGCAGCGCGAGCAGGGCGGCCCGCGCCCGGGCGCTCTGTCCGAGGTGCGCGCTCGCCAGCGCCCACCACACGCGGCACAGCGCCGGCGCGGTGGAACGGGCGACCGCCTCGCGCAGTGGCTCGGCCTGCGCGATGTCGACCAGGGCACGCTCCGCGGTCGCGCGGGCGAGGGCGAGGCGGCCGGCGCCCAGCTGGGCGTGGGCCAGCACCGAGCGCATCTCGAGCGCGAAGAGGGCATCGGCGCCCTCGGCCAGCCTGCCGGCGCGCTCGGCGCAGTCGAGATAGCGCGCCACGTCGCCGGCCATCCCGCACAGCCGACCGTAGGAGGCCAGGAGGAAGGCATGGCCGGCGTCGTCGCGCAGTCGCTCGGCGACGGCCCGCGCCTCCTCGAAGAGGCTCCGGGCCTCGCCTTCCTCGATGCCGGCGAGGCGGCCGATCTCGAGCAGGGCGATGCGCGAGGTGAGCTCGAGGGTGAGGGTCTCCGGGGACTCCGGGACGGCGGCCAGCAGCGTGATGACCCGGCGACAGTGCCGCGCGCCCTCCGCCGGGTCGCTGCGGGCCACCCGGCGGCCGGCCTGCTCGTGCCAGCGGGCGGCCTCCATGCGCTCGCCGGCCTCGTCGAAGTGATGGGCCAGGAGCGCGGCGTGGGTCGTGGCGTCGGTCACGTCCATGGCGAGCAAGGCGCGCGCGATCGCGGCGTGGGTGCCGCGCCGTCGTTCCACGAGCTGGGTGCGGTAGGCGACCTCCTGCGCGACGGGATGGCGAAACACGTGCCGCCCGGGCGAGTCGGAGGGGCCGAGCAGCGTGGCGGTCGAGAGACGGTCCAGGCACGCGGCGAGCGCAGGCTCCGGCAGGCCGAGCACGGCGCGCAGCAGCTCGATGGGGACTTCATGTCCGACCACGGCCGCGGCGTGCAGCACCTCCTTGTCGCGGTCCGCGAGGCGATCGATGCGGGAGGCGATGACCGCCTGGACCGTCTCGGGCAGGATCACGTCGCCGGTCCGCGTCGCCAGGGTATGCGCGCCGCGCTCCCCGCGCAGCACGCCGTGCTCGACCAGCGAGCGGATCATCTCCTCCACGAACAGCGGGTTGCCGCGGGCGCGAGCCTCGATCTGCGCGCGCAGGGGCGCGAGGTCGGGGTCGGGCCCGAGCCAGTCGTCCAGCAGGGTCCGGGAGTCCTCGAGCGCGAGCGGGGCCAGCGACAGGCTCTCGACGCGGGCGGGCCACGGCGGCCGGTACTCCGGACGGGTGGTGGCGAGCAGGAGGATCCGGCGGTCGGAAGCCTCCGGGGCCAGCAGGCGCTCGACCAGCATCGTGAGCGCCGTCTCGCTCGCCGGATCGAGCCAGTGCAGGTCCTCGATCCAGATCAGGGTGGGCTCGCGGCGCGCGCGGGCCTCGATGAGCCCGAAGAGCGACCGGAGCAGGCGGGCGCGACGCGCATCCGGGTCGAGTCCGGACGGGGCCCGGTCGGAGACGCCCAGGAGCTCGAGCCAGGCATCCGGGGCGAGCGGGTCGGCCGGCGGGCCCGCCAGGTCGCGCAGGACGGCGTCGCGGATCTCCGAAGAGGAAGCGTCTTCCTCGACGCCGAACAGGCTGCGCGCGAGCGAGACGATCACGTGCAGCGGCAGCGTGCGTCCGTGCGAGAGCGCACGGACGTGATGCACCGCGACGCCGCGGGTGCGCTCGACGAGCTCGTGGCACAGCCGGCTCTTTCCGGCGCCGGGCTCCGCCGAGATGAGCACCACCGCCGGCCGACCGGCCCGGGCGTCGCGCAGGGCCCGCTCGAGCAGGGCCAGCTCCGGCCCGCGGCCGACGAAGCGCGAGAAGCCGTGGGCGCGGGAGCGCTCGAGACGGCTCCGGAACCGACCCCGGCCGTGCAGCTCGAACACCCGGACCGGCTCGCTCGAGCCCTTGAGGCGGTGCTCGCCCCGGTCGACGAAATCGAAGAAACCCGCGGCGAGGCGCGCGGTCTGCCCGGTCACCGCGATCCCGCCCGGAGGGGCCAGCGCCTGGACCCGGGCGGCCAGCCCCACGACGTGCCCCTGCGCGGTGTAGTCCATGCGCAGGTCGTCACCGATCCGGCCCACCACCACCTCGCCAGAGTTCAGGCCCATGCGCACCGCGAGCTCGAGGCCGCTCTCGCGGCGCACGTCGTCGGCGAGCGCGGCCAGCTCGCGGGCCAGGTGCAGGGCCGCCGCGCACGCCCGCTGGGCGTGGTCCTCGTGGGCGATCGGGGCGCCGAAGAGCGCCATGATGCCGTCGCCCGTGTACTGGTTGATGGTGCCCTCGTAGCGGTGGACGCCGTCCGACAGGACGCGGAAGAGGCGATCGAGCAGGCGGTGCCATTCCTCGGGATCCATCCGCTCCGCCAGCTCCATCGAGCGCGCCACGTCGGCGAAGAGCACGGTGACCAGCTTGCGCTCGCCCCGCAGCGCGCTCTGGGACGCGAGGATCTTCTCGACGAGATGCCGCGGGGTGTAGGCGCGTGGCTCCGCGCTCACCGGCGATGGAACGAGCGGGGCGCCACAGCGGTTGCAGAACCGCGCGCCGGGGGGATTGTCGTGTCCGCACGCCGCGCACCTCACAGGCGCAGGGTACCACCCGGCGCTCGTCGTCGCGCCCGATCCGCTGGCATACTGGTTGCCGTTCGTACCGGGCAGGGCAGGTGCGCCCCGAGGGGTGACAGGCGGATGAGGCGAGCAGGTCGTCTGCAACGTTGCGTGTTTGTGCTCCTGGCGGTGGCGTGCGCTTCAACGCCCTTCGCGTCGGCTGCGTTCGCGGAGGAGAAGAAAATTCCTCCCGACCGGCGGCTGGAGGCGCTGCTGGAGCGTGCCCGCACCCGGCTGGCGGCCGGCGCATTCGACGACGCGCAGGCCGCCGCGGAAGCCGCGCTGGAGGGAGCGCCGGATTCCTCTCCGATGAGGGGCACCGCGCTGACGCTGGCCGGAGATGCCGCCTACGGAATGGGCGCCTATCGCACGGCGGCGGCCCGCTACGGCGAGGCACTGCAGGGGAACCAGTCGGAGACGGAGGCCGCCCATGCGGGCTTCGCGCTCGCGTGGTCCCGGATGCGCATCGGCCGTCGCGACCAGGCACGGCAAACCTGGGAACTGGTGGCGCGACAATTTCCCCAGGATCCGGGGGCCGCTCTGGCGCTGGTGCAGGCCGGCGAGCTGGCCGCGCAGGCGGGCGAGCTCGATCGCGCGCGGGCGCTGCTGGATGACGCCGTCGCCCGCTATCCGACCGGCCCGGTAGCGGCACTGGCCCGCCTCGGCCGCGCGATCGTGGCCATGCGCGCGGGCCGCACGCCCGAAGCGGTCGGCGACCTGCGCCTGCTGGTGCGCTCGGCGCGCCCGTCCCTGTCCCACGAGCGGCGGTGGCTGCTCGAGCTGCTGGGCACCGCCGGCTCTCGCGAGCGCCGAGGGCTCGAGATGCGGCTGATGGTCCGCTACGAGCCTGGGCTGGCCGGCGGCGAGGCCGCGGCGACCTCGCCCAGGGCGGCCGGCCCGTGGGAGCGGTTTGCGGCGCCGTTTCTCGATCGCACGCCGGACACGGACGCCGCGCGGGTCCTGCACGCGCTCGTACTGGGCGCGGCCGAGGAGCAGGCGTGGCGGGAAGCCGAGGGCCTCGCGGACCGGCTCCTGGATCGCTTTCCGGGCTACGCGGGCACTCCCGCCGTGCTGGCCTCGGTCGGCCGGCTCGCCGCCGCGGCGCAGCGCTGGCCCCTGGCCCGCAGCAGCTTCGAGCGGCTCCTCGCGCGTGACCGGGGCGGTCCGCTGCCGCCCGAGTCGCGCCTGGCGTTCGCCGAGGCGCTGACGCGCACCGGCGCTCCGGCGCCGGCGTGCGCCCAGCTCCGCGCGCTCCTGGACGGTCCGACGGGCGACAGCACGCCGCGGGCGCTCCGTCTCCTCGCCGAGATCGACGAGACGCTGGGGCAGCCGGCGGAGGCGGTCGCGGCCTACGAGCGGCTTCGTCGCGACTACCCCGAGCAGTGGTCCGACAGCCGCATGCCGTACGCGCGCGTGCTGCTCCAGGTGGCCGGCCGGGAGCCGGACGCCCGCGCGCTGCTCGAGGCGCTGGTGCAGGAGGGGCCGGGGGAGGCGCAGCGCGAGGCCGCGTTCAGGCTCGGTGGGCTGCTGGCGGCCGGGGGAGAGCACGAGCGCGCGGTGGATCTGTTCATGAGCGCCGCGTACGGGACCGAGGAGCCGTCGCCCTGGTCGCGCCGGGCGTTGCTGGGCGCGGCGCGCTCGCTGGCCGCCTCGCAGCGCCCGGAGGCCGCGATGGCGGTGTATCGCACGCTTCTGCCCTCCGGCCCGCTGCCCCGGCCGCCGCGCGACGGACGGCCGCTCCGGGGGCTCGGCGGCGAGGTGGAGGACCCGGAGGTGGCCGCGGCGGCCGCTTACGACATCGCGGATCTCCTGCGCGCCTCCGGGCGGAATGCCGAAGCCGTCGACATGTACCTGACCGCCGCGTCCCTGGCGCCGTCGTCGGACTGGGGCTGGCGCGGCCGGGTCGGGGCGATCCGCTGCCTCGTCGCCACTCGCGACTGGCGGGCCGCGGCCGCGATCTACCAGCGCGTCGTGGAATCGCACCGCGACGCCCCCGACGTCATCGCGGCGGCGCGCGACGCGCTCGGTCCTCCCGGCCGCGATCCTTCGGGGGCCGCGCGCCAGGTTGGCGGTCGCCGGCGCTAGTCTAGATCGTCGCGCTGACCCCGCCGTCGACCGGCAGGCAGCACCCGGTGTTCCAGCGGGCCTGCGGCGAGGCGAGGTAGACCGCGGCGGCCGCGACGTCCTCGGGCGTGCCGCCGAGCCCCAGGGGATGCGCCCTCTCCAGCTCGCGGATCTCGCCGCTCCGTCGCATCCGGGCCAGGTGATCGCGGTTGATGTCCGTCTCGATGTAGGCGGGACAGATGCAGTTGATCCGGATGCCCTCGGCCGCGTGATCCAGCGCCATGCACTTCGTCATGTGCACGACCGCGGCCTTGGCCACGCTGTAGGGCAGGTGGCGCCGCTGCGCCTTGAGGCCGCCCATGGAGGCGACGTTGATGATGGAGCCGCGCCGGCGCCGCAGCGCGGGCAGGGCGGCGCGCGAGCAGAGGAATGCGCTCATGAGGTTGGCCTCGAGCGTGCGCCGGAGATCGTCCGGCGCGCATTCTTCAGCGGTCACCCGCCCGAAGACCGCGCCCGCGTTGTTGACCAGGACGTCGAGCGCCCCGAACCGCTCCACCGTGCCGCGGACCATGGCCTCCACGTCGGCCTCCACGGTGGCGTCGCCCGCGATGGCCAGCGCCTCGCCGCCCGCCTTGCGGATGGCGTCGACGGTGGCGTCGAGCGGCGCGCGCCGGCGGCCGCTGACCGCCACCCGCGCGCCCTCCTGCGCGAAGCGCAGGGCGATGGCGCGGCCGAAGCCGCTGCCGCCGCCCGTCACCAGCGCCACCCGATTCTGGAGCAGCATGGCCCCGACTGTACCGCACGGGCCGGTCCCCGCGCACGGGGCCGGCGGCGCGCGCGTCCCGCCGGGGCGAATTTTGGCGGGATTTCGACGGGCTCCACGCTAGCCTCGTGCGCAGTGGAGAAACGACGGCGCGTTCACTACCTCCCGCTCGGCAAGCGGCGCGCGCTCTGCGCCTCGCCGGGGACGGCGGTGTCCTCGGAAGTCGTCGGTGTCACCTGCCCGAGGTGCCTCGCGCTGCTCAAGCTCGCGCCGGCCCGTATCGCCGCCGCACCCGCCCAGCGAACCACGGCCGGCTAAGCGCCGGGGACGGGACCCCCTCGCGCGCCCGCGTTCCTTCCCCGGGAGGATCTCGGCCGCCCTCGGAGCCGCTTGACAGGGGCGTCCATTATACTGGAATATCCATCCACCATGAGAGACGGGGCGGCCGACGTCAACCGGCGCATCGCGGCCCGCGTGCGCGGGCTTCGCGCGGGGCGGGGGCTCTCGCTCGAGGCCCTGGCCCGGCACAGCGGGGTGAGCCGCTCGATGATCTCGCTGATCGAGCGGGGGGAGACCAGCGCGACCGCGGTGGTGCTGGAGAAGCTCGCGGCCAGCCTCGGCGTCTCGCTGGCCGCGCTCTTCGACGACCCGCAGGCGGCCGCCAGCCCGGTGGCGCGGCGCGAGGATCAGACCCGGTGGCGCGACCCCGCCTCCGGCTACCGCCGCCGCAATCTCTCGCCGCCCGGGATGGCGGCGCCGCTCCAGCTCGTCGAGGTGGAGCTGCCCGCGGGCGCGCGGGTCGCCTACGAGTCCGCCGTGCGCGAGGTGCCCATGCATCAGCAGGTGTGGGTTCTGGACGGCAGCGTCGAGGTCACGCTGGGCGGCGCGCGACACCGCCTCGAGACGGGCGACTGCCTCGCCATGCAGGTGACCGGACCCACCGCGTATCGCAATCCCGGGCGCAAGGCCGCCCGCTACCTCGTGGCCATCACCGGCAATGGTCACGCCCCCCGGAGGAGACCATGACGGCTGCCGTCGTCGTGCGGCGCGTCCGGCCCGAGGAGGCCACCCGGCTCGTTCCCGCGCTCGCGGAGGTGCTCATTTCGTGCGTGGCGGGCGGGGCGTCGGTGAGCTTCATGCACCCCCTCTCGCGCGAGCGGGCGGAGGCCTTCTGGCGTGGCGTCGTCGATGGCGTGGCCCGGGGCGATCGCATCTTGCTGGTGGCGGAGGACGAGACGGCAGGCGTCGTGGGCACCGTCCAGGTGCTGCTGGCCATGCCCGAGAACCAGCCGCACCGGGGCGAGATCGCCAAGCTGCTGGTGCATCCGCGGGCCCGCCGCCGCGGCATCGCGGCCCGGCTGATGGGCGCGGCCGACGAGGCGGCGCGCGCCGCCGGCAAGTCGCTGCTCGTGCTGGACACCGTGACCGGCGGCGACGCGGAACGACTCTACCCGCGCCTCGGCTGGCAGCGGTGCGGCGTCATCCCCGACTTCGCGCTCTGGCCCACCGGGGGGCTGTGCGCCACGACCGTGTTCTACAAGATGCTGGCGCCGGGCCTGCGACCGCCGCCCGCGGTTGACAGCCGGCGGGCGGACGCGCCTTTCTAGCCCCGACCGCGCGGGCCGGGGGTGAGGCGCCGCCGGGCGAGGGGAGAGCCGCCACGAAGCAAGAGGGAGCGCCGGTGAAGCGTTGGTGGGGTCGCGGGGCCGTGGTCGCGCTGCTCGCGCTGATCGGGCCCGCCGCCGCGCAGTCGCCGCCCGCGGTGCCGTATCCCCGGGACTACAAGACCACGCTGGTGAAGTACGCGCGGGTCGATCGGGTCGACGGCCTCTCGCGCGACCTCTACGTCTCGCGCGACGCCTTCGAGGCGGTCGAGCGTGAGCCCCGGCTCTCCGAGTTTCCGGTGGGCGCGCTCTTCGCCCTGGACGTGTACAGCGCCCGGGTGGTGGGCCGGGACGCGAAGACGGGCGCGTCGATCTACGAGAAGGGCCCGGACGGCCGCCTGGTCCGCAGCAAGGACGAGCACACGCTCCACGTGATGCAGAAGACGCGCGCGGGCTTCGGCAGCGGCACGTGGACCTTCGCGGGCTTCGATCCCGCGACGGCGCGGCCGCTCGCGCTCGAGCTGCCCGGCGACTGCCTGCTGTGCCACCAGGCCGCGCTGGTGAGCGACATGTCCTTCTCGCTCGCGCTGCTGCGGCGCTTCGTGGCCACCGGTCAGGTGCAGTTCGGCTACTGCGGGCAGCCCGGGCGACAGGTCTGCCCCTTCTGACTCCGGGAAGGGCTCAGGCGCGCGGCGGGGCCGGCGGCGCGAGGGCCTCGCGCACCGCCTCGCTGAGGCTCTGCGGCGTGAACGGCTTCTGGAGGAAGCGCCACCGCGGCTGGCCGTCGGTGGCCCCGCTCTCGGTGTAGCCGGACATGATCAGCACCTTCAAGGCCGGGCGGCTCTCCCAGAGCTGCGCGGCCAGCTCCGGTCCGCGCATGGCGGGCATCAGCATGTCGGTGAGCAGGAGATCGATCGGCTCCGATCGCCGCTCGCACAGCGTGAGGGCCTCCAGCGGGTCCGACGCCTCCAGGACCGCGTAGCCCGAGGCGGTCAGCACCTCCGCGGACAGGCGGCGCAGCTCCTCGTCGTCCTCCACGAGCAGGATCGTCCCCGAGCCGCGGATCAGCTCGGCGTCGGGCTCCGCCCCCGTCGCGGGCACCGCGGCCGCGTCCGGGATGCGGGGCAGGTAGATCGTGAACGTGGTGCCGCGTCCCACCGCGGTCTCGAGGTCCAGGTAGCCGCCGCTCTGGTGCACGATGCCGTGCACGGTGGACAGCCCGAGCCCGGTGCCCTTGCCCGGCTCCTTGGTGGTGAAGAACGGCTCGAAGATGCGCGCCGCGGTCGCCGCGTCCATCCCGGAACCGGTGTCGCGGATGCTGAGCGTGACGTAGCGGCCCGCGGGCACGACCTGGTCCTGCACGCGGAGACCGGGCTCCTCCACCGTGCGGCCGGCGGTGGCGATGGTGAGCGTGCCGCCGTCAGGCATCGCGTCGCGGGCGTTGACCACCAGGTTCACGATCACCTGCTCCATCTGGCCGGGGTCGGCCATGACCTTGCCGGGGTCTCCCTCCGGCAGGATCACGATCTCGATGTGCTCGCCGATCAGGCGCCGCAGGATCGGGGTCACGCCCTCCACCAGCGCGCTCAGGTCGACCGGCCGCGGCTCCAGCACCTGCTTGCGGCTGAACGCGAGCAGCTGGCGGGTGAGGCCGGCGGCGCGCTGGGCGGTGGTCTGGATCAGGTCGATGTCCCGGCGGGCCGGGTGGTCGGGCGGCAGGCGCATCTGGAGCAGGCTCGACCGGCCCCCGATCACGGTCAGCAGGTTGTTGAAGTCGTGCGCGATGCCGCCCGCGAGCTGCCCGATCGCCTCCATCTTCTGGGCCTGGGCGAGCTGGGCCTGCGCCGACTCCAGCTCCGCGTACGAGGTGCGGAGGCGTTCCACCAGCTTCGCCTGGTGGAGGGCGACCGCGAGCTGGGCCGCGACCTCGCGCGCGACGCCCACCTGCTCCTCCGGGAAGCGCGCCTGGTCGCCGCCGAAGCTCACCGAGCCGATCAGCTCCCCGGCGGTGATCATCGGCACGACCATGTACGCCTGCACCCCCGAGGCGAGGAGGGCCTCCGCCTCCGGGCTCGGCGGCAGCGTCCGCACGTCGACCACCTGGGGCTCGCCGCGGCGCAGGGCCTCGACGTCTCCCGCCATGGCCATGGAGTACCGGACCCGACCGCCACGGTGGATCCGATGGCGGCCGACCGCGGCCAGCCATTCCACCTCGCCGGTCGTCCAGTCGAAGAGGTTGACGATCGCGCGAGGCACCCCCAGCAGGTCGCGCAGGCGCATGAGCACCGCTTCCGCGATCGCCGCCGGAGCGGTCTCGGAGAGGATCGCGATGTCGATGTCGTGGAGGATCTCGAGGCGCTTGGCCTGCTTGACCAGCGCGTCGCGCGAGCGCGCGTTGCTGATGGCGAGCGCGGCCTGGTCCGCGAAGCGCTGCAGGAGGTCGATCTCGGGCTGGGAGAAGCGGCGCGGCTCGGCGCTGCCCACCGAGAGCACGCCGATGACCCGGCCGGCCACCCGCATCGGCACCGCGAGGCCGGCCACGATGCCCACCGACACGTTGCGTTCGCGCAGGATCGGATGATTCTCGAAGCTACCGTCGACGCGGATGTCCTCGGTCCAGACCGGGCGGCCCTCGGTGGCGGCGCGGCCCACGATGCCGGCGCCCGCCGGCACGATCTCCCCGCGCCCGGCGTACTCCTTGGCGCGGCCGCCCAGCGCGATCGCGTGCAGGTCCCCATCCGGCTGCAGGAGGCGGATCGCGGCGCTGTTGACGGAGAGGAGGCCCAGCACGCTCTCCGCGATACGCTGGCCGACCGCGGCGGAGTCGAGGTCCTCGCCGATGAGACTCCCCACCAGCGCCAGCTCCGCCGCCTCCTGCCGCTCGCGGGCGATCGTGGCCTGCATCTGCTCGTTGTCGAGCGCCAGCCCTGCGCTGTCCGCCAGCGTGGCGAGCAGCGCCAGCTCGTCCTCGGTGTATCTGCGTCCGGTGTGATCGGCGAGCACGAGCGCGCCCGTCTGGCCGGCGCGGGCCGCGATGGGGGCGGCGGCGAGGGCGCCCAGGCGCTGGCTCCGGATCGCCTTGCGGTTCGCTGCGTCCAGCGGGCAGCCGGGCTCGGTCAGGATGTCGGGGGTGCCGCGGACCGTTCCGACGCGGGAGGCGAGGCGGGCGAGGGCGATCTCCGCGTCGGCGGATCCGGCGGTCGGGCGGACGCCCTCGCGACCCGCGAATGCGACGAGCCGAGGGGCGGCGGGATCCGGCTCGAAGCGATACAGGCGGGCGTGGTGGCCGCCCAGGATCCGGACGGCGGCCCGCACGAGCCTGTCCGCCGCCTGCGCGAACTCGCCGGCGGCGGCGTGCTCGCCGTCCGGCCCGGTCGGGGTGGGCTGCCCCATGAACCCCAGGGTAGTACAGCAGCATTTTTCCAGGTAATTTTGCGTCCCGCAGCCGGGTGTGGGAACCGCGTGCCGCGTCGCCGCGTCTGGAGTATTGTGACGGGGTTCCCACGCTCCACCACGCATTGAACGAACCACCTCTCGGGGGAAGGCGGATGGCGAACTCGGTGGGTTACCACGAATCAGAGGAGAAGCTGAGGCCCGAGACCCAGGACAATCACCGGGCTCTGACCTCGATGCAGGAAGAGCTCGAGGCGGCCGACTGGTACGACCAGCGCGTCGACGCGGCGACGGACCCCGATTTGAAGTCGATCCTGGCCCACAACCGGGACGAGGAGAAGGAGCACTTCGCGATGGTGCTCGAGTGGTACCGCCGGCGCGACCCCACCATGGACGCCCATCTCAAGGAATATCTCTTCAGCACCGGCTCCATCGTCGGGAAGGAGCAGGCGGCGACGGGTGGGGAGGCGGGCGCATCGCAGCCCTCGGCATCGGGCGGAGCCGGCTCCCTCGGGATCGGCAGCCTGAAGGGGGGCCAGGGGCTATGAACAATCTCAAGCGAGAGCTGGCCCCCATCTCCGACGCGGCCTGGCAGGAGGTCGACGCGGAGGCCACCCGCGTCCTCAAGCTGAAGCTGGCCGGCCGCAAGCTCGTCGACTTCGAGGGCCCGCTCGGGCCCACGGGCGCTTCCGTGAACACCGGCCGGCGCGAGAAGCTCGCCAAGGGCCCGGTTCCCGACGTGGAGGCCGCGCGCCGCCAGGTGCTGCCGCTCATCGAGCTGCGGGCCTACTTCGATCTGTCCCGGGAGGAGATGGACGCAGTGGAGCGCGGCGCCAAGGACCCGGAGCTCCAGCCCCTGATCGACGCGGCCACCCGCATCGCCTACGCGGAGGACAACGCGATCTTCCACGGCTATCCCGCCGGCGGCATCCAGGGCATCGAGCAGGCCTCCGCGCATCCGAGCCTGCCGATCTCCGACGACTACCAGGCCTACCCGCACACGATCGCGGAGGCCACGCGGCTGCTCCGGCTGGCCGGGGTGGACGGTCCGTACGCGATCGCGCTCGGGCCGCGCTCGTACACCGGCCTGACCCAGGCGGTGGGCGACGGCGGCTACCCGGTGCTCAACGTGGTGCGCAAGCTCGTGGACGGCCCCATCGTGTGGGCGCCGGCCATCAGCGGTGCGGTGGTGCTGAGCCTCCGCGGGGGCGACTTCGAGCTGACGGTGGGGCGGGATCTCTCGATCGCCTACCAGAGCCACACCGACACCACGGTGCGTCTGTTCCTGGTCGAGACCATGATGTTCCGGGTGCTGACCCCGGAGGCCGCGGTCGCGCTCGTGCACCGGAACGGGAAGGAGTCGAGGCGGGGCTGATCGCGCCGCCCGGCTCAGCGCGGAGCGGCGGAGGCGCGCGTCTCCGCCGCGTTCCGGAGCAGCGCGGCGGCGCGGTAGACGCCGTGCACGAACTTGCTGTAGGGCATCACCAGGAACAGGGCCAGCACGCAGCCCAGGTGAATGGCCAGCAGCGTGCCCATCGCGGTCGTCGCGCGGAAGCTCAGCAGCACGAGGCCGGTGACCGCGGTCAGCAGGATCAGGAGCACGAAGGCGAACTCGGTGCCGAGCAGCCGCGGGGCGCCGGGCTCGGGATCGGCGACGATCTTGAGCCACAGCATGCCGGCGGCGCCGACGGTCATGCCGAGTCCTCCGATGGTGCCCAGCAGCACCGGCAGGCTGGTCGGCGGGAACGGGGACAGCCGGCCCAGCACGTGCTCGTAGAACGCGGCGGCGGTGGTGGAGGCGAAGCAGAGCGCGAAGCCGTAGAAGAGCGCGTGATGCAGCCAGCGGCGGCCCTGGGAGAAGCCCTCGTCGCGGTCGTTGCAGCCGTCGTCGCCCCCGCCCAGGTACCGGAGCGAGGCCACGTCGCGGAGCGCCTGCGCCCACGCGGCCGGGCGCGGGAAGGGCCCCGAGCCGGTGCCGCGCCAGAAGCGCACCGCGCCCATCAGGAGGGCCAGGATGGAGAACCCGAAGGTCAGCGACCCCACCGACACCATCGCCCACGCCGGGATCACCAGGTAGAAGGCCCCGGGCGCGGTGTGCACCCCGTAGAGCACCGCGGGATCGCGGAGCACCGCGGTGACCAGCAGCACCAGCGCGATGCCGAGCGCGGTGGCGAGCGCGACCACCGTGCCGTTGCGCCGGAACAGGCCGGCCAGGAAGCCCGGCCACGCGTACGCCTGCCACGTCTCGGCCCGCACGTCGGTGAAGGTCCGGGGCAGGTTGACGTTGAACGGATGCGGCGGCGCGTACTGACAGGCGTAGAAGCACGCGCGGCAGCTGTGGCAGAGGTTGGCGAGATAGGCCAGGTCGAGCGGCGAGAACTCGCGCCGCCGCTCCATGGCCGGGAAGACCGCGCAGAACCCCTCGCAGTAGCGGCAGGCGTTGCAGACCTGCATCGCCCGGCCCGCGTCCTGCAGCGCCGCGCTAGCGTGCATGGGCCCGGACGTGGGCGGCGGCCTCCCGCCCCGCGATGCGGCCGAACACGGTGCCGATCGTCATGCCGAAGCCGGCCAGGTAGCCCTTGCCGAGGATGTTGCCGGCCATGATCTCGCCCGCGGCCCAGAGGTTTTCCGCCGGGCGGCCGTCCTGCATGAGCACGCGCGCGCCCTCGTCGACGCGCACCCCGAGGTAGGTGAACGTGATGCCGGGCCGCAGCGGGTAGCCGATGAACGGCGGCGTGTCGAGAGGCCGGGCCCAGTGCGTCTTGGGCGGCGTGAGGCCGACGGTGGCGCAGTCGTCGAGCGCGTTGCCGTTGAAGCGGCCGGGGCGCACCGCCGCGTTGAAGTCCTTCACCGTCGCCTCGAGGGCGGCGGGCTCCAGGCCGAAGGCGCGGGCCAGCTCGGCGATCGAGCCGGCCCGGACGGGCGGGAACACGGAGGGCATGAAGAGGCGCTCCGACTTGGCGTCGACGATGCAGTACGCGATCTGCCCGGGCCGCTGGGCCACCAGCCGCCCCCAGATCGCGTAGCGCTTCGGCCACAGGTCCTCCCCCTCGTCGTAGAAGCGCCGGCCGTCGCGGTCCACCACGATGCCGAACGGGATGCAGTCGAGGCGCGTGACGATGCCCCCGTCGAAGCGGGGCGCGCGCGCGTCGATGGCGACCGCGTGGCACTGGGTGGGATCGCCGACCCGGGCCACGCCCTGATCGAGGAGGTCGCGCAGGACGCGGCCCCGCGCGTACGGCGTGCCGCGGATGAGGAAGTTCTCCGCCGCCTCGCCCCAGTACTCCTTGAGCCACTCGATGTTGCCCTGGAAGCCGCCGGAAGCCGCCACGACCGCGGCGGCCCGCACCGTCTCCGGGAAGCCCTTGCTGCTCAGCACCGCCTGCGTGACCCGCCGATCCTCGAGCGTGAGGTGCTGCACCTCCGTGTCGTACAGCACGTCGACGCCGAGGCGCTCCGCGGTGCGGTAGTAGGCGTTGACCAGGGCCTTGCCGCCGCCCAGGAAGAACGCGTTGGTGCGCGAGAGATTGAGGGTCCCGGTGAGCGAGGGCTGGAAGCGGACCCCGTGTGCCTCCGCCCACGCGGTCGCCTCCGCCGAGGCCCGGATGGTCATGCGGGCCAGGGCCTCGTCGGTGGCGCCGCCGGTCACCCGCTTGAGGTCCTCCCAGTACTCGTCCTCCGGGTAGGCCTCGGTGAGGACGGAGGTCGGGGCCGCGTGCATCGCGCGCAGGTTCCGGGTGTGCCGGCTGTTGCCGCCGCGCATGGCCCGGGGCGCGTGCTCCACCAGGAGCACGCGCGCGCCCATCTCGCGCGCGGTGAGGGCGGCGCAGAGCGCCGCGTTGCCGCCGCCGACCACCAGCACGTCGTAGGCCCGCGACAGATCGGCCATGTCAGGCCCGGCCGGGAGGAAGGAGAGACGGCGCCGGTTCGGGACGGCGCCGGCGGAGGCCGGGCCGAGAGCGAGGGAACGGAGGCGCCGCCGGCATCGCGACACATCCTGGGCCGCGCCGCGTCACCTGTCAAGGCGCGCCGGGACGGCGCCTGCTGCGACGCCGTAGCGCCCCGCGGGGCGGCGCACGCCGTCCCGCGGGGCGCGGTTGGTCAGTGAGAGGCGTTACGTACCGGCGCGACGCCGGCGACGAAGGGTGAAGCCCAGCCCCGCCATCGTGGTGCCGAGCAGGATCAGCGTGGCCGGCTCGGGAACCGGGGCCGGAACGCTGACGGGGCCGACGCTGTCGATTTTGGTGCCGATCGTGAGCGGCGCACCGATCCGGCGCGTGCCGCGAGAGGTGAACGTCCCGAGGGTTTCATCGGAAAGGGACGTGAGGGCGGTGAAGTCGCCGAGGTCCGCGATCGGGCCATCCAGCGTGGAACCCGTGCGAGTGAAGGTGAGGTTGGTCACGCTCGGGTCATCCGCCGGTGTCTGCGTGTTCGGCGTGAACCCGACTGCCTGCGCCTGGCACACCCAGCCGCTGGGGGCCGAGCAGGTACCCGCGAAGCCCCGGAAATCGTAGATGGTGACGAAGTCTCCCACGCCGGCGGACGGGATGACCGGGTTGGCCGATTGCGGGGTTCCCTGCGTCGCGCTCTGATCGAGCGCCAGCGCGATGGTGTAGGTCCAGAGGAAATTGCCGCCGCTCGGAGCCACGGATTCGAGGCTCGGGATCAGGGTGGCGTGGGCGACTCCGTGCGTGCCCAGCGTCAGCAGCAAGATTCCGAGGACGATCGCGAATGCCCTTCGTTTGTGATCCATATGACTCATTGGCACCTCCTGCCGCGGTATAGCAACGGGCGGACCACCACCGGTCGGGGCGGAGGCAGGCGGAAAAGCAGGCCGAAATGGTGGGCGGACCGGGACGAGAAGGGCTGTCGTTTTTCCCCGGTGCCGACAAACTTACACGGAGAAAGTTCTCACCCGCCGGCGCAGCGCGACGCGGCGCGCTGCATGCTCAGCGCTCGGGCGGACGCCGCGCTCGCCAGTCGCTGGCGGTCTCATAGGCCCAGCCGATGCGAAGCGCGGTGGCCTCGTCGCCCGCGCGTGCGACGATCTGCAGACCGAGCGGCAGGCCGTCCGCGGTGAAGCCGTTGGGGATCGCGAGGCCGCAGAGGCCGAGGTAGTTCACCGGTCGCGTGAAGTGGGCCGCCGTCCCGCCCTGATCGGCCTTGTCGATGACAATGGGCGGCGTCAGCGCGATGGGCGTGAGCAGCGCGTCGACGTCGGCCAGCGCGCCCGCGATCTCTTGCTTGTGCGCCTCGCGCTCGGCCAGCGCCAGCAGATAGTCCCGCGCGGACACGCCGCGCCCGAGCTGGATGCGGGGGCGCACGTGGGGGTCCAGCGGCAGGGACTCGTCGTCGACCAGGTGACCCACGAACCGGTAGCCCTCCGCGCCGATGATGCGCCCGGTCGCGGCCGCGTAGTCGCTGAAGCGGCGCGGCAGGTCGACCCGGACGACCTGCGCCCCCAGCCGGGCGAGCGTGTCGGCCGAGGCGTCGAAGGCGGCGAGCATCTCGCGGTCGACGCCGGCGCGCTCGGCCTCCGGCATGACCGCGATGCGGAGCCCGGCCACCCCGCGCCGGAGCGTGGGGAGAGGATCGGCGTGAGACCACAGCAGCGTCTGGGGATCGCGCGGATCGGGGCCGTTCAGCAGGCGGAAGAGGATCGCGACGTCCTCCACCGAGCGCGCCATGGGCCCCGGCGTGTCGAGCGTGGACGACAGCGGCAGGATGCCGTGGGTGCTGATGCGTCCGGCGGTGACCTTGAGGCCCACGATGCCGCACCAGCCCGCGGGCAGGCGGACGGAGCCGCCGGTGTCGGTGCCGATGGCGATGGGCGCGAGCCCGGCCGCGACCGCGACCGCGGAGCCGCTGGACGATCCGCCCGGCGTGCGATGGACCCTGAGGTCCCACGGGTTGCGGGGCGTGCCCATGTGGGTGTTGGTGCCCCAGCTGCCCATCGCGAACTCCACGGTGTGCGTCTTGCCGAGCACGATCATGCCCGCCGCGATGGCCCGCTCGGCCAGCGTGGCGGTGGTGGGCGACACGCGGTTCGCCCAGACCTTGGAGCCGCCGGTGGTGATGCGCCCTTCCAGGTCGATCAGGTCCTTCAGCGCGATGGGCACGCCGTGCAGCGGTCCGACGCGGTGGCCGGAGCGGATGGCGCGCTCGGCGCCCTCCGCCGCCATCCGCGCCTCGTCGGCGTACACCGCGATGAACGCATGGAGATCGCGGTCGCGCCGCTCGATGCGCCGCAGCAGGGCGTCCACCGCGTCGACGGGAGACAGCGTGCGCGCGCCGAAGGCCTGCGAGAGCTCGGCGACGGTGGCCCACACGGGATCGAGCGCGGTCATGGCGGGGTCTCCACGGTGCGCTTGTCCGAGACGATGCGCCCTTCCTTGAGGACGAGGCGCAGTCGGCGGAGGTTGGTGATGTCTTCGAGCGGGTTCCCGGCGACGACGATCAGATCGGCTAGCTTGCCCGGCTCCACGGTGCCGAGCGCGTCGCCGACGCCGCAGAGGGCGGCCGCGTGGCGGGTGGCGGCGAGCAGCGCCTGCCACGGAGTGGCGCCGGTCGCCACCCACAGGCCCAGCTCCAGCAGGGCGGCCTCGCGCAGGGGACGGATGTCCGAGCCCAGCGCCATCGGGATGCCGGCGGCGAGCGCGCGGCGGAAGGCCTCGCGGTGCGCCCCCGCCGCCGCGTCGGCGCGGCGGCAGAGGTCGGGGGCCAGGTTGCGCTGCTCCACCCAGCGCTTCTCCCACGCATCGCGCGCCTGGTCCGGCGTGAGCTGGGTGATGGCGAGCGTCGGCACGTACCACGCCCGGTGCGCGCGCAGGGCCTCGAGGCTCGCGTCGTCCAGGATGTAGCCGTGCTCCACGCTGTGCGCGCCGAGCCGCGCCGCCGCCGCGACCGCCTCGGGATTGGTGGCGTGCGCCATCACCGGGAAGCCCCGCTGGCGGCAGATCGCGAAGGCGGCCTCGAGCTCCTCGGGCAGCAGGAAGGAGCGCGAGTGCTGGTCCCACGCCGGCCCCATGATCCCGCCGCTCAGGTTCAGCTTGATGTGGTCCACGCCGTTCTTGATCTGCTCGCGGATCGCGGTGACGAATCCGTACGGCCCGTCGCACTCGCGCGCGTGGCCCGAGGTGAGGAAGTGGCCGCCGGTCGTGGTGAGGAAGTGGCCCGCCGCGAAGAGGCGCGGGCCCACGTACTGTCCGGAGGCGAACGCGCGCTTCCAGGCCACGTCCATGAAGTGGGCCGCGCCCGCGCACCGGAACCCCACGATCCCGCTCTCGGTGAGCGCCTCCATCAGACGGTAGCCGAAGAGCGCGGTCTGCTCCGCGATCGAGGCGCCGGTTCCGGCCAGGTAGTCGGGATGGACGTGGACGTCCCACAGGCCGGGCAGGAGGAAGGCGCCGCCCAGGTCCACCACCTCCGCCCCGCGCGTGTCGGGCGAGCGGTGGCCGTCCTGGACCTCGACGATGCGCCCGCGCTCGATCGTCACGCTCGCCCCCGGCCGGGGCCGGGGCGTCACGCAGTCGATCAGCGTGGCGTTGGTGAGGACGGTCCGCACGGCGACGCTCAGAGGCGGTCGCGCTGCTCGACCTGCTTCCAGTACGTGTCCTTGTGGAGGATCTTGTCGCCGCGGAACCGGTAGAGGTCGCAGCCCTGGTAGTTGAGCTTCTCGCCGTCCGAGCCGGTGCCGGTCACCATCCACACCGTCACCGCGCGGTCGCCGGTCACGAAGTGGTCGATGTGCTCCCAGCGCATGTCGGAGATGACCTTGAAGCGGTCGGCGAGCACCTTGCCGATCGCGGCCTTGCCCTGCACCCGGCGGCCGCACGGCTCGGGGCCGCGGGCCATCTGGAAGGTGGCGTCGTCGGCGAAGAAGGTGAGGATCTTGTCCACGTCGCGTCGGTTGAACGCGTCGTTGATCTGCTTGAGGAGGTCGAGGGAAGGCGCCATGTCACGCTCCCGGCCGGCCGGTCTGCCGGCCGACGAAGTCCAGCACCTGGGCCACGCACTTGTCGGTCGCCGGGCTCTCCTGCTGCGCGAAGCCGTGGCGGGAGTCCGGGAAGTGCGCGTGCTCGATGCGACCCCCTGCGCGCCGGTAGGCGTCCACGAAGGCGAGGGTGATCGCGGCGGGCACGTTGTCGTCGAGGTCGGGCTGCGCGATCCACGTGGGGGGCAGCGCGGTGGCGAGCCCGCCCGCCACCACGCGCGTCACGCTCGCCTGCGCCATCGCGGCCTCGTCGGCGAAGAACGCGCGGTGCGAGGCGACCAGCCGCTTGGGGTCGAAGCCCGCGGGCGGCGCCGGCTCGTTCTCCCGGGAGAGCGCGTAGCGGTAGCGCGCGAGCGGATCGGCGACCGGATAGAGCGCCACCACGAAGGAGACGGAGGCGTCGGCGGGCGCCGCGTCGAGCGAGCCGTCCGGGGTCACGATGGGCGTGCCGATCCCGATGGGGGCGGCGGGGCGCACCGCGTGCAGGAGCGCCAGGTGGCCGCCGCTCGAGCTGCCGAGCAGGCCGACGCGCGCCGGATCCACCCCGAGGCGGCGGGCATGGGCCCGCACGTAGCGGATCCCCGCCGCCACGTCCGCGATCGCGGCCGGGAAGCGATGATCCGGCGCCTGGCGGAAGTCGAGTGCCACCACCACACGGCCCGAGGCGGCCAGGGCGGTGCACAGGATCGCGTCGGCGGTGCGGTCGGAGCGTGCCCACGCGCCGCCGTGCACGTACACGATAGCGGCCCGGGGCGCCGCGGCCTCGCCGCGCGGCCGGTAGATGCGAGCCAGCAGGTCGAGCCCGCCGGGGCGGGCGTAGGGCGTGTCGGTGATCTCGACGTCATGCGCTTCAGTCATCAATCGACCAGTGCCTGCTGCACCAGCTCCTTGAAGAGCTGGCGGTAGTAGACGCGCGACGGCCCGGGGGCCTGGGTCATCAGGATCGCGACCAGCTTCTCTTTCGGGTCCACCCAGAAGTAGGTGCCGCCGGCGCCCGCCCAGCCGTACTCGCCGATGGAGCCGGACTGCCCGTCCAGGCCGACGTCCGTGCGGACCTGGAAGCCGAGCCCGAAGGTGTAGCCGGGGCGCCGCATGGTGGCGGCGATCGGACCGAGGTGGTCGGTGGTCATGAACGCCACCGTGGTGCGGCCGAGCAGGCGCGCTCGATCGAGCCGGCCGCCGTCCAGCAGCATCTGGGCGAAGCGCACGTAGTCAGCGGCGGTGGAGACCGCGCCGCCGCCGCCCGACTCGTAGCGCGGCGGGGTCGTGACGTCGATGAGCGTGATCTTGTTCCCGGTGGCCGGGTCGACCGCGAAGGCCTGGGCCACCCGGCCCTGCTGGGCCGGCGGCACCCAGAAGCCGGAGTCCTTCATGCCGAGCGGGCCGAAGATGCGGTCCGCGAAGAACTCGCCGAGCGTCTTGCCCGAGATGACCTCCACCACGCGGCCCAGCACGTCGGTGGAGCGGCTGTATTCCCACGCGGCGCCGGGCTGGTGCGCGAGCGGCACCCTGGCCAGCCGGTCCACCAGCACCGCGTTGGTCAGGTCGCGGGCGTCGACGCCCTCGCGCGCGTAGGCCTCCTTCACGGCGGCGTTGGTGGTGCGGCCGCCGTAGGTGAAGCCGGAGGTATGGCGCAGCAGGTCCTGGATGGTGATCTCGCGCCGGGCGGGCACCAGCTCGACGGTGGTCTGGCCGCTCGCGTCCTTCTTCTCCACCGCGACCTGCAGCGCGGTGAGCTGCGGGAGGAACTTCGAGACCGGGTCGTTCAGCGCGAGCCGCCCTTCCTCCTGCAGCATCATGATGGCCACCGAGGTGAACGGCTTCGTCATCGAGTAGATCCGGAAGATCGCGTCGCGGGTCATGGGCGCGCGCGTCTCCGGATCGGGCGCCCCGAAGGCCTGGTAGTACGCGATGCGGCCCTTGCGGGCGACCAGGGCAACCGCGCCGGGGATCTTGCCCTTCTCGATCTCCTGACGGAGCACCTGGCCGAGCCGGCCGAGCCGCTCGGTGGAGAGGCCGACCTGCTCCGGGCGGGCGGAGGGCAGCGGGACCTGCGCGGCCGCCGGCCCGGTGAGCAGCACGAGGGCGATGCCGACCAGCAGCGCGGTCTTCCGCATGAGTGTCCTCCTGGCCCGCGGGTCCGGGTCCGGCCCGCATAGTAGCACCGAGGGCGTGATGCCTCAGAAGTAGGTGTTACCGAGCGCCGGGATCGGTGCCTCAAAATAGTGTTACCCACGGGCGGCCTCCTGCCGTAGGGCGCGAGTATCGGCGAGCGTCCAGAGCACGTCCAGGGTGTGCTGAATGTCCCGG
>DASRHC010000016.1:0-4055 GCA_035650715.1 Candidatus Methylomirabilota bacterium | reverse complement strand
CCGGGACATTCAGCACACCCTGGACGTGCTCTGGACGCTCGCCGATACTCGCGCCCTACGGCAGGAGGCCGCCCGTGGGTAACACTATTTTGAGGCACCGATCCCGGCGCTCGGTAACACCTACTTCTGAGGCATCACGGGGCGCGGCGTGGTGCCGCGCCCCCGCCTCGCGCGCCGGGACGGATCAGGCGGTGACCTGGATGCTGTCCCCCGGCTTCATCACGTGCACCTTCACGCTGGGCGCGATGGAGGCCACCGCGCGGCGGAAGTCCTCGCCGGCCTGGGGGCCGAGCACCTGCGCGTTGTGGGCGTAGTGCACGGGCACCGCCTGCGAGACGCCCATCATCTGACACGCGCGGGCCGCCTCCTCCGGTCCCATGGTGTACGGCCCGTCGCCGACGCAGAAGAACCCCAGCTGCGGCCGGTAGCGCTCGCCGATCAGCTTCATGTCGCCGAAGAGGTCGGTGTCCCCGCTCGCGTACAGCCGCACCCCGCCGATCTCCAGGACGAAGCCGGCCGACGGATACCCCGCCAGCGTGGAGTGCACCGCGGGCACCAGATGCACGGTCATGTCGCCGTGCTTGGCCCGGCCGCCGAAGTTCATGCTGCCGCCCCCGTTCAGGACGATCTGCCTGGGATCGAGACCCGCGCTCTGGAACTGGGGCACGAGCCCCTTGCGCATGAGGTCGCTCTGACCCCCGGTCTTGACCGGGATGCCGGCGGCGTTGAGGGCCTGCAGCATCTCGAAGTAGTCGCCGATGTGGTCGCCATGGTCGTGGGTCAGGAGCACCAGCACCGCCTGGGGCGACTTCGACTTGACGTACTGCACGAAGCCGTCCTTGGACGCGTACTCGGGCGGCTTCGGCACGTTGAACGCGGACCAGCCCGCGTTGTTCCAGATCCAGGCGTCGAGGTAGGCCATCTGCTTGTAGTCCGGCGTGGCCACTTCGACCACGCCGCCGCCCAGCCAGCGCACCATGATGGTGCCCTTGGCCTGCGCGCGGGCGATCCGGGGAGCGAGCGCCAGTCCGCCCAGCAGCGCCATGCCCTGGAGCAATGAACGGCGGTCCATCAGGCCGGCTGCGGCGTCGTACGAACCCCTCATGGGAGCGCCTCCTTGTCGTGTGAAGGTGTGCTGCCGGCGACGGGTGGGTGCATATCCGCGACGCGGAGGCTAGCACGCCCCTTGCCGGGCCCTCAAGGCGCACTCCGCCCCCGGAACAAGAAAGACCCCCGCGCTCGAAACCGCGCGGGGGTCTCCGGGGTTCCCCGGGAACGGAGCGGTGACTACCGGGCGACCACGAAGCGCCGGGCCTGCTCGAGCTCGGGGCGGGACGGGTCGGCGTCCTTGCCGAGCTCCACGAGCCGGGCGTAGTAGCCGCGGGCCTTGTCGGTCTCGCCGGCCAGCTGCGCGGCCCGGGCCGCCACGTACAGGCCCTGGAAGCGGTTCGGCTCGAGCCGGTGCGAGGCCTCCACCTCCTGGAGCGCGGTCGCGGGCTGGCCCAGCTCGATCAGCATCTCGGCCAGCAGCTCGCGCGCGGGCTTGATCGGCCCCGGCGTCACCGGGTGCTTCTCGGTCTCGTCCTCCGCCTCCGCGGAGGCCCGCATCAGCGCGAGCGCCTCGTCGTCGCGCTTCTCGGCCCGCGCGATCCAGGCCGCCACTGCGAGGCGCTGCACCTCGCTCTGGTGGGCCCAGTAGAGGCTCCTCGACGCGGTCATGGCGTCGCGCAGGGCCTCGATGCGGGCCAGATCCTGCCGCGCCCGCGCCGGATCCCCGCTGCGGGCCGCGCCGATGCCGCGGGCGAACCAGACGATGGACTCCGCCTGCGGGAACTTGCTCCAGGGCAGGTCGGACGGCCGCAGGGTGAGCGCGGCCGCCTCCGCCCACTGGCCCCGCTCCAGCGCGAAGCGCGCCGGGATGGCGGCCAGCGCGAAGGCGCCCGCGAAGTGATCCACGTTCAGCTTGCGGGTCGCGGTGACCTCGTCGACCAGCAGCCGGGCCTCCCGGTCGCGACCGAGCTGCAGGTAGCCGTACATCATGTAGTCGTAGGCGTGCAGGCCCTCGTACGAGCGGAGGCCGGTCTGCGACCCGCCCGCCGCGAGCGTGTCCGCGGCGGCCTTCGCGGAGGCGCGGTTGGTCTCGATCGATGCCGGCCAGTCCCCGACGCGGGTGAAGATGTGCGACGGCATGTGCAGCGCGTGCGGCGCCGACGGGGCGATGGCCGCGTAGCGCCGGGCCGCGGGGAGGCCCTTGCCCGCGATGGGCGGGAAGTCGTAGCTGTGGATCAGGTAGTGGGCCACGCCCGGATGGTTCGGCTGCTCCGCGAAGACCTGCTCGAGGATCGCGGCCGCCTTGAGCTGGTTGGCGTAGGTCTTGTCGTTCGGATCGAGCGTGATGTTGAGCGCCAGGGCGTAGAAGACCGCGGCCTCGCGATCCTGCGGGTAGCGGGCGGTGATCTCCGCCATCGCCTTCTCGTAGGCCAGCGCCCGCGTCCGATGGGGCACCGTGTCCGCGTCCTTGTAGAAGAGCGCGATCGCCTCGATGTAGTCGCGCTCCCGCGCGGTCCTCGCGCCCGCCGCGCGGGCCCGGGCCACCGCCGCGCTGCCCTCCTGCAGGCCGCGGGCGCTGGGCGGACCGGCCAGGGGGTTGCCCAGCCAGGCCATCGCCACGCCCCAGTGGGCCATGGCGCACGACGGGTCGGCGGCCGCCACGTCGGTGAAGGCTCCGACCGCGGCGTCGAGGTGGAACGAGTGCAGCAGCGCCACCGCGCGGTCGAAGCGCGGCTTCACCGGCGCCGCGCAGGACGTCTCGAAGCGGACGGTCCCCAGGCGCTCGGTGGCCGCCTCGTTCCCGTCGTGGGCGGAGGCGACGCCGGTCAGGGTGCTGAGCGCGACGGCGAGCAGTGCGGCGACGGCGTGTTTCATGGGTGCCCTCCTGTGGGGGTCTCGGGGGCCACAGGCACCAAGCGTGCCATCGCGCCACCTCCCGGGAAAATCGAGAGTTCCCCGGCGGGGAGTCTCCATTTCGAGGCGGGCGGCCCGGGCAAAGCGCCCGCACGGGGGTGTCGTGCCCGCAATGCTATGCTGAGGCCGTGGCCGAGATCACCAACGAGTTCTCGTGGTCGCGCACCCGCGACAACGTCTTCCAGGAGTGCCGGCGCCGCTACTTCTACCAGTACTACGGGTCGTGGGGCGGCTGGGCCGCCGACGCCGACCCCCTCGTACGCCGCCTCTACGTGCTGAAGCAGCTCGCCACCCGCCAGATGTGGGTGGGGCGGCTCGTGCACGAGGCGATCGAGCGGTCGCTGCTGGCCCTGCGCGAGGGCCACGCGCTGAGCGAGGCCTCCCTGATCGAGGACACCGTGCGGCAGATGCGCGCGGAGTGGAAGGGCTCGCGCGCCGGCCTCTACCGCGAGACGCCGAAGCGTCCGTCCCTGTTCGAGCACGAGTACGGGGTGCCGGTGCGGGACAGCGAGTGGCAGGCGCTGCGCGACCACCTGGTCCGCTGTCTCCGGAACTTCCACCGACTGCCGGTGCTGACCGAGATCAAGCGCACGCCCGTCGAGCGGTGGATCTTCATCGAGGACGTGGGCTCCTTCGCGTTCGAGGGCACCCGCGTCTTCACCGCGCCGGACTTCGGCTACTGGAACGGCGAGGACCGGCTCCAGCTGCTGGACTGGAAGACCGGCGGGGGCGGCGAGGGCGCCGGGCTCCAGCTGGGCGGGTACGCGCTGTACGCGCTCGAGGTGCTGGGCGTGGACCTGGCCCGCGTCGACCTGCTCGAGATCAACCTGCGGGAAGCCAAGGTCACGCCGCATCCCTGGGACGAGGTCAGCCTGGACCGGGTGCGCGAGCACATCCGCCTCTCGGTGCGCTCGATGAAGGCGTACCTCAAGGACCCCGAGCGCAACCTCGCCGAGGAGTCGGGCTTCGAGAAGACCGAGGAGCTGCGGATCTGCCGCTGGTGCAACTTCCGGGCGGTCTGCCGTCCCGACCTCGCCCCCTTCGCTCCGGCTCCGTCTTCCGGTGCGCCCTCAGCCGAGTCGTCCCCCTCT
>DASRHC010000015.1:0-36830 GCA_035650715.1 Candidatus Methylomirabilota bacterium | reverse complement strand
TGTTCTCCGTCGTCAAGAAGGGGACCCCAATCCGGGCTGGGTGGATGAAACGCGTGGGCAGGGCTGCGTGACGGTGAAAAGTGGTTGGGACGGCGGATAGGGAGATAGCCACCCCCCTCCTCAACTCGCGTCCTGGAGGCTCTACGGCCCTCGCCCTGAGGACGAGCTGGGGCGAGGACAGGCCAAAGCCGTGTCCGCATCAGGCGGCAACCCCGAGGACGGCCGCGAGTTTCTCCGCTGGAGTTCGGCCGTGCAGCGCCATGGAGAACCGCACGTCGTTGTATTCCCGCTCCCACTCGGGCAGCGCGGCGGCGGCGGCCTCGAAGCTGGCGAAGGTGTGCCGCCCCCAGAACTCCTCGGCGTCCACGCGATGGCTGCGTTCGACCTTGCCGTTCTGGTCGGGACGTCGGGGCTTGATGTAGCGATGGCGGATGCCGCGGCGCTCGACGGCGAGCATGAAGGTGAAGGAGAACTCGGAGCCGTTGTCGAGTATGAGGGTATGCGACAGAGGGAGGCGACATCGCCGCCTCGTTCGGGTTATCCCTTCTCGCGTCTGCTCAGACACGAAGGAGGGGCCCACATGCCTGACGATCGATGCCGCCTCGGGAGTGATGATGTGGTGATCGGCCTGGACTTGGCAAGCGCCGAGCACCAGGTCGTGGTGCTGACCGCTCACGGTCAGCGGCTGACGCGATTCCGAATCCCGCACTCGCGGGTGGGGCTCGAGGAACTGCTCCGGCGCACCCTGCCGGGCGCCCTCGGGCGCGCCGGCGGACATCGCGTGTTCGCCTTCGAGGCGACCGGGCACGTGTGGGAAGCGGTGGCGTATGTCCTCCGGGCGCGGGGCGAGCGGTACGTGGTCATCAATCCGCTGACGACCTTCCGGGTCCGCGAGGCGCGGCAGCTCAGCCGCGAGAAGACGGATGTGACCGATGCCGAGCAGATCGCCGAGCTCTGCCGGACGGGCCTGGTCACCCGGACTCAGTTGGAGGCCCGTCCGTACCTGGCGCTGCGGCGGGCCTGGGGTGAGTATCGACGGCTCCGCGAGGAGCGGGCGCGGCTGAAAGTCCTGGTCTCTCACCAGCTCTATGGGCTCTTCCCGGAATTCCTGCGGGTCTGGGCGGATCTGTTGCAGCCAGGGGCCTTGGCCGTGCTGCGCACCGGCCTGACTCCCGCGGCGATGGCCGGCTTGTCCCTCAGTGAGTTCGTCGCCTGTGTCCGCGCGCACCGTGCCGGCCGCCGCATCTGGCGCTTCAAACTGGCCCAGGTCCATCGCTACGCGGAGCAGACCATCGCCTGTCCCGATGGGCTCGACGTCCTCGCCCGCGAAGTCCAGCGGGCGGTGGCGCGGATCGATGTGCTCACGACCCAGATGACCGCGGTGGCCGCGGAGGTCGATATCCTGCTCGCGGGGCTCGAAGAGACCCAGTACTTGCGGACGATCCCCGGCCTGGGCTGGGCTAGCGTCGCCGGCCTCCTTGCCCATGTCGGAGCCGTCACGAAGTATCGGCATGGGCGCCAGCTCATCAAGCTCGCCGGCACGAATCCCTCGCGGCGGGACACGGGCCAGACGGTGGGCCGCGGCCAGATGATGAGTCGCCGGGGCCGCGCCGGACTCCGCGAGGTCATGTACCTGGCGACGCTGTCGTGCCTCCAACACAATCCACGGATCCGGGCGCACTACGATCGCCTCATCCAGCGGGCCGACCGGCCGCTGACGAAAATGCAGGCGCTCGGCGCGTGCATGAACAAGCTCTTGCTCTATGCCTTCGCCGTCATGAGTCGACGGGAGGCGTTTCAACTCGATCACGACTGGCAGCGTGCGATGCCGCGTGTCGCGTAACCTCGAGGGCTCCGGCGTAGCCGGAGAGAGGAGCATGTCGACCGTTGTCTTGGGCCGCCCCCCGGGGGCCAGCCCGATAGCTTCCGCCCGGCACTCCTCGTTCCCTCGGGCATGGAGTCCGAATGAGGCTCGTTGGGAGCCCCGTCGCGGGGTCATCCCGGAACTGCTACTCGATCGGACCGCCCAACGGGGCCGGCACCCGAGGTTGACAAAACGCTCATAGCACGCGGTCAGCAGCTTCCGGATCGGGAACGGGAAGGCCGCGACGATCTCACTCAGGAAGTCGAGGCTAGTGAAGGTGTTCTGTTGCCGATAGAGCCGGAGCACCCGGAAGCGGGTGCAGTCATCGCACGCCGTGTACTGATAGGCCTTGGTGCTCCCGAGCCTGACGACCTTGACGTCCACCTGGACCGACTCGCCGGGCGTGGCCTTCTCGAAGAGCTTGAGCTGGCGCCCCGCGCGGCGCCGCTTCGGCCGTTGGACCCGGGGAAGACCGAGATCGTCGCAGATCCGCGTGATCGTTCTGGCAGCCACCTTGACCTGATGGACCCGCAGCAACCAGATCCGGGTCCGGCACGCACCGTACTGCAAGTCGCGCCGCGCGTGGGCGATGAGGTCGACAACCTCGGCGGGGATCCGTCGGGACCGACGCTCGGGATAGCGCGGGACCAAGCCCGGCGGCCCGGCCTCTCGTGCCCGGTCCCGCCACTCCCGAACGGTCTTGCGGTCGAAGGCCGAAGCGGGTGGCCGCGGGCTTGAGGCCGTGCACGCTCGCATACTCGAGCACGGCCAGGCGGCTCTTGACCTTCCAGCGGTACTGCTTACTGATCGACCGATCGGTCATGGGAGATCCCCCTTTCTGGGTGTGGGGTTATCCCATCCCGTCTGGGGTCCCATTCCAAAGGGAATACTTCAGCTCAATGCGTGCGCTGAGCCCATTTCCGGCCTCTCAGCCGTGGCGCCGACTGCTGGGGACGGGGCACTGGACGGTGGCGGCAGCCGGCCGCGTTGTTGTCCGTCCACGGGGCTGGACAAAATACAAACCGCCAGTCGCCGGTTAGAGCGACTGGCGGTTCTTGAACGACGACTTCTGGCTGGTTACTCGCCGCGCTTCTGGAGACGCCGACGAGAGGCCACGCCGGCCGCAGCCAGGGCTGAACCCAGGAGCAGGATGGTAGCGGGTTCGGGAACCGCCGCCAGGTCACCCTCGAACGAGAGGCCGAACGGCGTGCCTTCACCGCCCATCTGGAACACATCGAACGTGATGGTGTGCTGCACGTTCGCGGCCAGCAGGATTCCGGCCAGGGTGCCCTCCGTCCCGGACGAGCAGCCGATCGCGACGGACGAGCAGGCGGTGTAGCCGCCGGGATCCAGCACGGGGTCGATCAACGCGACGCCGTCGACGCTGACTCGTGCAGTGTCGTCCGCCCAGATGCTGAGGTTCAGGATCCGCGGGAGGGTGTCAGAAAGAATCGTGTAGACGAAGCTGACGTTCTGCTGACCTGCGCCGAGACCGGCCGCATTGGCGGGACCCGCCACGCTGCCGCCTGTGTTGTCGTACGACACCCACTGCCTACCACCGCTGACCGGGTCGATCCACGGAGGAGTCGGACGCGGGTCGACGTTGACCAAGGCGCCGGTCGTGCAGAGCGAATTGACCACACAAGCCAGGGAGTTGCCGGTGCCGTCACCCGACGCGCTCGAGAAAATCGCGACGGCGGGCGCCGGAGCCACACTCGCGAAGAGCGCGAGAATGGCAGTCGCGACTACGATTGCCGCTTTGGTCATGGCCCTCTTTCTCCTCTCCAATGTTCCTGAATACGGGTTCTCGGTACGCTGGTCGGGTCAACGTGAAAGCAATGGCCATGCCCGGCGAGCATAGTAGAAACTCGCTTGTCTCTCAGGAACTTACAGAATGTGCCTGCGGGCGAGTGTGAAAGCTCTTACATGTGCTGGCTAGCCTTCTTCAACCTTTCTACCCGGTGTTTCACCTTCCGGGCTCTTCCCCCGACGGGTGACGGCGCCCACCCCGGCCAGCAGGCCACCCAGCAGCAGGAGCGTTGATGGCTCCGGTGTGGCCACGGGTGGATCACAATCAGGGTCGTACGAGCCGGGTCCGTCCCAGGTCCGCCCGCCGCCCCCGCTGCCAGGAAATTCGAAGGGGGAGACATGGAAGGAGGGAATCCCCCGGTCGCCGTAGTAAGGCGTGAAGAAGCGAGGCGTGAAGTCGTGGGAGCCGGAGAAACCGTGGGGCGCATCACCGTCGCGCTCGAACCAGCCCAGGCGCCGCTCGTCATCCTCGCCCCAGCCCAGGTCAAAGGTCCGAATCGGGCCGGCCCACGCCGGCCCCGCCGCCATCATGGCCACTGCCCCGACGGCGACCGCGGCACGCGCCCCTCGACGGTTCATGCGCCGGATCAGGGGCAATGGACATGCCAGCGCCAATTCGACTGTAACCCATTAATTCCACGGATATTCTGCCTGGGAGAAAGAAGTTCGTAGGAAATGTCTCTCCCTTGTTGGCCACGGCGCCCCCCAGATTGCCTCAGCGCTTGACTGAGATCCGAGGCGACGGCTGCCCTACGTGGATGTGGGCTCCCGAAGCAGCGCCGGGAATGGCTCCCCAGGCCGCGATGAATGGGATCCCCGCAGAACGCAGGTAGCTCATCAGCGCACGCCCCTCGGGGCTATCCGGGTGCACCGCGACGTCGAGGGCGTTGTGGTGATCGAATCCCATGCGATCGTGCAGCGTGGTCTGACCGAACGCACTGATCGGCAGCGCACGGCCGAAATGGCTCTGGAAGAAGGCCTCCAGGCGCGGGGTGTCGTGGGCCAGTGACCAGATGGCCGCACCGTTGAAGCGGACCAGTCCCGAGCTCTCCTCGTAGCCCCCTCGCGGTATCGGCGCTAGCCGGGCAAGCCTCTCGGCCATCCGCGCCTCTGCCAGCATGCGGTCGGTGTCCGCGATCGCCAGCTGGGTGTCCTCGAGATTCTTCTTGGCCTCGGCCTGAGCCTGGAGGCCCTCCTCGTACTCGCGCTTGGAAAGCACGCCACGCTCGTAGAGATCCTGTCGCAGCTCGGCGAGCTCGTTCCGTCGGTCGACGTCGCGCTGGTAGATCACGAGCAGCCGTTCCAGTGCCGCGCGGTAGTTCGTCGTGGCGGCGATCACGTCGGACGCAGCCTTCTCGAGGCGACTGGTCCCCCTGGCCTGCTGCACCTGCCGGCTCTGAGCGCCGGCGTGTTCCGCCCCGACACCGAGGTGCCAGAGCGCCAAAAGGGCTACCCCAGCGATATATATCGTTTTTCTCATCTGGTCCGGGTGCGCTCCCCGGCGTCGCGGACACTTTTCGTCATAAACCCCTCGCTTTCCCGTACAGCCCCCGCGTCCTGGGACGTGTATCTCGTTGATCTGGCGCACTCAATCATGGTGGCCCTGACCTTGCTGGGACACCATGCCAACATGAAGCCCGCTCCGGAACCGGAAAAGCAGCAGCTCGACGGCGTGCCCTCCAAGCGCTGGCTGATCGTCGTGGCACGCGGTCAGACGGAGCTGTATGCCCATCTGGTTCAGGCCTTCTCCCGGGACAGCAAGGTTCGCGTGATACTCGACCGTCGCCGCGACGACTCCCGTAACTCTCCCCAGGTCACCCACCGCCTCCGCACCCACGGAGCGGTCATCATCAGGCAGGCGGACGACAAGAAGTAGGGGTGCCACAGCCCGTAATGCGTACGATAAGCCCCAGGAGGCTACCCCGAGTGAGCGGGCAGGACCGCCGCCGGTTCCCCAGGATGCGGACAGCGTGGCCCGTGATCCTGGAATCCGTCGACGGCCGCGTCGGGGTGGGCCAGGTCATCGACGTCAGCCTGACGGGTATGCGGATCAGCACCGACCTGGATCTCGAGCCCGGTACGGCTCTGACCTTGCGAGTGACCATGCCCAAGGACACGGGCCGTCTCGAGGTGCTCGTGAAGGTCGCTCGTCGCGACTCGCGCGGCTGCGGCGTCTCCTTCCTGACTCTGGCGGAGGGCGAGGCCGAGCGCATCGCGCCGTTCGTGGCCCGGGGCGACATTCGCCGCTGGGCTCGACGCGTGGCGGTCAACCTGCCGGTACGGATCGAGGCCGGTGCCGTCGACACCGACGTGATCCAGGGCCGCACGGTCGAGCTCAGCACCTCGGGCGGCCGGCTGACCCTGGACGGCAATCTCTCGGTGGGCGACGTCGTCGTGGTCGAGCTGCCCGGACCCCAGGTGGGCGGGACGCTGCGCCTCCCGGCGCTCGTGTGGGAGGCCTACACGGGCGGGGCCGTGATCGTCTTTGCCAACCTCGCTCGGGCGGAATACCTCAAGCTCCGCGACTACCTGAACCACTTCGGATAGTCTCCTTCCCGTCAGGGCAAATCTGGGGTGACGGCCAGAGGGTTTGGCCCTGACAATTCTTGCGCACCGTCCCTCCCGCTCGATAGCCATCCACCTGTTTTCTCTGCATAACAGCCCGTGGCATATGCGTTGCTAAGTACTGGCCGATGCTCAAGTCTGCCCCCAAGCGCGTGCTACGTGTGGGCAGAAACGTGGCCCTGGCTTTGCGATGGAGGCCTGACCGAGGGGGGACTAGAATGGTTTCCCCGGTGCCTGAACTTCCGACACGAGGAGATGGCGCGATGGATAACGCGGCTGAACCCGCAGCGAGCGTGAGCGTGCGACACCCCCTGGGTCGGTGGGTGGACGAGATGCAGGACGTGATGAAAGCCATCACGACCCTCATGGAAGACAACGAGCGGTTTCGAGCCGCCGTCGAGTCCTCCCGGCACGAGCACGGCGCCCTGCGCGAGGAGGTGGGGAGGCTGCGGGCCGACCTCGAGCGGCACCAGGCCGAGGCCGACCGGTTGCGCTCCGAGGTCGAGCGCCAGCGCGCGGCCGCCGAGGCCGCCCTGCGTGAGCGTGACGAGGCCCGGGCCGAGATCGCCACGCTCCAGGCCGAGAACGAGCGCCTGCGCGCCGAGCAGGTCGAAGCCGGCGAGAGCGCCGCGAAGCTGCTGGGTGAGATGAAGGACCTCGTGAACCAGGTCGCTCACAAGTTTCAGGGCCCGTCCAAGTCGAGCCCGTTCGCTCGCGAGCCGCGATCGCCCCAGTCCTGATCCGATGAGTTCCAAGGCCGACGCAGCGAAGGCCGCGGAGTCCAGCGGCGGGTCTGCGCTCGGCGAGATTCGCGCGTTGCTCGATGGGCTGATCGCCGCCCACCACCAGGCCGTCCAGACGGAGCGCCTGCGCGCCTTTCGCGAAATGGCGGGCGAGGTCGCTCACGACTTCAACAACACCCTCTCCGGTATCCTGGCCCGCGCCCAGCTCCTCCTGGCCGACGTGCAGGACCCCGACGTGCGCCGCTCGCTGCGCATGATCGAGCAGGTGGCCCTGGAAGGCGCGTGGGTCGTCCGCCGCTTCCAGGATTTCAGCCGGACCCGCCCCGCCCGCCCATTCCAGTCGCTGGACATCAATCAGCTCGTCGAGGAAATCGCCGCGTCCGCGCGCTCGCGCTGGAACCAGCAGATCGCCGCGCGCGGCCTGTCCGGGGAGATCCGCTGCGAGACGGGACCGGTGCCGGCCGTCGCGGGCGACATGGCCGAGCTCCGCCAGGTGCTGACCAGCATGGCCCTCAATGCGCTCGATGCCATGCCGGAGGGCGGGAACCTGACCTTCCGCACCGGCTACGAGGACGGCCGGGTCTTCTGCCAGGTGATCGACACCGGGATCGGCATGAGCGAGCAGGTGCGCCTGCGCGTGTTCGACCCGTTCTTCACCACCAAACGAGAGAAGGGCAAGGGCTTCGGCCTCAGCGGGGCCTACGCCATCGTCGACCGACACGGCGGCGAGATCACGGTGGAGAGCGAGGTCGGCAAGGGAACCGCGTTCACGGTGTGGCTACCGCCCGAGTCGCCGGTGGCCGAGCCGGTGCCGGCGTCGGCACCCGCGCGGGTGGCGGCACCCGCACCCGCCGCCGCCCCCGCCGCGGCACCCGCGCCCGCCACGCGATCGGGCGCCAAGATCCTGGTCGTCGACGACTCCGAGGAGGTGCGGGAGGTGCTCCGTGAGCTCCTGAGCCGCCACGGCTACACCGTGGTCACCGTGCCGGATGGCGAATCCGCTCTGGTGGAGCTCGGGACACGGACGTTCGACCTCGCGATGGTCGACCTCGGATTGCCCGGCATCTCCGGGCTCGAGGTCGCCAGTCGCCTCAAGGAGCGGTGGCCGGGCACCCACGTGGCCTTGATGACCGGCTACGGCGATCGCATGGGCCCAGAAGACGCGTTGGCGAAGGGTGTCGACTTCGTCCTGTCCAAGCCCTTCTCCCTCGATCAGCTCCGATCCGTGGTCGACCACGCGCTCACGCTGGACAAGACTTCGCGCAGCTGACCCCGCCGCGCCTTCGTCGCTGCGCGTTCCTTTCCGCGCCCGCCCTTCTCCGACTTCTCCGACCGGCCCCTACCCTGAGCGCCGGCGACGCCAGCAAAAGAAGACGACGCCCTGCAAGAGGGAGAGCACCAGCAGCGAGCTGTCATCGAGCAGGTAGGCGGAGATGAAGTGCGACGAGAGGCTCCGAACGCCCAGCACGATGCCCAGCCCCAAGGTGACGTTCGCCAGGTAGAAGAGGGTCACCGTCCCCGCAAGCGCGAACACCTCACCCAGCGTGGCCCCGAGACCTCGGGTGTCGACACCAGATCGGCGAAGTGCCAGGCCGGCCCCTAGAGACGTCATGCCGGCCACCACGAGCAACAGCATGCCGGAGCCCATCCCGAGCTACAGGTATCCCATCACCCGGTAGTAGGCGCGGGCCGCCAGCTCGAGGCCGAGCTGCTTCAGCTCGTGCAGCCGGTCCTCGGGATTCCGAAGCACCGCGGCACCGGGGTTCGAGGATGCCGTGGCGACCTGGAACCCAACGCGGGAGAACGCTTCACTCGCCCGCATCCTCGCCGGGGCTTCCACTACCAGCAGGATCCGACGGACGGCGCGCGGCTCCAGAAGAGCCCGGATGCCCAGCGCCTCGTCGCGCGTGGTGTTGGCGGTCGACAGGGTGAGGATCGAAGACGCCGGCACGCCCAGCTGTCGGGCCAGCTCGGCCCGCACCTCGGCCTCCGCACGTCGCGATCCCGACGCTGCTCCGGAAAGCACCAGCAGCGGAGCCCAGCCCTCACGGTAGAGCCGGATTCCTTCCAGGGTGGCGCGTAGCGACCTGTCGGTCAGGCCTCCTCCGGGAGCCACGCCCCCGACGCCGAGGACCACGATCGCCTCTGCGCGCTGCGCCGGCTCCTCCGGAGCCGTGAGACGTTCCAGCAGATCCACCGCCGGAGTGAACGCGGTCAGGAAGAACCCGACGATGGTGCAGGCGCCGAGCGCCTGGATCAGTGTCCGGCCCACGCCGCCCGGGAGGGTGCTCAGCCCGCGTTCACGACCGGCGCGCCGAGCTCCGACAGCTCTGCGAGCCTCGAGCGCGGGACCGCGAGGACGTTGGACCAGGGATTCGACGTGCCGAGCCGCAACAACGAGCCGTCCGCGCGCACCTGGTAGAAGGCGTACTCGGGGAGCTCGAAATGTTCGAGAAAGTTCTTGGCCTCCATCGGGTCGAGCCCGAAGCCGGCCGCGGTGTGTCCGTTGATCTCGAAGAGCACGATCGGGGCGTCGGGACGATCGAGCAGCCGACGGGCCCCGCGGAAGACCAGCAGCTCGGCGCCTTCGACATCGCACTTGATGAAGTCGGGCTGCGGGACGGCCCCCGCCGCCGGGAGGTCATCGAGCCGAGCCCGCTGGCACGTCACCTCGCGGGCTTCTCCATCGGCTGCACGATCAGTCCAGTTCGCGAGACTCGCCTTCATGTTGTCGGCCGGCACGAAGAACTGGGCCGGTCCGACATCGTCGGACAGTGCGCAGTCGAACAGTGAAGCATTTCCGAGTGGCCGCAGGGTCCGCCGGAGGTTCGGCACGAGTGCGGCGTTCGGCTCGAAGGCCGCGACGTGCCCCGTCGGCCCGACCAGGCGGGACAGCAGGACCGAATGAAGACCGACGTTCGCTCCGATGTCGAAGGCGACGTCGCCCGGACGTACCAGCCGTCGCATCACCGTCTGCTCGGCCTGCTCGCGCGGCGGGGCCGGCCATGGCTCGCCCCGCAGCAAGAAGCGGGCATGATCCGTTCGCAGGTCGACGTAGATGGGCGGATAGTCGCAGATGTGCACCGGCACCGACCAGAAGACGGGCAGGTTGCGGGTCAGAAATCCGGTTAGACGGGTTCGTCCCCGCAGGTTGGTGCGGAGATACCAGCGAAGGCCCCTTGCCGCTAGCATCGTTTGATCGCAGGCCCGGATGGTGGCCCACCCGGGCCGCGGTGGAAATCATTGGTGGACGATACTGGACTTGAACCAGTGACCCCCGGCATGTGAGGCCGGTGCTCTGCCGACTGAGCTAATCGTCCGTGCGAGGGATCTTAGCGGCTTACGCAGAGGGTTTCAAGGGGCGGCATCGGGCCATGGCTGCTCTTCCTGACAAACACGAGGGCAGGCGTAACAAGGAGACTTTCAAACTTCGATTGCCTTTTCGGTTTGCCATCCCACCGCTGCCTCGTGACGTCGGACGCGCCTTGCTCGTCCACGAGCTGCTTGACGAATCCAACCATCCCGTACCGGTGGCTCGGAACGGGACGTTTCAGCCCCAGTTTGCCGGCGATCCTCATCCAGAGCGGAGCCGCCTGTTTTCCCGGACCAGCATAGTACCTCCAGATTCAGAGCGCGGCCGTCTGGCCAGTCCTCCCAATAGCCGGTTCCCCAACCCTCGATCACATAGAGTCCACCCGGCTTCAGATGAATGTCGAACAAGTGCCAGAACGCGATCCGAGTCAGTGCGCCCAGATGCGACGCGTCATCTATGACGATGTCGAACCCTGCCGGAGCAACCTGGTTGGCCACGCGTGAAAGGAACGGTCGATCTGCCTGGCTGCTTTGAAAGAGATGGATGCGCTCGGGAGGGTGAAAGTCCTTCGGAAGGGCGATGTCGATGCCGACGATAGTTCCCGCGGGAAAGTAGTCGTGCCATAGGAGCAGCGAGCCGCCGTTCTTGACCCCGATTTCGAGAAGGACAATCGGCTTGTCGAGCCACGGCTCGAGAATCGAGTCGTAGCGTTCGCGGCGCATGCTCCGCTCCTGATCCCGCGAGCCCGAACTGGTGAACCAGCGTCGCTCGCGCTGCGGGTGGTGTGTGCGACTCGGGCATCACACTCTAGCGGTGCTCGCCCATCGTACGCAAAGGGGAGAGGCCGCTCTGGTCGCACTGCCCTTGACGCTTGTGAGATGATCCCCGCCACGATGCGGCTCCGGATCCTTCTGGCGGTGGCGATGCTGGCCGCCGCCTGCAGCTCCGCGGACGTGCCCATCCGCTCGGACGCCCCCGTCGCCGCCCTGACCCTCACTCCGCCGGCGGTGACCCTCCGCGCCAGCGAGAGCGTGCTGCTGGTCGCCCTGCCCCGCGACGCCCATGGGCAGGCGCTGGCCGAGCGCGGTCTCACTTTCACCAGCAGCAACCCGGCCGTTGCCTACGTCTCCCCGGACGGCGTCCTGACCGCCGTGACCCCGGGGACGACGCAGATCCTGGCCGCGAGCGAGGGGAAGACGGCCACCATGGCCGTGACGGTGGAGCCCCTCGCCTGGAACCCGGTGGAATGCACCCAGCCGAAGCCGGCCTGGATCTGGTGCGACGACTTCGAGCAGGACCGCCTGAAGCGGTATTCGGACTTCGGCAGCCGGGACAGCTTCGAGCGCTTGCCCGGGGTCGGCTACGGCGGATCCCACGGCATGCGGGCGCACTTCGACACCGGCCAGGTGAACGCCGGCTTCCTGCACGTTCGGTTCGGCAAGGTTCCGGCGCCCGATTTCCGCCCGGTGGATGACGGCCGCACGATCTACCGGGACATCTACTGGCGCGTGTTCGTCAAGTACTCGCCGCGGTGGATCGGCGGTGGCGGCAACAAGATGTCCCGGGCTCAGAGTCTCGCCAGTCAGGACTGGGCCCAGGCCATGATCGCCCACGTCTGGAGCCCGGACGATCCGCTCGACAACCTGTGGCTCGAGCCCGCCTCGGGCGTGGGCTTTCGCGGGCGACTGCTGACCGAGTACTACAACGACTTCGCCAACCTCGACTTCGTGGGGCGGACCTGGAGCAAGACCCCCCTCTTCGACTCCGAGCACATCGGGCGCTGGTACTGCGTGGAGGCGCGGGCGCGTCTCAACGATCCGGGTCGGGGCAACGGCGCCTTCGAGCTCTGGATCAACGATCGCCCCGAGGCGCGCCTGAGCGGCCTCGGCTGGATGGGCCGGTTCACCGAATACGGCATCAACGCGGTCTACATCGAGAACTACTGGAACTCGGGCTCCCCGCAGCCTCAGGATCGCTATTTCGACAACTTCGTGATCAGCACCGAGCGCATCGGATGCCGCTAGCATGAGCGGCGATCTGCCACCGGACCTGATCCGCTGGGTACGGGAAGGCGAGCGCCTCTTCGGGCGGGCCCTCGAGGCGTTGCAGCGACACGAGGCCCTGGTGGAGGAAAATCGGCGGATGCGTGAGGAGCTGAGCGCCGCCCGTTCGGAGATCGCCCAGCTGCGCGCGCAGTGTCTCGAAGCGGCCGACACTCTCAAGGGGTTTGCCGAGCACGTGACCCGGCTCGCGACCCTGGCGCTCGAGCGGCTGGCCCGTAGGCCGAGCTAGCCGGCGACCGAGGAGAGCGCGTCCGCCCTTCCGTCCCGGCCGAACCGCACGGTGGTGTAGCCCAGGGCGTAGGAGATGCCCCGGGGCTGGCGCCGCTCGTGCTGCCGGCGGTCGGCGGCGGTCCCGCCGGCCGAGCTCCGGCGCTCCCGCTCCCGCCGGTCCATGATGACCTTCACGCCCCGGACGCCCAGGAATGCGCGCTCGAGGTACTCGTGCAGGGCATCCTCCCCCCGACGCACCACGACCAGGTAGGTGACGTCCGGGAACGATTGCGACGGCAGGGCGGCGAGGATGTACTGCAGATGGCGCCGACAGACCCCGTGAGTCTCGCTGTCGTCCTCGAACGGCTCCCGCTCCCCGAGAAAGGACGGGCCCCCCTCCCGCTGGCACCAGGCACAGAAGGCTCTCAAGGTCCGGCCATTCTAGCATGAGGAGCCGGCTCCCTCGCGTTGCGCGTCGACGGGGCCGGGTGTACGGTCGGGGAATCGCGCGCTGTCGCTGCTCTGGTGCGCGCCTGGAGGTGGTGATGATGAAACTCATCGGCAAGCTCGCAGCCGCTTTCGTGCTGCTGCTCGCGCCCGCAGCGATGGCGCAGAACCCCCCGATGCGCGCGGTCGAGAACGGCTCCAACGTCAGCATCGAGTACACGCTCAAGGACGAGTCCGGTCAGGTCCTCGACAGCAACAAGGGCAAGAACCCGTTGACCTTCACCCAGGGACAGCGGCAGATCATCCCCGGCCTCGAACGCGAGCTGATCGGCATGCACGCGGGCGAGGAGAAGAAGGTCGTCGTCAAGCCGGAGGACGCCTACGGCCCGGTGATGCCGAACGCGCAGACCGAGGTGCCGAAGGACGCGGTCCCGAAGGAAGGGCTGAAGGTCGGCACGCCGCTCATGGCGCGCAGCGGCTCGGGCGAGACCCGGCCGGTGGTGGTGAAGGAGATCAAGGAGAACACGGTCGTCCTCGATCTGAACCATCCGCTGGCCGGCAAGACGTTGTTCTTCGACGTCAAGGTCCTGGGCGTCGAGCCGGGGCCGGCCCTGGCGCCGGCGACGCCGACCAAGCCGGCGACTCCGACGAAGTAACGTCTCCCTTCACCCCGCCCTCTCCCCGCCGGGGAGAGGCGAGCAAACCCCACAGGGAGAGAGTGGAAGGCGCGCCTCCTTTCTCTCCCCTCAGGGGAGAGGGCCGGGGTGAGGGGTGGCTCAGAAGCCGCGCGTCAGAGCGCGCGCAGGGTCGCCTCGAAGTCGGCGGTGAGGGTGCCGGTGTAGACCTCCTCCACCGCCCCCTTGAGCCGGATCGACCAGTCGGGCCGCACGTCGATCGACAGCTCGCCGCCCGGCATCCGGACCGTCACGAGCCCGTGGTCGCAGAGGCCGTTCTTCACCGCCGCGCAGGCCACCGCGCTCGACGACGAGCCCGACGCGAGCGTCCATCCCGCGCCGCGCTCCCAGATCATGATGTCGACCGCCGAGCGGGACGCCACCTTCGCCCACTGCACGTTGATCCGGTTCGGAAACGCGGGGTGATGCTCCACCCGCGGGCCGAGGCGCCGCACGAGGGCCTCGTCCAGGCGGTCGGTGAAGATGACGCAGTGCGGGTTGCCCACCGAGACCGCGGTCACGGTGAGCCGCGTGCCGTCCACGTCGAGCGGCACCCGGACCGCCTCCCCGCTTCCCTTCATCGGGATCTCGGGCGCCACGAACGTGCAGCGGCCCATCTCGACCGTCACCACGTTCATGCGCCCGTCCGTCACGTGGCAGGTGCACTCCACGCGGCCGCCCTTGGTGGCCACCGTGAAGGTGGGCTTCTTGGCGAAGCCGTGGTCGTGGAGATACTTGGCGAAGATGCGGAGCCCGTTGCCCGACTTCTCGGCCTCGCTGCCGTCCGGGTTCAGGATGCGGAGCCCGAAGTCCGCGCCGTCCCACGCGGGGGTGAGCAGCAGGATCCCGTCCGAGCCCACCCCCCAGTTCCGGTCGCAGATCCGCGTGACCTGCGCGGCGGTGAGCGCCGACGGCAGGTCGGCCTCGTTCATCACGATGTAGTCGTTGCCCAGCCCGTGGCCCTTCGCGAAGGGAATCATGCACGCCATCATACCGTCCGGGCCGGTCGCAGCCAATCGCGCAGGCGCGCCGCCGGCGGGCGCACGTCGCACGGCAGCCGGCGACGCCACTTGGCGGCGAAGCGGGCGAGCGCGGCGCGGCGCTGGGCCAGGTCCTGCGCGGCGGCCACCGGCGCGCCCTCTCCGGTCCGGGTGCCTCCGCCCCGGTGGACGAACGGCGCGTCCACCACCGCGCACCGCCAGCCCGCCTCGCGCACCGCGAACGACAGGTCGCGATCGTAGCCGTGGAAGAACCCGTAGCCCTCGTCGAAGCCCCCGACCCCTTCCAGGATCGTCCGGGGCACGTACAGGCACACGCCGTCGACCGCCGCCACCTCCACGACCGGCTCGCGGATCGTGGGGTGGCCTTCCAGCGCGTGCACGATGGTGCGGCCGACGTAGCGGCCGTCGCGCCGCAGCCGGCGCACGCCGTAGAGGCCGGCCAGCCCGATGCGACCGGGTCCGTCCACCGCGGCCTCCAGGCGCTCCAGCCAGCGCGGCTCGCGCAGCTCGGTGTCGTTGTGCAGGAAGCAGAGCCGATCGCCGGTGGCGGTCCGCGCGCCCTGATTCAGGGCTCGGATCAGGCCCACGTTGTCCTCGTTGCGGTGGTACCGCAGGGGGCCGCCCGCCCACTCCCGGAAGAAGCGCGGGGTGTCGTCCGAGGAGGCGTTGTCCACCACGCACAGCTCGAACGGCCGGGTGCTGGTGCGGAGGCTCTCCAGGCAGGCGCGCGTGAGCGCGAGCTGGTTGTGGACGACCAGGACGACGCTGGTCAGCCGCGTGCGGCTACCGCTCGGAGAGCGGGACGTACTTGAGGTCGAGCTGCCCCGTATAGTCCGAGCGCGGCCGGATCAGCCGGTTGTTGCCGTGCTGCTCCAGCACGTGCGCGGTCCACCCCGCGATGCGGCTCATCGCGAAGATGGGCGTGAACTGGTCGGTGGGGATCCCCATCGCCCAGTAGGCGGCGCCCGAGTAGAGGTCGACGTTGGGGAAGATGTGCTTCTCGGCGCTCACGACCCTCACCACCGTGTCGAGGATCTCCACCTTGCTGGTGTCGTGTATCTGCTGACCCAGTTCGAGGGCAAGGCGCTTGAGGTGCTTGGCCCGCGGGTCCTCGACGCGGTACACCCGATGGCCGAAGCCCATGATGCGGGCCTTGTCGGCGAGCGCCTTGCGGATCCACGCGTCCGCCCTGGCCGGATCCTTGATCTGCTCCACCATCCGCATCACCTGCTCGTTGGCGCCGCCGTGGAGCGGCCCCTTGAGCGCGCCGATGCCGGACACCACCGCGGAATGCACGTCGGAGAGCGTGGCCGCGGTGACGCGGGCCGCGAAGGTGGAGGCGTTGAACTCGTGGTCGGCGTGGAGGATGAGCGCGATATCGAAGGTCTTGGTCGCGAGCGGGCTCGGCTTCCTGCCGCTCATCATGTAGAGGAAGTTGCCGGCCAGGTTCAGGCGTGGATTCGGCGCCACCGGGGGCTTGCCGTGCCGGATCCGCTCCCACGCCGCCACCAGGGTGGGCAGCTGGGCGGTCAGGCGCAGCGACTTGCGCAGCGTCGCCTCGCGGCTGTTGTCGGCGGCGTCGGGATCGAACGCGGACAGCGCGGAGACGCCGGTGCGCAGCACCTCCATCGGCGTGGTCTTCCGGGGGAACATCTTCAGCATCGACAGCAGCTTCGGCGGCAGCCGGCGGTTGGCGGTGGAGGCGAGCGCCTTGAGATGGGCGTCCAGCTCCTTGCGGGTCGGCAGCCGCCCCTGCCAGAGCAGGAAGGTCACCTCCTCGAAGGTCGAGTGCGCCACCAGGTCGTCGACGTCGTACCCCCGGTAGATCAGGCGGCCCTTGTGTCCATCGATGAAGCAGATCTCGGAGGGAGAGACGACGACGTCCTCGAGACCGGCCTTCAGGGGGTTGACCGCGGCGTCCGTCATGATCTGCAAGTCTCCTTGGTGGCGATGGAAACGACTCCTTCTACCATACGCCTCCCGTGACTTCAAGGCAGCCTTCCCCTACACTGCGCGACGTGCGCGAGCCCGCTCCCGACGTCGTCGCGTTCTACGACCGCCACCCGATCAACGAGGCCCAGGTGCTGGAGTGCGCGCGCGCCGGCGCGGGCGCGCGGGGCGCGCTCGAGCCGGAGGATCTCTGGCAGTGGGATCAGGACCACTACGGCGGCCTCGCCGCGGTGGAGGCGCTGGCCCACCGCGCCGCCATCGCCCCCGGCATGGCCGTGCTCGACGTGTGCGCGGGCCTGGGCGGGCCGGCGCGCGTGCTGGCCCACCGCTACGGAGTGCGGGTCACCGGGGTCGACCTCACCCACTCGCGCTGCACGGCCGGGGCGCGGCTCACCGCGCTGGTGCGCCTGCAGCCGCTGGTCCGCCACGTGCGCGGCGACGCCCAGCGCCTGCCCTTCCGGTCTCACGTGTTCGACGCCGCGGTGAGCCAGGAAGGCCTGCTCCACGTCCCGGACAAGGCGGCGGTGCTGGCCGAGTGCGCGCGAGTGCTCCGGCCGGGGGGGCGGCTCGCGTTCACCGACTGGATCGCGCGGCCCCGGCTCGCCGACAACGAGCGGCGCCGGCTCTTCGAGTGGATGGCCGCGGTGAGCCTCCAGGGCGTCGAGGGCTACCGCGCCCTGCTGGCGCGCGCGGGCTTTCGCGGCATCGCGGCCGAGGAGCTTTCCGAGGAGTGGATCTGCATCCTGCGCGAGCGCCTGCGCATGTACCGGGGCCTGCGCGCGCAGACGGTGGCCCGCTTCGGGCAAGCGCGCTACGACGAGTACAACCAGCTCTACGAGTTCTTCGTCGGGCTGGTGGAGGCGGGCAAGCTGGGCGGCGCGCGCTTCAGCGCAGCAGCCGATCCAGCGCCTTTCTGAGGTCCTTCGGCTCCTTCAGCCGCAGGTCGGTCGGGACGATGCTGAGGTTGCCGGGTCCGCCCCCCACGCGAGCCTTCACGCGATTCGATCCCTGGGTCACCGTGACGTCCATCGCGATGCGCCCGTCCACCACCCCGTAGGTGCCGGCGCCGCTCACGCGCAGGTCGCGCGCCACGTACAGCAGGTCGTCGGTGCGCAGCACGCCGTCGACGATGCGGTAGGTGGCGGTGATCGAATCGAAATTCAGCGGCGAGCCCGCGCTCGGTCGGCCGCGCGACCCCTGGGCCGCGAGGCCCGACACGATGTCGGTCAGGGCCAGCGCGCGGCTCACCGCGTTCAGCAGGTCGGTGCCGACCACGCGTCCGGCTCCGATCGCGAGGCGGCCCGAGCCGTCGAGCGTGCGCAGGCCCTCGGGCAGCCGGAGACTCATCTGCCCGTCGAGATCGAGCGGGCCGGTCACCGCGTCCCGCTGGCAGAAGAAGTCGACCAGGATCGGCTCGAGCTGGACCCCCTTCACGTGGATGTCGCGCAGGGTGACGGTGCGGCCCGGCCCCAGCGCCATGACGAGATGGAACGCGACGGTGCCCTTGGCCACCTGGCTCTGGACCGGCCGGCTCTCGATCTGCGCCGGCGTGTAGACGACCGGCATGCGGACGTCGTCGAGCACCAGGGTGCGCGGCTTGGGGTCGGGACAGCGCGGTTGCCTCTGGGCGACGGTGAGGCGCTGGAACGCCAGCGCCCCGGTGGCGGTCAGCCGGGCCGGCGTCCCCGACACCTGGAGGCGCCCCTTGACCGGGCCCGAGACCGCCGGCCCCGGCGCCACTGCCGCCAGCGCCTCGCGCACGTCACGGCCCTCCACGTCGACGGTGGCCTTCACCTGACCGTCCGCGGGCGATCGGCCGGGGGGCACGCTGACGGTGCCCTCCGCGATCGTGAGCTTGATCCCGCCCGGGGCCAGCGCGCTGCCCGTGACCTTCATGGGCTCGCCGAGCGCGCCCTGGGTGAGCGACACGTCGATCCGGTCCAGGACCAGTGGCGGCGGGGGCTGCCCGCTGGCCGTCAGCTTCTGGTACTCGACCGCGCTGTTGGTGATCCGCACCCGCGAGAGGAGGACGCCCCCGGCCGCGGCCGGGCCGGGGCGGCCCCCGCCGACCCGCGGAGACGGGGCGGTCGGCGCCGGCCCGGGCGCGGGCCCGAGGGTGGCGACGTTCAGGCGCCCGCCGGGGTCCTCCACCACGTGGACGCGCGCCTCGTCCAGGGTCAGGTCCGCGAGCTCCACGCGGCCCTGCAACAGCGGGCGCAGCCGGATGCGCAGCCGGCCCCGGCCCACCGTCACGAACGGGGCGGTGCCGAAGGCGGGGTCCTCGGCCACCTGCAGCTGCCGCAGCCGCACGCTCGGCAGCGGGAAGGCGGAGATCGAGACCTTCCCGAACTTCACCGGGCGACCGAGGGCGTGGCTGGCGGCCTGCTGGACGTAGGCCTGCATCGCGGGGGTGTCGAGCAGCATCGGCACCGCCAGCAGCGCTCCGACGACCAGCACCAGGACGGCGATGAGGCCGACCAGCAGCCACTTGATCATGGCAGGTGCCTGGTGAATGGTCCGGTCAGCCGCCGCGGGGCGGGCCGGCTCCGCGTACGCCCGGCCGCCCCGCGTGGCGACCGCGGGTCATGGGATCAGAAGGATCTTGCCGGTGGTCTTGCGACCCTCCAGCTGGCGGTGGGCCTCGGCGGCCTGCTCGAGCGGGAACTGGTGCTCGATCCGGAGCTTCAGCTTCCCGTCGCGGATCCAGCCCAGCACATCGCGCGAGCGCTCCACCAGCTCGGCGCGGGTGGCGATGTGGTGGTTCAGGCTCGGCCGCGTGACGAAGAGCGAGCCGCCCGCGTTGAGCCGCTGGAGATCGAGCGGAGGCACCGGCCCGCTCGCCGCCCCGAACAGCGCCATGAGCCCGCGCGGCCGCAGACAGGCGAGCCCCTTGTCGAAGGTGCTCGCTCCCACGCCGTCGTAGACCACGTCCACGCCCCGGCCCCCGGTGAGGCGCTTCACCTCGGGCTCGAAGTCCTGCTTCGTGTAGATGATCACGTGATCCGCCCCCGCCGCCTTCGCGAGCGCCGCCTTCTCCTCGGTGGAGGTCGTGCCGATCACGGTGGCGCCGCGCATCTTGGCCATCTGGCAGAGCAGCAGGCCCATCCCGCCCGCCGCGGCCTGCACGAGTGCGGTCTCCCCCTTCTTGAGCGGCCACGTGGAGGTCACCAGGTAGTGGGCGGTGAGGCCCTGCAGCATGGCGGCGGCGCCGTCCTTGAAGGACAGCTCGGCCGGCAGCGCGACCAGCCGGTCGGTCGGGACCACCAGGCTCTGGGCGTAGGATCCGATGATGCCGGTCCACGCCACCCGATCGCCCACCTTCACGTCGGTCACGCCGGGGCCCACCGCGGTGACGGTGCCGGCGCCTTCCATGCCCGGCGTGAGCGGCAGGGGCGCCTTGTAGGCGCCGGTGCGGAAGTAGACGTCGATGTAGTTGACCCCGCAGGCCTCGAGCTTCACCTGGGCCTGGCCGGCGGCGGGCGTGGGCGCCGGGACCTCCTCCAGCTTCATGGCCTCGGGGCCGCCCGGTGTGTGGACGCGAATCGCTTTCATGGAAATCCTCCTTCAGACGTCGAGCAGGGTGCGAAGCTGACCGATCGCGTTCATCTTCACCTCGATCAGGCGACCGATCTCGTGCATGTCCTCGTCGAACACCGCGAGGACCGGGATGGCGCGGAACTGTCCGCGCTTGAGGTACCGGTCCATCACGTCCGGATTCGCGTCGCGCAGGAAGATCCGCATCTCCACGTTCGGCAGGCCGTCCACCAGCCGGGCCACCGGCGGGATGGTCCGGAGCGAGTCGGGACACCAGTCCTCGGTGATCACCAGGATCTTCACCTTCCGCGCGAGCCCGGCCATCGCCTCCCGATCCTCGGACGTCACCGGGGCTTCCTCCAGCAGGCGGGCGAAGCGCTCCCGGTTCGTGCGCATCCGGGCCACGTAGTCACCCACCGTGAGGCCCTGGGCGAAGCGCTCCGCGCTGACCATCAGCGCATGCTCGCCAGGTCCACCGTGAACCTGGCCACCGGCCGGTCCTCGATGTCGCGCACCAGGAGGGTCACGGTGCCCTTCGGATCCACCCCGGCCCCCGGGAACACGTAGAGGCAGCGCGCGGTGTACTGCCCGTCCTCGCCCTTCGCGGCGGTGCGCTCGTTCTGGGTGAACGAGGCCTTGATCTCCTGCTGTCGGGACAGCAGCACCGGCTCGTAGTGGCGCGCGAAGTCCACGCGGGGGCCCCGCAGCGTGGCCCAGAACACGAGCTTGCCCTCCTGGTCCTTCAGCGTCGACTCCACCTCGCGCGGCTTGAGCTCCCGGTCCTGGAACGCGGAGTTTCGCGCGGCCAGGGCCAGGCGGTGGAACGGCGTCATCACGGTCAGCTCCTGTCCGCCGCCGCCGTCGACTCGCCACTCCCCGCCCCAGTGCTCGTCGGTGATGCTGCGTCGTCCGGCTCGGACGGCCTCGTCGCGATCGCGGGGCGACAGGGTGAGCAGCAGCGCGTCGAGAGGAGGGGCGGACGTGAGCGACAGGGCGGCGGCCAGCATCGGGATCCACCACCGGCATGAGCGAGCCCGCCTCATGTGGTGCGCATTGTAGCACAGCGGTTGCGACGCCCTGCGCCGGCGGAGTATCGTGAGCCATGCAACGGTGGTGGCTTCCCGTCGCGCTCGCGGTGCTGCTCGGCGGGTGCGCGTCCGCGTTCCCGAAAGAGGTGATGCGCGACGTGAACACCGCCATCACCGCCGAGGATCTGCGGCGGGACCCCGCCGCCTATCAGGGCGCCCGGGTGATCGTCGGCGGCGAGATCCTCTCCACCCAGCCCAGGCCCGGCCAGACCGAGATCGAGCTGCTCGCCCGTCGTCTCGACGATGGCGACGCGCCGGAGTACAGCGACCGCTCCGCCGGTCGGCTGCTCCTGCGCTCGCCCGATTTTCTGGATCCGGCGGTCTACGCTCCCGGCCGACGGGTCACCGTGATCGGCACCGTGGCCGGCGTCGAGGATCGCAAGGTGGGCGAGCTGCCCTACCGGTATCCGGTCATCACGGTGGAGCGTATCCGGTTGTGGCCGCCGGATGTCGTCCAGCAGTACCCCTACTCGCCGTTCTGGGGGTGGCCGTACGGTCCGTACTTCTACGATCCCTTCTACTACGGCCCGCGCGGCCCCTACTGGCCGGGCTGGTGGTGGTGAGCGGGGCTACTTCCCCACCATCACGCTGCTGAAGGTCGCCGGGTCGAGGTACCTCGCGGCCACCCGCTGCACGTCCGCGGTGGTGACCCGGGCGATCCGCGCCTTGTAGGTCTCCGCGTAGTCGAGGCCCAGCCCGTTGTCCTCGACGGCCCCCAGGAAGCTCGCCAGCTTGCCCGAGGTGTCGAGCCGCAGCGGGAAGCTGCCGATGAGGTACGACTTGGCCAGCTCGAGCTCGGCCGCCGCGATGGGCTCCCGGCCCATCCGGCTCATCTCCTCGCGTACCAGCCGCAGGGCCTCCGCGACCGCGTCGGTGCGTGTCTGGAGCGACACCACGTAGGAGGCGCCGTAGCGCCCCGGCTGCACGCTCGCGTAGACCGAGTAGGCCAGGCCCCTCTCTTCCCGTACCCGGGTATAGAGCCGCGAGGCGGAGCCGCCGCCCAGGACGTAGGTGGCGACCGCCAGTGGGTAGTAGTCGGGATCGTCCTGCCGGATCGAGGGCCGCCCGAGCAGCACGGTGGTCTGGGTCAGGTCCCGGGTGATGGTCCGGGTCTGCGCGGGGACCGTGATCGCCGGGCGCGGAACTGCGGGCAGCCGCGTGGCGGGCGCCTTCCAGCCCGCCAGACGCTGCCGGAGAGCCTGGCGGATCTCCGCGGTGGTCACGTCGCCCACCACCACGATGCTGGCGCCGTCCGGACGGTAGTACCGCTGGTGGAAGGCCACGACCTGCTCGCGGGTCAGCCTGCCCACCGACTCCACCGTGCCGGCGGGGGGCAGCCCGTAGGGATGCCCCGGGAACATCAGGGGCCCGAGCGTCCGCGCGGCCACGGTGTCCGGGTTCTGCTCGGCCCGCCGCAGCGAGGCCTGGATGTCGGCTACCTTTCGCGCCAGCTCGTCGGCCGGGAACGCGGGCTCGCGCAGCACCTCGGCGAGCAGGTCCAGGCCGAGGGAGAGGTCCTTCTTCAGCACCGACAGGGTGACGATGACGCTGTCGCGCCCGGCCCCCGCGTCGAGACCGCCGCCCACGAACTCGATGGCCCGGTCCAGCTCCGGGCCCGAGCGATGGGCGGTTCCCCGCGTGACGAGCTCCGCGGTGAGGTTCGCCAGCCCCGGCGCGTCGGCGGGATTCCGCACCGCACCGCCCGGCATCGACACCCGGACCACGACGATCGGGATGGCCGGTCGCTCGGCCACGATGAGCACCGCCCCGTTCGGCAGCACTTCGCGGTGGGCCAGCGGGCCCGCCGCCAGGACGGCGCCGGCCAGGCAGATGCCGGCGAGCATGACCCCCAGGAGACCGGACGCCGCGCGCCGGGGCCCGCTCATCGCGAGCCCTTCGCGTCGGCCGGCTTGTCGGCGCCCGCGGCCGGAACGGGCAGCAGCACCGAGACGTTCCGGTGATCGACCACGAAGTAGCGCTGGGCCACCCGCTGGACGTCGGCCGCCGTCACCGCGCGCACCTTGGGGAGGAAGTCCTCCAGCAGCCGCCAGGAGCCCATCAGCTCGTAACGGCCGAGCACCGAGGCGCGCGAGAACACGGAGTCCTGCTGCCACACGAACGCGGCCTCGATCTGGTTGCGCGCCCGCTGCAGCTCCTCGGTCGGGACCGGCTCCCGCTTGAGCTGCTCGACCTCGGCGAGCAGGGCCTGCTCCATCGCCTCCGGGCTCTGTCCGGGGAGGAGCGTGGCGTAGAACCAGAAGAGCGGCGGATCGAGCGAGGTGTAGGAGTACTCGCCCCCCGCGCCGAGCGCCATCCGCTTCTCGTACACGAGCCGCCGATAGAGCCGCGACGCGCGCCCCTCCGAGAGCAGCGTGGAGAGGACCTCCAGCGCGGGCGCGTCCGGCGAGGTGTAGTTGGGCACGTGCCAGGCGATGTTCACCATCGGCAGCCGGGCATCCGCCTTGCGGAGCACAAGCCGCCGCTCGTCCTGCTGGGGCGGCTCCACCGCGGTCATCGGCGGCGGGGTGGCCCCGCGCGGGATGGGCCCGAAGTGCCGCCGCACCATCGCGAGCGCGTCGGGGGCCTTCACGTCGCCCGCGATGACCAGGATCGCGTTGTTGGGCTGGTAGTAGGTGTCGTAGAACGCCCGCAGCTCGCCCCGGTTGATGCGGGCGATGTCCGACATCCATCCGATGATGGGGGCGCGATAGGGATGGGCGACGTAGGCGAGCGAGTTCATGGCCTCGTAGACCACGCCCTCGGGGTCGTCGTCGATGCGCGAGCGGCGCTCCTCCATCACCACCTGCCGCTCGGCGTCGATCTCCGCCGGGTCCAGGAGCAGGTTCCGCATCCGGTCGGCCTCGATGTCCAGCACGAGGTCGAGCTTGTCGGCCGCGATGTTCACGTAGTAGCCGGTCACGTCCTTGCTGGTGAACGCGTTGTCGCGCCCGCCGTTCTGCTCGATCAGACGCGAGATCTCCCCGCGCCCGCGGGTCGGCGTGCCCTTGAACATCATGTGCTCGAGGAAGTGGGCGAGGCCGGTGGCGCCGGGCAGCTCGTTGCGCGAGCCGACCCGGTAGAAGATCTGTACCGCCACGACCGGGTTGCGCGGGTCTTCTTGGATCAGGACCCGGAGGCCGTTGTCGAGGGTGCCCTCGGTGACCGCGAACCGCGCGGGCCCGGCCGGCGCGGTCTGCGCGGCCGCCCCGCCGGCCAGGACCAGCACGAGAACGAGGCTGCAGAGGGCGCGCGATGGGACCACGCGACCATCGTATCACCCGTGTGAGCGGATCACCCGCGCGGGGATCGCCTGTCGCGGAGCGTCTTCCGTGCCGGTCAGATCGGCCTTTTATACGTTGGGGCGCGGACCGCATACTGGGTCGGTGGCCCACCGCATCGCGCACATCCTGGCGTGGCCAACCGTGGCCGGCACCGAGATCGCCACGCGCCGGATCGTGCAGTGTCTCCAGGGGCCCGAGTATCGGCACGTGGTGTTCTGCCGGCGCGAAGCCGAGACGGTCCAGTCGTTCTTTCGTGCCGCCGCCTTCGAGACCGTCGTCTACGACACCGTGGACCTGAGCTACCGTCACCCGGGTGCGTTTCTCCGCACCTCCTGGCGGCTCGCGCGGCAGCTCCGGCAGCTCGGCATCGACCTGGTGCACTGCTCCGATCTCCTGGCCGGTCTCCGCGCCGCGCCGGCGGCCCGCCTCGCCCGGCTCCCGGTGATCTGCCACATCCGGAACCCGCATCCGCACATCGCGCGCCACGACAAGCCGGTGCTGTGGGCCGTCGATCGGTTCATCTTCGTCTCGCGCGACGCCTGGAGCGCATTCGACTATGCGGTGCCGGCCTCCCGCGGCTCGGTGGTCTACGATGGCATCGAGACGACCCCGGTCGATCGCCACGCGGCCAGACGGCAGCTCCTGGAATCGTTCGCGTTCCCGCCGGATGCGCGGCTCGTCGGCATGATCGGCCGCCTGGCGCCGCAAAAGGACTACACGACGTTCCTGAAAGCGGCCGGTCGGGTGGTCGGCGACTATCCGAGCGCGCGGTTTCTGGTCATCGGGGATCACACGGGCAACGAGGCATTCCGGAGCTATCACGAGGAGCTGCTCCACCTCATCCGGGCCCTCGGCCTCGGCGACCACGTCGTGTTCACCGGCTTTCGCGACGACGTTCCGAAGGTCCTGAGCGGCCTGGACGTCTTCGTGCTCTGCAGCCACTTCGAGGGACTCCCCCTGGTCATCCTCGAGGCGATGGCACAGCAGACGCCGGTCATCGCGACCGCGGTCGGCGGTATTCCGGAGATCGTCTTTGATGGGGAGACGGGATTGCTGCACCGGCACGCGGATGCCGAGCATCTCGCGTCGCAGATCCTCCGCGTCCTGTCGGCCAAGGCGCTCAGCGAGCATCTGGCGATGGCCGGGCAGCGTCTGGTCGAGGAGCGGTTCACCTTTCGCCGCTTTGCCGCCGACATGGACGCGGTCTATCGGCGCATGCTGGGCCCGGGCCGTCTCGGGCCGCCCGCCGGGGGAACGACCGAAGCCTAGCTAGGAGGATCGACGCCGGGGACGGTCCGACGCCTCGGACTGCGCCAGATGCCGGGCCTGCACGAAGATCGCCCGCAGCATCGGGCGCGTGAGCCGTCCCGTGAACGTGTTCTGCTGGCTCGGGTGGAAGGTGCCGAGCAGTACCACCCCGTCGTCCGGCATGGTGGCCCGCGCGCCGTGCCCGAAGCGCGGCAGCGGGCGGGGCACCGCGAGGCCGCGCGCCCGCCGGGTGCGGAGGTAGGCGTCCCACCCGATCTTGCCGAGCGCGACCACCACCCGCACCCGCGAGAGCAGCGCCAGCTCCTCCAGCAGGAACGGCTGGCATCTCGCGATCTCCTCCGGCGCGGGCTTGTTGGCGGGTGGCGCGCAGCGGATGGTGGCGGTGATGTACGCGTCCTGCAGGCGCAGCCCGTCACCGGCGTGGACGGAGGTGGGCTGGTTCGCGAAGCCGGCCGCGTGGAGCGCCTCGAAGAGCCAGTCCCCGCTGCGGTCGCCGGTGAACATGCGGCCGGTCCGATTGCCGCCGTGGGCCGCCGGGGCCAGGCCCATCAGCAGCACCCGGGCGGCGGGATCGCCGAAGCCGGGCAGCGGGCGCGCCCAGTAGGTCTGGCCGAGGTAGCGGCGGGGCGGGCTGGCCGCGACGGCCTCGCGGTGCTTCACGAGTCGCGGGCAGCGGCGGCAGCGCGTGATCCGCTCGGCCAGGGCCGCGAGTCCGGCCGCCGTCCCCTCGCGCCCCACGCGCTGTTCCCGAGTCAGCCTCTCCCTCCGGCAGTGCTAAGCTTGCCGCGTGCCGATCATAGCGACGCCGCGAGAGCCGTGACAAGCCGCGTCCCCGCCCTCATCGTGCACGGCGGCGCCGGCGCCGATCTCGCCGGGCGCGACGAGCTGCGCGCGGGCATGCGGGACGCCGCCGTCGCGGGCTGGCGCGCCCTCGTCCAGGGGGGCACCGCGATCGACGCGGTGGAGGCCGCGGTGCGGAGCCTCGAGGACCACCCGCGCTTCAACGCCGGGCGCGGCTCCGTCCTCACGAGCGAGGGCACGGTGGAGACCGACGCCTCCCTCATGGAGGGCGACCGGCTGCGCAACGGCGCGGTGGCCAGCGTGATCGGGGTGCGCAATCCGATCACGCTCGCCCGGCGCATCCTGGAGGACGGCCGCCACAGCCTGTTCGTGGGCCCCGGCGCGGTGGCGCGGGCCCGGGCGCTGGGCGTGCCGCTCTGCGACCCCGACGAGCTCGTGACCGATCGGCAGCGCGCGCGGCTGGCCGCGCTCCAGGCCGGCACCGTGGGCGCGGTCGCGCTCGACCGCCACGGGACCATCGCGGCGGGCACCTCCACCGGAGGCACCGCGGGCAAGCTGCCCGGGCGCGTCGGCGACTCGGCGCTCATCGGCTGCGGGACCTACGCGGAGAGCACCCTCGGCGGCGTCTCCTGCACCGGGGACGGCGAGGCCATCATCCGGGTGGCCCTGGCCCGGCGCACGCTCGAGATCCTGAAGTCGGTGGGCGATCCCGCCCACGCCGCCGAGATCGCGCAGAGCGTGCTGGTCGAGGAGGGACGCGGCGAGGGCGGCCTGATCGTGATGGACTGGCGGGGCCGCATGGGCTGGGCCCGCTCGACGGCCCTCATGCCGGTCGCGCTCATGTCACCCGGCCGGCGCGAGCCGGAGGTGCCCTTCTAGGGCCCGGGCCGTACGAAGCGCGCGGTGATGGCTCCGCCGGGCCCGGCGAGCCACTCCTTCACGGTGCGATAGCCGTAGCGCAGCGCGGCCCGGCTCGCCTCGAAGCCCATCGAGGGGCCGACCAGCGGCGACGGCCGCGGCTCGGGCTGCACCACCAGCACCTCGACCTCGGGATGCAGCAGCTTGATCTCGCGCAGCCCCACGTTGAACAGGTTGAGGCTCGCGATGTGGGTGGTCTGCTCCATGATCGCGTAGAGCCCGCCCCGGCGGATCTCCATCGCGTCCGCGGTGTCGAGACACTGGGGCACCGCCGGGTTCAGCGCCACCAGCACGCTGGCCCCCGCGTCGACCGCCACATCCGCGTGGCCGGTATAGCCCACGTCGCCGTCGACGTAGTCGCGGCCGTCGATGCGATAGGGCTCGAAGAAGCCGGGAATCGCCGAGGAGGCCGCGATGGCCTGGGAGATCGGGATCTCCATCAGGTCGCCGGCGCCGAAGATCACCCGCTCGGCGCGGTCGAGCGCGATGGCCGCGACCAGCAGCGGCCGTGGCGTCCGCCGGAAGTCGTTGGACAGGCCCTTGGCCGCGAACGCCTCCCGCAGGTAGCTCTCGAGCGGCGCCAGCGAGAAGAAGCCGGGCGGCATGTCGTTGCCGCTGCGCGCCAGCAGGTCGGGCCACTCCAGGCGGAAGTCCACCACCGCCCGCTTGCCGATGGCCCACATGAACTGGGCGAGGTTGCGCGCGGCGCCCGCGAAGGACCCCTTGTGGTACACCGAGCCGCGCTGGAAGTTCAGGGGATCGTCGCGCTCCTCGTCGAGGATCGCGTAGAGCTCGCCCGGCTTCACGCCGTTGGCCATGAGCGCCCCGACCACCGAGCCGGCGCTCGAGCCCACGTAGAGGTCGAAATCGTTGGCGCAGAAGCCGGGCACCTCGTCGAGCGCGGCCAGCGCCCCCACCTCGTACATCCCGCCGATCACGCCGCCGCCGGCCAGGACCATGGCGCGCCGTTTCGGCGGCCGGCTCCAGCCGAGGCGCTCGAGCCAGCCGCGCAGTCCGCCCGCCGGCGTCACCGAGGCGCGAGGCGGGGTCACTGAGCGAGCGAGCGTCGCCGGCTCATGCTCCGGTGAAGCGGGGCGGACGCTTCTCGAGGAACGCGCGCACCCCCTCGGCGTGATCCTCGGAGGTGATGGCCTGAGCCTGGGCGTAGGCCTCGAAGCCGAGCGAGGTGGGCAGGTCCACGGTGGCGGAACGGTTCAGCAGCGCCTTCGCGAGTCCGAGGGCGCCGGGCGGGCCCGCCGCGATGCGGACCGCGAGCGCCCGCGTCGTGGCGAGGAGGTCGGAGGCGGGCACCACGCGGTTCACGAGCCCGATGCGCAGGGCCTCCGCCGCGTCGATGATGTCGGCGGAGAACACCAGCTCCTTGGCCTTCGCCAGTCCCACCAGCCGGGGCAGAAGCCAGGTGCCGCCCCCGTCCGGGACGAGGCCGATCCGGGCGAAGACCTCGCCGAACCGGGCCCGATCGGAGGCGATGAGCACGTCGCAGCCGAGCGCGATGTTGCAGCCGGCGCCCACCGCAAAGCCATCCACCATCGCGATGGTGGGCTTCGGGAACTCGAAGAGGCGGATCACGAACCGGTTCAGCGACTCGACCCGGGCCCGGCCCTCCGCCGCGGTGTGGCGCCGGGCCGCCATCGTCTTCACGTCGCCCCCCGCCGAGAAGTGCCCGCCCGCGCCGGTGAGGATCACCACGCGCGTGGCCGCGTCCGCCTCCAGCTCGTCGAGCGCCGAGAGCAGCTCGCGCCGCATGACGAGATCGAGCGCGTTGCGCGCCTCCGGCCGGTTCAGGGTGATCGTCGCCACCGCGTCGGCGCGGTCCACCAGGATCGTGCTGTAGCCCATCAGCGTCCCCCCGCCACCGGGTACGGCTGCCCCGGCAGCATCACGGTGCGGCACGGCGGCCGCACCCGCTCGTTGATCGCGACGCTGAGGCCGGCGGCGAGGAGCAGCAGCGCCACCGCGATCAGGAACACCAGGCCGTAGCCGCCGGTCAGGTCGAACAGCACGCCGCCCAGCCACGAGCCCAGCGCGGCGCCCGCCTGGTGGGCGAGGAAGATCAGCCCGAAGATCGAGCCCACCGAGTACCGGCCGAAGATCTCGCTGGTCAGCGCGGAGGTCATGGCGAGGCTGCCCGAGAGCCCCACGCCCCCGATGGCCGCGCCCACCATCAGCGCGGCCGGGTCGCGCACGAAAAAGAGCGCTCCGAAGGCGAAGAGCCGGAGCAGGTACACCGAGGGCAGCACCGGCTTGTGTCCCCAGCGGTCCGAGATGAAGCCGCGCAGGAGGCCGCCTCCGATCGCGGTCATCCCCAGGAAGCCGATCGCGGAGGAGGCGGTCATGGGGTGGAAGCCGTGGTCGGTCAGCATCGGCACGCCGTGCGCGGAGAGCAGGCTCATCGAGAAGCCGCAGTTGAACAGCCCCGCCGAGAGCAGCCAGAACGACGGCAGCCGGAGCGCGTCCATGGTGGCGGTGCGCTCGATCACGGTCGCGGCGGGCGCCGTCGCGGGGGGCGCCGGGTCGCCGTCGGGCTGCAGACCGAGGCGCTCCGGCCCGTCGCGCAGCACCAGCAGCATGAGCGGCAGCATCACCGCGAGCGAGCCGAGCCCCAGGATGACGAAGGCCGCGCGCCAGCCGAATCGCAGGATGAGCCACATCGCGACCGGCACCAGCAGCGCGATGCCCGCCATGCCCGCGGCGCCGAGGGCGCTCATGGCCAGGCCCCGCCGGCGCACGAACCACCGCGCGATCGCCACCGAGCCCGCCACGTGGCCGGTGGCGGCCACCCCGAGCGAGCCGATGACCGCGTAGTAGAGCAGGAACTGCCAGAGCGACGTCATCAGCCCGGTGAGCACCAGCGACGCCGCCATCGCCACCGCTCCCACCGAGCACACCAGGCGGGGCCCGAAGCGGTCGACGAGCCGTCCCACCAGCGGCATGAAGGCGCCGAAGAGGAAGAGACCGAGCGAGACCACGAGCGAGAAGGTGCCGCGGTCGAGGCCCAGCTCGGCGGACACCGGCTTGAGAAAGGGGCCGATGGCGAAGCGGATGCCCTGCGACAGCAGCACGGTGAGCGCGAGGACCAGCACCACCCAGTAGCCGTAGAACATGCCCGCGGGAGCCGCGCGCGCCGCCGTGCCCATGACCGCACATGATTATAAGCCACCTGTCCTGCTATCATCGGCGGCGGATGAGCCTCGCGTCCCTGATCGGCCTCCCCGCCCACGTCTCTCGCGCCGTGATCGGCATGGTGCACCTGCGCGCGCTGCCGGGCAGCCCGCGCTGGGGCGGCGACATGGCCGCGGTGCTGGGCGCCGCGCTCGACGACGCCCGCGCCCTCGCCGAGGGCGGGGCCGACGCCATCGTGGTCGAGAACCACGGCGACGTGCCCTTCACCGCGGGCCGGGTCGACGCGGCCACGGTGGCCGGCATGGCGGTGGCGGTCTCCGAGATCCACCGCGCGGTGCCCCTGCCGCTCGGGGTCAACGTGCTGAAGAACGACGTCCGCTCCGCGCTCGCCGTTGCGGCCGCGACCGGGGCGCGCTTCGTCCGGGTGAACGTCCACGTGGGCGCGGTGGCCGCCGATCAGGGCATCATCCAGTCGGAGGCGCACGACTCCCTGCGCTACCGCCGCCTGCTCGGCGTGGACGTCGCGATCTTCGCCGACGTGCAGGCCAAGCACGGGATGCCGCTGGCCCCGGTGCCGATCGAGCAGGAGGCGCGCGACTGCTACGCGCGCGGGCTGGCCGACGCGCTGGTCGTCTCCGGCGTGGCCACCGGCGAGCCCACCGGCATGGGCGACCTGAAGCGGGTGCGCGGCGCGGTGCCGGAGGCGCCGCTGCTGGTCGGCAGCGGGGCCACGCCGGAGACCGTGGCCGAGCTACTTTCGGTGGCCGACGGGGTGATCGTGGGCACGTCGCTGAAGCGCGACGGGCGGCTCGCCAACCCGGTGGACGTGGAGCGCGTGCGCCGCCTGGTCGCCGCCGCCCGGACCGCCACCCGGTGACCGTCCCGGCCCCTCCTCCCTCTCCCTCTCGGGAGAGGGCCGGGGTGAGGGTGCCACGCTCCGCCCTCCGGCCCGTTTTTCTGGCGCTGGCCCTCGCCGTCACGCTTGCCGGCTGCGCCCTCGTCGCCCCGCGTCCGGCCCCCGACCCGGTGCGGCTGCGCATCGCCGACCTGCTTCTGATCGGCTTCAGCGGCACCCAGGTCGCCGGCAACGAGGAGGTGCGGCGTCTGGTCTGCGACGTGAAGGTGGGCGGCCTGCTCCTCTTCGAGCGCTACACCTCCGGGCAGCCGCGCAACCTGGTGAGCCAGGCGCAGGTGGCGACGCTCACCCGCGATCTCCAGGCGCTGGCCAAGCAGTGTGCGGGCCGCCCGCTGTTCATCGCCGCCGACGCCGAGGGCGGGCGGGTGATGCGCCTGTCCCCGCGCCTGGGCTATCCGCCCACGCTGCCCGCCCGGGAGCTGGGGCAGCGGGACGATCCCGCCTTCACCCGCGCCGAGGCCCGGCGCATGGGAGCCATGCTGCGCGAGGCCGGCATCAACTGGAACCTGGCCCCGGTGGTGGACGTGGCGGTGAATCCGGACAACCCGGCGGTGGTCGCCCTGGGCCGCACCTACTCATCCGATCCGCTGAAGGTCGCCGCGCACGCGGAGGCCTTCGTCCGGGGGATGCACGACGAGGGCGTCCTCACCGCGCTCAAGCACTTTCCCGGGCACGGGTCGAGCCGGAGCGACTCCCATCACGGCTTCACCGATGTGACCGACACCGCCCGGCTCTCGGTCGAGCTGCGGCCCTACCGCATCCTCATCGCCGACGGGCTCGCCGACAGCGTGATGACCGCGCACGTGTTCAACCGCGGTCTGGACCCGTGGGACCCCGCCACGCTCTCGCGCTACACGGTGCATCGCGTGCTGCGCGGGTGGCTCCGCTATCAGGGGGTGACGGTCTCCGACGACCTGCTGATGGGCGCGATCGCCCAGCACTACGGTCTGGAGGCCGCGGCGGTGCTGGCGCTGCACGCGGGGGTCGACGTGCTGCTGATCTCGCAGAACATGGGCCGCGTCGACGACCGCGCCGCCGAGCGCGTGGTGGCCGCCATCACCCGCGCCATCGCCGCCGGCCGCCTGAGCGAGTCCGCCATCCTCCGCGCGGTGGCCAGGGTCGACGCCCTCCGCGCCCGCCTCCGACAAGGGGGTCAGGTCTTACATTCCGACATTTTTCCGTCAGACGCAGTTTCGACCGTCACGACGAAAATGTCGGAATGTAAGACCTGACCCCGCCCCTCAGCGGAGGGATTGCAGGAAGCGCTCGACGTCGGCGCGGGTGGGCAGGGCGTCCTGAGCGCCGCGGCGCGTGCACGTCAGCGCGGCGGCGGCGCTCGCGAGGGGGATCACCTGCTCCAGGGTTCCGCCCGCCGAGAGCCCGACCGCGAGGGCACCGTTGAAGGCGTCGCCGGCCCCGGTGGTGTCGATGGCCTCCACCGGGAACGCCTCGAAGTGGACCGCGCTCACCCCGTCGCACACGAGGGCGCCGGCCTCGCCGAGGGTGATGATGACGGTGCCCACCCCGCGCTCGCAGAGCCGCGCGGCGGCCCGGCGGCCGGAGTCGAGGTCGGTCACCTCGATGCCGGTCAGGGCGGCCACCTCGCCCGCGTTCGGGGTGAGGTAGGTCACCAGCCCGAGCAGGTCGTCGGACAGCTCCTGCACCGGCGCCGGGTTGAGCACGGTGGGCACCCCGTGCCGCCGCGCCGTCTCGAGCGCCCAGCGCACCACCGGCATCGGCACCTCCAGCTGGGTCACCAGCACCTGCGCCCACGCGATCGACGCCTCGCCGGCGCGGGCCATCTCGACGGTGAGTCGATGGTTGGCCCCGGGCGCGACGCCGATCTGGTTGCGCCCCTCGCGGTCGACGAAGATCAGGGCGGTGCCGGTGGCCGCCTCCGACGTCGTCACGAGCCCGTCGACGCCGATCCCCTGCTCGCCGAGCGCCCGGCGGATCGAGGCCCCCGCGTCGTCGTCGCCCACGCACCCCAGCAGCCGTACCTCCCCGCCGAGCCGGCGCGCGGCCACCGCCTGGTTGGCCCCCTTGCCGCCGCGGTTGACCAGCAGCGTGCCCGCGGAGACGGTCTCGCCCACGCGCGGCAGGCGGGCCAGCGCGACCGTGTAGTCGACGTTGGCCGAGCCGACTACGCAGACGCGGGGCATAGGCGATCCAGGAAGAGCCGCAGCACGGCCTCGCGATCGACGCTCACCGCGACCCGGCACGTGGGCGGGCGCTTGCGGTGCGACGGGATCGCGCGGCGGTCCGCGACCGACATGCCCCGCGTGAGACGGCCGTCGCACTCCACCTCTACCGACATCGGCTCCAGCGTGACCAGCCCGGGCGCGAGCGCGACCGCCACCGCGAGCGGATCGTGCAGGACGATGCCGCCGCCTTCGTGGTCCGCCCCGAACGCGAAGCCGTGGCGAGTGAAGTCCAGGACGAAGCGGGCCACCCGGTCGTCCGGACACCGGCCGAGCCGCTCGCGGAGCACGCTCTGCGCCAGCACAACCTGACCCGTCACGTCCAGCGGCACCAGCTCGAGCGGCAGGCCCAGTCCGAGCACCTGGGCCGCGGCGTCCGGATCGACGTAGAAGTTGAACTCCGCCGCGGGCGTCACGTTGCCCGGTACCGCCACCGCGCCGCCCATCACCACCACGCGGCCCACCCGGGCGAGCCGGCGCGCGTCGAGCGCGGCGGCGGCGGCCAGGTTCGTGAGGGGCCCCAGCGCCACCAGAGTCAGCTCCGGCCCCCATCGATCGACGGTCTCGAGAATCACTTCGGCGGCAGACCCCGTCTCAAGGACAGTGGGGGGCTCGGGATAGCGCGGGCGCCCGTCGGGCTCCAGGACGCGGTCCAGGTTGCCGAGCCCGTCGTCCCCGTGAACGTGGCCTGCGGTCACGAGCGGATGCTTCAGCGGGGCCTCGGCCCCGCGCGCCACCGGCGGCATGCGGGACGGGGCGGCCACCGCCAGGATGCGGCGGGCGTTGGCCAGCGCGAGGTCGACCGGGACGTTGCCGGCCACCACGGTGATGGCCTCGATGCGCGCGTCGGGCGACGCGAGCGCGAGCAGCAGGGCCAGCGCATCGTCGATGCCGGGATCGGTGTCGATCAGGAGGCGGCGGCTCATTTGACAGTCTCTCGGAGGCTCCGTATCATACGCGCCAACCTGGCGCCAGCGCTCCACAAGGAGGAGTCGGATGCACATCCGGATCACGTACTGCGGCGAGTGAAACTACCTCCCCCAGGCCTCCAGTTTGCAGGCCGCCATCAAGAGCAAGTACGGCATCACCGCCGAGCTGCGTGAGGGTGTCGGCGGGATCTTCACCGTCGAGGCCGACGGCAAGATGATCTTCGACAATCAGGTCACCTTCCGCTTCCCGGAGGATCACGAGATCTTCGCCGAGATCGACAAGCTCAAGGCCTGAGCTCCCGCTCGATCCGGTCCCGGAACGCCGGGTCGGCGACGCGCAGCAGCGCTCGCGCCCGCCCGGCGTCGCTCTGTCCGCGCAGCGCCGCCACCCCGTGCTCGGTCACCACGTAGTCCGCGATGAAGCGCGGCGTGGTCACGCGCGCCCCCACCCCCAGCCGGGCCACGATCCGCGACCGGGTGCCCCGCGCCGCGGTGGCCGGCAGCGCGATGATCGAGCGCCCGCCCGCGGCGCGCGAGGCGCCCAGCGCGAAGTCGAACTGCCCGCCGATGCCGGTCACCTGCCGCCCGTCCACGCTCTCCGCGTTCACCTGGCCGAGCAGATCCACCTCGAGGGCGGAGTTGACCGACACGAAGTCGCCCAGGCTGCCCACCACCTGCGGGTCGTGCACGACGTCGGACGGCTCCATGTTGATCATCCGATTGTCGTGGCACCAGTCGAAGAGCGCGGCGGTGCCCATGATCTCGCCCACGTCCATGCGGCCCGGGTGCAGGCGCTTGCGGGCGTTGGTGATGACTCCGGCGCGCACCAGCGGCAGCATGTGGTCCACCAGCAGCGAGTGCACGCCCAGGTCCTTCTTGCCCGCGAGGGCCTCCATGACCGCCTGCGGGATCGAGCCGACCCCGACCTGGAGCGTGGCGCCGTCGGGCACCAGGTCGGCCACGTGGGCCGCGATGCGCCGCTCCACGTCGCCCACCGGCGTCGGCGGGTACTCGAGCAGCGGCTGGTCGACCTCCGTCCACGCGTCGATCTGGGAGCGATGGAGGAATGCGTTGCCGAGGGTGCGCGGCATGCGGGGGTTCACCTGCGCGATCACCAGCGGGGCCCGGCGCGCCGCGGACAGGGCGTAGCTCACCGAGACCCCGAGGGAGAGGTGCCCGCCCGCGTCGGGCGGCGCGGTGTGGACCAGGACCGCGTCCGGGGCCCACGGCCCGCCCGCCGCGAACAGGGTGACCGTGTCGAAGTAGCGCGCGGGCACGAAGTCGACGTCCCCGCGCGCCGCCGCCTCGCCGAGCCGCGGTGACATGTGCCACGTCGCGAAGCGGATCTTGCCCGCGTAGGGTGGCGCCGCGAACGGATAGTCGTCCACCCGGAGGCCGCCCATCAGGGTGAGCGGCGCGAGCCGATCGGCCTGGCGCAGGATCTCCGCCACCAGCGCGCAGGGATCGCCGCAGCCGGCCGGCAGCAGCACCTTCATCCCCGGACGGAGACGGCCGACCGCGTCGGCCAGCCCGGCCTTCTCGAACGAACGGCTCATGGAGCCTCGGTAGTATAATCCGAGCCACTCAACGCGCGAGGGACGCCATGGCCGTGCACCCGCAGTGGGTCACCACCGGTCTCGAGTTCGAGGGGCACCGCATCGTGGGCCACCGCGGCGTCGTGCGGGGCATCACGGTCCGCTCCCGCAACCTCATCGTCAACCTGGGCGCGACCATCCAGACGCTCTTCGGCGGCAACATCACGCTCTACACGGGGCTCTGCGAGCGGGCCCGCCAGGAAGCGTTCGACCTCATGCTGGAGCACGCGGCCGCGGTGGGCGCCAACGCGGTCGTGGCCATGCGCTACGACGCCAACGACGTGGCCGCGGGCGTGACCGAGGTGCTGGCCTACGGCACCGCGGTGGTGATCGAGCCCGTCCGGTCGTAGCGGCTGGTCCGCTCGCACCGCCGGGACTATACTCTGGCCAGGAAGGCGGGAGCGGGCGTCCCGCCCCTCACGCGCGGGCGCCCGGGAGGAGACGACATGCTGAGCGATCGTCGCAGCTTCCTCAAGAGCACGATGGCGGGCGCCCTGGTCTCGGCGGCGGCCGCC
>DASRHC010000014.1:0-61696 GCA_035650715.1 Candidatus Methylomirabilota bacterium | reverse complement strand
GTTGACTTCGCCGAAACGTCCAGCCCACAGTAGTGCATGCCAACCTCCATGCGGTGAGTGGTTCACGATCCCGTCCCCTACCAACCTGGGACGTTTATCGCAAACCGCTCGGGGGTTGGCACCCTTCATAGCTTCTCCCTCTTCGTTGCTCTTGACAGCAAGGGGCAGCAACCGACGTGCCAGTGATCGAACGGTGTGGGCGAGACCGCATGCCTGGTGCAAACGAACGAGGTCGCGCGGGATCGGCGGGCCGAGCGGCAGCCCAGTCTCCCCACCGATCCGGGGCCCGCGCGCGACACGACAGCGCGACCGGGTAATCCCTTCCGCTTCCTCGGCCGCCTGCCTCGGCCGTGTTCCCGATGTCCGTGGGCGACGCCTCGGATGCGCGGAGCGCCCATGGAATTTCGGCCTTGCCGCCATGCCCGTGCAATGGCTGGACCCCGGCACTCGCCTTGCTTTGACTCACGCACAGGGAGACGAGCGCTCATGCACTGCCCTCGATGCCACGCGGACCTGGCCGCTGTTCGTCGAGCCCGACATCGCCCGGTCGCAGGAGTTCCTGCTGCGCTGGTCGCCGGATGGCGGGACGTTTCGTGACATCGTCCGCCAGCAGTGGAACTTCGGCCCGCCCGACACGATCCGGGAGGCCGAGGACTACCGCGTGGACCTGGGGGGCGCCACCGTGCTGGAGCTGACGATCGTGCCGGACCGCAGCGGAGGCAACGCGCGGGCGTCGCTCGCGCAGTGGCGGCTCGCCGCCTAGGTGCGCGCGCCGGCGCCGCGCGAGCGCTCCGCTATCGGGTGCTCGGCGGGATGGGCGCGCCCGGCTGGCTGGGCATGCACATCGAGCTGCCGGGCCGGCATCCCTGGCCCGGTGGGCACTGCACCCGGCGTCGGATCCGGGATGCCCGGCGTGGTGCTCCCCGGCACGCCCGGCGTCGAGGTGCCCGGCATCTGCGGCGTCGGACTCCCCGGCACGGTCGGCATGGTGGTTCCGGGCCGGCTCGGGGCCGTGGTCCACGGCATGCCCGGCGTGCTGGAGCCCGTCCCCGGCATCGGCATGCCCGGCGAGCCGGTGCCGGTGCCCGGCGTCTGCGCGGCGGCGGGTGCGGCCAGGAGAAGGCCCGCCGTGATCGCGGTCAGCGTCGACTTGCGCCGAGGCTCACGATGCCCATCACCTTGCCGTCCTGGACCACGGGCAGGCGGCGCCCCATGGGGACCGAGCATGCCCTGTGCCGGGAGCGAGCGCTTCCCGATTCGAGCGCGGCGCGGCCGGATCGCATTCGGTCGCGGCGGTGCGGCAGGGAAGAAGTGCGGGGTGCGAGTTACCGAGCACCGCACCGGGGAGCATCCCGTGGAGCGCGCGACGCCCGTCGAGGCGGCGGCGCGCCGGCGCGGCGGGGATCGGGCTGCTATCGAACGGCTACGGCCAAGACGCGCTGGAGCGGGCGGGCGCCTGTCGCGTCCATCAGGACTCCGCCGCCATGCTGCGGCACCTCGACGAGGTGGGGGTGCGCTAGTCGGCGGCGAGCCGTCTCGGCGGGTGCGTGGTGTAGCCGCGCTTCATCAGGCAGTCGGAAACCGCGCTCGTGAGGTTGGCGTCCCGCACCCGCTCGCCGCGCCCCAGCAACTTCACGTTCACCCAGTCGACCGCTTCCGCCAGCTCCATCGGCCGGGCGCCCGCGACCGCTCCCGCCTCCGTCGCGCACGTCTGGAGATCGGCCAGCACCTGGCTCTGCGACTGCTGGGCCCGGGCTCGCTTGCCGGAGGCGGAGGCCGACACCGACAGCTCGGCCATCGTCCAGTAGGTGGCCATCGAGACGTAGGTCCGGTAGCCGCGCGAGATCATGCAGGCCATGTAGTCGGCGCGGCGCTCGAACTCCGCGCGGCCGGTCGCCGACTGCTCGCACGCCTGCGTGTCGGACTCGAGCGGGCCCGCCGAGGGATAGGCGGGGATCCCGCTCGCCAGCGGGCTCGCGCATCCAGCGGCCAGCATCGCTCCCGCTCCCACGCCGGCCAGCCAGCGGATCGACCGCGCCCGGCTCACAGCATCTCCTTGATGGCCCGCCGCAGAGCGCGGATCGTGAACGGCTTGGGCAGCACGTGGGCCCGGATCACCTTCAGGAAGCCGTCGTACTCGGAGGTGCCGCCGAGGCCGGCCAGGAACAGCAGCGGAGGCGGCGCGGGCCACCGACGCGTCACCGCGCTGTAGAGACTCGGGCCGTCCAGCTCCGGCATCCGCAGGTTGGACACGATCACGTCGTACCACTCGCGTCCCAGCAGGCGCAGGGCCTCGAGCCCGTTGCCGCTCGCGTCGACGTCGTGGCCGTCCGCGCGAAGGCTCGAGACGATCAGGTCGCGCGCGCGCGGATCGTCGTCGACCACCAGGATGCGACCCGAAGGCTGGCTGACGTCTCCGAGGAGGCTCATTGTGCACGCACGAAGTTGCATCCGAGGTGCCAGCGATACGGCCTTATTCGGCGGGATGTTACGAGCCAGCGGCCCACGCCGGTGTCTCCGGCGTGACGTCCGCCACAGGTAGGAATTACATGGCCCTCGCGCCCGGGCGGATGGGAAGCGGCGTACCGGGTCGCCTCGCCCGAAGGGCGAAGGAGCGTGGAGTAGACTGCGAGCGATGGACGGCACCCTCGCCCTCGGCGAACGCCGCGAGCGGGCCCACCGCGCGGTCGAGCTGGCGGAGAGCCTGCTGCGCGAGGCCCGGGCCGGGCAGACCCACGAGGAGCGCGCGCGGGCGGAGCGCCTCGCACGCCTGATGGAGGACCCGCGGGGCAAGGAGCTCACCATCGCGCTCACCGACCAGGCCTTCCGCAGCCGCCGGCCGGAGCGCGTCGCGGACCAGCTCCACTACCTGCTCGATCGCTACGGGGCACCGCGCTTCATGGAGTGGTGGGAGCGCATCGGGCTCACGGTGGGCGCGCTGATGGGCCAGTACCTGCCGAGCCTCGTGGTGCCGTCCATCGTGGCGCGCCTGCGGCACGAGACCGAGTCGCTGATCCTGCCCGGCGAGGACGCGGACCTGCGCCGGTATCTCGCGGAGCGTCGCGCCGCCGGCATCCGGCTCAACCTCAACCAGCTGGGCGAGGCCATCCTGGGCGAGGGCGAGGCCGCGCGCCGGCTGGAGGCCTACCTGGCGCTGCTCGCCCGCGACGACGTCGAGTACATCTCGGTGAAGGTGTCGTCGATCTCCAGCCAGATCGATCTCACCGCGTTCCGCCACAGCATCGATCTGGTGAAGGAGCGGCTGCGCGCGCTCTACCGCCAGGCCGCGCGGCACCACTACCGCCACCCGGACGGCCGGGTCACGCCCAAGTTCGTGAACCTGGACATGGAGGAGTACCGCGACCTCGAGCTGACGGTCGCCGCCTTCCGCGAGGTGCTGGAGGAGCGGGAGTTCCACGACCTGCCCGCGGGCATCGTCCTGCAGGCGTACCTGCCCGAGTCGTACCGGGTGCAGCGCGCGCTGGTGGCGTGGGCGATGGAGCGCGTGGCGCGCGGCGGCGCGCCCATCAAGCTGCGCATCGTCAAGGGCGCCAACCTCGCCATGGAGCGCATCGAGGCCGATCTCCACGGCTGGCCGCAGGCTCCCTATACCGAGAAAGCGGACGTCGACGCGAACTGGAAGCGCATGGTGGAGTACGGCGCCCGTCCCGAGCACGCGCGCGCGGTGCATCTGGGCATCGCGAGCCACAACCTCTTCGACGTGGCCTACGGCCTCCTGCTGCGCGAGGACCGCGGCATCCGTGCCTGGGCCGAGTTCGAGATGCTCGAGGGCATGGCGAACCACCAGGCGCGCGCGGTGCAGGCGCGCGCGGGCGGCCTGCTGCTCTACGCGCCGGTGGTGCGGGCGGAGGACTTCCACAGCGCGATCGCCTACCTGGTGCGGCGGCTCGACGAGAACACCGCGCCCGACAACTTCCTCCGCCACGTGTTCGGGCTGGAGCCCGGCTCCCCCGAGTGGGACCTCGAGCGCGACCGCTTCCTCGCCGCCTTCGACCGCCTGGAGGGACTCTCGGACGCCCCGCGCCGCCGTCAGGACCGCCGCCGCGAGTCGCCGCCGCCCGGCGACCTCGCCGCGCCCTTCGTGAACGAGCCCGACACCGACTGGGCGCTGCCCGCCAACCGGGAGTGGCTGGACCGCGTGCGGGCGGACTGGCGCGGGCGGGCGACCGAGTCGGTGCCGCTTCAGATCGCGGGTGTCCTGATGACCGGGGCGGGGGAGGTGGAGGGCCGCGACCGCTCCCGGCCCGAGCGCGTCGCCTATCGCCACGGAGTGGCGGACCGCGCCCAGCTCGATCGCGCGCTCGAGGCCGCGCGCGCCGGGCAGGCGGCGTGGGCCGCCCGGCCCGCCGCGGAGCGCCGCGCCCGGATCGACGCGGCCGCCGGCGTGCTGGCCCGCCGGCGCGGCGAGCTGATCGGAGCCATGCTCGTCGACGGTGCCAAGACCGCGACCGAGGCCGATCCCGAGGTGTCCGAGGCCATCGACTTCGCGCGCTACTACGCCCGCGCGCTCGGCCCGGGGGATGTGGTCGACGGCGCGCGGATGGAGCCCCTCGGCGTGGTGGTGGTGGCGCCGCCGTGGAACTTCCCGCTCTCGATCCCGGCCGGCGGCGCGCTGGCCGCGCTGGCCGCGGGCAACGCGGTGCTGTTGAAGCCCGCGCCGGAGGCCGTGCTGGTCGGCTGGCACCTGGCGCGCGCGCTCTGGGACGCCGGCATCCCGCGCGAGGCGCTGCAGTTCGTGCCGCTGCGCGACGAGGAGGTCGGCCGCGACCTGATCACCGACCCGCGCGTGGACGGCGTGATCCTCACCGGCTCGGTGGAGACGGCGCGACGCTTCCTCGCCTGGCGGCCCGAGCTGGTCCTCTTCGCGGAGACCAGCGGGAAGAACGCGATCATCGTCACCGCGCTGGCCGATCGCGATCAGGCGGTCCGGGACCTGGTACGCTCCGCCTTCGGCCACAACGGCCAGAAGTGCTCCGCGGCCAGCCTCGCCATCTGCGAGGCCGAGGTGTACGACGACCCCGCCTTCCGCCGGCAGCTGCGCGACGCGGCGGAGAGCCTCGCGGTGGGCGGCGCGTGGGAGCCGGCGAGCCGCGTCACCCCGCTCACCCAGCCGCCCGGCGAGGCCTTGCGTCGCGCGCTGACCGCGCTCGATCCGGGCGAGGAATGGCTGCTCGCGCCGCGGGCGATCTCCGAGTCGCCGCCGCTCTGGTCGCCCGGCATCAAGGCGGGCGTGCGCGCCGGATCGTTCTTCCACCTGACGGAGTGCTTCGGGCCGGTGCTGGGGCTGATGCGCGCCGCCGACCTGGACGAGGCGCTCGCGCTCGTCGACCGGATCCCGTTCGGGCTCACCAGCGGCATCCAGTCCCTGGACGACCGCGAGGTCGCCCGCTGGCTCGACCGGGTGGCCGCCGGCAACCTCTACGTGAACCGCCACATCACGGGCGCCATCGTGGCCCGGCAGCCGTTCGGCGGCTGGAAGGCGTCGGTGGTGGGGCCGGGGGCCAAGGCGGGCGGGCCGAACTACGTGGCGCAGCTCGGCCACTGGCGGCAGGTCGAGCGCCCCTCCGCCGACGAGCCCTTGCCGGCCGGGCTCGCCGCCGTGCTCGACGGCTGCCTGGCCGCGGGTGACGGCGGCGCGGCGGCGGACACGCTGCGGGCGAGCGCGGCCAGCTACGCGCGCGCCTGGCGGGAGCATTTCGGGCGCGAGCACGAGCCGGTGCGCCTGCAGGGCGAGCGCAACGTGTTTCGCTATCGCGCCGGCGGGCGCGTGCTGGTGCGCGGGGAGTCGGCCACGCCGGCCGGGCGCCTGGCGCTGGGCCAGGTGCTGCTCGCGGCGGCCGCCTGCGGCGTGCCGATCGAGATCAGCCTGGTCGCCGGCCGGGGGGACCCCTGGCTCGCGGCGTCGGCCGAGGGGCGGGTGGCGGTCGAGCCCGAGGCCGGGTTACTCTCTCGGCTCGGCGCCGGGGGAATCGACCGGCTACGTGCCCTGGTGGACATCTCGCGCGAGGCGCGGGCGGCGGCGCACGCGGCGGGCGCGGTGGTCCTGGACGCGCCGCCGCTCGCGGCGGGGCGCCTCGAGCTGCGGGCGTACCTGCGGGAGCAGGCGATCTCGCGCACCGTGCACCGATACGGCAACGTCATGGAGGCGACATGAACCTCGGCATCCTCATTCCCACGCGCGGGGTGGTGATGGAGTCGGCCCGGCGCCCGCCGCTCGCGACCTGCTGGACCATGGCGCGGCACGCGGACCGCGCGGGCTACGACGCGGTGTGGGTCGGCGACAGCGTGGTGGCCAAGCCGCGACTCGACGCGGTGACCACGCTGGCCTACCTGGCCGGCATCACGGAGCGGGTGCGGCTCGGGACCGCGGTGCTGCTGCCCGCGCTGCGGCACCCGGTGGTGCTCGCCCAGCAGCTCGCCAACGTGGATCAGATCTCGCACGGCCGGCTGGTGCTGGGGCTCGGGGTCGGCTGGAGCCTGCCCAGCGCCGAGCGCGAGTGGGCCGCGTGCGGGGCCGATCACAAGCGACGGGTGCGGCGGCTGGAGGAGCACATCGAGATCTGGCGCCGGCTGTGGTCCGGCGATCCGGTCACCCACCGGGGCGAGGACGTGGATCTGCAGGAGCACACCATCGGCCCGCTGCCGTGGCGGCCGGAGGGGCCGCCGGTGCTCATCACCGCGGGCAACCGCGGCGAGCTGATCCCCGCCCAGTTCGAGCGCTTCGGGCGTCTGGGCGACGGGATCATCACCACCTACGTGCACGTGGAGGAGATCCCGGTGATCCGCGAGCGCGCCGCGGAGGCGCTCGCCCGCCACCGCCGCGGCCGGAACGACTTCCCGCTCTGCGTCTACACCACGGTGCGGCTCGACGACGACGTGCGCACCGCCCAGCGGGTGACCGGCGAGTTCCTGGCGCGGTACTACGGGGGCGGCGTCCACGAGCGGGGCGCGATGGGGCTGGGGCCCGCGCCGGTCGTGACCGAGCTGCTCGGCCGCTACGCGGCGGCCGGCGTCACGGACCTCTGCATCCGCTTCATCGGCGACGACCAGCAGGCCCAGCTCGAGCGATTCACCGCCGAGGTGCTGCCCGGCTTCCGGGCCGTGCGCCCGGCCACGGGGGAGCGGAGCGCGCGATGACCGAGTTCCCGGTGCTGACCTACGAGCGACTGACCATCGGCGAGGAGTTCGTGTCCGACACGCACCTGGTGACGCCGGAGGACATCGAGGCCTACGCCTACGCGGTGGAGGACGATCATCCGTGGTACTCGGGCCCGTCGCCCTTCGGCGGCCCGGTGGCGCATCCGACCCTCATGGCCAACCAGGCGCTGCACCTGCGGCACGGCAAGTACGTCGTGCACGCCGGACTGCACGCCAAGATGCACTTCGAGTTCCTCGAGCCGGTGCGCCCGGGCATGCGGGTGCGCTCGCGGGGCCGGGTGATCGACAAGTACGTGCGGCGCGGCCGGCAGTACATGGTCACCGAGTACGTGACCGAGGACGAGCACGGCACCGTGCTGGTGCGCGGGCAGTTCACCCAGATGCTGATCCCGGAGGGCACCCGTCATGGCGATCGCTGATCGCATCGCGGTCGGGCAGGAGCTGCCGCCGCTCGTGAAGGAGCCCTCGCAGCGGCGGATCGACGTGTACTCCGGGGTGCGCCCCCGGTCCATCCACACCGATCCCGCGTGGGCCCGCGCCAAGGGCTTCCGCACCACGCTGGCGCAGGGCATGATGTCGACCGCCTACGCCTCCGAGATGATGACGCGCTTCCTCGGCGCCGGCTTCCTCAAGGGCGGCACGCTCTCGATGACGTTCCTGGCGCCGGTCTACGCGGGCGACCGCCTCACCGTCCACGGCCGCGTGCAGTCCGTGGAGCCCGACGGCCCGGCCAGCCGGGTCACCGTCGCGCTCTGGGTCCTGAACCAGCACGGCCAGAAGACCGCCGCCGGCACTGCCCCCGGCGCATCGCCTGCCAGACGCGCTCGGGGGTCAGCGGCATGTCGAGGTGGCGGACGCCGAGCGGGGCGAGCGCGTGGTTCACCGCGTTCAGCAGCGCGGGCAGCGCCCCCACCGTGCCCGCCTCGCCCACGCCCTTGGCCCCCAGCGGATTCATCCGGGTCGGCACCTCGTGGGAGTCCACGTCGAAGAGCGGCAGGTCGTCGGCGCGGGGCAGGGCGTAGTCCATCAGCGAGCCGGCCAGGAGCTGGCCCGCGTCGTCGTACGGGAGCACCTCGCCCAGCCCCTGGCCCAGGCCCTGCGCGATGCCGCCGTGGATCTGTCCCTTCACGAGCATGGGATTGATCATGCGGCCCACGTCGTCGACCACCGAGTAGCGGACCACCCGCACCACGCCGGTCTCCTGATCGATCTCCACCTCGCAGAGGTGACAGCCGTTGGGGAAGGTGACCGCGGGCGGGGTGAACGCGGCGCTCTCGCTGAAGCCGGGCTCGAGGTCGGGCGGCAGCGCCCGCGCCTGATACGCGGCGCGCGCGACCTGGCTCCACGCCACGCCCCGGTCGGTGCCCGCCACCGTGAAGCGGCCGTCGCCGAGGACCACGTCCGCGGGCGCGGCCTCGAGCAGATGGGCCGCGATGCGCCGGCCGCGCTCGATCACCCGCTCGGTGGCCCGCAGCACCGCGGAGCCCCCCACCGACGCGGCGCCCGAGCCGCCGTTGCCGCGCCCGGCCTCCAGCGCGTCGGTGTCGCCCCAGAAGACCTGGATGCGATCCGGCGGCACGCCGAGCCGATCGCCGATGATCTGGGCGAACGCGGTCTCGTTGCCCTGGCCCATGGAGGTGGAGCCGGCGAAGAGCGACACCGAGCCGTCCGGGTTGACCCGCACCAGGGCGGTGTCGGGATTCACCGACGTGTAGGGGCCGCCCGCGACCTCGATGGGATTGGCGATGCCGAGACCGCGAAGCGCCCCGCGCTTCCGCGCTTCCGCCCGGCGGCGCTCGAAGCCGTCGCGGTCGCCGAGAGCCACCGCCAGGTCCATCACGCGCTCGAACTCGCCGCAATCGTAGGTGAACACGAGCCCGGTCTTGAACGGCATCGCGCCGGGCGGGATCAGGTTGCGCCGGCGCAGCTCGAGCGGATCGATCCCGAGCTCGCCCGCCGCCACGTCGATGACCCGCTCGATCGCGTAGGTGGCCTCGGGGCGCCCCGCTCCGCGGTACGGACCGGTGGGGGTGGTGTGGGTGTGGACGCCGGTGGTCTCCACGTGGATGGCGGGCGTGCCGTAGACGCCGGCCACGCCGCCCACGTTGTTGGTGCCCGGTCCCGCGCTGCGGGTGGTGAGGTACGCGCCGATGTCGAGCGTGATGGCCACGCGCAGGGCGAGGAACTTGCCGCCCTCGTCCAGGGCCAGCTCCACGGACGAGACGTTGTCGCGCCCGTGCTCGTCGGAGAGGAAGCTCTCGCGCCGGGTCGACGTCCACTTCACCGGACGCCCCAGCCGCCGGGCCGCCCACAGGACGAGCACCGGCTCCGGATAGATGCCGCTCCGCATGCCGAAGCTGCCGCCGACGTCGCCGGTGATCACCCGCATGTGCGACTGGGGCAGGTGGAAGATCTGCTCGGCCAGCATCGTCCGCAGGCCGTGCGGCCCCTGGATGCCGGTGTGGAGGGTGTAGCGGCCGGTGCGCCGGTCGAACTCGCCGACCGCCGCGCGCGGCTCCATCGGCAGCGCGGCCACGCGGGTGACCACGAAGTCGAGGCGCGTGACGTGGGCGGCGGCCGCGAAGCCGCGCGCGACCGCCTCGCGCGAGCCGGCCTCCCACACGAACGCGACGTTGCCCGGCGCTTCCTCCCACACCAGGGGCGCGCCGGATGAGCGGGCCGCGGCCGCGCCCACCACCGCGGGCAGGGGCTCGTAGTCGACGGCCACCAGCTCCGCGGCGTCGGCGGCCTGGGCGGCGGTCTCGGCCACCACCAGCGCCACCGGGTCGCCCACGTGTCGCGCGCGGTCCCGCGCCAGCGCCGGCCGCGGGGTCCGAAACGCGGGGGAGCCGTCGCGGCGCTTGCGGCTGCCGTCGGTGGGCAGCGCGCCCAGGCCGTCCGCGGCGAGGTCCTCCCCGGTGAGCACCGCGAGCACGCCGGGCGCGCGCCGCGCGGCCGCGGTGTCGATGGCGCGCAGGCGCGCGTGCGCATGCGGGGAGCGGACCACCACCGCGTGGGCCTGATGGGCCAGGTTGACGTCGTCGGAGTAGCGCCCGAGGCCCTGGATGAGCCGCGGGTCCTCGAGCCGTCGCACCGACTGGCCGACCGCGAACTTCTCGGCGACGATCGGCTCGCTCACGACAGGACGAGCTCGCGCGCCACCCCGCGGAGGTCCATCTCGAACTCGAGCCCCTGGATCGGCGGCCGGCTCGGGAACCAGCGCACGCCGTGGATGGCGGCCGGACCGGCCACGCGAAGGATCTCCTCCAGCACGAGCGCGTGGATCGGCTGCGCGGTGTAGACGTCGATCGCGGTCACGCGGGGCCAGTCGCCGCCCAGCGCGGTCAAGCGCTCTTGCATGGTCTGCAGCACGAACCGGCACTTCTCGCGCATCGCCTCCGGTGAGGTGTCCCCGTGGCGCACGATGCCCTCGGGGCCCTGGGCCCGGTCGCGCAGCTCGCCGGCGCCGGCCACGAGGAAGGTGGGCGCGGGCGTCCGCCCCGGCACCGTGTAGGCGAAGGCGTACAGCGAGGGCTCGGCGGGCGCGCCCACCACCGGAACCACGTTCGTGCGGGGAATGGGATTGTCGTCGCCGACCAGGATGTTCCAGTCGGCCAGCAGGCGGCGGTAGCCTGCGTTGAACTGCTCGAAGCCCGCGAAGGTGAAGGCGGCCGGGCTGCGCAGCTCGATCCCGCACAGCGCGGCACGCCCGTGCCCCTGCTCGCGCAGATGCTGGTCGATGCGGTCGAAGCCCGCGCGCCACGGCATCGGCCGGGCGAGCGTCACGTGCACGATCTCGTGGCCGGCGCGCGCGACGGTTCCGCAGGAGAACGCGCTGATGCCGGGCAGGTAGCTGTAGTCGCCGCTGGGATGGTCAGGACGCATGGATGAAGTTCCCCGCCTCGAAGGTGATGGGTGGCGCGTCGGGGTCGAAGCACACCCCGATCGGATCGCGGCCGGCGGCGAGCGCGTCGAGCTGCTGCCGCAGCACGCGGCGCACCAGGGCCACGCCGCGATCGCTCGATACCAGGTGCTCCTCGGAATGGCGCGCGATCGGCCCCTGGCCGACCTGCGCCTCGTAGTCGCCCGGGAAGCGCTGGTGCTCCTCGTCGGAGAGCTCCTCCCAGAGCTTGCCGTTGAGACGTGAGCGGACGCTCGCGAGCTCGCCGGGCCGCCGCACGCGGCCCGCGGTGTAGATGCGGAAGTGCGTGTCGTCGATGGGCAGCACCCAGCCGATCGACTCCACCCGCCCGTACCGCGCCACCCGCGGGTCCGGGATCACGCGGAGGGTCGGCACCACCGCCTCGCTGATGCGATGGTGGACGGTGCCGTCGGGCAGCCGGCGGTCCGACACCGCCTTCACGCCGCGCGGGGTGATGGCCCACGTCACCTCGGGCATGAGGCCCATCTGGGCGGTGAACTGGGGGCCGCTGAACGAGCCGTGCAGGATGGGCACGTGCAGCGTGTCCATCAGGTTCTCGTAGTGCTGGAGCCAGTTGCACGGGATGATCGGCGGGCCCCCGCCGCCGATGCTGCGGTCGTCGGCTTCCACGTGCTCGTCCGGCTCGCACACCTCGAGCGCCTCGTAGCGCGGCAGCACCGGCTTGCGCGCGGGCGGGCCCAGATACGCCCAGATCAGCCCGTAGCGCTCGAGCAGCGGGTACCACGGCTGGCGGATGCGGTCGCGCTGGCGCCCGCCGTCGGGCTCGCACGGCTGCTCCAGACAGCGGCCGGCGGTGTCGAAGAGCCAGCCGTGATAGCAGCAGCGGATCCCGCGCTCTTCCACGCGCCCGTAGTAGAGGGTGGTGCCGCGGTGCGCGCAGCCGGCCACGAGCAGCCCCGGCCGCCCGCGCCCGTCGCGGAAGAGCACCAGGTCCTCGCCCAGGACCCGCAGGGCGCGCGGGGTGGCGGTGGCGTCGCCGCTCAAGCCCACCGGGTGCCAGTACCGCCGCAACAGCTCGCCCATCGGCGTGCCGGGTCCCACGTCGGTGAGCTCGTGCATCGACGAGGGGCGGGGGCGGCCGTAGCCGGTGCCGCTGTCCCCGCCCGTGCCGCTCATGGCGGGTAGTCTACAACGGGCGCGGCGGCTCTCCCGGAGCCGCAGGCGGGGCGGCGGCGGGCGCGGAGGTGCCCTCGGATTCGGGGGGCCGGCTCGAGCCGCGCAGGTCGAGGATCGACATGCCCGCGGTGTCGAGACTCGTGAGCGTGCTGAGGCGGGTGACCCGCGTCATGTGGGAGATCATCTCCGCGATGGATTGCACGCCGCGCAGGGCCCGATCGATGTACCGCCGCAGCTCGGGGCGGCCGTCGAGCTTGGCCGCGAGCAGATGGATGTTGCCGCCGACGACGGTGAGCGGGTTGTTGATCTCGTGCGCGGCCGCGTTGGCGAGCCGGGTGACCGCCCGGAGGCTCTCCGCCTCGCGCTCCGCGGCCTCCAGCCGGCGCTGCTCGCTCACGTCCACGAACGACACCAGCGTGGCCGGGCGGCCTTCCCAGTCCACCACGGTGGCCGCCGCGTTGATCCAGAAGTGGCTGCCGTCGGCGCGCAGCACCTCGACCTGGATGAGGCCGGGCGGCAGGGCGTTCCGCAGCCGCGCGGAGATCCGCTCGCGCACCAGGTCCCGGCCGCCGGGCGCGATGTAGTCGAGCATGGGCCGACCGAGCATCTGGGCGGCTTCGGTGTGACCGAACATCCGCAGGCCGGCCGGGTTGACGAACCGGATCACGCTGTCGTGCTCGCCCTGGTGGATGAGGATGCCGGTGGGCGATTCCTCGATCACCCGGCGGTAGCGCGACTCCGAGTCGGCGAGCGCGTGCGTGCGGGCCTCCACGCGCTCCTCCAGCTCCGCGTTCACGCGTCGCAGCTGGCTCTCCACCGCGAGGCGCTGCGCGTCGGTCCGGTGGAGGCGGACCGCCAGGAACCAGACCAGCGCCGAGAAGAGCGACAGGTTCGCGACCGTGGTGAGGGCCACGCTCGACTCGTGGCCGTAGAGCCCGGCCCGCTCGCCGGCCAGGCCGAGCGCGCCCACCAGCAGCGAGCCCGCCGCCGTGCCCGGCAGCCCGAAGCGGGCCACCATGCCGCCCGCGGTGTCCTGCACGAGGATGCCGGAGGCTCCGCGGCCCGGCCGCACCATGGTGAGCGCGATGCCGAGCGCGATGAACAGCGCGCCGATGAGGGGGGCCGCCTCCGGCACCCGTCCGACCGGCAGCGGGATCGTCCTGGCGCCGTAGGCCCAGAAGGCCACCATGAGGATCCCGAGGAAGCCCACCGTGACCGCCAGACGCTGGCCGGTGGGGAACACGGCCGCGCGGTCCACGCTCAGGAGCGAGAAGGCCAGGAACAGGAAGCACAGCGCGGTGAGCGGCGCCATGCGCGCGGCCGGGTCCGCGCCCGCCAGGTCCCGCGCGAGCGCCACCGCCGCGATCGTGGCCATCAACCCCGCGGCCCCGTCGACCACCGCCCGCGTGCGGCGCGGCGCGGTCGGCTCGCCGAGGAGCCACAGGGAGGCGCCGGCCAGGAGGAAGCAGAGCGCGGTGGAGCGCTTCATCACCGCGAGCCACGAGAGGTCGAGGGCCCACGCGCCGACCAGGACCACGGCGCCCACGAGGGCGCTGCACGCGGCCACCGCCGCGCACCAGCCCTGCAGCGCCCGGGACGCCGGCGAACCGGGAGTCCGTCTCATGCGCGGGCCTCCGCGATCCTGGCACCCACCGACGGTGTCTCGCCCGAGGCGACTACTCCGGGAAGTCGTCCCGGGCGGCGACGCTGTTCGCGGGAGACAGCTCGAGCCCCTTCGTCTCCCTGGGCTCGAGCTCGACGCGAAGTCGCCAGATCGGCTGGCCGGCCACGCGGTTCGTGAGCTTGTAAGGACCCGGCACCACGTCGGGGAACCGGAAGTTGCCCTGCTCGTCGGTCCGCAGATTGTAGCGTTCGTGCTGCGTCGGGCTGTTCGGCTGCCCGACGAGGAACAGCTGCAGCCTCGTCATCGGCTGGACCGGCGCTCCATCCTTGCCGAACGCGGCGTGCCCCTCGAGGCTCGCGTTTCCGGGGGAGCGCTCCGGCTCCGGGCGAGACGCGGCGGCGACCGGCGCGGGTGGGCAGAGCGCCCGCCCGCGCGAGCCACTGGCGGGCGGCCTGGACCTCGGCGGAGCCCGGCGGGCCGTACCGGAGCGCCCACCTGAACTCCCGGATCGCGTCGTCGCGGTGCTCCAGGTACGAGCTGGCCACCGCGGCCACCTTCAGCCCCTCGCGGTAGAGATTGGCGGCGTCGGCGGATCGCCCGGCGGCGAGCGCTCGAGCCGCTTGCGCTTCCGGATCCGACCCCGACGCGCCCCGCGCCGGGTCGGGCGGCCGCTGACAGGCCACGACGAGCAGGAGGAGGGCCAGCAGCGCGGCCAGGCGCGGGCGCGGCATCGCTCAGGACCCCGCGACTTCCTTGTAGGTCCCGGGCTGGATCGTGAAGCCCTGGGGCATCCGTCCTCCCGGGTTCGTGACGTAACGGCAGTTGTAGTTGATGCTGGCACTGCCGCCGGTGTTGGTATCGATCGTGGTGGAGGACGTGTCGCGGATGTTCTGGCTGATGACCGCGCCCTGGATCTCTCCGTTGCCGGTGCCGGTATAGGTGAGGTCGTTCACCACGTAGACCAGCCCGTGCATCTCGAAGTTGCCCGAGATGGAGAGTGATCCCGCCACGACGATCATGCCGCTGAAGATGCCGCTCGGATCGGCCGCCGCGCCCCCGTGGATGGAGACGTTCGCGAAGTCGGAGGTCGGGGTGGTGTTGGCCCCGTTCTCGTCGATGTTCTGACCGCTCACCGTGTCGACGAAGATGATGCCGTTCGGAATCGTCCGGCTGGAATTGAAGGTCAGGCCGGACACGGTCGAGCCGGAGTAGTAGGTCCCGGCCACCTTGGCCAAGGCCTTGAGGGTGTTCAGATCCGCGCTCTTGAGGAGGTACGGGGTGAACGCGCTCTCCGCCACGTTCTGGCGGATGTCCACCTTTCCGTTGCCGCCCGCGACGATCTGGTTCTTCGTGTTGTTCGTGTCCGCGCCGTAGATGGCCGCCGAGCCACCGTAGGCGGTGGCCCCGGCGCTCCAAATGCCGTCCTTGTGGCCGCAGGACGTGTCGGTGCGCGAGTCGATGTTCGTGTTCCCGCTCGCGTTGATCTCGCCCTTGACGGTCAGGGCGGCGGGCGGCGGGGATCCCCGGAAGAGGAACTTGTACACGGTCGCCTGGACCTTTCGCCGGGCGTTCTGGGCGTTCGCATTGTTCGGCACCCATCCGACCGCCTCGACGGTCCGCTCGTTGGGGTTCGTTCCGGGGGTGACGGTCACGAACGCCAGGCCCACCTGCGTGCCATTCAGCGTGATCGGGATGCCGGTGCTGCCGTCGTACGGGGCGGGCACGGTGGCCGGGAGCGGATCCGGGATGCCGTCGGCGTCACCGAAATTGTTGAGAGCCCAGATCGCCCGCTCCAGGCCGGACTCGGCCACCGCCCGGGCCTGGGCCACCAGCTTCTGGTTGGTGGCGATGACCGGCTCGGAGGTGGCGAGCATGGAGAAGGCGATCACGAGTGCGGACAGGATGAGGAGGGCGAGCAGCGCCATCGGGAGCGCGACCCCGCGCTGATCGCGCAGGAATCGGGGGATCGGGGAACGGAACGCCACGACGGACTCCTGCGTTACGGGATGTTTCTGAGCCGCACCAGCGACTCCATGGTGGACCGCTGGTTGCCGGGCGAGGCCGACCCCACCTGCTCCTCGGTGCGCGTGACCAGCTGGATCCGGATGAGCTTGACGCTGGACGGGGTCGTCGTGGTGGTCCCAATGTTGGCCGCTCCGTTCCAGGCCGAGTAGTACGTCATGGCGAGACTCTGGACGCCCCCGATGAGCGGGGTCGTGGTGCCCGCGACGGTGCGGTTCAGGGTCCCGCTCGCGGCCTCATACTGGATGGTCTGGTCGTTCTCGTCCACGAACGTGAGGTTGGTGGCGCTCGGGATCGCGGTCACCGACTTGGCCGAACGGAGCTCGCGCACCATCAGCTCCAGCGCGGAGCGGTTGTTCTGCTGCACCTCGACGCGGTGCGAGCCGAAGAGATAGGCCTCCTGCCCGCGCTGCTGGATGACGACGACGCCGGCGAGGATCGTTCCGAGCGCCGCGGTCACCACCAGCAGCTCGGTGAGGGTGAAGCCGCGCTGGTCTCGGAGCAGGGCTCCCAGCCGGGTCATCGCTGCGCGATCTGCATGGTCACCGTGTCCGAGCGAGTGCCCGACACCGCGTTCGTTCCGGTCGCGCTGAGGGGAGTGTACCTGACGGTCACCGCGACCTGCCGCAACCCGGTCCCGCTCACGACGCCCGCCGCGTCGCAGGTGGCCGTGCCCGCGATCGTCTCGGTGATCCGGACCTGGCGGGTATAGCCGGTGTAGGCCGTGACCGGATTCTCGTCCGGGAAGGTCACCGTCGCGGTGGCATCTTGAGGCGGCGCGGTGGAGGAGGGGGACACGCCGACCGTATCGGTGACCAGCGCGGCACCGGGCACGACCAGCCCGGTGGTGCTGTTCACCTGGCAGGTCGCGGTCCACTGGGCGTTCCGGACCTGCTCGAGCCGCTGGTTGGCCAGGAAGGTCGCGGTCGACGTCTGCCGGCCGTCCTGCGTGGCATAGGTGGCGAGTGGAATGGCGGATAGGAGGGCCAGCAGGCCGATGCTCATGATGGGCAGCGCCATCAGCACTTCCACCAGCGTCAGGCCGCTCTCGGCGCCGTGACGGGCGACGTTGCGGTCGATCACGGGATGGTGACCCGGCCGGACGCGGCCACCGACACCGTGAGGGTGGCGCCGGTCTGAACGTTGGTGAGCGTGTACACCGCCGCGGGCAGCGCGGACCCCACGTAGTTGAAGATCGGATTGGCGGCCACGGTGGCGCTGATTCCGGGAGGGAGATTCATGTTGCCGGCCGCGTCCGTCCCGGCCCCGGTCCAGGGTGTTCCCGCCGCACAGTCATTGCGCATGTACCGCATGGTGGTCGGGCTCGGGAGCGTGACGCACACGTTTCCGTTCTGCTTGATGGCCAGCTCTCGCGCCTGATTCAGCATGGCGGCGACCTGCTGGGCACCTGACTTCAGGGTGGCGCTCTGGTAGTAGCGGAGGAAGAAGGGCACCGCCATGGCGCTGAGGATTCCGATCACCGCGATAGCCATGATCAATTCTGCGAGGGAGAAGCCGGCGCTGCTGTGGAGGCGGCCTGCGCAAGATCGGGCGGAGCGATGCATCATTTGCGCTGAAGTGCATAGCATATGCCCCGCAAGATCGGCTTATGTTGCGGCAACTTACGATCCACTCGCGCGGGGAGGGATCAGGGCGAGTGACAACCGCTGTCACGTGACCGACGCGTAGTGTTTCAGCGAGTCAGCACCATGACACCCAGGACGATCAGCACCGAGCCCAGAACGAGCCGCCAGTTGAGCCGGGCGGCCTGCCCGGGAAGGAAGTAGGTGATGAGGAGCACGAAGAGGGGGGCGGTGCCGGCGAGCGGGATCACCACGCTCACGTCGCCGCCGCCCAGGGCCAGGAGGACCAGGAACACCCCGCTGTTCTCCGCGATGCCCCCGCCCACGAACCAGCCGACGCTGCGCCGATCGACGTGGAGCGAGCCCAGGTTGCCCGAGGCGATCACGAAGGTGCTGGAGGCGATCAGGGCCGCGGTGACGTTGACCGCGGCGTCGAAGAGCGGCCCCGCGGGGCTCAGTCCGATCTTCCGCACGATCGCCACGGTGCCGAAGCACGACGCGGCGATGAACGGGTAGGCGAGGTCGCGCACCCGGAAGCCCACGTAGCGGCCGCTCAGCGAGAGGAGGATGGTGCCGAGGACGATCACCAGCGTGCCGCCCAGGATCGGCAGGGTCACGTGCTCGCCCAGCAGCAGGATCGCCAGGCCGGTGGCGACGAGCGGGGCCAGGTTGTTGATCGCGGCGGCGACCGGCGCGCCGACCTTCTGGATGGCGAGCACCCGGAAGAGACGGCCGCCCGCGGTGCCCACGACGCCCGAGAACACGAAGTAGGGCACCGAGCGCCACGTGTAGGCGTGCCAGGGGACCAGCAGCAGCGTGGCGGTCCACGCGGCCACCGCGCCCACCACCACGTTGATCCAGGCGCCCGCGTAGAAGTTCGAGCGCGCGAGGCCCCGCTGGATGAGGAGAGTGGCGCTCGCGGTGCACACGGCGCTGCTGAGCGCCAGCACCTGCGGCAGGGGAGGCAACGGGGCTCAGCCCACCTCGGCGCGGATCCGGTCGTGGAGGCGGTGGAGCGCGTCGGTCATCGCCGCGACCGAGCGCGCTCCCGCCTGGAAGATCGCGGTGGCGTTGAGCGCGACCCAGCCGAAGCCCATCGCCTTGAGCGCGGCCACGCGCGCCACCACCTGGTCGTGGTCCGCATAGAAGGTCTTGCCCGCCGCGTCGCGCGGCGGCGGGGCCACCATGCTCTGCAGCCCGATGGCCCGCGGATCGCGCCCGGCCGCCTCCGCATGGCGATGGATGGCCTCGATCGCCGCGCGCGCGCTGGCGGCGTCGGTCACGCGGCTCGCGAGCCAGCCGTCGCCCAGCCGGCCCACGCGGCGGAACGCGGCCTCGGAGTAGCCGCCGATCCAGATGGGCAGCCGCGCGCCCTGCGGCGGCTTGGGCTCCATCGCCATCGCCACCGTGGGGTAGTGCGGGCCCGGCAGCGTGACCAGGGCGTCGCTCCAGTAGGCGCGCAGGAGGCGGATCGCCTCGTCCATTCGCGCCCCGCGCGCCCCGAATGGCTCGCCCAGCGCCTCGTACTCCGACTCCTGCCAGCCCACCCCGACGCCCAGGCGCACGCGGCCGCCGGACAGCGTGTCGAGCGTGCTCACCTGCTTGGCCACCAGGGCCGGCTGGCGCTGGGGCAGCACCAGGACCTCGGTGCCGAGGGTCACGCGGGTGGTGACCGCGGCCATGTAGGAGAGCGCCATGAGCGCCTCGAGGATCGGCATGTGCGGGTTGTACGGACCCTGCGGCCGGCCCGCGATCGGCACGCCCATCACGACGTGGTCGAAGATGTCGATGTGATCGTAGCCGATTTTCTCGATGGAGCGCGCCAGAGCCGCCACCGCGGCCGGGCCCTCGCGATAGGACACGCTGGGAAACTCGACGGACAGATTCACGACGTCGCCTCCTTTCGCCAGGCCCGGGTACCATACCACGAGCGGTCGGGGCTTCCCGCCGGTGCTACGATGCGGAAAATGCCTCGTGAGGTGACCGCGTTCGACGCTTCAGCGCAGGCCGAGCGGGTGGGGCCGGTGCGCTCGCGCCCGTCCCCGGCCGCCTCGTCCCCGCGCCTGCTGTCACTGGACGTGTTTCGCGGGCTCACCATCGCGGCGATGCTGCTGGTCAACAACCCGGGCACGTGGGAGCACGTCTATCCGCCGCTCGAGCACGCGGCCTGGCACGGCTGGACGCCCACCGACCTGGTCTTCCCGTTCTTCCTCTTCATCGTCGGGGTGGCCACCGCGCTCTCGCTGGGCCGGCTCGCCGAGGCGGGCGAGAGCCGGGCCACGCTCTTCCGGAAGGCGCTGGTCCGGGCCGCGATCATCTTCGCGCTGGGCCTCGTGCTCCAGGGATTCCCGCACTACGATCTGCCGCACCTGCGCATCCCGGGCGTGCTGCAGCGCATCGCCATCGCGTACCTCATCACCGCGACGCTGGTGCTCGTCACCGGCGTGCGCGGGCAGGTGCTGACCCTGGCCGGCCTCCTGGTCGGCTACTGGACGCTCCTCACCCTGGTGCCGGTGCCCGGGGTGGGGCGGCCGGCCCTCGAGCCGGACATGAACATCTCGAACTGGCTCGACTTCCGGATCCTCGGCGTCAATCACCTCTGGTCGGAGACCCGGACGTGGGACCCGGAGGGCCTGCTGAGCACGCTGGGCGCGGTGGGGTCGGTGATCTGCGGCGTGCTGGTCGGCCACTGGGTGCGCTCCGGGCGCGCGGTGGGGACGAAGGCCTGCGGGCTCTTCTACGCGGGGGCCACAACCCTGGTGGCGGGCTGGCTGTGGAGCCATGTCTTTCCGATCAACAAGAGCCTGTGGACGAGCTCCTACGTGCTGCTCTCCGCGGGCATCGCGTGCCTGGTGCTGTCCGCGATCTTCTGGATGGTCGACATCCGCGGCGTCCGCGGCTGGACCACCCCGTTCCTGGTCTTCGGCACCAACGCGATCACCGCCTACTGGCTGTCGACGCTGTTCGGGATCGTGCTGGACTGGATCACCTTCACGCGGGGAACCGACGGGCACGAGGTGGTGCTGAAGACCTACATCTACGAGACGTTCTACGCGTCGTGGCTCTCGCCCACGAACGCGTCGCTGGCCTACGCGGTCACCTACGTGCTGGTCTGGCTGGGCCTGCTGAGCGTGCTCTACCGGCGGCGCATCTTCATCCGGATCTGAGCGCCGATCCGGTTCAGCGCGCCTCCCGGCTCATCCGCGCGTAGTCGTGGTAGTTGATGAGCCGGATCCCCTCCTCGGTGATGGTGTTCCTGACCCGCTCGTCGGTGAGGGTCGCCAGCTCGACCTCGCGCTCCCGGTTGTACAGGGCGTCGGGGCGGGTCTCGAGGTGGCCGGGATGGCAGGAGACCTCGGTGAACCCGGCGGGAATCGCCCGCAGCATGGAGACCATCACCTCCACGCTGATCTTGGACATGTCGGTCTTCCCGAACTCCGGCTGGCCCCAGAAGCGGCCCACGAACACCACTTCGGAGAAGCCGCGCACCGGCACGTTGTAGCGTCGTCCCGCGGCCAGGAACAGGTGCGCGACGTTGAACAGCAGGTGCATGTGATGGTGCGAGTCGATGTGGTCGGGCGGGCTGCCCACCAGCCGGACGAACGCGGCGAGCTGGCGGTCGATCTGCTGCTGGACCGCCGCCAGATCCTTCATGTCGGTGAAGTACTTGCCCCGGGTGTCGAAGGCCACGTGGATGCCGAGCCCCAGCCGAGGTCGCTTGCGGGCCTGCTCGACCGCCGCCTCCGCGTCGGGGCTGTCGACCAGCAGGCTCGCGCTGGTCACGATGCCCCGGTCGTGCGCCTCGAAGAGCCCCTGATCGATCTCGGCCGACATGCCGAGGTCGTCGGCGTTGACGATCAGGTAGCGGGCGGGGGCCAGTCCGGCCCCCGCCCGCCCGGCGGGCAGGATGGTCGCCGCGGCGGCCCCGAAGCCGGCCGCAAAGAATCGACGCCTCGACATCGACGAGTCCATGCCCCTTGAAGATAGCCCGAGCCGGTAAAAATTGCCCGGGATAGTGCGGCTGCACCAGTCGTGCGATGATCGCCTCCATGACGCGTGTGGCGACCGCCCTGGCTCTCGCGCTGACCCTGATCGGGACGGCGGTCCTGGCCCAGCCGCGCCGGGTGGAGTCACCCGAGCAGTCGCGGCCCTGGGCGGTCTACTTCTCTCCGCACGGGGGCGCGACCCAGGCGGTGGTGGAGGCTCTCGGGCGCGCCCACCACACCGTCCTGGTCCAGGCCGAGACGCTGAGCTCGCCCCAGATCACGAAAGCCTTGACCGACGCGCACCATCGCGGGGTGAAGGTGCAGATCATCCTGGATCGCCGGCACGCCAAGGGCCGGCCCTCGTCGGCCGACGCCCTCGCCCGGGACGGCATCGGAGTGCTCATCGACCGCTCGCATCCCACCGGCACCAACATGATGGTGCTCGACACCGAGGTGGTGCTCACCGGCAGCTTCGGCTACACGGTGGCGGCCGAGCAGGAGAACGTGGAGAACCTCCTGGTGATCCACGCGCCCACTCTCGCCGCCCGCTACGGCGAGAGCTGGCAGCTGCACGCCGCCCACTCCACCCGGTACCCCGCGCCGTAGCCGTCGCTCCCCCGGGGGGTGGGAAAGGGCCCCGACGGGCCCTCTCCCGCGTGCTCCTTCTAGCTCCCCCGCGCTACGCGACCCAGGGCGTCCAGAGCTGGAACCACTCCTCCGGCGGGTTCACGAAGCCCTTCACCTTCGGGCTCAGCACCACCAGGTTCAGGTCGTTGCAGATCGGGAAGAACGCGGCGTCCTCCTCCATGATGATCCGGTCGATCTGCTTGTAGAGCGCAGCGCGCTTCTTGTCGTCCAACTCGGCGCGCGCGCTGTCCAGCAGCCGGTCCACCTTGGGGTTCGCGTACCAGCCCACGTTCACGCCCTTGTCGGGCTGGCGCGTGGAGCGGGCCACGATGTCGATCCAGAAGTTGCTGGTCATGCCCCACGAGAGCTGGTAGGCACCGTGGCCCGGCCGTAGCCCCTGGAACATCTTGGAGAGATAGGTGATCCAGTCGAACGTTTCGAGCTTCACCTTGATGCCGACCTTGGCGAGGTCGCGCTGGATCCATTCCGCCATCGGCACCGGGATCATCTGGCCCGACCCGGAGGTGGAAGTCCAGAAGGTCGTCTCGAAGCCGCCGGCGAGGCCCGCCTCCTTGAGGAGCGCCTTCGCCTTGTCCGGATTGTAGGAGTACGGCTTGTAGGCGGCGTCGTACGCCGCGGTCGCGGGGGAGATCATGCTCCACGCCGGCTTCGCGGTGCCGCGCAGCAACTCCTTGCACATCTTCTCCTTGTCCACCGCCATCTGGACCGCCTTGCGCACCCGCACGTCCTTGAACTTCTCGTCCTTCATGTTCAGGTGCCAGTACCAGATGTGCGGGGCGTTCGACTGGAGCACCTGGAACTTGTCCTTTCGAAGGGCCTCCACCTCGTCGGGCGGCGGGGCCAGGATGAAGTCCACCTCGCCGGTGCGGAGCGCCGCCACGCGCGCGGCCGGGTCGTCGAGCCGCCGGAAGACCAGCTTGTCCACGTTGGCCTGCGGGCCCCAGTACTCCTTGAAGCGCTCCAGGACGATGCGGTCGCCCGGCACGTTTTCCACGAACTTGAAGGGGCCGGTGCCGACCGGGGCGTCCGCGAACTTCTCATTTCCGGTCTTCTTCACCTGGGTGGGGCTGATCATCATCGGCTCGCCCCAGCTCTGGAGCGTCATGCGCTCCCACTCGGCGTAGGGCTTGCTGAAGGTCAGCTTGAGGGTGTACTCGTCGACCGCCTCCGCGCCGGTGATGTACTCCACCACGTAGGAGGTGTAGCTGTTGGCGCGGGGGTAGAAGTGCGGCGCGTCCTTCTTGTACATCCGCTCCCAGGAGAAGACCGCGGCCGCCGCGTTGAAGGGCGTGCCGTCGTGGAACTTCACGCCCTTGCGCAGCTTGAACGTCCGCGAGAGGCCGTCCTTCGCGGTGGTGTAGGACTCGGCCAGCTTGGGGACCACCGGCGGGATGGCCACGTCGGCTCGGGTGAGATCCTCCGCCAGCAGTCCCTCGAACATCTGGAACGTGACGCGGTAGGTGAGCCAGCAGCCGGTGGCCTGCGGATCCAGGATGTCCGACGGACCCTCCATCCCATAGACCAGCGTGCCGCCCTTCTTCGGAGCCTGGGCCCGCGCCCGCGTCGGCACCGCGAGCGCGCCGGCCGCCCCCGCGGCCCCGGCGGCGGCGGTCCGGAGGAAGTCCCGACGGCTCACCCCGTCGGGCAGCATGCGTAGCATGAGGTCGATCTTCTCTGGATCCATGACTCTTCTCCTTGGCTCGACGCGGGGGCCTACCGGCGCGCGCGAGGGTCGAGAGCCTCGCGCAGACCGTCTCCGACGAAGTTGAACGCGAGCGCGGTGACGACGATCACGACGCCAGGGATGGTCGCCACGTGCGCGGCCCGGTAGAGCACGAGCCGGCCGTTGCCCACCATGACGCCCCAGTCCGGTGTGGGCGGCTGTACGCCCAGGCCCAGGAAGCTGAGCCCGGCCGAGGCCACGATCATCATGCCGACCAGGGTGCTGGTGTAGACCAGCAGAGGGGGCAGCACGTTGGGCAGGAGGTGGCGCGCGATGAGGCGGCCGCCGCCCGCGCCGAGGGCGCGGGCCGCCTCCACGAACTCGAGCGGCTTGATCGACAGCGTCGCCGTGCGCACCACGCGGGTACTGTACGGCACCAGGACCACCGCGAGGGCGAACATCTGGTTGCCCATGCCGGGGCCGATCACGCCCACGATGGCGATGGCCAGCAGCACGAGGGGAAAGGCGAAGAACACGTCGAGCGCCCGCATGATCGCGTGGTCCAGCACGCCGCCCACGAAGCCGGCCAGGAGGCCGAGGCCCAGCGCGAGCACGCCCGCGGTCACGGTGGGCAGGATGCCGACCAGCAGCGAGGCGCGCCCGCCCCAGATGAGGCGGCTCAGGATGTCACGTCCCTGCTCGTCCGTGCCGAGCACGTGCCCCGGGGTTCCGATGGGCGCGAGCCGCTCGACGCCCGAAGCGCTGAGCGGATCCCACGGGCTGATCAGCGGCGCGGCCAGCGCGGCGGCGCCGACGATCGCGATGATGAAGAGCCCGAGCATGGCCTGGCGATCGCGCGCGAACTCGCGGGCGGCCTGGGCGACGGCGCCACGTGCCCGCCGCGGCCGCTGCTCGGAGGCGGCGACGGTGAGGGCGCTCGTGGTGGTGGCCATACGCTCAGGCCGGCCGCGAGCGCGGATCAAGGTAGAGGTTCAGCAGGTCCACCACCAGGTTCACGATCACGAACGACAGCGCGATGAAGAGCGCGGCTCCCTGCACGACCTGCACGTCGCGGGCGATCACGGAGGTGACGAGCTGCTTGCCGAGGCCCGGCCAGCCGAAGACCTCCTCGGTGAACACCGCACCGCCCAGGAGGTAGCCGAGCTGCAGGCCCGAGATGGTGAGGATGGGCGGCCACGCCACCCGGAGGGCGTGGAGGCCCAGCACCGCGCGCTCGGAGAGGCCCTTGGACCGGGCGACCTTGATGTAGTCCTGCCCCAGGATCTCCAGGACCGAAGCCCGGGTCATGCGCGCGATGATCGCGCCCGGGGCGGCCGCGGTGGCGATCGCGGGCAGGATCAGGTGCGCGGGAAGATCCCAGCCGCCGCCGTCTCCGCGGGACGAGTACATGCCGACGCTCGGCAGCCAGCGCAGGTCGATGGCGAAGAACACGATCAGGACCAGGCCGAGCCAGAACGGGGGCATGTTGCCGATGACGAGCGACGCGCCCATGGTGGCACGGTCCACCATCGTGTCGCGCCGCGCGGCGGCCAAGATGCCGATCCCGACCCCTCCCACGACCGCGAGGAGGAAGCTCGCGCCGGCGAGGATCAGAGTGTTGACGAACTTGGGGACCAGCAGCTCCATCACCGGCTTGTGCACGATCGGCGAGAGGCCCAGATCCCCGTGCAGCGCACGCCAGAGCCACTTGGCGTACTGGATGTGCACGGCCTGGTCCAGACCCAGGGCGTGCCGCAGCTGGGCCAGCGCCTGGTCGGTCGCCATCGGGCCCAGCAGGGCGCGGGCCACGTCGCCCGGGATCAGCTTCATGGTCAGGAAGATCACCACCGAGATGCCGAACAGGACCGGGATCAGCCCCAGGAGCCTCTGCAGGGCGTAGCGGAGCATCATGCCGGCCGGCCATCGAGCCGCTCGCGCAGCGCCGCGCAGTAGACGGCGGCGTGCTCGGTGAAGCGCGTCTCGAAAAACTCGTCGACCGCCCGGCTCATGATGGCGTCCGCGTCGGTGCGGATGGGCAGCGGGCTGCGGCTACGCAGCGTGTTCACCGCGAGGGTCTTCAGGGCGGGGGCGATGTCGTAGTCGAGGGTGAGGCGCACCCGCACCGCGTCCTCGCCCGGCGTGAGCTCCCAACGACCCGCGATGCGCACGAGCGGGCCCCGCAGGCCGAAGCGCCGCTCGCGATGGCGGTCCTTGTCCGAGCGCGACACCGTGAGCGTGGAAGCCTGCTCCTGCCGCTCCACGATCGGCAGGTCCAGCACGTGGGCGAGCGGGCCCGTCCGGGCCCCGGCGGTGATTCCGGGGAAGTAGAAGTACGTAGAGCGACGGCCGAGCGCGGTCCAGATCGCCTTCAACGACGACGATACCCACGTCTCGGCGGTGACGGTGACCATGCTGCCCCGCGCCCGGCCCGACTATAGTCCATGGCATCATGCGGTCGCAACGCCCTATCCCGATCGGAGGAGCGACAACATGCTGAGGCGGCCCGACGTCGAAGAGGTCATGGAGTACGGCCGTGCCCTGGGTTTCGACTTGACTCCCCTGGAGGCGCGTATGATCCAGGCCCGCATGATGGACACGATCGCCGCGCTCGAGGCGTTCGACGAGATGCGGGTGGAGGAGCGCCGGCCGCCACTGCGCTTCACCGACCGCGACCCGGGCCGGCGGCCCACCGAGGCCGAGGACCCCTACGGCAGCTTCATCACCCGCTGCCGCATTCCCGGCGCCGCGAGCGGCCCGCTCCACGGCAAGACGGTGGCGCTCAAGGACCACATCGCGGTGGCGGGCGTGCCGATGACGTTCAGCTCCCACATGATGGACGGCTACATGCCCGATTTCGACGCCACCGTGGTCACCCGCCTGCTCGATGCGGGCGCCACGATCACCGGCAAGCTCAAGCTGGAGGAGTTCTCCTGGGGCGGGCCGGGCCTGTCCGGGGTGGGCGACTATGGTCGTCCGCTCAACCCGCACAACCCCGAGCACGTGACCGGCGGCTCCTCGTCCGGTGCCGGCGCAGCGGTGGCGGCCCGCCAGATCGACATCGCGCTGGGCGGCGACCAGGGCGGCTCGATCCGTCTGCCCGCCGCCTGGTGCGGGATCGTCGGCCTCATGCCCACCCACGGCCTCGTCCCCCACACGGGCGTGTTCGGCCTCGAGCCCACCATCGACTACGTGGGACCCATGGCCTGCACGGTGGACGACATCGCGGTGTCGCTCGAGGTGCTGGCCGGCCGCGACGGTTTCGATCCGCGTCAGGCCGACGTGCCGGCGACGCTGCCCCGCTACACCGACGCGCTTTCGCGCGGGGCGAGGGGCCTCCGCATCGGCGTGCTCGACGAGGGCTTCGGCGTGGCGGGCGGCGAGCGCGCGGTGGACGAGGCGGTGATGGAGGCGGTGCATACCCTCGAGCGGGCGGGCGCGCGCGTCGAGCGGGTGTCGGTGCCGCTACACGCCAAGGCGCTGCCCGCACTGCTGCCGATCTACCTCGAGGGCGGCAAGCGGATGTACGACACCCACTTCGGCGGCTCGTTCGCCAAGACGTACTACCCCACGTCCCTCATCTCGATCTTCGGGCGCCTCAAGCAAAGCCACGCGCGAGAGTTCTCGCCGAACCTCAAGCTGAACCTGCTGCAGGGCTACTACCTTCAGCGGAACTACGGCGGGCGGCTCTACGCCAAGGCCCAGAACGTGCGGCCGACCTTCGTGGCCCAGTACGACCGCGTCTTCGCGGGCGGGGTGGATGTGCTCGCGATGCCGACGATCCCGCTGACCGCCCCGCGCTGGCGCAGCCCGCGCGACTACGAGGACGCGATGGAGATGACGATGCTGGGCGGGACTCGCAGCCTCGACCTGGGCCCTGTCATCGCGAACACGTGTCCGTTCAACTACACCGGGCACCCGGCGATCAGCGTGCCGTGCGCCAAGATCAACGGGCTGCCGGTGGGGCTCATGCTGGTGGCGCCGCACTTCCGCGAGGACACGTTGATCCGGGCCGCCGCGGCCTATCAGCGGTCGGTCGACTGGGGCGCGCTGCTCGCCACGCCGCGCGCGGGCTGAGCCGCGCGCTCGCGGGCGGCCGGGGGGAACGCGTGGAGGAGCCGCGCGCCCACGTGGCACGGATCGAGGCGCTCGGCACGCGCGTCGTCACCCCGGTGGCGAGCGGCGACATGCTCTGGCGCGTCTGGGGCGAGGGGCCGCCGCTGGTCCTGCTGCACGGCGCCTCCGGCTCCTGGACGCACTGGATCCGCAACGTGCTGCCCCTCGCGGCCCATCACCGCGTGCTCGCGGCGGACATGCCGGGCTACGGGGACTCCGACGCTCCGCCCGAGCCCCACACCGCGGATGCGCTGGCCGACCTGGTGGCCGCCGGCGTCGAGCGCCTGCTGCCCGCGCCGGCGCCGCTCGACCTGGCCGGCTTCTCGATGGGCGCCATCATCGGCGGAATGGTGGCGGCCCGGCTCGGCGCGCGCGTGCGGCGCCTGGTCCTGCTGGGGCCGGGCGGGCTCGGTCTGGAGCCGGCGCCGGCGCGCTCGCTGCGGCGCCTCGGGCCCGGGATGGGGCCGGACGCGGTGCGGCACGTGCACCGCCAGAACCTCCTCGCCCTGATGCTGGCCCGTCCCGAGAGCGCCGACGAGCTCGCGGTGACGCTCCAGATCGACAACGTCGCCCGCTCGCGCTTCCGGTCGGGCACGATCCCGGTGTCGGACTCGCTGCGCCGCGCTTTGGCCCATGTGCCCGCGCGCCTGGCCGGCATCTGGGGCCGGCACGACGCGTTCACCGGGCACCATCTGGCCGAGAGCCGGCAGGTGCTGGCCGGGTTCGACCCGGACCTCCGGTTCCGGGTGATCGAATCCGCCGGGCACTGGGTGAACTACGAGGCGGCGGACGAGGTGAACGCGCTGCTCGCGGAATGGCTGGCGCGTCCGGCGCGCTGAGGCGCCGGACGCGCCGCCGACGGGGAGGCGGAGAGCCTAGCGGCCCTGGAACTGGGGCCGCCGCTTCTCCGAGAAGGCCTTCACCCCCTCCTGGTAGTCCCGGCTGTCGAAGCAGTCCTTGATGAGCCTGTCGAGGAGGGCGTAGTCGCGCCGGTCCTCGGGCCGCAGCAGCTGCTCCACGCTGGCCTTGGCCGAGCGCAGGGTGAGCGGGGCGTTGCGCGACATGGTGAGCGCGTAGTCGCGGGTGAAGCGCTCGAGGTCCGCCTTCGGCACCACCTGGTTCACCAGGCCCATGCGCAGCGCGTCCTGCGCGCTGAAGTCGGTGCGGGCGGTGAAGAACAGCTCCTTGGTGTAGGCGGGGCCGATCAGCGACATCAGCTTCTCCATCCCCTTGTAGTGGTAGCCGAGCCCGAGGCGCGCGGCCGGGATGCCGAAGCGCGCGTCGTCGGCCGCGATGCGCAGATCGCAGGTGATCGCGATGGACACGCCGCCGCCGATGCAGAAGCCGTGGATCATCGCGATCAGCGGCTTGGCGAGACGGGCCAGCGCCTCCGAGCCCGCGCCCGAGATGCGGCGGTACTCCTCCTCGTCGGCCGCGTTCCGCCGCCGGTCCTTGAACTGGGAGATGTCGGCGCCGGCCACGAAGGCGGTCTCGCCGGCCCCGCGCAGGATCACCACCCGGATGGCGGGATCCGCGGCGAGATCGGCCACGTACTCCGGCATCGCCTGCCACATCTCCTGGCTGACCGCGTTGCGCTTCTCCGGCTGGTTGAAGGTGATCCAGCCGATGGGGCCGTCCTTCTGGAGGAGCAGCTTCTCGGTCTTCACGGGCTCGCTCATGCGCGTCTCCTGGGTGGGGGTATCGTCGACGTCTGGTGTATCCCGCGGCCGGGCCGTCTGCAAGGGGGATGCGCCTGCGGTATGCTTTCGCCGCGATGACGAGCCCGCCCTGCTATCGCGACGCCTGCCGGGCCTTTCGCTGGGAGGACAGCGCCCGCGCCCTCGGGTGGACCGCGGGCGAGCCGGTCGACCTCGGCCACACGATCCTCGACCGCCACGCGGGGGCCGGGCGCCCCGCGCTCCGGTGGCTCGGCAGGCACGGGGAGGATCGCACCTACACGTACGACGAGCTCGGCGGGCTCACCGCGCGCTTCGCGGCGGTGCTGCGGGCGCGGGGCGTGGAGCCGGGCGACCGGGTGGCGGGCTTCCTGCCGCGCGTGCCCGAGATGCTCGTCGCGATGATCGGCGCGTGGAAGGCCGGGGCGATCTACGTGCCGATCTTCACCGGGTTCGGCCCGGACGCGGTGGAGTACCGGGTCCGCCACAGCGGGGCCCGCGTCCTCGTCACGCACCACGAGCACCGCATGCGCGTGGGCGACTCGCTATCGGATCGCGTGGTCGTGATCACGGTCGGCGGTCACGACGCGGGCCTGCGGAGCGACGTCGACTTCTGGCGGGCGATGGAGGGCCAGCCGCGAGGAGCCGATCCGGTCGGCCGCCGGCGCGACGAGCCGGCGGTGCTGCTCTACACCTCGGGCTCGACCGGGCCGCCGAAGGGCGTGAAGATCGCCGCCAACTTCCTGATGGCCGTCCACCCGCACCTGATCTACGGAGCGGATCTCCAGCCGGACGACGTGTTCTGGCCCACCGGCGATCCCGGCTGGGGCTACGGCCTCGTGTGCTACATGGGCGCGCTCGCCCTCGGGGTGCCGGTGCTCTCGCTCGAGGCGGCGCCGACGCCCGAGGCGTGCGTCGCCACGCTGCGCGCCCGGCGGGTGAGCAACCTGGCCACGACGCCGACGCTGCTGCGCGCGGTGATGGCGCGGGGGCCTGCGGAGGCGGGCGGTGTCCGTCTCCGGGCCGCGAGCAGCTGCGGCGAGCCGTTGAACGCCGAGGTGGTGCGCTTCTTTCGCGAGCACTGGGGCGTCACCGTGATGGACCAGTACGGCTCCAGCGAGTTCGGCCTGCCCATCGGCAACCTGGGCGCGGTGCAGATGGAGGTGAAGCCCGGCTCCATGGGCCTGCCGATGCCGGGGGCGACGGTGGCGGTGGTGGACGACGACGGGCGCGAGGTGGGCCCGGACGTGGTCGGCCACGTCGGCATGATGCCGGATCCGGAGGGCTACTACTCGCTCGGCTACTGGAACGACGCGGAGCGGGATCGCGAGGCGTACCGGGGCCGGTGGCTGACCTGCGGCGACCTGGCGCGGCGCGACGCCGACGGCTATTTCTGGTTCGAGGGCCGCGCCGACGACGTCATCAAGAGCGCGGGCTACCGGATCGGACCCTTCGAGGTCGAGAGCGCGATCCTGAAGCACGAGGCGGTGGCGGAGGCCGCGGTGGTGGGCAAGCCGGATCCGCTCCGCGGGCACATCGTGAAGGCCTTCGTGGTGCTGAAGCCGGGCCGGACGGTCCGGACCGGCCTCGCCGACGAGATCGTCGAGGTGGTGAAGACGCACGTCGGCCGCCATCAGTATCCCCGGGAGATCGAGTTCCTCGACCGGCTGCCCAAGACCGAGACCGGCAAGATCCAGCGATTCCTGCTGCGCGGCCGCTAGGCCCGCGGCGTCCTTGGAGGAGGCGATGGCCGCGTACGAGGTGATCACCGGCGGGTCCCCGTGGCCCGATCGCTACACGTTCTCGCCGGCGGTGCGGGCCGGCAATCTGCTCTTCATCTCCGGCACCACCGCGGCCGACGAGCACGGGCGGATCGTGGGGCCGGGCGACATCGTGGCCCAGACCCGCTACATCTTCGAGAAGTTCGGCCGGCTCCTGCGCGCGGCGGGCGGCGCCTTCGAGCACATCGTCGCGACCACCGACTACGTGACGACGACCGAGAACTACGCCCGCACCGCGGCGGTCCGCCGGGAGTTCTTCGGCGATCGCTTTCCCACCGCCACCGGCGTGATCGTGGCCGGGCTCCTGCGCGAGGGCGCCCTCATCGAGATCTCCGCGGTGGCGGTGCTGCCCGACCGGACCTGAGCGTCCGCCCGGAGGACACCATGACCGACACCCTGCTCCTGGATCGCGCGTTCCAGCGCATCATGCGCGCGCTCGTCGACACCGGGCGCGCGCCCCACCACGCGGAGCTGGCGCGGGCCCTCGGGCTGCCCGCCGACCAGGGCCCGGCCCTGCTGCGCGACGTGATGGCCGCCTACCCGATCGGCTGGCTCCACCCGGAGACCGACTACATCGCGTCGTTCCCGCCGCTCAACAATCTGCCGACCCAGTACCGGATCACGGTGGGCGGCGAGCAGCGGTGGTTCGCCCAGTGCGGCTTCGAGGCCACCTCGGTGACGTGGCTCTTCCCCGGCCGGACGGTGCGGGTGGACGCGGCCTGTCTCGACTGCGGCGACCCGGTGACGGTGGAGATGCGCGACGGGCGCATCACCTGGACGGACCCGCCCTCGGTGGTGGGCCATCTGGCGTTCGGCTTCGGCCCCTCGCGCGGCAAGCCCTACTATCTCTGAACGGGCATGAACCTCTTCCGGTCGGAAGAGCACGCCCGCCGCTGGAGCCGGTTCACCCCGCGATCCGAGGAAGGCTTCATCACGCTGCCCGAGCTCGCCGGCTTCTTCGGCACCGAGAGCCGCCGCCACATGCTGGACGCCGACTACCTCTCCGCGTGGTACCCGCGCCGCGCGGCCGAGCGCCGCGTCTATCTCGAATCGATCGGCAAGACGTCGCCGTTCTGGATGGGCACGCCGGACCCGCCCGGGTCGTGACCTTGTCCGCGCCCGAGATCGGGCGTAACGTCTGCGCGCGTGAGGCTCCAGACCCCAACGATCAGGAGGGCGGCATGAAGGCGATCCGCGTGTCGGAGTACGGTGGCCCGTCGGTGCTCGAGCTCGAGGAGATTCCCACCCCCCAGCCGGGGCCGGGCCAGATCCTCGTGCGCAACCACGCGGTCGGCATCAACCCGGTCGATACCTACCTGCGCTCGAACACCGACAACCGGGGGCCCAAGCTGCCCTACACGCCGGGAGCGGACGCGGCCGGGGTGGTGGAGGCGGTCGGCAGCGGCGTGAGCGGCGTGAAGGTGGGGGATCGCGTCTACGTGGGCGGCACCGTCACCGGCGCCTATGCGGAGTTCTCGGTGTGCGAGCCCAACCAGGTGCACCCGCTGCCCGCCAACGCGAGCTTCGCGCAGGGCGCGGCCATGAACATTCCCTACGCGACCGCGTACCATGCGCTCTTCAATTGCGCGCGCGGTGACGCCGGGGAGACGGTGCTGGTCCACGGGGCCAGCGGCGGCGTCGGCATCGGCGCGGTGCAGCTGGCGCGGGCCCGCGGGCTCACGGTGATCGGCACCGCGGGCACCGAGAAGGGCCGCCGGATGGTGCTGGAGCAGGGCGCGCACCACGCGCTCGACCACACCGCGGCGGGCTATCTCGAGGAGTGCGTGCGCCTCACCGGCGGCCGCGGGCCGGACATCATCATGGAGATGCTCGCCAACGTGAATCTCCAGAAGGATCTGGGCGTGATCGCGATGCGCGGGCGCATCGTGGTGATCGGCAACCGCGGCACGGTGGAGATCAACGCCCGCCTGGCCATGAACAAGGACTGCAACATCATGGGCATGGCGCTGAACCACGCCACCCCGGCCCAGCACGCGGGCATCCACGCCGCGCTGGTGGAGGGGCTGCGCAACGGCACGCTGCGCCCGGTCATCGCCCAGGAATTCCCGCTGGCCCAGGCCGCGCGAGCCCACGAGGCGGTGATGGAGGCGGGCCACCACGGCAAGATCGTCCTGATCCCTTAGCCGGTCGCTCCGGCACGCCTCGCACCCGACCTTCGGGCGCCGCCTCGCATATGGACCATTTGGAGCGACCGGCGGGGTGTGCGGCTCTAGATGAATTCGGCGCGGACGGTGCCCACGGGGTCGAAGCGGGCTTCGATGCGGTCGCCCGGGTTCAGGAGGTACTGGCGGGTGAAGGAGCCGGACATGACCTTCATGCCCGCCTCGAGAGCCAGGCCGAGATCGGCCAGCTTGTTGGCGAGCCAGGCGATCGAGGCGGCCGGGTTGCCGAGCACCTCGCGGCCGGTCGCGCGCTCCGCCTCCGCGCCGTTGACGGTCAGCGTGAGCGCGATGGTGGCCAGGTCGAGCCCGGGCGGCACCGGCACCGCGGGGCCGGTCACGTAGGCGCGCTGCTGGGCGTTGTCGGCCAGGCTCACGTTGAGGTCCGCCGCGAAGTCCCCGCGCCGCTCGATGATCTCGAAGGCGGGGGCCATCGCGGAGAGCGCGGCGGCCGCCTGCTGGACGCTCACCCCGGGGCCGCGCAGCGTGGCGCCGACGGTGAGGCACAGCTCGTTCTCGAAGCCGGGGCGGATGAGGTCCGCGTAGCGAAAGCGGGTGCCGCTCGGCTGCTCGCCGCTCTGCAGGAGGAAGCCCAGCACCGGCTCGTGCACGCCCTGCTGGGCCTGCATCGCCTTCGACGTGAGCCCGACCTTCCAGCCCGCGTGCCGCTCGCCGGCGGCCACGTAGCGCGCGAGCAGCCCCTGCTGCACCCGGTAGGCGTCCTCGCGGCTCAGGCGGTTCATCCACTCCGGCCCCGGGGCCTTCCGGCCGCGAGCGCTCTGCCAGAACGCGTCGATCGCTTGCTCGATGCTCACGGGATCTCCTCGTACGCGATGATCACTCGATCACCTGATCCGCCCGCTGCAGGAGCGAGGGCGGGATCGCCAGGCTCAGGGCCCGGGCGGCTCTGAGATTGATGACCAGACTGAACTTCGTCGGCTGCTCGATCGGCAGATCCGCGGGCCGGGCGCCCTTGAGGATCTTGTCCACGTAGCCCGCCGCGTTCCGGAAGTTCTCGGTCACGGGCGGCCCGTATGCCATCAGGCCGCCGGCCTCGGCGAAGTCCAGCTCCGGGTACATCGCGGGAAGCCGCTTGCGGGCCACCAGGGCGACGATCCGCTCGCGCTGGCTCCAGAGATAGGCGTCGGCGACGGCCAGCATCGCATCCGCGCGGCTCCGGCTCGTGCCGCCGAACGCGCGCTCCATGTCCGGGACCTCCCGGACCTGGATGCTCTCGATCTGGATCCCGAGAGTCTTCGCCTGCTGCTGGAGGCTCGTCAGCTTGTGGCGATTGGCCTCGTTGCGGGGGTTCCAGACGACCGCCACCCGGCTGAGGGAGGGGAGCGTCTCGCGCAGCAGCTCGAGCCGCTTTCCGTCGAGCTCGCTGCCGGTGGAGAGGACGAGTCCCGTGACGTTCCCGCCGGGACGGGCCAGACTGGCGACGACCCCCTGCCGCACGAGGTCGATCGCGGCCGCCCCGACGACGACGGGCGTCCTCGCGGTGGCCTGCTTGGCGGCGACCGCCGCCGGGCCGCCATCGGTCACGATGACATCGACGCCGAGCGCGACGAGCTCGGCGGCCAGCGCGGGCAGCCGATCGGTCTTTCCCTCGGCCGCCCGGAACTCGATGCTGATCTGCGAATAGCCGAGGGCCTGCATCGCCTGCCGGAACGCCTCCACGTTCCGGGCATGGACCACGCTGCTCGTCAGCCAGCCGATGCGCGGCGGCCTCGTCGCCGGTTGCGCCACCGCGGCGAGCGGCGCGGCGAGGACGCCGGCCGCGATCGTGCTGAGGAATGCGCGACGATCCAAGCAATCCTCCGGTCCCGCCGCCGTGTGGGCGATGCGGGACCAGCCCGGCTCGGTGGCCATGGCCGGCTCAGCGGCTGGGCGGGTTCAGCAGATAGCGGAGCGCGTCGGTCTGGCCCGGGCTCAGCTCGAGCACGCGGCGGAACGTGGTGAGGGCCGGGCCCTGCTGTCCGCTCTGCCAGTACGCTTTGCCGAGGTCCACGAGGGCCTGCACCTGGTTCGGATCCCGCTTCACGTACTCCTCGAGGAACCCGATGCCGCCTTTCAGATCGCCGGAGGCGAGCGCCTGGCGGCCGCCGTCGCGAAGCGCGTTGACGAGATCCTGGCGGGTGGCCGCGTCGCCGGCCTGGCCGAGCCCGCGCTGGATCGTGCCGAGCGCGTCCGTCCAGGAGCCGGCCCCGAGATACGCGCGGGCGAGGTCCACGTAGGCGCGCGCATCGGTCGGCTTGAGCCCGAGGTAGTCCCTGAGCCGCGAGCCGGCCTCCGCGTATTGACCGCGCGTCAGGGAGTCACGCCCGCCCTCGAGCAGCGCCTGGCCCAGCACCGGCACCACGTCGCCCTGGCTGGGCGCGAGCCCCAGGGCCTTGCGCGCGTTGTCGATGGCCGGTCCCCACGACTTCTGCGCGATGTAGGTGCGCGCGGTGTAGAGGTACGCCTCCCACTGCTTGGGATCGCGCGAGATCACTTCCTGGAACTTGGCGAGCGCCTCCGCGTACTTGCCGGACTGGAAGAGCTCCTTGCCCTGGGCCAGCAGGGACTCGATGCTCTCCATCATCCCGAGCGTCGCGCAGCCCGCGAAGGCGACCACGAGCAGCAGGGCGCAGAGGGGCGTCGCGCGCGACCGGACGCGCGCCGCGCCGGGGCGGGCCGAGCGAATCATGGGCGCGGGCGGCTCAGCGCAGGCCGCGCAGGATCCCGGCGGCCTGGCCCAGGAGCCCGCCGGCGGGAAGCGCCCCGTCCGGGGTCAGGCGGTCGACCGCTTGAGGCAGGACCTGGGCCAGCAGGGCGGTCGCGGCCTCGGGCGAGAGCCCGACGCGGGCCGCGAGCTGCTGGACCACGCCGCTGCCGAGCACGCTCTGGAGCTGCTCCGCGCTCACCGGCAGGTTCTGGCCGGTGCCGATCCAGGAGGAGACGACGTCCCCCAGGCCCTTGGCCTGGAACGCCTCCGCGAGCCCGTTCAGGCCCTGGCCGCCGCCGAGCGCCTCCATCGCGCCGCTCACCAGCCCCGCGTGTGTCTCGTTGGCGCCGAGCGCCTGGTTGATCGCGTCGAAGAGACTCATGGCGTCCTCCTCAATGTGACTCGAGTGTGTCCGGTGATCATGGGAGCCCGGGGTGGGGTTGTCAAGGCGAGGTCCCGCCTTGACAACCACGGGCCCGCCGCATACATGTGGGCCGTGAGCCGGCTCTCGTTCGAGGCGGTGGCGCGATATCGGCGCGACGGCTTCTTCTTCCCCATCCCCGCGCTCTCCGCCGCCGAGGCCGGCGCGTATCGCGCGCGGCTCGAGGACGTCGAGCGGGTCCACGGAGGGCTCGGCGGCGCGCTGCGGCAGAAGGTGCACCTGCTCTTCACCTGGCTCGACCGGCTGATCCGCGATCCCCGCATCCTCGATCCGGTGGAGTCGGTGCTCGGCCCGAACCTGCTCTGCTGGAGCTCGAGCTTCTTCATCAAGAACGCGGGCGATCCCGCCTTCGTCTCCTGGCACCAGGACTCGACCTACTGGGGCCTCAGCGAGCCCGACGTGCTGACCGCGTGGGTCGCCTTCACCGAGAGCTCGGTGGAGAGCGGTGCGATGCGCATGATCCCGGGCAGCCACGCCGAGCAGGTCCCCCACCGCGACACGTTCGCGCCCGCCAACCTGCTCTCGCGCGGGCAGGAGATCGCGGTGGAGGTGGACGCCTCCCGCGCGGTCGACGTGGTGCTCCGCCCGGGCGAGATGTCGCTGCACCACGTGCGCATGGTCCACGGCTCCCCGCCGAACCGCTCCGCGGATCGCCGCATCGGCTACGCCATCCGCTACGTGCCCACGTACGTGCGGCAGGTCTCTCCGGTGCGCGACAGCGCGACCCTGGTGCGCGGGGTGGACGAGTACGGCCACTTCGACCTGGAGGAGCCGCCCGCCGCGGACCTGGACCTCGCCGCGCGCGAGCGCCACGCCGCGATCATGCGGCGCTCGGCCGAGATCCTCTACCGCGGCGCCGGCCCGGCGCGCTTCCGCTAGCGCGGGGCACCGGGTATGCTCTCGGCATCTCGATGACGTGGCCCCGGAGGTGGCACGCATGATCGGATCGGACGGACGCGAGATCTATCGGGTGGTGTGGCCGCGCGGAGCGCGCACGGTGCAGGCGAGCAACGTGGCGCCGCGGCTCTCCACCCTCGAGGGCAAGACCATCGGCCAGCTGTGGGACGATCTTTTCCGGGGCGACGAGATCTTCCCGATCCTGGAAGAGGAGCTGAGCCGCCGCTTCCCCGGCGTGCGCTTCGTCCGCTACGACACTTTCGGCTCGACCCACGGGCGCCACGAGGGCAAGGTGCTCGCGGAGCTGCCCGAGATGCTGCGCCGCCACCAGGTGGACGCGGTCATCTCGGGCATGGCCTGCTGAGGCAGCTGCACGCCCGCCGTGCTGCGGGCCAGCGCAGTGGCCGAGCGGGCCGGGGTGCCGACCGCGTCCCTGGTCTGCGAGGGCTTCATCGGGCAGGCCGCCACCACCTCCGTCGGGCTCGGGCTGCCGGGCCTGCCGACCGCGCTCGTGCCCGGGCACGTGGACGTGCAGAGCCCGGAGGAGCTGCGCCGGAACGTGGCCGCGGTGACGGTGGACGCGGTGATCCGCAACCTCACCGAGGCGCCCGCCGCGGTGGCGGGCGCGGTGGTGGAGCCCGCGCCCGGCGACATCGTGTTCGAGGGCACCTTCGACGAGGTGAATCGCTACTTCTACGAGAACGACTGGAGCGACGGCCTGCCGATCGTGCCGCCCACGCCGGACCGGGTGGCCGAGTTCCTGCGCTTCTGCGATCGGGCGCCCGACACCGCGCTGGGGGTGCTCCTGCCCGACAAGCGGCGGGCCACCGTGTGGAACGTGGCGGTGAACGGGGTGATGGCGGGCTGCCGTCCCGAGTACATGCCGATCCTGGTCGCGCTCATCGAGGCCATGGCGGATCCCCGCTACGGGGTGGAGCACAGCGGCAACACGCCCGGCGCGGAGACGCTCATCATCCTGAACGGGCCCCTCATCAAGGAGCTCGGCTTCAACTACGAGCAGGGGGCGCTGCGCGACGGCATCCAGGCCAACACCAGCATCGGCCGCTTCTGGCGGCTCTACCTGCGCAACGTCGCGGGCTTCCTGCACCACCGCACCGACAAGGGCACCTTCGGCAACACCTGGCGCGTGGTCCTGGCCGAGAACGAGGACGCCCTGCGCCGCATCGGCTGGACCACGATCGCGGAGGACGAGGGCGTGCCCGGCGGCAACGCGGTCACGATCTCCCGCTACACCGGCGGCGGCGTCATCGCCTCCGTCTTCGGCAACACGCCGGACCGGATGCTGCCCTATCTCGCCGACGCCATCGTGGGCAAGGTGGGCTGGGAGCTCCTGTTCACGGTCGGCATGGGCGTGGGCAGCCAGCGGCCGCTCCTGATCCTGAGCCCGATCCTGGCCGAGACCCTGGCCAGGGGCGGGCTCGACAAGAGCGCGCTCAAGCGGCGGCTCTTCGAGCTGGCGCGCATCCCGGCCTCCAAGCTCGAGAAGTACGTGGGCGAGTGGACGAACTTCATGCCCGGCCGCCCGAAGCTGACGGACCTCGTGAAGGCGGGCCAGATCCCCGCCGTCTTCGCGGAGTCCGACGATCCCCAGCGCCTCGTGCCGCTGGTGTGCCGGCCGGAGGATCTGATGGTGGCGGTGAGCGGCGACCCGCTGCGCACCAACGCCTACGCCTTCGCCCACAACGGCATCCTCGGCTATCCGACCACGAAACCGGTCCGACTGCCCGCGGACTGGTCGCGTCTCCTCCGCGAAGCCCGCGCGCGCTGACCCTCGGCCGGTGGACGCCCTCTGGGTCCTGGTGCCCGCCGGCCAGCGGGCGTCCGGGGAGTGGATCGACGACACGCTGCGGGCCCGGGCGGCGGAGAAGGGCCTGCTCGGCCGGAGCCCGCGCGCCGGCGAGTTCCCGCGTCAGCGCGTGGAGCTGGTGCGCGGCGCGGACCCGGTGGCGGCGGTCAACCGGCTCTACCAGGAGCGCGGCTGGACGGACGGGCTGCCGATCGTGCCGCCCACCCTGGGCCGCATCGACGAGATGGTGGCCGCGGGCGGGCGCGATCGCCACGCGAGCCTGGGCGAGGTCGCGCCGCTGGCCGGGCTCGCCACGGTGGAGAAGATCGCGGCCAACGCGGTGATGGCCGGCTGCGAGCCCGCGTACTTCCCGGTGGTGCTGGCCGCGGTGGAGGCGATCCTCGACCCCGCGTTCAACCTGCGGGGCGTCCAGACCACCGATGAGAACGTGGCCCCGCTCCTCGTGATCAACGGGCCCGTCGCGGCGCGCCTCGGGATCAACGCGGCGTGGGGCGCGCTCGGTCCCGGTTGGCCCGCGAACGCGACCATCGGTCGGGCGGTGCGGCTGGTCATGCAGAACCTCGGCGGGGGCTGGCCGGGCGCGGTCTCGTTCGCGGGCCTCGGGCAGCCCGGCCGCTACACCCTCTGCCTGGCCGAGCGCGAGGACACGCCGTGGCCGCAACTCCATGTCGAGCTGGGCTACCGGCCGGATCAGAGCACGGTCACCCTGCTGCGCGCCGAGACCGTCATCAACGTCACCGGCGGGCTCGAGGAGGTGGCCAGCGTGATGGGCTCGGCCGCCTCGCTCTTCGGCATCCTCCACAGCGGCAAGCCGGCGGTGGTCCTCTCGCCGCTCACCGCCCGGCGCCTGCACGCCGACGGCTGGACCCGCGCGATGGTGCGCGAGGCCCTCTTCACGCGTGGCCGGCTCGACGCGGCGACGTGGCGCGGCTCGTGGATCCGCACCGCGGTGCGCGCGAGCGACTGGCCCGGCTGGGTGTCGGCGGCGGCGGCGCACGGGTCGATCCCGGCGGTGCGGGAGCCCGACGACATCACGCTCGTCGTCGCGGGCGCCGACCTGCCGATCCCGCAGCACGCCTATTGCCCGTCGTGGGGGTACCCGCCGTGCCGGGTGACGCGCGTGATCCCGGAGGCCGGGCAGGGCCCTTGACGCCGTGCCCGCGCGGAGGGCAGATTGAACGAGACGCGTGATCTCCGCCATGACCAGCCCGTTCGTGCCCGGCCGAGCGCTGCGCATCGCAGGCGCTCCGGACGGCCCGCTGGCCGGCGTCACCTTCGCGGTCAAGGATCTCTTCGACGTCGCCGGGCACCCGACCGGCGGGGGCAATCCCGACTGGGGTCGCGCGCATCCGGTGCCCGTCCGCCACGCCTGGGCCGTGCAGCGCCTGCTCGACGCGGGCGCGACCCTGATCGGCAAGACCATCACCGACGAGGTCTCGCTCGGCATCCTGGGCGAGAACCCGTTCGAGGGTACGCCGCTCAATCCCCGCGCGCCCGACCGCGTGCCCGGCGGCTCGTCGTCCGGATCGGCCTCGGCGGTGGCCCAGGGCCTCTGCGACACCGCGCTCGGCACCGACACCGGCGGCTCGGTGCGCGTGCCGGCCAGCTTCTGCGGCCTCTACGGCATCCGGCCCACCCACGGGCGCCTGGAGCTCTCCGGCATGATGCGGCAGGCGCCGGGCTCCGACACCGCCGGCTGGTTCGCCCGCGACGCGGAGACGTTCGCACGCGTCTCCGAAGTCCTGCTGGGCGAGCCGACGCCGACCCGGCTGCCAGACCGCCTCGTGATCGCGGTGGACGCCTTCGGCGTCGCCGACGATGGGACCGCGGAGGCGCTCGCGCCGATGGTGGGCCGGCTCCGCGCCCTGATCCCGGACGCGCGCGAGGATCTGCTGGCGCCGTCGGGGCTCGCGGTGTGGGGGCGGGCGCAGCGGACGCTCCAGTCGTGGGAGGCGTGGACCACCTTCAAGGCCTGGATCGATCGCGAGAACCCGCGCATGGCGTGGAGCGTGGCGCGCAGCCTCGCCCGGGCCGCGGCGGTCTCCGAGGCGGAGCGCGAGTGGGCCGCGCTCACGCGGGCCGACGCCCGCGCGCGGCTGGCCTGGCTGCTGCCGCCGGGCACGATCCTGTGCCTGCCCACCACGCCGTTCCCGGCCCCGCGCAAGGGCCTGCCCCTCGGGGTGCTGGATCCGTTGCGCGCGCGCATCACCTGCCTGACCGCGCACGGCGGCCTCACCGGCGTGCCGCAGGTCAGCATCCCCGGCGCGGAGGTGAACGGCCTGCCGGTGGGGCTGTCGATCCTCGCGGCCCGCGGCGCCGACGCCAGCCTGGTGGCGGTGGCCCGCGCCCTCGAGAAGTCGCGGTGAGCGCGCTGGACGTGAACCTCCCCGAGGTGGTGGCCGAGGTGCGCGCGCTGTTCGAGCGGTACGAGCAGGCCCTGATGGACAAGGACGTGGACGTCCTCGACGCGACCTTCTGGAACAGTCCCCACACCATCCGCTACGCGCTCCACGAGAACGGCTACGGCTTCGACGCCATCCACGCCCATCGGGTGGCGCGGCCCCCGGGGCCGGGCCTCAAGGAGCGTCGCATCCGGCTCGAGATCCTCACCCTCGGGCGCGACCTCGCCACCGGGAACCTCGAGTTCAAGGTCCGCGGGCGCGACCTGATCGGGCGACAGAGCCAGACCTGGGTGCGCTTCCCCGAGGGCTGGAAGGTCATCGCCGCTCACGTCTCCACCATGAACGAGGCCCCTCTCTGGTCATGACGCCCGACGCCCCCACCCGCGCCCTCGCCCCCGACGTCGATCCCGTCCGCTTCGAGGTCATCCGCAACGCCCTGCTCGCCATCACCGAGGAGATGGGCGCCACCCTGCGGCGCGCCGCCTACTCGACCAACATCAAGACCCGCGGAGATTTCTCGTGCGCGTTCTTCGACCGCGACCTGCGCACGATCGCCCAGGCGTTCGCCCAGCCCTCGCACCTGGGCTCGCTGGCCCACATCGTGCCGCGGGCCATCCGCGCCTACGGGCCGGAGCGGCTCGAGGCGGGCGACGGCATCCTGATCAACGATCCCTACCTGGGCGGCGTGCACCTCAACGACATCACGCTGATCACGCCCGTGTTCCACGCGGGCGCGCTGTTCGGCTACGTGGCGAACATCGCCCATCACGTGGACGTGGGCGGCGGCGCGCCCGGCAGCATCGGGGTGTCGAGCGAGATCTACCAGGAAGGGCTGGTGATCCCGCCCGTCCGCTTCGTCCGCGGCGGGCAGATCGACCGCGATCTCTTCGCGATGATCCGCTCGAACTTCCGCGGTACCCGCGAGATCTCGGGCGACTTCCGGGCCCAGACCGCGGCCAACCGGCTGGGGGCGCAGCGCATCGAGGCGCTGGCGGCCCAGTACGGCGCGGGCCCGCTCGCGCACTACCTGGAGGAGCTGCTGCGCTACACCGAGCGGCGCACCCGGGCCGCCTTCGCCGAGTTCCCGGACGGCCGCTTCGAGGCCGACATGCGGATGGACGGCGACGGCGTCACCGACGAGCCGGTGCGGCTGGCCGCGGTGGTGACGGTGGAGGGCGGCCGCGTCACCGTGGACCTGACCGGCTGCGACGACCAGCGCAAGTCCCCGACCAACGCCACCTCGTCGCAGACCTACTCGGGCGTGGTCTACGTGCTGAAGTGCCTGATCGATCCGGACATCCCGGTCAACGACGGCTTCTACCGCCTGATCGACATCCGCAGCCGCCCCGGCTCGGTGGTGCACGCGCGGCACCCCGCCGCGGTGGCCGCGGGCTGGGAGATCGCGATGCAGCTCTGCGACCTCCTGTTCAAGGCGCTGGCCCCCGCGCTGCCGGACCGGGTGGTGGCGGGGACCAAGGGCTGCGTGTGCAACATCGCCTTCGGCGGCATCAATCCGGCCAGCGGCGAGTACTTCACCTACTACGAGACCATCGCGGGCGGCTACGGGGCGACCCTCTCCACCGACGGCATGGACGCGGTGCAGGCCCACTTCCAGAACACCGAGAACGCGCCCATCGAGGAGACCGAGGCCAACTACCCGGTGCGCATCCTCCGCTACTCGCTCATCGAGAACTCGGAGGGCGGCGGGCGGCATCGGGGCGGGCTCGGGGTGCGGCGCGACTACGCCTTCCCCGGCCACGCGCCCAGCTTCTCGATCCTCTCCGACAAGGCGCTCCACGCCCCGTGGGGGCTCTTCGGCGGCGGGGCGGCGCGCCCGGCCCGCTACGTCCTGAATCCCGAGACCGCGGGCGCGCGCGAGCTGCCCTCCAAGATCACGTTCCAGATGGCCCCCGGCGACGTGGTGAGCGTGCAGACCCCGGGCGGCGGGGGCGCCGAGTCGCCGCTCGAGCGCGATCCGGCGCGCGTGGCCGCCGACGTGGCGCAGGGCAAGATCTCCGTCGAGCGGGCGCTCTCGGTCTACGGAGTGGTGGTCGATCCCGTCACCCACGCCGTCGACGAAGCCGCGACGCTGGCGGCCCGCACGGAGACGCTGCCGTGAGCGGCGCCGCGCCGGCGTGGCGCGTGGGCATCGACATCGGGGGCACGTTCACGGACGCGGCGCTGGTGGACGGGCGCACCGGCCAGGCCCGGGTGGTGAAGGTGCTCACCACGCCGGAAGACCCCGCCCGCGGCTTCATGGCCGCGCTGGAGCGCGGGCTGGCGGAATGCGGCGCGGGCGGCCGCGACGTGGCCGCGGTGGTGCACGCCACCACGGTGGCCACCAACGCGATCATCGAGGGCAAGACCGCGCGGGTCGGCATGCTGGTGACCCGCGGCTTCCGCGACATCCTGGAGATCGGGCGGCAGATCCGCTCGCGGCTCTACGACGTCCACCTGCAGAAGCCGGCGCCGCTGGTGCCCCGGCGGTGGAGCCTCGAGATCCCCGAGCGTTTGGACGCGGACGGCGCGGTGCTGGAGCCGCTCGACGAGGCCGCGGTCCGCGAGGCGGCGCGCCGCCTCCGGGCCGAGGACGTGGAGGCGGTCGTGATCTGCTTCCTCCACTCCTACCTGAACCCGGCCCACGAGCGCGCGGCGGCCCGGATCGTGCGCGCCGAGATGCCGCAGGCGTGGCTCTCCGTCTCCTCCGAGGTCTGCCCCGAGTTCCGCGAGTACCTGCGCGGCAGCACCGCGGCGGTGAACGCGGCGGTGATGCCGATCGTCTCGCGCTACGTCGACGCGCTCGAGTCGCGGCTGGTTGACCTGGGAGCCACCGCGCCGTTCTACGTCATGCAGTCGAGCGGCGGCGTGATGACGTCCGCCTCGGCCAAGGAGCGGCCGGTCTACATGGTGGAGTCGGGTCCGGCCGCCGGCGTCATCGCGGCGGGGGCGGTGGCCGCGCCCTACCGGTACGCCAACGTGCTGTCGTTCGACATGGGCGGCACCACCGCGAAGGTCGGGCTGATCCAGGACGGGCGGCTGCGCCTGTCCACCGAGATGGAGGTGGGCGCCCAGGCGGTGACCCCGCTCGGCGAGGGGCGCGGCGGCGGCTATCCCGTCCGCACGCCGGTGATCGACCTCGTGGAGGTGGGCGCGGGCGGGGGCAGCGAGGCGTGGATCGACGCGGGCGGCGCCCTGCGGGTCGGCCCGCGCAGCGCGGGGGCGCGCCCGGGGCCGGCCTGCTACGGGCAGGGCGGCACCACGCCCACCATCACCGACGCGAACCTCGCGCTCGGCCGGCTCGATCCCGGGTTCTTCCTGGGCGGCGAGATGCGCCTCGATGCGGAGGCGGCCCGGCGCGCGATCGCCGAGAAGGTGGCGGCGCCGCTCGGGCTGGATCCGCTCGCCGCGGCCAGCGGCATCGTGGAGATCGCGAACGCCCACATGATCGGCGCGATGCGGCTGGTCTCGGTGCAGCGCGGGTACGACCCGCGCGACTTCGTGCTGGTGGCCTTCGGAGGGGCGGGGCCGCTCCACGCCAACGCGCTCGCGCGCGAGCTGGGGATCCCCACCGTGCTGGTGCCGCCGAGCCCCGGCATCGCCTCCGCGATCGGCATGCTGGCCACCGACGTGCGGCACGAGTTCGTGGCGACGCGGCGCGGGCGGCTCGACGGCCTCACGCCGGAGGCCCTGGAAGGGCTCTTCGCCGAGTTCACCCGGGAGGGCGAGGCCCGCCTCGAGCGCGACGGGGTGCCGCCCGCGGACCGGCGCATGCTCCGCAGCGCGGACCTGCGCTATCACGGGCAGTCGTTCGAGCTGTCGGTGACGGTGCCGCCGGGACCGCTGGGCGCGGCCGACGTCGAGCGCATCCGGCAGGACTTCCACGCCCAGCACGAGCGCGCCTACGGCTACGCGGCACCGGAGGACGCGGTCGAGCTGGTGAACGTGCGCCTGGCCGCGATCGGGATCACCCCCAAGCCGCGGCGCGCCCCGCTGCCGGACGGCGGTCCCTCCGCCGCGCCCGCGCTCAAGGGCCGCCGGGACGTCTGGTTCGCGGAGGTCGCCGGGTTCCGCGCCACGCAGGTGCTCGACCGCGGCAAGCTCCTGCGCGGCAACCGGATCGAGGGCCCGGCGATCGTGGAGGAGCCGGACGCGACCACGCTCGTGCACCCGGGCTGGAGCGCCACGGTGGACGAGCACGGCAACCTGGTGCTGCGGGCGACCGCGGCGGCCTGACCGCGCCCGTCACCGAGCGATCGACCGCGGCGGCGCCCCGCCTACATGCCCAGATAAGCCCGGCGCACCAGGTCGCTCTCCAGCAGGCTCTGGCTCGCGCCCTCGGCCACGATGCGCCCGGTCTGGAGCACGTAGCCGCGCTCGGCCGCGGCCAGCGCGGCGGGCACGTTCTGCTCCACCAGCAGCACGGTGAGCCCCTCCTGCTTGTGCAGGCGCTGGAGCACGTCGAGGATCGAGTCCACGATGCGGGGCATGATGCCGAGGCTGGGCTCGTCCAGCATCAGGAAGCGCGGGCGCGACATCAGCGCGCGGGCGATCGACAGCATCTGGCCCTCGCCGCCCGACAGCGTGCCGGCCCGCTGGGCCGCGCGCTGGCGCAGCACCGGGAACAGCCCGAAGACGCGCTCCAGCATCTCCTGCCGCCGCTTCGGGTCGCGATCGCGAAAGGTGCCGAGGCGCAGGTTCTCGGCCACCGAGAGGCGGCTGAAGAGCCGGCGTCCCTCCGGCACCAGCGCGATGCCGAGCTCCACCCGGTCGGGGGCCTCCACGTGGTCGATGCGCTGGCCGTCGAACCAGATCTCGCCCCGTCGCGGCGACAGGAGCCCCGCGATGGTCTTGAGCAGCGTGGTCTTGCCCGCCCCGTTGGCCCCGACGAGCGCGACCGCCTCGCCCGCGCGGACCTCGAGGGAGACCCCGTGGAGGGCGACCACGCCCCCGCCGTAGGCGACCTCCGCGTCGCGCACCGAGAGCATGGGGGCGCCCGCCGGCGCGCGGCCTCCCGGCGCGGGGTCAGACGCGGCCACGGTAGCGATCTCCCAGGTAGGCCGTGATCACGCGCTCGTCGCGGGCCACCTCGGCGGGCGGGCCCTCGGTGAGCTTCTCGCCGTGGTCCAGCACCACCACCCGGTGCGAGAGCGGCATCACCACCTCCATCACGTGCTCCACCACGCAGATGGACAGGCGCAGCTCGGAGTGGATGCGCCGGACCAGCTCGACGGCGGCGGTGGTCTCGAACGGGGTCAGGCCCGACATCGCCTCGTCCAGCAGCAGCAGGCGCGGCGAGGTAGCGAGCGCGCGCGTGATCTCGAGCCGCTTCTTGTCGGCGAGGGTCAGGGCGGCCGCCGCCACGTCCTCCTTCCCGGCGAGGCCGGTGAAGTGGAGCAGCTCGAGCGCCCGCGCCCGCGCGGCCGCGACGCGGCCGGTGCGCCGCAGCGCCCCGCAGATCACGTTCTCCAGCACCGTCATCCGCCCGAAGCTCCGCACCACCTGCCAGGTGCGCGCGATGCCGAGGCGGCACACCCGCTCCGGGCGCGCGTTCGTGATATCGGTGCCGTCCAGCACGATGCGCCCCTCGTCCGGGTGGAGCGCGCCGCTGATGCAGTTGAAGAGCGTGGTCTTGCCCGCCCCGTTGGGGCCGATCAGGCCCACGATCTCGCCCGGCTCGATGGCGAGGGAGACGTCGCGGTTGGCGACCAGGCCGCCGAAGCGCTTGGTGGACCGCTCGACCTGCAGCAGGGGAGCCATCGCGCTCAGGCCTTCCCGGCGGCGGGGGCGCGGCCGCGCAGGCGGGCGGCCCACTCGCTCCACGGCAGCGAGAGCAGCCCGTTGGGCCGCCAGCCCGCGATCACCATGATGATCGCCCCGTAGATGATGAGGTCGATGCCGCGACCGGCGAGCGGGCCGGTGCCGAGGGTGGTGGTCATGATCTGCGAGATCGGGATCAGCACGACCGCGCCGAGCACCGGGCCCCACAGCCGGCCGAGGCCGCCCACCACCGCCGCCATCATGGGCAGGATGTTCCAGTTCACCTCGAGCACCTGGTCCGGGAACACCGCGAGGGCCCAGAAGCCGTAGACGGTGCCGCCCGCCGCGAAGACGCTCGCCATGAGGCAGCGGGCGATGACCTTGTAGAGCCGGCTGTCGATGCCGATGGCCTCCGCGCCGTCCTGGTCGTCGCGCACCGCACGGAAGTAGAAGCCCCACTTGGAGCGCTCGATGGCGCGGGCCGCGAGGAGGGTGATCACGAACAGCACGAGCGAGAGGTAGTAGAACCCGAGGCCCTTGTCGCGCCCGGGGAACTCCATGGTGAGCAGGCCGTGCACGAAGCCGCCGCCGGCGGCCACCGGGATGAAGAGGCCCTGGCTGCCGTTGATCAGCGACCAGGTGGCCCCGATGGGCTGCGCGATCATCCACATCGCCACGGTGGCGATGGCGAAGTAGTGTCCGCGCAGCCTGGTGACCGGGTAGGTGATCGCGGCGCAGATGATCGCCGAGACCACCATGGCGCCCAGGAGGGCCAGCCACGCGTTCCAGCCCCAGTGGATGTTGAGCAGCGCCGCGGTGTAGGCGCCGATGGCGAAGAAGATGCTGGGCCCGAAGTCGAACTGGCCGGCCCAGCCCCCGATGATGTTCCAGCCGATGCCGAGCATCGCGTTGAGCAGCACCAGGAAGCCCACCGTCTCGTAGTAGGCCTGGCCGCTCCACTCGAAGGGCAGCGGATAGAGCAGGGTCACCAGGGCGCCCGCCACCCAGGCGACCGGGGACGCACCCGAGCCGCGGGACGGGGCGCTAGAAGCGGCCAAACAGACCCTGGGGCCGGAACAGGCCGATCAGGATGTAGGAGGCGAAGACGAAGGCGTCCTTGAACGCGGGCGGCAGGTACGCCGCGGTCACGCTCTGCACGACGCCCACCAGCAGCGCGGCCATCAGGGTGCCGAGGATGGAGCCGAAGCCGCCCAGGGCCACGATCGCGTAGGCCAGCACCGTGAACGACAGCCCGGCCTGCGGGTAGACCGAGAAGAAGTTGGCCAGGATCACGCCCGCGATGGCCACCAGCGCGGTGCCGAGGCCCCACGCCACCGCGTACATGCGCTGGGGGCGGATGCCGACCAGCATGGCCGCGTCGCGATCCTCCGAGGTGGCCTGTAGCGCGAGGCCGAAGTCGGTGCGGTCGATCAGCAGGTAGAGGATCAGGAACAGCGCGAGCGCGATGAGGCCGCCCACCAGCAGCGGGATCCCGATGCGCACGCCGGCCACGGTGAGGTTGACCCCGCTCAGGCGGGTGAGGAGGCTGCCCTCGATGAAGCGGTAGTCGCTGGTGAAGAGCGCGACGACGCCGTTCTGGATGAAGAAGAAGAGGCCGACGGTGGCGAAGATCTGGGTGAACACCTCGCCGCGCTGGACCTTCTGCATGAGGCCGCGGTAGACCAGCACCCCGGCCCCGTACATCACCACCGCCAGGGGCAGCATGGTGACCAGGGGGTCCCAGCCGAGCCACACGCTGAGCCCCCAGGCCCCGAACATGCCGAGCATCATGAACTCGCCGTGGGCGAAGTTGATCATCTCCATCAGGCCCCAGATGATGGCCAGCCCCACCGCCACCAGCGCGTAGAGCAGCCCCATCTGGAGCCCGTCGGCGACCGCCTGGAGAAAGAGGGTCACGGGCGCGGGCTTACTTCTTGCGGCTCTCCCGCTCCTGCCAGCTCGGGGCCGGATACAGGACCTTGAAGCCGGCCTGCGCCGCCAGGTCCCACGGCCAGATGGTGTGCTTCTCGTCGTCCCAGCCGATCTGGGTCACCACGCCGGTGGCGAGCTCGTTCTGGTGCTTCGCGTCGAACTTGATGCCCTTGTAGTCGATGATCATCATGTCCGGCTTCATGTCGGTCTCGTTGGCGGCCTTGGCCAGCGCGGCCGGCTCCACCGACTTGGCGCGGTTGATGGTGTCGGCCATCCAGAGCATGCCGGTGATCTCGCGCATCGCGAGCTCGCCCATGTCCTGACCGCGGCTGTACTTCTTGTAGATCTCGTTCACCTGTTTCCACGACGGCTTCTTGCTCGCGAGGTCGATCGCGGTCGGGTCACGCCCGAGCCAGCCGGCCGCCCCGTTGGTGGCCTTCTGCGCGGTCAGCCACGTCTGGTCGGAGTAGGCCCCGTTGCTGGTGGCGATCACCTTGGGCATGTAGTTGGCGCGCTTCATGTCGGCCTGGAAGATGGTGGTCTCGGCCGGGTACTGCACCAGGAAGAGGACGTCCGGGTTCGCGGACTGCAGCCGCTGCACCTCGGAGGCCAGCGTGGTGGCGCCGGTCTTGGTGGTGAGGTCGGCCACGATCTTGTAGCCGGCCTTCTCCGCGAGCTGCAGCGCGATCTTGCGGTTGTCCTGGCAGAAGAGGTTGTCGCAGGTGAAGATCGCGATGCTCTTGAGGTCCTTCGGGCCGCCGTGATCCGGCCATTCCTTGAGGAACTGGAACACGCTCGCCACCATCGTGCCGTCGTTGGGCCCGGTGCGGTAGAACCACTTGAAGCCCTTCTCGGTGAGGGTGGGCGACGCGCAGGCGTGGCAGCTCATCGGGATGCCGTAGCTCTCCACCAGCGGCTGGATGATCGAGGTGTTGCCGCTGGTGCCCTCGCCGTTCAGCCAGTGCACCTTGTTGACGGTGATGAGCTGCTCGGCCAGGGTGCGGGCCTGATCGCCGCGGCTCTGATCGTCGCGCACCACCAGGGTCATCTTGGCGCCGCCGAGGCCGGGGAAGCCCTTGCCGGGCCCGAGCGGCACCTTCAGGTCCGGGTAGTCGTTGTTGACGATGTCCTCGACGGTCTGACCGGCCCAGAGATATTGCTGGCCGAGGCTCGCGAAGTTGCCGGTGAGCGGCAGGAGCTCGCCGATCAGCACCTCGCTGACCGGTCCCGCTGCTCGGGCCCCGGGCCCGAGCTGCACCGCGACGAAGAACAGCACCGCGACGGCGACGATGACGCGGAGAATCCGCATGCGTGCTCCTCCTTGAACTGTGAGTGCGACCCGGACGGCCTGGCGCCCATGGCGGGGTGCGGCCGGAACGGGCCCGCCCGCCGTGCGCGCGCCGAGTCTATCCCATGACGGGCGCTCTGCCTAGTACCGCTCGATCACCCGCCGCGCGAACTCCTGGCTGAAGCGCCACTTCTCGTCGACCCCGGTGGCGAACATGAGCTCCCGCAGCCCGCCCCGCTCCAGCTCGCGGATGCGCTCGATCAGCTCGTCCGCCTCGCCCACCAGGCAGGTGGCCCGGACCAGGTCCGCGTCGATCAGGGCCGCCTCGCCCGGATGGAGGTAGGTGTAGTGCCCCTCGTGGGTGCGGAAGTGCCGGTGGGCGGCCGGGGTCTCCTCCACCAGCGCGCAGTAGCGGCGCCAGATCCGCTGCAGGAACGGGGGCGGCTCGATCCCGCGCTCGTGGACCGCGTCGTAGAAGTAGTACACGCTCGCCATCACGTTGGGCCCCACCGTGCGGATGACCCGCTCCGAGTCGGCCGGCTCGCCCGGGTCCAGCAGCACCACGTTGGTGAGGGCGGCGGTGTGGAAGGCCTCTCCCAGGGTCCGGCCCGCCCGCGCCGCCCCCGCGCGGCAGCGGGCCAGCGCCTCCGCCGGCGCGATGCCGCGCGGCGGGATCGCGAACACCACCCCGTCGCCGTACTCGCCGGCCAGCTCCATGGCCCGCGGTCCGAAGGCGGAGACGTAGAGGGGGATGGGCGGCTCGAGGCTCATGTACTTCTTCTCGCGGATGAGCATCTTGATCGGGCGCGCGGCGCCGGGTGGGCCGTAATCCACCGCCTCGCCGCGCAGCAGGCCGCGCAGCACCTTGAGGTGCTCCGCGTACTCCGCGATGCGCATCGGGGGCTGGCCCATGCTGCGGGTGGCGGTGTTGCCGGTGCCCACCCCCAGGTGCACGCGGCCGGGCGCGAGGCGGTTGAGGGTGGCCATCGCGGCCACGTGCACCGGCGGGATGCGCGTGCCGCAGATCGCCACGCCGGGCCCCAGCCGGATGCGGCGCGTCTGCTGCGCGGCCAGGGCCAGCACCGCGTAGCAGTCGGAGAACAGCATCTGGCTGTCGGTCACCCACACCGAGTCGTAGCCCAGGGACTCGGCGTGGGTGAAGAAGCCGATCTCGTCGACGTCGGCCATCACGCAGATGGAGAAGCGCATGTCGGTCTCTCAGGGGTCGCGCGTTCGGGGCACGGCGGTCACGTCCGGCCGCGGATGGACTCGAGCATCTGCCGGGCGCGCGGCACCTCCTTGAGGGTCCAGCGCGGCCGGTCGGTGGGCGCCTTCTCGTTGAGGACGGAGTTGAGCTCGCGGCGCGCGTCCGCGTAGCGGCCCATGTTGATGTAGAGCTGGGCCAGCTCGATGCGCACCCCGGTGAGGCGCGGATCGAGCCGCTGCGCGGTCTTGAAGTGCGCCTCCGCCTCCGCCCGGTCGCCCCCCAGCAGCACCGGCAGCTCCCGCGCGATGCTGCCCGCCATGATGTGGGCCTCGATGTTGTCGGGGTCCAGCCGGAGCACCACGTCCACCTCGCGCCGCAGGTTCCGCAGCGCGAGCGCCGAGTGGAGCAGGCCCTTGGCCTGCGACCAGCTGCCGAGGGTGATCGCGTACCAGAGATGGGCGTCGGCGTCCCGGGGCGCGAGCTCGGTCGCCCGCCGGGCCAGGTCGCGGGCCCGCTCGTAGGCCGCGATGCGGGCCTCCGGCGTGGAGGCACGCTCCTCCCCGTAGAGGAACCAGGCCCGCGTCAGCGTGAGCAGCGTGGGCACGTCGCCGGCCGCGCCGGGCTTGCGGATCGCGGCCTCCAGCAGATCGCGCGCCCGATCGATGCGGGTCGGATCCTCCTGGTACTGCTCGAGGAGCCCGCGCGCCGTCTCGACCGGGGTCTGCCCGGGTGCGGCCCCGGGAGCCGCCGTGACGAGGACCACCGCGAGGGCGAGGGGAGGAAGTCTCACGGGCCGATGACGTGTCCCGCATGATAGCACCGTGATGGCGCGCCAGGGTGCTGCAGGCCCCGTGGCTGCGATCCCTCACTTCTGCGGCGCTAGTATTTCGGGCTCAGCAAATAAACTTCGAGGGTCGATAGAGGGGTTGGCTTCGGTGTCCAGGTGACCGAACGCAGAAGCGTCGTGTCGTACCGTCCGTCGGAATCCGTCCATGCGCGGCAGTTCGCGGCTCGACAGACGAGGATCATGGTGGACGCGTGCAGGGAGTCCACTTCACGGACATGGCGGACCGGGATCGGGGAGTAGTATCGCAGCGGCCGCACGACCCATTCCTCCAGCCCGAGGAGGACCTGTGATTCCCGAGCCAGCTCAGACGCGAGCGCCCGATAGGGAGGCTTGGAGATGTCCGGGGCACTGTTCGGTGAAGTGAGCAGGGACCAGAGCGAAAAGGCGATTGCCAGGGGCCAGCCCGCGAACGTCGGGCTTCGATCTAGGAGGATGCCCAGGACGACCATGATGGCGACGGCGGATCCGATCAGGTGACGGGGAGCCCAGATGGAGACTGAACCGAGCAGGGAGACCGAAAACGCGATGAGAGGCGGTGCCGCCGCGCTCGCGACGACGACGCCGACCGGCCAGGTCAGCAGGGACAGCCAGCGATAGAGGGCTGCCGCACCGGCGAGGACGGTCGCGAGCAGGAGAAGTCGCGTGGTGCCGGCGGTGTCGAAGGTGCCGAAGAATCCCGCATAGAGCTCGAAGAGCCCCAGCCGGTTGGGAGTGTCGATCCACACGGGAACCCAGGGCAGGGCATCCGAACCCCGGTAGAGGGCAGCCGCGAGCATCCACGGCACGACCGCCGCGCACCCCAGGGTTCCGGCCACCAGGAGTCGAGCCCGTGTCAGGCGGGGTAGCAGCATCCCAACGAGAAGCTGGCTGCCGACGAGCAACGCTCCCAGATATTGCGTGTACAGGAGTGCCAGGCAGCTCAGACCATAGGCGGCCGGCCAGCGCCAGGTCCCGGGCTCGTCCCATGTTCGGACGAGGCAATACAGGGACAAGGTGGCGAAGAGCTGGGCGAGGGCGTACGGTCTCGCCTCTTCTCCGTAGAAGACGAAGAACGGGCTCACGGCGCAGAGGAACACCGGTAACAGGGCGAACCAAGCGTTCATGAGGCGTAGCGCGAGTCGCCACAGCAGGTGCAGGGCCGTGAGCGATATCACGATATTCGGTACCCGCACCCACGCTTCCGATGTTCCGGCCAGGTGCACCCACGCCCATAGCGAGAGATAGTGAAGGGGCGGATGGGACCGATCCGCGAGGGACCGTCGGACCGCCGTGAAGAACGGCTGTCGGGCGATCTCCACAGAAAACACTTCGTCGTGATCGAAGTTGTAGGCGATTTCGTAGCACCGCAGCCAGGCGCCAAGCGCGAGGATGACCGAGGCCAGAAGCGACGGCCAGAAGAGACCAGGCGACGGACGAGATCTGCCCGTCGAGAGCAGCCCGGATGACGGCGCCACTTCTTCATCTCCGAGCGGGACGGTTGAGGTCATGTCCGCGCGGAAATCTAAAGCAGTGACGCGTCGATGTCAAAACGGAGGGCAGGGATGGCAACCATCGCTCTTGCGCGCCAGAGAGGGCTTGTAAGCCGGGTCCTGTCTGACCGCCGGAGTCGCCCCCGACGGCGAGATGATCATTTCTCTAGGACGCCGGTTGCCCGGCGCCTCAAGCGGCCATACCCGAGAGCACCACGCGGGCCGCGCTTCACCGGCTCTCGCGAGCCGGATCGCTCTCCTATTTGGCCTTGCTCCGGGTGGGGTTTACCGAGCCGGCCCGGTCGCCCGGGTCGCTGGTGAGCTCTTACCTCACCGTTTCACCCTTGCCGCCCGTGAAGGCGGCGGTTTGCTTTCTGTGGCACTGGTCCGTGGGGTCGCCCCCCCTGGCCGTTAGCCAGCACCCTGCCCTGCGGAGCCCGGACTTTCCTCCCGTGCGGTCGCCCGCACCGGCGATCATCCAGCCTTCTCTGGCGCGTTCAAAGAGCGTGGATCGCTTCGGTTGAAGTATAGCGTAGCGACGCGCTACCGGTCGGCCACTCCCGCGCGCTCGAGCGGGAGGATGTCCACGTCCACGCCCGGTGAGTGCTGGCAGAGCGGCGGGCTCGCGGGTCGGGGCAGGTCCGGCGCCGCCAGCACGCTCTCGGACAGCGTCTCGATCGCGGCGCGCCGCAGCGGGTAGGGCGCGTGGCGGACGCGCCCGCGGAAGAGGCCGGCGCGGCGCTCCACGTAGAGGGTGTAGCGCTCGATCAGGAAGTGCTCGTGGCTGCCGGGAGCCGCCGACCCGATGGGCTCGCCGACCCGCCAGGTGACCGCCAGCCGGGCGGGCGGGCCGAGGCGGCGGCGCGACGCGTACACGATGCGATCGTCCGCCACGCGTCGGCTCATCGCGGCCGGGAAATAGGGCAGCCCGGATCCCACGCGCGCGCCCACCACCGCGATCGCGGAGGCCGCCTCCAGCGAGAAGAAGTAGATGCCCGGCTCGCCGTCGGGACCGCGCACGTAGGTGCGGAGGTTGGTCTCGAGGAAGGCCTGGGCGAGCCCGCGGGGCATCCAGGACGGGCGGGACTCGGCGATCCAGAAGGGGATGAGGGTGATCCAGGCCAGCCCGTCCCGGCAATCGAGGGCGAGCGCGGAGGGCACCAGCGGCCGCACCCGCTCCGCGGACACGGGCCAGTGCACGAACAGCAGGTCTCGCCAGCGCTGGCGGATCAAGGGGAGCCGCACCACCCCGATCGGCTCCCGGCGGGGCGTCAGGGCTCGTGACGCCGGTCCGCTCGCTTGTCGGCCCGCCGCTCGAAGTCCCAGTAGCGGCGGTCGCGATCCTCCAGGATCTCTTCGGTCGGGCGCAGCGGGGCGTCCGACGGCTGCTCGACGCCCAGGGCGTGGCCGATGTCGTCGACCCGGTCCTGGTCGGGCGTGGACACGCTGCCCCCCACCGCCTCCTCGCCGGAGCTCTGGGCCCGCTGCCAGTCCGCGTCGATGTCGCCGCCGGTCGCCGCGGGCCCGGTCTCGTGGTAGTCGCTCACGTCGCGGAGCAGGGAGACCGTCTGTCCGCGATCGTCGCCGTCCCCATCCCCGCGCCCGCGGGTCGGTTTCTTCGCCCGGGGCGGCTTGCGGGCGCCGGTGGCCCGCGTCGGCTTCCTGGCCCTGCCGCGGGCCGTGGCTCCCCGCGCCGATCGCCCGCCCGTCTTCTTCCGGCCCGTCTTCTTCCCGCCCGCCCTGTTCCCGGTGGTCCGCCTCGCGGTCCGCCTGGTCCCGCCTCGCTTGGCCCGCCCGGGCCGGGTCTTGCGCTTGGCCATCGTCCACCTCCTCGGCAGCGATTCGAGAGTTGCCCGCATGGTCTCACGGATCATGCCGCCCGGCTGCAGGTCTCGCGTGCCCGGCGGCGGGCGCAATTGACGCCTCCGGAGGCGTCTGCTACGGTGGCCGCGCGAATCGCTTCTTGCATTTCCTCTCACACGACGTCGGTCAGGGGAGGTCGCCATGGCGCCAGCAGCGCACGATGCGACGACGGGCGGGGCGCTCTCGCGCCGAGGGATGCTGCGCAGCGTGGGCGCGGCGGTCGGCGCGGCGGTCCTGGCCCCGCGGCTGGCGGGCGCGCAGACGCCGCCGAGCCCGGTCGGGCCGCCCACCACCATCACCCAGCCGCCGCGTGACTTCAGCCCGCGCGGCGCGCCCACGACGTACTTCACCGATCCGGACGTGCTCACGGTGGAGCCCGCGTTCAACGGGCTGCGGCAGCCCAACGCGCCCATCCAGCGGCTGTGGACCGGCGCGCTGTGGTCCGAGGGGCCGGCCTGGAACGCGCAGGGCCGCTATCTGGTCTGGAGCGACATCCCGAACAACCGGCAGCTGCGCTGGATCGAGGACGACGGTCACGTCAGCGTGTTCCGCATCCCGTCGAACAACAGCAACGGCAACACGTTCGACTTCCAGGGCCGGCAGGTCTCCTGCGAGCACGTGACGCGCCGGGTGGTGCGCTACGAGCTGGACGGCTCGGTGAGCCTCATCGCCGGCATGTTCAACGGCAAGCGGCTGAACTCGCCCAACGACGTGGTGCCCCACCCGGACGGCAGCTACTGGTTCACCGATCCGCCCTACGGCGCCCAGCTCTACGAGGGCACCGTGGACGCGCCGGGCGGGCCGGCGAACATGGGCGGGCGGCTCAACCCCCGGCTCGGGCAGCCGCTCGAGCTCGGATCCTACAAGCGGGAGCTCCCCACCGCGGTCTATCGCGTGGACAAGAGCGGCACCATGACCCAGGTGGCGGGCGAGGACCTGGTGCCGGATCCGAACGGGCTCTGCTTCTCGCCCGACTACAAGAAGCTCTACATCGTCAGCACCGGCAAGGGGCCGGGAGACACCCACGCGGGCGGCAAGGGCGAGATGTACGTCTTCGACGTGGGCTCGGACAACAAGCTCTCGAACGGCAAGCTCTTCAGCAACTTCATGATCGACGGCGTCAAGTGCGGGCCGGACGGCGTGCGCGCCGACGTGAACGGCAACCTGTGGGTCTCGAGCAACGCGGGCCGCAACGTCGGCTACAGCGGGGTGACGGTGTGGACGCCGCAGGGGCAGCTGATCGGACGCATCCGGCTGCCCGAGGTCTGCGGCAACGTCTGCTTCGGCGGCCCCAAGCGCAATCGCCTGTTCATGGCCGCGAGCCAGTCGCTCTACGCGCTCTACACCGCGACCCAGGGCGCCGCCCCCGGCTAGACCAGGATGGGGTCAGGTCTTACATTCCGACATTGTCGGAATGTAAGACCTGACCCCAGGAGGGAACCATGCGGGTGGCGGCGGAAAAGATCAGGGAGCAGCTGGTGGCGGTGTTCCAGGCGTGGGGCATGTCGGAGGCCCACGCCGCGGTGACGGCGGAGATGATGGTCGAGACGGACCTGCGAGGCGTGGACTCGCACGGCATCTCGATGCTGCCGACCTACGACAAGGAATATCGCGCGGGGCGGCTCAACATGCGCCCGCAGTGGAAGACGGTGCGCGACCGGCCGTCGATGGCGCGCATCGACGCGGACCGGTCGCTGGGCCATCCGGTCTCCGCGTACGCGATGAATCTCGCGGTGGACAAGTGCCGGGCCACCGGGGTGGGCGTGGTGGCGGTATTCAACTCCCACCACTTCGGGGCGGCCGGCTGCTACGCCAGGATCGCGGCCGACCGCGGGGTGGTCGGCATGGTGACCTCCGCCACGCGGGGGGTCACCCTGGTGCCGACCTTCGCGGCCGAGCCGATCATGGGCACGAACCCGCTCGCCTTCTCGGCGCCCGCGCGGCGCAACGCGCCCTTCCTGCTCGACATGGCCACCACCACGGTGGCCGCCGGCAAGGTGAAGGTCCACAAGCTCAACCACAAGCCGGTGCCACGGGGCTGGGTGGTGGACGGCGAGGGCCGTCCCGTGACCGACGAGACCGCCGCCTTCAGCCACGTGTTCGAGCGTCCGGATGGCGGCATCACCCCGCTCGGCGGCACTCGCGAGCTGGGCGGTCACAAGGGCTACGGCCTCGCGGTGATGGTGCACATCCTGGCGGGCACGCTCGCGGGCGCGTCCTTCTCGCCGCTGCGCAACCGCACCCAGCGGGACTCCGACCCGCACGACATCGGCCACTTCTTCATGGCCCTCGACCCGGCCGCGTTCCGCGACGCGGGCGAGTTCGAGGCGGACCTGGACGACGTGATCGACGTGCTGCACGGGGCGAAGCGGGCGGATCCCGCGCAGCCGGTGCTGGTGGCGGGCGATCCCGAGCGGCTCACCCGCGCGGAGCGGCTCGAGCAGGGCGTCCCGATCCCGGACGACCTGATGGAGCAGCTCCGCGCCGTGGCGGAGCGGGCCGGGGTGCCGCTGGTGCTCTAGGCGAGCGCCTTCTTGAGCGCGCCCGCGATCTCGTCGAGCACGACCCGGGACTGATCCAGGATCCGGGTCATCCGCAGGAAGCCGTGGAACATGCCCGGATACTGCGTGAGGGTGACCGCCACGCCCGAGTCGCGGAGCCGCGCCGCGTAGGCCTCCCCCTCGTCGCGCAGCGGATCGCACCCGGCGGTGATCACCAGCGCGGGCGGCAGGTCGGCGAGGCTCTTGGCCAGGAGCGGCGAGGCCAGCGGCTCGCGTCCCTGCTCCTCGCGCGCGAGGTAGTGCCGCCAGAACCAGCGCATGTCCTCGGTGGTCAGCACGAAGCCGGTGGCGTTCTCGCGGTACGAGGCGGTGTTGAAGTCGTAGTTGGTGACCGGGTAGACCAGGATCTGCAGCAGCAGGCGCGGCCCGCGCCGATCGCGCGCCAGCAGCGTCATGACCGCGGCGAGGTTGCCGCCCGCGCTGTCGCCGCCGACCGCGATCCGCGCCGGATCCAGCCCGAGGCGCGTGGCGTTGGCCACCACCCACAGCAGGCCCGCGTACGAGTCCTCGACCGGCACCGGATACTTGAACTCGGGGGCGAGCCGGTAGTCCACCGCCGCCACCGCGCAGCCGGCCGCGTTCACGATCGAGCGGCAGATGCCGTCGTGGGTGTAGAGGTCGCCGATCACCCAGCCGCCGCCGTGATAGAAGACCAGCACCGGGTGCGGCCCCATGCCCGCCGGCTTGTAGACGCGCACCGTGATCTCGCCCCCGGCCACCGGCACCCGGTGATCGGTCACCGCCGCCACCTCCTCGAACGGGCCCAGCGCCGCGGTGCGCGAGCGCATGGACTCGCGGGCCTCCGCGGGGGTGGAGTCCTTGAACGGCTTCAGGTGGAGCGCGGCGAGGGCGTCGACGACCTTCTGGGCCTGCGGATCGAGCGGCATAAGCGCCTCCTGGTCTCGGATGCTGTGCCCGCGACACTAGTGGCTCGCGGCCGCCCCGTCAAGGGGCGCGCCTCAGGCGGCGGCGCCGCGGCGCAGGTGGCGTGCGCCCACGACCAGGAGGCCGGCGGCCAGCCAGGCCAGCGCGCCGTCCAGCACGAACGCGCCGGGCAGGCTGAGCGCGGCCAGGCCGCCGCTCACCAGCGGGCTCGCCGCGGTGCCGATCTGCACGGAGAGGGCGAGCCAGCCGAAGGCGGCGCCGCGCCGCTCGCCGGTGACCAGCGAGCCGCCGATGGAGTAGGCGAGGGTCAGCGCCCCGCCCAGCACGAGGCCGGTGAGGCAGCGGGCGAGCATCAGGCTCTGCCAGCCGCCCGCCGCGGCCATCAGCGCGCACGGCAGCCCGCCCGCGAGCAGCGCCATCAGCAGCAGCCGCTCCGGCGGCCAGCGCTGGGCCAGGCGCCCGGCGAGCAGCGCGGAGCCGGTGGCGCAGACCGCGGCCAGCGAGATGATCTCGCCGGACGTGGCCGCGATGCGGCTCACGTCGGGGAGCACCGCGACCTCGAGCGGGATCAGGAGCGACAGGCCCCGGTCGATGAACTGGCCGATGAAGAGCAGCAGGAGCACGAGCGGGAAGCCGGGCGTGGTCCACACCTGGCGGAAGCTGAAGCCGGTCTCCGGCGCGGGCGTCCGCGCCGGATCGGCCTCGGCGGCCCCGGCCGCAGGGTCCGGCTCGGGGGCCGGGCGGTTCTCGGTGAAGAGGAGCAGCAGGCCGACCAGCGAGAGCGCGCACATCCCCGCCGTGACGAAGAACGCGTAGCGCAGGCCGAAGTGGGAGGCGACGTACCCGCCCGCGGCGGGGCCGACGGCCACGCTCAGGAGCTGGGCCCCCTGCACCCGGCCGATGGCGACCGGCACGCGGTCCTTGGGGCACGAGACGCTGGCCAGCGCCATCGCGAACACCGAGAAGCCGGCGATGCAGCCCTGCAGGATCCGTAGAATCAGCAGCTGGGTCACCGAGGTGACCAGCCCCATGGCCGCCACGATGATCACGAAGCCCACCAGCGAGCGGACCATCATCATCTTGCGGCCGAAGCGGTCCGCGAAGCTGCCCCACAGCGGGCCCAGCAGGCCGGAGACGGCGGGGGTCACCGCGGTCAGCAGCCCGGACCAGAGCGCCACCCGCGTCCGGTCGGTGACCCCGAGCTCGATCACGTAGAGCGGGAGGAACGGGGAGAAGAACTGGAAGCCGACGAAGGCGATGAAGACGACGAGAGCCAGCGCCCAGACGTTGCGCTCCCAGCTCTCCACCCGGCGTGGGCCCGCGGCTACGGGCGGTAGCGGTAGGCCGCCGCCTCCGCCGCGATCCTGGCCGGGTCCATCCGGTTGATCTCGTCGATCAGCTCGTTGGTGATGAGGTCGCCGGTCGGCACCTTCCGGGTGATCACGCCCCACTTCACCAGGAAGTCGACGTAGGCCGCGTAGTTGGCCTCGGAGCTCTCGCCCCAGCGCTTCACGCCGGCCGGCTCCAGCTTGTAGTGCGGCATGCGCGCCTCGAGCACCCGCATGTCCTCGCGCACCGCGGTCGCCTCGTCCTTGCCGGTGGGCCTGGTCTGGGGGAACACCTCGTAGACGATGCGCACCGCCGCCTCCGGGTTGGCGATGGTGAAGATCGTGCCTTTGGCGTAGGCGCGCGCCACGCCCACCAGCTCCTTCCGGCGCGTGCGCAGCGTCTCCTCGGAGGCGAGGAAGCCGTTGCCCGGGAACTTCTCGATGTCGCGCCGGTCCAGGTAGCGCATCTTGACGCCCGCGTTTTCCACCATCGCGTACTGGGTGTCGAACTGGCTGAGCGCGTCGACCTGTCGGCTCCGCACCAGGGCCGCCGTCTGGGCCCCCTCGCCGGCCACCACGATGTTGATGTCGGTGGCCGGGTTGAGGCCGTGGGCGGCGGCCAGGGCGCGGGCGACGTGGACGCCGGCGGAGGCCATGGAGATGACGCCGACCGTCTTGCCCCGGAGGTCCTCGATCCGCTGGATGGGGCTGTCGGCCGGCACCGCGATCCCGTAGATGTTGCCCTGGTAGGCCGTGTAGAAGATCTTCG
>DASRHC010000013.1:0-52976 GCA_035650715.1 Candidatus Methylomirabilota bacterium | reverse complement strand
CGGCGCTAATGAGTCTCGTGAAATAAGTTGACGAGATTCATCGAGTATCCTGCGATGCTAGGGAATGCCACCAGGCAGCCGCGGATCCCGTCGGGATTTTGCTGCGTTGGAAGCGCGCCGGTACGAGGCCGCGCGTCTGTTCGCGCGCGGCGCATCGCAGGTCACCGTCGCCCGCACGCTGGGCGCGACGCGGGCGGCGGCCCACCGCTGGTATCACGCTTGGAAGGGCGAGGGCCGCACGGCCCTGAAGGCCGCGGGTCGGGCGGGGCGCAAGCCGCGGCTCGAGGCGCCGCAGCTGGCGCGGGTCGAAGCCGCGTTGCGCGAGGGCCCCGGGGCTCATGGGTTCGCCACCGAGCTGTGGACATTGCCACGCGTGGCGACGCTCATCGAGCGGCTGACGCGCGTGCGGTACCACCCGGGCCACGTCTGGTACATCCTGCGGCGCCTCGGGTGGTCGCTCCAACGCCCGACGCGCCAAGCGCGCGAGCGCGACGAGGCCGCGATCGCGGAGTGGAAGCGCCGCCGCTGGCCGCAGGTAAAAAAAACGCGCGGCGCCGGCGCGCCTGGATCGTCTTCGAAGATGAAAGCGGCGTCTCGCACCGGCCCGTCGTCCGCCGCACGTGGGCCCCGCGAGGCCACCCGCCGGTCTTGACCCACACCGGCGCGAACTGGACGCGCTTGTCGATCGCGGCGGCGCTGGCCTTTCGCTGGGACGGCCGGCGCCGGCGCTGTTACTTCCAGACGCGACCCGGGAGCTACAACGATCGCGCCCTGATCGCCTTCCTGCGCGCGCTCAAGCGTCACTTTCCGGGTCGCCACCTCCTCCTGGTGTGGGACGGACTCGGCGGGCACAAGAGCCGCGCGATGCGGCAGTATCTCGCGCGCGCCCGGACGTGGCTCACGGTCGAACGTCTGCCCGGGTACGCCCCGGAGTTGAATCCCGTCGAGCAGCTCTGGGGCAACATCAAAGGGCGCGAACTTGCGAACCTCTGCCCGGCCGACATCCTCGCGCTCCGCGGGCCGCTGCGCGCGGGGTTCGCCCGCATCCGTCGACGCTCGACGCTGGCCTTCGGCTTCTTGCGGCACGCGGGACTGTCGTTCTGACATGATCGTTACTCTATTTCACGAGACTCATTAGAGCCGGCGCGCCCCCACCCAGCGCTGGCGGAACCAGTCGTCGTTCAGCCGCGCCAGCTTGACCCCACCGGAGGTGGCGTGCACGAACCGCCCGTCGCCCACGTAGATGCCGTTGTGGCGGAGGCGGTCGAAGAAGACCACGTCGCCGGGAATGAGCTCGTCGCGGTCCACCGGCGTGCCGAAGCGGTACTGCTGGGCCGCGTTGTGCGGGATGCTCACGCCGAGGCGTCCGTAGACGTAGAGCACGAGCCCCGAGCAGTCGAAGCCCGACGGGCTCGCCCCGGACCAGACGTAGGGCGCGCCGAGGTACGACTGCGCGATGCGGGCCGCGATCACGCCGCGCTCGTTGGACGGGGCGCCGACCGGCATCTGGTAGTCACGGGGGTCCAGGACGGTCTTGGCGCAGGCGCCGACTCCGAGGGCGACGGCCAGCAGCACGAGGACCGGGGCGAGCGCTCTCACGACCGGTCCACGCTATCACGGTGGCCCGGCCTCACCCAGCCTTGTGCGGGGGCGATCGGGCGGAGTGCCCGCGTCGCGCGTCTCGGCGGGCGCCCTGCCCGGGCGCCGCCGCGCCGGTGATCGTCGTGGCACGGATTTACGACGCACCACGCCATGGCTCGCGGATTGCTCGGGGACCCTGCGGCCGATCGGCCCGGGGCAGTGGGCGCTCCGGGTGAGGCGGCGGTAACCAGGGGAGGCCGATCATGAGCGGGCTGACATGGGGCGTGCTGGCGATCATGGCGATCGCGCTCGCCGGGCCGTCGCCGGCGAGCGCCCAGGGCGAGGTGGCGGCGACCCTCAGCGTGCTCGGGGGGCAGGTCGAGCGGATCGCCGCGGGCGCGGGGGGATACGAGGTGGGCGTCACCGGCATGAACCTGGTCGAGGGCGACCGGGTGCGCACCGGCGTGGGCGGCGTGGCGCTGATCACGTTCCTGAACGGGACCACCGTCACGGTGCTGCCGGATTCGGACGTCGCGGTGCGCTCGGGCGCCGCCGATCGCGCCACCGGAACCATGAGGCTGTTCATCCACGCGGGGCGGGTGTGGGCCCGGGTGGTGCAGGTGGCGACGGTACGCTCGGTCCTCACGCTCGAGTCCAACGACTACAGCGCCACCGCCCGCGACGGCCTCATCGGAGCGGAGCGCGCTCCCGAGGGCTTCGTCTGCTGGACGCGTCGGGGCTCGATGACGATCGCCAACGGCCCCGGCCAGAGCGAGGCGGTGCTCATGGCCGGCCAGCGCGCGTGGGCGCGGCGGGGCTGGCCGATCACGCCGGAGCCATTCGTGGCGGGCGCCAGCACGCTCACCGTGGAGTCCACGGGCCCGGTGGTGCCGTTGCTCCGGCTGCCCGACGGCCGCGTCTCGGCCGGGTTCCTCTCCGAGGAGGTCGAGGTCAACCAGGTGTTCGGCTCGCTCACGTCGAGCCGCGGGCGGCAGCGCTGGGTGGTGGAGGTGCCGGCCGGCGCGCCCGGGGCATACCCGCTGGTCCTCACCGGAGTCGGCGCGGGCCCGTTCGCGGTGCAGGTGTCGGCACGCTACCTGGGCTTTCGCGTCTTCCGGGAGACGCTGACCGGCGAGGCGCGTCACGGCGAGCGGCTGGTCACGCGCATCGCCACGCGGGTCACGGGCGACGATCCCCGCACCGCGCGCATCCACTCCGGCAGCCTCGAAGCGCTGCGCGCGTGGGACGGTGACGGGCCGGCGGCGGTGCTCCTGCGGCCGGCGCTGGGCGGAGACGCCGGCATGCGGTGACGGTCGGATCCGCTCGGCCGCGTAGTGGACACGCGGGCCGATCGGGCGTCCAATGGCCCGAGGAGGGTGAGGGCCATGGCGAGCCCGGCCGAACGGATCGTGATCGTGGGCGCGTCGCTGGCCGGGGCCAGCGCGGCGACGGCGCTCCGCGACGGCGGCTTCAGCGGCCACATCGAGCTGATCGGCGCGGAGGATCGGCTGCCCTACAACCGGCCCGGGCTCTCCAAGGGCTATCTGCGCGGCCAGGAGCGCTTCGAGGATCAGCTGGTCAATCCGGCCGAGGAGTACGCGCGCCGGAACATCGCGATCCACACCGGGACCCGGGCGACCCGCATCGACGCCTCCGCCAAACGGGTCGAGCTCGACAACGGCGAGCGCGTCCCGTACGACCGGCTGCTGGTGACGACGGGCGGCCGCAATCGGGCCCTGCGCGTGCCCGGCGCCGAGCTCGGCGGTGTCTTCCAGCTGCGCACCGTCGAGGACTGCGACCGCATCCGGGCCGCCGCGCGCCCGAGCGCCCGCGCGGTGGTCATCGGCATGGGCTTCATCGGCTCGGAGGTCGCCGCGTCGCTCCGTCAGATGGGCGTGGAGGTGGCGGCCATCGTGCGGGATCGCGCCCCGCTGGCCCACGTGCTGGGCCCCGAGGTGGGAGAGGTGCTGGCCGCCATCCACGGAGACCACGGGGTGAAGCTGGCGCTCGAGGACTCGGTGGCCGCCATCGAGGGCATGGGCCGGGTCGAGCGCGTGCGCACCGCCAGGGGACGGCTCTTCCCGTGCGACCTGGTGGTGGCCGGCATCGGCATCGAGCCCAACCAGGAGCTCCTGGCCGAAGCCGGCGCGCAGGTGGACAACGGGGTGCTGGTCGACGCCCACTGCCGCGCCTCGCTGCCGGACGTGTACGCCGCGGGGGACGTGGCCAACCACGAGCATCCGCTCTTCGGGCGCGTCCGCGTGGAGCACTGGAACAACGCGCTCCACCAGGGCCAGGCCGCGGCCCGCGCGATGCTCGGTGAGACCGAGCCCTACGACTACGTCCACTCGTTCTGGTCGGATCAGTACGAGCACCTCATCGAGTACGTGGGCTTCGCGGCCACGTGGGACCGGGTCGTGTTCCGGGGGCTGCCCGAAGGCCGCAGGTTCCTCGCCTTCTATCTCCGGGACGGCGTGCTGCGCGCCGCGATGGGGCTCGATCGCGGCGGCGATCCCGAGGATCCCGAGGCCGACAGCGAGCTCAAGATCGTCGCCGGGATGATCCGGCGCCGGACCCGCCTCGATCCGGCCCGACTGGCGGACGAGACGGTGGCGCTCACCCGCCTGGCCGCCGACTCGACCTGAGCCGGTCCCCTTGCCCCCTCCGGGGTGGTAAACTCTCGACACCATGGGCTTCGACTACGGCCGGTACTTCGGCGAGATCCGGCTGACCCACGATCTGCTTTCCCGGAAGGACGAGCGCACGTGGCTGCTCAAGCCGCCGCGCGACGGCGAGCGACACGACGTGGTGCTCTACCTCGGCTGCAACGTGCTGCGGACCTCGCACCTGGTCGAGACGGTCGCCGCGGTGTTCGATCGCCTGGGCCTCGACTACGTGGCCGCGGGCGGCCCGACCTACTGCTGCGGCATCCAGCACCACCGGCGCGGGCAGGAGCCCTCCGGCCAGCGCTACGCCAACCACACGGTGGAGCTGCTCCAGTCCATGGCTCCGCGGGAAGTCGTCATGTGGTGCCCCTCGTGCATCCACTTCTACGACGAGGTGCTGCAGGCCGCCCTGCCGTTCCCGAAGCGCCACACCGCCGAGTTCCTCGCCGACTGTCTGGACCGCGGATTGTTCACCTTCACCCGGCGCGTCGAGGCCACGGTGGCGCTCCACTATCACTACGCGGGCGAGGCGCGGGCGCGCGAGGGTGCCGCCGCCCGGCGGCTGCTGGAGGCGGTGCCCGGCCTCCGGATGATCGACTTCGAGCCGGACGCGCGCTGGGGCCGGACCTGCACCCCCGCGCTGCAGGAGCAGCTGGGCGCGGAGGCGTGGCGGCAGATGGCGCTCGACGACATCGACCGCGCGCTCGCGGGTGGGGCCACGCATCTGGCCGGCATCTACCACGGCTGTCATCGGGACCAGTGTCGCTTCGAGCGCGAGCGCCCGATCGTCGTCGAGCACTACCTCACCCTGTTCGCGCGGGCTCTCGGCATCGAGTTCGAGGACCGCTACAAGAAGTACATGCACCTGGGCGATCCGGATCGGATCCTGGAGGCGGCGAACCCGTGCATGGCCGCCAACGGCGTGGACCCGCAGCAGGCGCGCGGGCTGGTGATCAAGACCTTCGGGGCATGAGCGCGTTCGCGCCCGAGCACGACGTGCCGATCCGGTACATGGACCGGACGCGTGAGTACTACCAGGCGCTCGGCTTCGCCCCGTACCGCTGGGCCCACTTCACCGACGCGCCCTTCGAGCCGCTGCGCATCCCGCTCGCGCGGGCGCGGGTGGGGCTCATCACCACCGCGGCGCCCTTCCAGCCGGAGGCCGGCGACCAGGGCCCGCGCGCCCCGTACAACGCCGCGGCCAAGTTCTACAAGGTCTACTCGATGCCGGTGGACGCCAAGCCGGACCTGCGGATCTCGCACGTGGGCTACGACCGGGCGAACACGGTGCCGGAGGACCTGGACGCCTACTTCCCGCTCGCCCGCCTGCACGACGCGGTGGGGGCCGGCCGCATCGGGGCGCTGACCTCCCGCTTCCACGGCGCGCCCACCAACCGCAGCCACCGGGTGACGATGGAGACCGACGCGCCGGAGCTGCTGCGGCGCTGCCGCGAGGACGGCGCGGACGCGGTCGTCCTCGTCCCCAGCTGACCGGTGTGCCACCAGACCGTGAGTCTGGTCGCCCGGCACCTCGAGGCCAACGGGCTTCCCACCGTGATCATGGGCTGCGCCAAGGACATCGTGGAGCACTGCGGAGTCCCGCGCTTCGTGTGGAGCGACTTCCCGCTCGGCAACTCGGCGGGGCGGCCGTTCGACCGGCAGTCGCAGGCCCTGACCCTCGAGCTGGCGCTCCGGCTGCTGGAGCACGCGCCGGGGCCGCGGACCACGGTGGCCTCGCCGCTCCGGTGGACGGCCGACCCGGACTGGAAGGCGAAGTACCTCGACGTGAGCAAGCTCTCCCCGGAGGAGATCGCGGAGCGGCGCCGCGAGTTCGACGTGGTGAAGGCGGTGGCCAGGGCGAAGCGCGAGGCGGTGTGACGAGACCGTTCGCGGGCGTCCGCATCCTGGATTTCACCCGCTACCTCGCCGGCCCCTACGGGACCTACCAGCTGGCGCTGCTGGGCGCCGACGTCATCAAGATCGAGTCCCACGAGGGCGACGACACGCGCGTGTCGCCCGCGAGCCGCGAGTGGGCGGAGCGGAAGATGGCTCCCTCCTTCCTGGCCGTGAACGGCAACAAGCGGTCGATCACGCTCGACCTGCGGCGGCCCGAGGCGGTGGAGATCGTCAAGCGCCTCGTGGTCACCGCCGACGTGGTGTGGGAGAACTTCCGCGGCGGGGTCATGGACCGCCTCGGCCTCGGTTACGAGACGCTCGCCGCGCTCAATCCGCGGCTCATCTACTGCGGGGTATCCGGATTCGGGCGCACCGGGCCCGAGCGGACCACCGCCGCGTTCGACGGCAAGCTGCAGGCGATGTCCGGCATCATGTCGATCACCGGCGACCCGGCGGCGGGGCCCACGCGGGCCGGCTTCGCCCTCTGCGACACCATCGGCGGCATCACCGCCGCGCTCGCGGTGGCGAGCGCCCTCTACCAGCGCACCCGCATCGGCCGCGGACAGCTGGTGGACGTGGCGATGCTCGACGCCGCGCTCGCCTTCATCCCGGGGCCGGTCTCGGAGTACACGGTGGCGGGGGTGGAGCAGCGGCAGATCGGCAACGGCTCGGTGAGCCGCAAGCCCACCGCGAGCCGCTTCCGGTGCGGGGACGGATACATCGTGCTGGCCGTCCTCACCGAGCGGCAGTTCCAGAGCCTCATGACGACGATCGGCCGGTCCGACGCGCTCGCCGACCCGCGCTTCAAGGACTGGCCCTCCCGCACCGCCAACGAGCCCGCGCTGCGGCAGATCATCGAGGAGGCGCTCGCCTCCGGAGACCCGCGGACGTGGGAGGCGCGCCTCACCGCCGCCGACGTGCCGTGCGGATCCATCTGGAAGGTGCACGAGATCGTGGCGCACCCGCAGCTCGAGCACCGGGACGTGCTGCAGACGATCGACTCGCGCTACGGGCCCATGCGGCTGGTGGGAGCCGGCTTCCGGCTGGAGCACGGCAGCCCCACGATCGACCGGGAGCCGCCGCTGCTGGGCGAGCACACCGACGAGATCCTCAAGGAAGCCGGCTACGGCGCCGAGGAGATCGAGCGGCTGCGCCGGGACCGCGTGGTCTAGGCCGTGCGCGCCGCCTTCCGCGACGACGTGGTGCGCACCGACCGGCACGCCACGTTCTACCTGGAGGCGGGCGCGGCGGACGCCCCGCTCATCGTCTTCGTGCACGGCTGGCCCGAGCTGTCGCTCTCCTGGCGCCACCAGCTGCCCTGCTTCGCGGACCTGGGCTTTCGCGCGGTGGCCCCCGACATGCGCGGCTACGGGCGCTCCTCCGTCTACCACCGCCACGAGGACTACGCGCTGGAGCACGCGGTGCGCGACATGATCGAGCTCCTCGACGGCGTCGGCCGCGAGAAAGCGGTCTGGGTCGGGCACGACTGGGGCAGCCCGGTGGTGTGGAGCCTGGCCAGCCATCACCCGGAGCGCTGCTGGGGGGTGGCGAACCTCTGCGTGCCCTACATCAAGGAGGGCTTCGCGCCCGCGAACGTGATTCCCCTGGTCGACCGGACGCTCTATCCGGAGGCGGAGTACCCGGCGGGGCAGTGGGAGTACATGCTGTTCTACGAGGAGCAGTTCGACAAGGCCCGCGCCGCCTTCGACGCGGACCCCCGGATGACGGTGAAGGCCCTCTTCCGCAAGGGCAGCCCGAGCGGCAAGGGCAAGCCCTCGCGCACCGCCACCGTCCGGAAGGACGGCGGCTGGTTCGGCGGCGCCGGGCGCGCCCCCGATGTTCCGCGCGATCCCGACCTGGTGACCGACGAGGAGCTGGACGCCTACGCCGAGGGGCTCCGCCGGCACGGCTTTTTCGGGCCGGACTCCTGGTACATGAACGCCCGGCGCAACATCGAGTACGCGAAGCGGGCGAGGAACGGCGGCGTGATCGATCTGCCGGCGCTGTTCCTGCACGCCACCTACGACTACACGTGCGAGACGATCGACTCGCGGCTGGCCGAGCCGATGCGCCGCGACTGCCGCCGCCTCACCGAGGTGGTGGTGACCTCGGGGCACTGCATGGCCCAGGAGAAGCCGCAGGTGGTGAACGCGGCGCTGGCGCGCTGGCTCGTGAGCGCGCTGCCCGAGGTGTGGCCGGTGAGCCCCCGGACGTCCGGCTGAGAGACGAGGAGGAAGACGGCATGCTGCGCACACGGATCTGCGAGATGCTCGGCATCGAGCACCCGATCGTCCTGGGCGGGATGGGGACCGGCACGTCGCCCGCGCTGGTCGCCGCGGTCTGCGAGGCCGGCGGCCTCGGCGTGCTGGGCGCGACCCAGCACGGACCGGGCGAGATGGAGCGCGCGGCGGCGGCGGTCCGCGGGCTGACCGGCAGGCCGTTCGGGCTCAACCTGCTGCTGTTCCGCGAGCGCCCGGAGCAATACGATGCCCTGCTGGCCGCGCGGCCGGCGGTCGTCTCCACCGCGTGGCCCAACGTGGGCCAGGACCTGGCCGGCTACGTCTCGCGAGCCCACGCGGTGGGCGCGCGCTTCATGCACATGGTGTCCACGGTGGCGGAGGCCCGGGCCGCCGCGCGCGCCGGCGCGGACATCATCGTGGCCCAGGGCACCGAGGGCGGCGGCCACGTGGGCGTGATGGGGACGATGCCGCTGGTGCCGATGGTGGTGAGCGCGGTGGCCCCGGTCCCGGTGCTGGCCGCGGGCGGGGTCGCGGACGGCCGCGGGCTCGCGGCCGCGCTGGCTCTCGGCGCCGACGGGGTGCTGCTGGGCACCCGCTTCCTGGCGAGCGAGGAGGCGCCGATCGCCAAGGGCTTCAAGGAGGCGATCGTGGAGAGCGACGGCCACGACACCCTGGTCACCGACATCCCGGACGTCGCGCACGGGCAGGTCTGGCCCGGCGCCTACGTGCGGGTACGGCGCAACCGCTTCATCGAGGAGTGGATCGGGCGCGAGAACGAGCTGCGCCGGCACCGCGCGCAGGTGAGCGCCGCCCTCCGCGCGGCGGCCACGGCGGGCGATCCGGACCGGGGCGCGGTCATGCTGGGGCAGACCGCCGGCCTCATCGACCGCGTGGAGCCGGCCGCCGACCTGGTGCGGCAGATCAGCCGCGACGCGGAGGCGATCCTGCGCGAGCGGCTGCCGCGCCTGCTCGCGTGAGCCTTGCCATGACCGAGAAGCGGCCCGCGATCGCCTCGCGGGGCATGGTGGTCACCAATCACCCCCTCGGCTCGGCGGCGGGCGCCGAGATGCTGGCCGCGGGCGGCAACGCGGTGGACGCGGCCATCGGAGCGCTCTTCGCGCTCACGGTGGTGGAGCCGATGATGGTGGGCATCTTCGGCGCGGGCATGACGCATCTGCGGCTGGCCGACGGCCGGCACCTCGTCATCGACAACTACACCACCGCGCCCGCCGCCGCGCGTCCCGACATGTACCGGCCGATCTCCGAGACCTGGCCGGACTACCTGCTGGTGGAGGGCGATCTCAACCTGGTCGGGCCGCTGTCGGTCGGCGTGCCCGGGACGTTGATGGCGTGGGCGCAGGCGGTGAGCCGCTTCGGCCGCCTCGATCTGGAGACGGTGATGCAGCCCGCGATCCGCCACGCCGAGCGCGGCTTCCGGGCCACGCCCTACCTGGCCGACGCGGTGCGGGAGACCGCGCGCGACCTGGCCCGCTTCCCGGAGACCGCGCGCACCTTCCTGCCCGGCGGCGCGCCGCTGCCAGCCGGCGCGCTGGTGGCGATGCCCGAGTACGCGGCCACCCTCCGCCACATCGCGGCCAGGGGCCCGGGCGTGCTCTACGGGGGCGATCTCGGCGCCACCGTGGCCGAGCACATGCGCCGCAGCGGCGGCATCATCACCCGGGAGGACCTGGCGCGGTACGAGACCGTCGAGCGCGCGCCGATCCGCGGCCGCTACCGCGGCTACGAGATCACCGGGGCGCCACCACCCACCGCGGGCGGGCTGCACCTGATCGAGATGCTGAACGTCCTGGAGGGATTCGATCCGGGCGCGCTCGGCTTCGGCACCGTGGAGTACTTCCATCTCATCGCGGAGATCCTCAAGATCGGCTTCGCGGACCGCAACGCGTGCACCGGCGATCCCGCCTTCGTGGACATCCCCATCGCGCGGCTGCTCTCGAAGGAGCACGCGGAGACCCGGCGGAGCCAGATCAGCCGGGACCGCGCCGGCGAGTACCCGCCGATGCTGCGGGGCGCCCTGCGCGATCCCGTCGCCGGCGTGGCCGCGGGCTCGGCCCACACCACGCACGTCACCACCGCGGACGCCGACGGCAACGTGGTGGCCATGACCCAGACCCTCAACAACCTGTTCGGCTCGAAGGACACCGTGCCCGGGACCGGCATGCTGCTCAACAACACGATGGCGCTCTTCGATCCGCATCCCGGGATGCCCGCCTCGGTGGCTCCGGGCAAGCGGGTTACCAGCAGCATGGCGCCGACGATCGTGCTGCGGGACGGCCGGCCGAGGTGGGCGCTGGGCCTGCCGGGAGGCGTGCGCATCTTCACGTCCGTCTTCCAGGCGCTGGTGAACCTGATCGACCACCGCATGAGCCTGCAGGAGGCGGTGGAGGCCCCGCGCATCTGGAGCCAGGGACAGGAGCTCGAGGTGGAGCAGGACGTGCCGGCCGCGGTGCGCGACGGGCTGTCGCGCCGCGGTCACCGGGTGGTCGCGGTGGGCGGCGTGGCGGGCGGGATGAACGCGGTGGCCTTCAATCCGGACGGGACGCTGGAGGGCGCCGCGTGCTGGCGCGCCGACGGCACGCCGATCGGGGTGAGCGGCGGCCTCGCGCGCCCGGGCAGCCGCTTCCGCCCGGACGCCAGCCGCCGCGCGACGTAGCCGCCGGTCGGGCTAGCCCTTCGCGCCCGCGGCCGCGCGCTCCATCAAGTCCTTCGCGCCGGCCGCGATCCAGGGGAAGAAGCTGGTCATGACGCAGCGGACGCCGAGGCGCGTGTAGCGCTCGACGTTCGCGCTGCTGACCAGCGTGCCCGCGGTCCGGCCCGCCTGGACGATCCGGGTGATGGCCGAGTCGACCGTCTGCTGTACCTCGGGCAGATCCATCCGGCCGATGTGCCCCATGGACGTGGCGAGGTCGTTGGGCGCCACGAAGAAGACGTCGATGTGGTCGACCTTCAGGATCTCGTCCAGGTTGCGCACCGCCGCGATGTCCTCGATCAGGACGATCAGCAGCGACTGGTCGTTCGCGGTCTGGAGGTAGTCGGTGACCCCGAAGCCCTGCCGGCTCGTGAACATGCCGCGCTTGCCGATGGGGGCGAACTTGGCCGACTCGACCGCGGCCTGCGCCTCCGCCCGCGTGTTCACGTGCGGCACCACGATGCCCTGGGCGCCGCGGTCCAGCGTTCGGTAGATGGTGGCGTAGTCGTTGTCCATGACCCGCACCACGCTGGTCACGCCCCAGAGGTCGCAGGCGCGGGTGAGGTTGCCGAGATCGGCGTAGTCCACGCCCCCGTGCTCGCCTTCGAGCCAGATGCCGTCGGCGCCCAGCGGTCCCAGCTGGTCGATCAGGTCGGGGTCGTTGGTGCCGGCGAGGATGGTGGCGACCTGGCCCGCGGCCAGGCGCTGCTTGACGCGGTTCGGGCGGATCTTCATGAGGGCCTCGTCTCCGGTTCGGGTCGCGGCGGCGCTTCAGGGCCGGGGCAGCGCGTCCCCCAGCATCCGCCCGAAGACTACCATCTCCGGGCTGGTCTTCCGATACGTGTCGAGCGCGGCGAGCACCGCCGGCACGTCCTCCGCCGGCCGGGGCGGCGAGTCGGGCCCGGGGGGCAGCCGCGCGAACACGGGCGCGATCTCCGCGTCCACCGAGGCGAGCAGCCGCGCACACGCGGCCCGCGTGGCGCCGTCGTCCAGCAGCGGCCGCAGCACCGTGGCCACGTGGGCGAGCAGGCCGGGCCACGCCGCGATCATGCGGTAGAGGCCGGGGACGAAGCGCTCGTCGCCGACCGCGGTGCCGAGCGAGGCGAGCAGCGCTCGCGGCGCCGCCGGCAGGGTGGCCGGATCGACCAGCGCGGGCAGCGGGCCCAGCGCGGGAGGCGGCGTCCAGGACGCGTCCGGCGCTCGGTGCCCCGACGGACGGTCGCCGCTCAGCACGCGGCGCAGGAGGCCCGCGAACATCAGGTTGATCGGGGCCACGCGCACGAAGCTCGCGCAGGCCGCGCGCATCGCGTCCTGCGCGGCGGTGTCGAGGCCCCACGCCGCGAGCGCCTCGCGCGGGATCGCCGGCAGGCGCGGCACGACGAGGCCGTCGGCGGCGCGGCGCGCCGCGGTCTGGGCGTGGCCGGCCGTGAACGCGGGCGCCAGCGTGGCCCACGCCCACTCGAGCCAGCCGGGACGCGTGGCCAGATGGCGCTGGAGCGAGGAGACGTACGGCACCGCCCACAGGCGGCGGATCTCGGCGTAGATGCGCGCGATCTCGCCCCGGGCGTCGGGCTCCGGCAGCTCGGCCAGCATCAGCCCGCCGGGTCGGCGAGTCGGGCCGGCGGGAACGTGAAGACGTTCGCCGGCTCGTGGGCGAGCCCGTGATCGCGGCGCAGCCGCTCGGTCATCGCGAGGGCGTAGGGCGCACCCTCCACGAGCTGGGCCAGCATCAGATCGTCGAGCCGGAGCCCGGCCGCGCGCGCGGCCCGCGCGCAGCGGTCCCGCAGGGCGGCGTCGCCCGCGTCCGCCGAGCCCGAGAGCACCGGGGGCGGCGTGACCGCGGGCGCCTCCGCGCCGGGCGTGAGCGTCGGGCGACGGCGGTGCCACTCGGTGGCGCGCTCGTAGGCGTGGCCCACGCGCAGGATGGTGGTCTCGCCGAACGGCCGCCCCAGGATCTGCATGCCGAGCGGCAGGCCGTTCCGCCCGAACCCGCTCGGCAGCGCGAGCACCGGCTGGCCGGTGACGTTCCACGCGGTGAGCGCGCTCGGCCGCTGCCAGAAGCCGACGCTGCGGTAGTCCGCGAGACGCGGCGCCTCGCCGAGGCCGGCGGTCACGAAGGCGTCGAAGCGGCCGTAGAGCGGCTCCATCTCCAGCATCATGCGGCGGTGCTCGCGGCCGGCCTGCACATAGTCGTTCGCGGTGAAGAGCACCGCGGGCAGGGCCCGGGCGCGGAAGTCGGCCCCGAACGCCTCCGGCCGCGCGATCAGGTCGCGCTGGTGGACGCTGAAGATCTCGGTCTCCGCGATGATCAGCTTGACGTCGTAGTAGGCGCCGAGCGGCCGCACCCGGCACTCCTCCAGGGTCGCGCCGAGCCGGCGCAGCACGTCGAGCGCGGCTTCCATCGCCTTGCGCACGTCCTCGGAGGCGGGGAGGTCCTCCTCCCAGTGGTGGCGCAGCACCCCGAGGCGCAGGCCCCGGAGATCGGGCCCGAGCGCGCCGCGATAGTCGGGGATCGGCCGGCGCAGGCTGCCCGCGTCCTTCGGGTCGTAGCCGGCGAGGGCCTGCAGCGCCAGGGCCGCGTCCTCCACGGTGCGGGTGAGGGGGCCGCAGTGGTCGAAGGTGTAGGAGTTGGTGATCACCCCCGCGCGGCTCACCAGCCCGAACGTCGGCATGAGCCCGACCACGCCGCAGTGGGACGCCGGCCCGCGGATGGAGCCGCCGGTGTCCGAGCCGAGCGCCAGCGGCAGCATGCCCGCCGCCACCGCGGCGCCGGACCCGGTGGAGGAGCCGCCGGTGAAGTGGACGAGGTTCCACGGGTTGCGCGCCGGCGGCCACGGCAGATCGAACGAGGGGCCGGCGTGGGCCATCTCGTGGGTGGCCAGCTTGCCGAGCAGGACGGCGCCCGCCTCGTAGAGCTTCGCGGTGGCGGTGGCGTCCTCGGCCGGGATCCGGTCGAGGAACACGCGCGAGTGGGCGGAGGTGAGGATGCCCGCGGTGTCGTAGATGTCCTTGAGGCCGAACGGGATGCCGTGCAGCGGGCCGCGCGAGCGGCCGGCCATGATCTCGCGCTCGGCCTGCCGCGCCCGGCGCCGCGCGTGGTCGAAGGTGCGGGTGATGAAGGCGTGGGTCCGGCCGTCGTGCTCCTCGACCCGGCGGATCAGCGCGTCGGTCAGCTCCACCGGCGAGAGCGCGCGGGCCGCGATGAGGCGTCCCAGCTCGGCCACCGACCGGTCGTGGAGGTCGCTGGTCATCGCCTCAGAGGGTCAGCCGGGTCTTGCCGTCGATGTCGACCAGCATCGAGTCCGGGACGTAGCCGACGCCGATGGTCTTCATGAACGCGAGCTGGGAGGCGAAGGCCTCCCGGGCCAGCGGGTCCTTCTTGGCCCACTTGAACCACATCGGGATCGCGAAGCGCCGGAACTTCTGGATGTCCTCGTCGGAGAGCCGGATGACCTGGACCCCCTTGGCCTTGTACTTCTCCCAGGCCGCGATGTTCTCCTTCTGGATCAAGGCGTACTGGTCCCAGGCGTGCTGGTGGGTGGCCGCGATCAGCAGGTCCTGGATGGACTTGGGCAGCGCGGTCCACTTCCCCAGGTTCACGGTCAGGTCCATCAGGTCCACCGGCTGGTGCAGGCACGGGGTGGAGGGCGGCCCCATGATGATGTACTTGGCGACCTCGGCGAAGCCGAGATTGTAGTTCACCGCCGGTCCCACGAAGTCGGCCGCGTCGATGACGCCCTTCTCCAGGGCCTGGTAGACCTCGCCCCCGGGCAGGATCGACGTCGACACCCCCGCGTAGGAGAAGACCTCCGCGATCATCCCGCCGGGGTAGCGGATCTTCTTGCCCTTGAACTCCTCGAAGGAGCGGATCGGCACCTTGGAGTGGATCAGGTTCAGGTCGTGCTGGATGGGGCCCACATAGAAGAGGTTGTGGGCCCGGTAGGCCTTCCGGGCGATCTGCAGCCCGCCCAGCTCGTAGAACCACGTCTCCCACTGATCCGGCCGATCGAGACCGAGCGGATACGACGAGAGGAAGGCGGTCACCGGCATCTTGCCCGCCCAGTAGGTGGTGAAGACGTGCATGGCGTCGAACACGCCGCTCTTGACCGCGTCGAACATCTCGAATGTCCCGACGAGCGCTCCCGCCGGAAACGGCTGGAACTGGACGCGGCCCTCTGAGATCACCTTCACGTTCGCGCAGAAGCGCTGGAAAGCGGTGTACCCGACGGTCCCCGCGTCCCACGCGGACTGGATGCGCCACTTGACCGGGGTCTGAGCCCGCAGCACCGCGGGGAAGCCGACCGCGGTGAGGCCGGCGGCCCCGGCGGCCGCCGTCTTGAGAAGCGTGCGTCGTGAGGAGGGGAGTGCCCCGCGCAGATCCGAGTCGGTCGTCATGTGCCCTTCCCTTCGTTGGCGGCGGTGCGTGGCCCGAGAGGATCCGGGATGACGTGCGGACGCGCCGGGATTATCGGCGCCGGGGCGGGGCCTGTCAAGGAAGGGAGGCGCACGTTGACCCGCGGCATGCGGACTGATAGCATCCCGCCGGTCGCAGGAGCACGTCGCGTGTCCCCACACTCGAGCCAGAGCCGTGCCGCGTCCGCCCCTCCGGCCGCCGAGCCGGCGTCGGGTCAGGCCGAGACGATCCCGCGCCTGCTGCTGGCCTACTCGCCCCTGGGCGCGCTGGTGCGCCGCGTCGCGCGCATCCGGGCCTCGGTCCACGCCAAGCTCCTGGTCGCGTTCCTCATCGTGGCGGTCGTCCTGATCGCCATGGGGGCCACGAGCCTGCGGGCGGTCTGGAGCGTGGTCCGGCACAGCCGCGCGCTCGAGCAGGCGCGCGAGCGGGTGGAGGCGGCGCGCCAGATCGAGTACTCGCTCGGCCTGCAGATGAACTACACGCGCAACGCCCTGCTGCTGCGCGACGACGCCACCATCGAGAGCATGTTCCGCGAGAACAACCGCTTCCGGGCGACCTTCGACCGCCTGGAGGCGGGGGCCCAGGGCGATCAGCTGGAGACCATCCGGCGCATCCGCTCGACCCAGGACCAGGTCATGGCCACCGTCGCGCGCATCGCGGGCCTGATCCGCGAGAACAAGGCCGACGAGGCCATGTCGCTGCACCTGAACGAGGGGTATCCGCACTACCGGCAGATCGCGACCCTCGTCACCCGCGCGGTCCGGAACGAGGAGGCGGAGATGGCGCGGCTCCGCGAAGGCATGGACGCGGTCGATCGGCGCGCCTTCCTCCTCGTGAGCGGGTTCGCGGCGGCGTCCATCGTGCTGGCCCTGGGGCTCGGGTTCGTGATCTCGTGGTCGTTCATCCTGCCGGTGCGCGCGGCCGACGGCTTTCTCGACCGGGTGGCCAAGGGAGACTTCACCGGCAGCATCACGGTCCCGAACCGCGACGAGTTCGGCGCCCTCGCCGAGCGCATGAACCACATGAGCCGCGAGCTCCATCAGCTCTACGAGGCCCAGCGCGCCGCCGCCCAGCGGCTGCGCGACCTGAACGCGGAGCTGGAGCGCGCGAGCAAGGCCAAGTCGGACTTCCTGGCCAGCATGAGCCACGAGCTGCGGACGCCCATGAACGCGATCCTCGGCTTCACCGAGATGATCCGGGACGGCCTCTACGGCGAGGTGCCGGAGGAGATCCGGGAGCCGGTGGCCGACATCCACACCTGCGGCCAGCAGCTCCTGGCCCTCATCAACAACGTGCTGGACCTCTCCAAGATCGAGGCCGGCCGCATGGAGCTGGCCCCCGCCGACTACGTGGTGGACGACGTGGTCGGCCCGGTGCGGCAGGCCCTGCGCCCCCTCGCCGCGGCCAAGGGCCTCGAGCTCGACGTGGCGGTGCCCGCGGAGACGCCGCTCTGCTTCGGGGACGGCAAGCGGCTCACCCAGTGCGTGATGAACCTGGCCGGCAACGCGCTCAAGTTCACCCGCGAGGGGCGGGTCGAGATCCGCGTCGAGGTGCAGGGCGACGAGCTCCTGTTCGCGGTGTCCGACACCGGCATCGGCATCCCGCCCGAGCAGGTGGGCCACATCTTCGAGGAATTCCGTCAGGCCGACGTCACGGTCAGCCGCGAGTTCGGGGGCTCCGGCCTCGGCCTGTCCATCACCCGCAAGCTGGTGGAGCTGCACGGCGGGCGGATCTGGGTCGAGAGCGTCGAGGGCAAGGGGTCGACGTTCTTCTTCCGGATCCCGGTGCGGGTCGCGCCGGCGGCGGCGGAGGAGCGGGCGACGTGAAGACCGTCCTGTACGTGGAGGACAACGAGTTCAACCGGAAGATCGTCCGCCATCTCCTGGGCCGCACCTCCTACCGGCTGATCGAGGCCCCCGACGGCGAGGCCGGGGTCGCGACCGCGCGCGAGGCGCGTCCCGACCTCGTGATCATGGACATCCAGCTCCCCAAGCTCTCCGGGCTCGACGCCACCCGACAGCTGCGGGCCGATCCGGTCACCGCCGCGATCCCGGTGATCGTGATCACCTCGTTCGCCCTCGCGGGCGACGAGGCGAAGGCGCGCGACGCGGGCGCGAGCGCCTACCTCGCCAAGCCGTACAGCCCGCGCGAGCTGCTCCAGATCATCCGCGAGCTGGCCCCCGAGGCCTGACCGCGCCGTCCGCCGTGTCCGCTCCGGGCGGGCATCCGAGCCCGTGGCGCGTGCTCGCCGCGGCCACCGCGCTCACCGCGCCGACCGGTGCGGTGTACGCGTTCAGCGTGCTCCTGCGTCCGCTCGAGGCGCTGCTGGGGCTGGGCCGGGCCGATCTGGCCCTGGTCTTCGCGATCGCGGCGGCCGGCTTCGGGATGGGGATGATGCTGGCGCCGGTCCTCTACGGACGGCTGGCGACCTCGTGGCTCGTGCTGGGCTGCGCGACGGTCAACACGCTCGGCATCGCGCTGGCTTCGACCGCCGAGGGGCTCGCGCGGCTCGCGGTGGGCTACGGCGTGCTGTTCGGCATCGGCGGCGGGGCCGCGTACATCGTGGTCCAGCAGATGGCCAATCACACGGTCACCGCGCGGCGGGGGCTGGTGAACGGCTACATCGTGAGCCTGCTGCCCGCGGGCGCGATGGTGGCGGCGCCGATCTTCGGCTGGGCCATCCGGGCGTTCGGAGTGCGCGCCACGCTGGGCGGCTTCGCGGCGACGCTGGCGATCACCGGTCTCGTCAGCGCCTGGCTCAGGAGTCGGAGCGGCGGCGGGCGGTCTTCTGGCAGCTCTCGCTCGTGTTCTTCCTGGCCGCGTCCGCGGGTCTCATGGTGCTGAGCCAGGCCGCCGGCATCATCGCGGCCTACGGCGGGACCGCCCGGCTCGCGGTCTACGGCACCACGCTCATCACCGCCACCGTGGCCGCCGCGCGCCTGGGCGGCGGGTGGATGGTGGACTGGCTCGCGATCCCGCTCGTCGCCGCGGGCGCGCACGCCATCGCGCTCGCGGGCAACCTCGCGCTCTGGCTCTGGCCCGGCCCGCTGATCTCGGTGGGGGCGCTGGCCCTGGTCGGGCTGGGCTACGGCATGATCTCCGGGCTGACCGCGGCCGCGGTGGCGGTGTACTGGCGCCGGGCCCTCTACGGCCGGATGGCGAGCCGGGTTTACCTCTTCTGGAGCGCCGCCGCGGTCGTGCTGCCGATCGTGGCCGGGCGCCTCTTCGACCTCACCCAGGGCTACGGCGCCGCGGTGCTGATCGCGGCGGCCGGCAACGCCCTCGGCGTGGTGCTCGCGGCCGGGCTGCCCGGACAGCCCGCGCGGTCTCGATCCCCCCTCTCCCCGCGTGCCTGAGGTACCATCGCGCCCATGACCGATCCCGCGCACCCGATCTCCCTCGCCCATCTCACCGTGCTGGACACCACGCCGCCCGAGCTGATCGAGGTGGCGGCGGCGGCGGGCTTCCGCACCGTCGGCATCCGTCTCACCGCGACCCCGAGCGTGGGCGTGCCGCCCTACGACTGCCTCCGCGACGGCCCGGTGCTGCGCGACACGCTGGCGCGCCTGGCCGCCACCGGCGTCTCGGTGCTGGACACCGAGTTCCTCCGCTTCGAGCCGGACCAGCCGGTGGGCGTCCCGGAAGGCTTCCTCGAGGTGTCCGCCCGCCTGGGGGCGAGGAACGTCCTGGTGATGAGCGCGGAGCCCGACGAGGCCCGCACCCTGGACCGCTTCGGCGATCTCTGCGACCGCGCCGCCGTCTACGGCCTGCAGGTGTGTCTCGAGTTCGCGGTCTACACCGGGGTGCGGACGCTCGCGCACGCGGCGGAGATGGTGGTGCGGTCGAAGCGCGCCAACGCCTCGGTGCTGATCGACGCGCTGCACTGGAGCCGTTCGGGCGGGCTGCCCGCGCAGGTGCGGCAGGTGGATCCGGCGCTGCTGCGCTACGCGCAGATCTGCGACGCGGTCGCGGACATGCCGGCGCCGACCGACACGCCGGCCCTGATCCGCGAGGCCCGGACCGGGCGCCTGCTGCCGGGCGAGGGGGCGCTGCCGCTGCGCGAGCTGGCGGCGGCGCTGCCGGCGGGGATCCCGCTCGCGGTGGAGGCGCCGGTGCGCGCCCTTGCCGGGCTGCCGGCGCTGGAGCGGGCGCGACGCGCGCACGCCTCGATGACCGCGCTGCTCGGTCAGGGATCGAGGTAGAAGCGCAGCACCTCGTTCGAGCCCCGGAGGGGCCCGATCCGCTGGTCGATCAGCTGGTAGAGCTCGCGGGCGAGCGAGGTGACCGGCATCGCCTGGTGCACCGCGCGGCCGCTCTCCACCGCGCAGGTGAGATCCTTCAGGCCGAGGAACGTGGCGGGCGGATGCTCGCCGCGCACGATCGCCCCCTCGAGCGTGCGCAGGATCCAGCTGTCCGCGGTGCAGGTGCGGAGCGTGCGGTACAGGTGGTCCGGCGCCACCCCGGCCGCGCGCGCCACACCTGCGAACCCATCGCGCTCAGCAGCGGCCGCTGCGCCTCGAACGCGGCCGGATCGCCGCCGCAGAGCAGGGTGAGCGTGCCCGCCTCGGCGCCGGTCACGCCGCCCGACACCGGGCAGTCGATCAGCGTCACCCCGCCGGCCGCCGCGCGCTCCGCGACGGCGCGGAGCTCGGCGAGCGCGATCGTGCTGCACACCATCACGGTGCCCGCGCGCATGGTGTCGAGGAGGCCGTCCCGCCCGGCCAGCACCGCCTCCACCTGGGCCCCGTCCACGACCATGATCACCACGCGGTCGCACTCGGCCCCGATCTGCGCGGGGCGCCGCGCGGCCCGGCCGCCGGCGGCGGTGAAGCGGGCGAGCGGCTCGGGCGCGACGTCGTAGGCGAGCACGTCGTGACCCGCCTTCAGGAGGTTGCGGGCCATGCCGAAGCCCATCTGGCCCAGGCCCACGATGCCGACGGGACGCGCGGCGGCGGACACGGGCGACGACACCTCGATCGGCACGGTCGGCGTCACTCGCTCTTGTCGTCCGCGGCGGCGCGGCGCACCAGCTCCTCGAGCGTCTCGTAGGGCTGCGCGCCGACCACGCCGTAGCGGCCGGCCACGAACGTGGGCACCCCGGTCACCCCGACCTGGCGGGAGAGGGCCCAGTCCTCGTCCACCGCGGCCTTGAACGTCCGCTTCTCCAGCACCTCGCGGGCCTCCGCCACCGGCAGGCCGACCTGCCCCACGATCTCGAGCAGCACCGCGGGCAATGAGATATCGCGGGCGTCGACGAAGTAGGCGCGGAAGAGCGCGTCGTGCAGGGCCTCGCCGCCCGGCTTCGTGTCGGCCCACTTGCCCAGCTCCTGGGCCAGGCGGCTGTTGTAGGTGCGCGAGCGCTCCCCGTACGGGAGGCCCTCGGCGTCCATGCGCGCCTTCATCTGCGCGTGCATGGCCTTGCGGTCCACGTTGCGGCCCCGGAAGAGGTCGTCCAGCGACTGCCCGCCGTCCACCGGCGTCTCGGGATGGAGCGGGAAGTGGACCCAGCGGACCTTGACCGCGTGCTTCCTCTGCAGCCTCTCAATACGAACCGTACTGAGATAGCACCAGGGTCAGACGTAGTCGGAGAAGATCGTCAGCGTCACCGGCTCGGTCATGGCGGCTCCTTGTTCGTATCTCGGGGCACCCGTACCAGCTTCTGCAGGCTGCGCAGTCCAGGGGGTGGGGGCTGGCCCTTGTAGCGATTGCCCCAGTTGGTGAATGATACCTCGCCCACGTAGATGTCGCCCCGGGAGTCCACCGCGAGGCCGTGCGGGGAGATGAACTGGCCGGGCTCGAGCCCCGCGATGCCCGCCCCCAGTCGGGCGAGCCGCCGGCCCCCGTGGCTGTAGATCGCGATGCGCGGGCCGATGTTGGGCACGTCGTGGTTCACGGGCAGCGCGCCGCCGATCTCGCCCACGTAGAAGCGCCCCTCGCGGCCGCGCTCGAGGTGGAGCCCGGAGGGACGGTGCATGTCGTGCCACTGGGTCTCGAAGCGGCCCCGGCCGTCGAAGACCTGGATGCGATGGTTCTCGCGGTCCGCCACGTAGACCCAGCCGTCGGCGTCGCAGCAGATGTTGTGCGGGATGTTGGACTGGCCGGGGTCGGTGCCCGGCTCGCCCCAGGACAGCAGCCGGCGGCCGTCCGGGGAGAACATGTGCACGCGGGCGTTGCCGTAGCCGTCGGAGACGTAGAGGTCGCCCTCCGGCGAGAGCGCGGTGTGGGTGCACCGGTGGAAGGGCTCGCCGCTCATGTAGGGCCGCGGCGCGTGGGGCACCCCGATGGTGGCGAGCACCTTGCCGTCGAGCGTGCAGTGCCGCACGGTGTGGTCGCCGTCGTCGGTGAGCCACAGCGTGTCGTCGGGCGCCACGTGCACGCCGTGGGCGCGGTGGAAGAGTCCCTCGCCCCAGGAGCGGAGGAAGTTGCCGTCGCGGTCGAAGACCACCATGGGGTGGCGGCCGCGATTGAAGGCGTAGACGCGGTCCTGCGCGTCGACGCCCACCGCGGCCACGTCGGCGTTGAACTCGCGGCCGGGCGGCAGCCTGGCCCAGCCGTCGTGGACCTCGTAGCGGTAGTCGCCCTCGCCCAGGACGACCGGCATCAGGCGGCGGGGTTGCGGGCTTCGAAGAGGGCCCGCGGGTTGCGCACCAGCATCTGGTCGATCTGCTCCTCGGAGACGCCGGCCTTGCGCAGGGCGGGGAGGATGTCGTCCGGGATGTGGTTGTAGTGCCACTGCGGGCGGGTGCGCCGCTTGTCCTCCTCGGACAGCATGTCGCTCCAGCAGTTCGCGTCGTGGGAGAGGACCATCCGCGCCGCGTAGCCCTCGGCGCAGAGGCGGGCGAGGACCTCCACCCGTCTGGGCGTGGGCAGGAAGTGCTCGAGCCCGAAGCGGTCCATCCCGATGGTGCTGCCGCGCTCCATGAGACCGCGCAGGTAGCCCAGGTCGTCGCTGTCGCCGCTGTGGCCGATGATGACGCGGCGGAGGTCCACGCCTTCCTGGGCGAAGATCGCCTGCTGCGCCTCCCCGGTGCGGCCGGCGGCCCAGGTGTGGGTCGAGATCGGCACGCCGGTCGCCTTCTGGGCGCGCGCGCAGGCGCGCAGGACGGTCTCGATCACCGGCGTCACGCCGGCGGTGTCGGTGGCGCACTTGATGATGGCCGCCTTCACGCCGCTCGCGCCGATGCCCTGGGTGATGTCGCGGATGAAGAGCGCGGCCACCTCGTCGACGCCGTGGCCGGCGAAGTAGCGCTGGGGCATCCACCAGACCCCGGTGGCCACGATCACCCGTACCGGGGAGCGGCGCGCCACCTGCACGATGAGGTCGAGGTCGCGGCCGAGGTCCACGGTGGTGAGGTCCACGATGGTGCGGATGCCGCGGGCGTGGAGGTCGGCCAGCTTCCGCTCGGCCAGTGCCAGGATGCCGGCGCGGTCCCAGAGGTGCGGCCAGTTCTCCTGCACCCCGGGCGAGCGGGTCACGATGTGCTCGTGCATCAGGGTGGGCCCGAGCTCGGCCGTCGCGAGCGGGCCCGTCGCGGTCTCGACGTGGGTGGCGGCCACGGCGGGCCTAGCCCAGGAACCGCTCGCAGACCTCGAGCCAGGCCTGGGTGGTGAGCGAGAGGGACTCCACGTCGATGCGCTCGTCGTTGCCGTGGAAGCGGCCGGCCATCGCCTCGGCGGTGAGCGCGCGGGAGAAGAGGCCGAAGCCGTAGGCGATGGCGCCCTTCTCGCGGAAGTACGGGGCGTCGGTGAAGCCCACGATCATGCGCGGCATCAGGCGCGCGCCCGGGTAGTGCCCGTCGACCACGCGGGCCAGCACGTCCCAGAGCGGGGTGTTGGTGGGCGAGGAGGAGGCGGGCTTGGAGAACAGCCTCTCGATCTCCACGTCCTCCATGAGGTCGGGGCCCACCGCCTTGTCCAGATGGCGCCGCACCTCGTCCTCGCTGTCGCCGGGCACGGTGCGGATGTCCACCTCCACGTGCACCACGTCGGGGATCACGTTGGTCTTCACCCCGCCGCCGCAGACGTTGGGCGAGAAGGTGGTGTGGGTGGCGGACCACGCGTACCTGGCGAGGCCCGCGCCGAGTCCCTCGATCGCCTCGTCGAGGCGCGACGGATCCGCGAGCGCGGCCTTCACGGCGGGGTCCAGGTCGAGCGTCGCCACGTAGCCGCGCCAGAGGTCGTCCACGTAGGGCGAGGGCCGGTACCCGGCCAGGCGGCTCACAACCTGCGCGGCCTTCACCAGCGCGTTGTCGGCGTGATAGGGCATGGAGCCGTGCCCCGGCGTGCCCTTCACCTTCAGGCGGCGCCACGCCACGCCCTTCTCGCCCACGTGCACCGTGACGTTCAGGCCCCCGTGGGGACCCTGGCTCACCGTCCCGCCGTTCTCGGTGAGGCAGTAGTCGGCCCGCAGCGCGTCCCAGTGCTGCGCGCAGACGTGCCCCGCGCCCAGGGTGCCGCCCGCCTCCTCGTCCGCGCACGCGAGGTAGACCAGGGTGCCGCGCGGCTTCCAGCCCCGGCGGGCGAGGGTCTTGAGCGCCACCGCCTGCGAGGCGGTGATGTTGAGCATGTCGAGCGCGCCGCGGCCCCACACCTCGCCGTCCACGAGCTCGCCGCCGAAGGGGTCGCGCGTCCAGTTCTTGGGCGTGACCGGCACCACGTCGGTGTGGCCCATCAGGCACAGCGTCGGCGCCTTCGGATCGCTGCCCTCGATGCGCGCCACCAGGCTCGCGCGTCCCGGCGCCGCGACCGGCTCGTAGACCTCGAGGTCGAGACCGCTGCCCGCCAGATAGGTGCGCAGCAGATCGCAGGTGCGCACCTCCTGTCCGGAGGCGACGGTGCCGTCGTTGACGCACTGGTTGCGGATCATCTGCTGCAGGAGCTCCACGGTCTGGCCGGTCAGGGCGTCGCTCATGGGTCGGTATCCTAGCCAGCGGCTCGGGCGTTGTCGAGGGCGCTCACCGTCGCTCGCACACCGCCTGGATCGACACGATGCGGCCCTCGTCCCGGTTGCGCTGGCCGGTCGCGCTGATCGCGTCGACCGCGTCGCCCATCACCAGCCGCGCGATGGAGTTGGCCGGCACCGTCGCGCCGGTGGAGGGGCCGGCGATCTCATGGGTCACGTCCTGCCACTCGAGCACCCGGAAGCCCGCGCCCTCGATGAACTCCCGCATCGCCTCCCGCGTGCCCAGATGGCTGCCCGAGCCGTCGCGCGACCACATCACCGGGTAGAGCACCGGCCGGGTCGGGCCTGCCATCGGCTCCTGCAGCGCGAGCCGGCCGCCGGGGCGGAGCACGCGGTGGAAGCCCCGGTAGAGGCGCTCCTTGTCCGCGATGTTCATGCCGCTGTTCTGCGTCCACACCAGGTCGAAGCTCCCGTCGGGGAAGGGCAGGTCGAGCGCGTCGCCGACCAGATGCGTCACCCGGTCCGCGACGCCCATGCGGGTGGTGAGGACCCGGGCCGCCTCCACGTACGAGGCGGTCAGGTCGATGGCGGTCACGTGACAGCCGAACTCGACCGCGAGCGTGCGCGCGGGCCCGCCGAAGCCCCCGCCCACGTCGAGCACGCGGGTGCCGGGCCGGATCTCCGCCAGGCGCGCCAGTCGCACGGTCACCGGCTTGCCGCCGCCGTGGAACTGATCGACGGGGGCCAGCGTGTCGGGCGTCAGCGCGTCGAGGCGCACGCCGCGCGCGGCCAGCGCGGCGAGGATGGCCTCGGTCAGCCCTTCGCGGCTCCAGTAGCGCGCGATCGCCTGGTGGTCGGCCGTCACTGCCCGTTGAGCTTCGCCATCCGGTCGAGGAAGGGCAGGGCGTCGGCCAGGCGCCGGGGCGCCACCATCGTGACCCGCTCCACGCCCAGATCTCGCAGGCGGGCGAGCGCGGCCGGCCGGGGCGGCTGGAACGCGAACACGGACACCGAGAGCCCGTCGAGCCCCCGGCCGGCGGCCTCCGCCTTCCGGCGCAGGTCCGCGATGGCCGCGGGCAGGTCCTCCAGCAGCACGTCGATGGGGATCCAGCCGTCGCAGTACTCCACCACGCGGTCGCGTCCGGCCGCGGTGGCGCCGCCGAAGAGGATCGGCGGGTGCGGCCGCTGCACCGGCTTGGGGAAGGAGATCGCGCGGTCGAAGTTGACGAACTCGCCATGGAAGGTGGCTTCCTCCTGCGTCCAGAGGGCCTTCATGGCCAGCACCCGCTCGCGCAGGATCCGCCAGCGCTTCGCGAACGGGGTGCCGTGGTCCTCCATCTCCTCGCGGTTCCAGCCTCCGCCGATGCCGAAGAGCACGCGCCCGTTCGAGAGCCAGTCGAGCGTGGCCACGGTCTTGGCGAGCACGATCGGGTCGTGCTCGACCACCAGGCAGATCCCGGTGCCCAGTCGGATGGTCCGGGTGGCCGCGGCGGCCGCCATCAGCGACACGAACGGGTCGGCCATGTGGTAGTAGGGCTTGGGCAGCGGCTCGCCGCCCGGGTAGGGCGTCTGCCGGGCGGCCGGGATGTGGGTGTGCTCGCCGACCCAGAACGACTCGAAGCCGCGCTCCTCCGCGGCGCGGGCCAGCTCGTCCGGCCGCGCCCCGTACTCGACGTTGTAGCTGAAGATGCCGAGGTGCATGGCGCTCAGCGCCCCCGCCGGCGGCGGCCGGCCGCGTAGACGTCCGGATTCACCACGTGGAGCGGACGCTCCCCGGTGAGCACGCGCGCGACCTCCTCGCCGCAGCGGCGGGGGACCTGGGCCACCGCGGGCGAGGAGAAGTAGGCCGCGTGCGGCGTGAGGATCACGTTGTCGAGGCGGCGCAGCGGGCTGCCGGGCGGCAGCGGCTCCTCCTCGAAGACGTCGAGCGCGGCGCCGGCCAGCCAGCCCTGCTCGAGCGCGCGCGCGAGCGCGGCCTCGTCCACCACCGGCCCGCGCGAGGTGTTGATGAGGCAGGCGGTCGGCTTCATGCGGCGCAGGAACGCCTCGTCGATGAGCCCGCGGGTCTCCGCGTTCAGCAACGTGTGGACCGAGACGTAGTCCGACCGCGCGGCGAGCGTGTGAAGATCCACCCGCTCCACGCCCAGGGCCTTGAAGCGCTGCGGGTCGACGTAGGGATCGCAGGCGATGACCGTCGTCTCCAGCGCCGCGATGCGGCGGGCGAACGCGCTGCCGATGTTGCCGAGCCCCACGATGCCGACCGTCTCCCCGTGCAGCGACCCGGTGACCGGGCCCGGCACGCGAGAGGCCCACGTGCCGGCGCGCACCTCGCGATCGAGGTGCACGATCTTGCGGTTCCAGGCCAGCAGCAGGGCGAGGGCGTGGTTGGCCACCTCGCGGATCCACACGTCGGGCACGTTCACCACGACCACCCCCAGCTCGGTGGCCGCGGGCACGTCGATCACGTCGTAGCCCACCCCGGTGCGCACCACCACCCGCAGGCCCTCCAGCGACTCCAGGACCCGGCGGGTCACCGGCGAGGCGGACACGATGAGCGCGTCCGCGTCGCGGGTCTTCTCGATCAGCTCGGCGGCGTCGCCGATGAAGGGCAGCGATTCCATGCGCGCCGGCACGCGGTTCAGCGCGGCCTGACAATCGGCGTAGTCGCGCTGACCGCGACCCTGGATGACGTAGACGTTCGGCGTTCTCTTCCCGGACGGCGTCGTGTCGGGCACCGCGATCTCCTTGAGAGAGGTGAAGGGGCGAAGCAGCGGATCAGAACTGTCCGTGACGGCCCGCCCCGGCCGCGAAGCGGCGGGCCCCGGCCTGGCTCTCGCCGGTGTCCACCGTCGCCTTGCCGAGCGCGAACTCTTTGGCCATGGCCGCGGGCAGGGAGAGTCCGGCGCTCTCCCACGCGGAGCGCCGATCGCTGCGGACGCAGCGGGGCGGGAAGTCGGCGATGGCGCGGGCGAGCGCCTCGGCGGCCTCGCGGGCCCGGCCCGCCGGCACCACCCGGTTGGCCAGACCGAAACTGAGCGCCTCGGCGGCGTCGACGGGGCGGCCGGTCAGGATCATGTCGAGCGCGCGGGAGAGTCCGATCAGACGCGGCAGGCGCACGGTGCCGCCGTCGATCAGCGGCACGCCCCAGCGCCGGCAGAACACGCCGAAGATCGCGGTGGCGCTCGCCACCCGCAGATCGCACATGAGCGCGAGCTCGAGCCCTCCCGCCACCGCGTAGCCCTCGACCGCGGCGATGGTGGGCTTGCTGAACGCCATGCGGGTGGGGCCCATCGGCCCGTCGCCGTCCGGCGACAGGGTGAGGCCGCGCTCGGTGCCGCGCGCCTTGAGGTCCGCGCCCGCGCAGAAGACGCCGCCCGCGCCCCAGAGCACCGCCGCCCGCAGCGCCTCGTCGGCCTCGAAGGCCCGGAAGGCCTCGGCCAGCGCCCGGGCCGCGGGCCCGTCGACCGCGTTGCGGGCCTCCGGGCGGTCGATCACGATCGTCGCCACCGGGCCGCTCCGCTCCATCCGAATCGCCATGGCTCGCTCCTCGTCCGCGGCGCCTCGAGCGGGAGCCGCGGCACCACAATCTACGGCTTTCCGTCTCGCGAGGCCAGCCCGGCGCGGGGCTACAATCGGCCGTCATGCGCGGCGCCGAGCAGATCCCGTGGCTCTACGACGCCGTGTGCGCCGCGTGCGAGGCCCTCGGGCTCGCGCGCTGGCGGCGCTGGCTCGTCGCGGGCGCGCGCGGCCGGGTGCTCGACCTGGGCTGCGGCACCGGCCGCAACCTGCCCCTGCTGCCTCCCGGCACCGTCGCGATCGGGCTCGATCCGTCGTGGGAGTCGCTCGCGCGCGCCCGCCGCCGGGCGCCCGCCGTGCCGCTCGTGGTGGGCCGGGCGGAGGCGCTGCCGTTCCGCGCGGGCGCCTTCGACACCGTGCTGAGCGGGCTGGTGTTCTGCAGCGTGCCCGACCCGCATCGCGGTCTGGCGGAGGTCCGCCGGGTGCTGGCTCCGGGTGGCCGGCTGCGCATGCTGGAGCACGTGCGGGCGACCGAGCCGTGGAAGGCGCGGTGGCAGGACCGCGTGCAGCCGTTGTGGACGTGGATCACCGGCGGGTGCCATCCCAATCGCGACACCGAGCGAGCCGTCGAGCAGGGCGGCTTCGCCATCCCGGCGGCCGAGCGCCGCGCCCGCGGCAACATGCGGCGCTTCGTGGCGATGCCGCGCGCGACCGTGTCGCGCGAGTCGGGTGCGGTCGGGCCGGGGACTTCCTGATCGGGAACTGGCGGGGCCCGATGTCGGTTATGTCGCCGCAGCATCCTGGCCGCGGCGTCACCTAACTTCAACCTGCTTTACCGCCGGAGGTGTATATGAGCTTGAAAAGACTCCTGTCGTTGATCGTCGGCTCGATCTTCGTTCTGGCGGCGGGCGTGGCCCACGCCCAGACGCCGCCTCCCCCGCCGCCGGCCTACGGCGCGCCCATCAGCCTGGAGCAGGCCAAGAAGGTGATGGCCGCCGCCGAGGCCGAGGCGAAGAAGAGCAACTGGAACATGGCCATCGTCATCCTCGATTCCGGCGGCAACATGGTGATGATGCACCGGATGGACGGCACCCAGCTGGGCAGCGTGGACGTGGCCAAGGACAAGGCGTGGTCCGCGGTGGCGTTCCGGCGTCCCACCAAGGTGTTCGAGGACGGCCTCGCCCAGGGCGGGGCCGCGCTGCGCATCCTGGGCCTGAGGGGCGCCACCCCGCTCGATGGCGGCCTGCCGATCACGGTCGACGGCAAGGTGATCGGATCCATCGGGGTGTCGGGTGCGACCGGAGCGCAGGATGCGCAGGTGGGCCGGGCGGGAATCGACGGGTTGAAGTAGGGGGGCCCACCCCTCATCTGCCCTCTCCCCTGAGGGGAGAGGTGGGGAAGAGGGGGCGGGGGTCAGCTCACCATCGCGTAGGTGCGCTCGATGTTGGCGAGCACGCCCGTGCGCCACGGGCGGTAGTGCTCGTAGGTCGCGAACGCCTTCTCGTAGGTCGGCGCCAGCCGGGGCGGCACGCGCTGCTTGACCTCGTCGAGGGTCGCCCCGGTGGCGACCTCCTCGCGCACCGCCTCGACCATGTCGTGCACGTATCCGCGGAACGTGCGCAGCCAGTCACGGCCGGCCGGCTCGCCGTGGCCCATGATGATCGTGTCGAAGTCGAGCTCGGCGAGCCGGTCGAGCGTGGTGACCCAGTCCTCGGGGTAGCCGTCGCCCATGTAGGGCGTCCAGCCGATCAGCGCGTCGCCCGTGATCACGGTGCGCTCCTTGGGCAGGTAGACGAACACGTCGCCCTCGGTGTGCGCCCGGCCCAGGTAGAGCAGGTGGATCTCCCGGTCGCGCCGGTAGAGCTTCATGGTGCGCTCGAACGCCATGGTGGGGAGCGCGGGCTGGAGCGCGCGCACCTCGGCCAGGTAGGACTCGGCCAGCCGCAGGTCGGCCCGCAGGCGCGCCCGCCGCTCGTCGGTGGTGGCGGCGGCGAGATCGGTCCGCAGGCGGGCCACCTCGGCCGGCATCTGCCGCACGTGGTCCTGGATGCGCTTGAGCCCCTTGCGCACCATCGCCTCGCGGGTGATCTGGTTGGTGACGATCTCCGCGCCGGGATAGGCGGCCGGGTAGACCTCGTTGCCGTGCCAGTGGTCCCAGTGGAAGTGGGTGTTGACCACGAAGCGCACCGGCGTCCGGGTCAGCGCGCGCACGTGCTCGACGATGACCCGGGCCGCCGAGGGCTTGGAGTGGGTGTCCACGATCACCACGCCGTCGTCGCTCTCGATGATCGCGGTGTTGGAGTTGACCTTGTAGGCGGGCGCGGCCACCGCGACGTGGACGCCGTCGGCGACCCGTCGGAGATCGAAGCGCGCGTCGCCCGCGGATGGTCCCTCGTGAGCGCAGCAGTCCATTTGTGTGCTCTCCTTGCGCCCGATACTATGCGAGAGGGTAGACGCGCTCAAGCGAGGAGGCGAGCATGGCGGCGACGCGGACCGAGCGAGACACGATGGGCACCATCGAGGTGCCGGCCGACCGGTACTGGGGCGCGCAGACCCAGCGGTCGCTCGAGCACTTCAAGATCGGCGAGGACCGCTTCCCCCGCCCGGTGATCCGGGCGCTGGGCATCTTGAAGAAGGCGTGCGCCCTCGTGAACCGGGAGCTGGGCCTCCTGCCCGAGGACAAGGCGGCCGCCATCGTGGCCGCCGCCGACGAGGTCATCGAGGGCCGCCTCGACGCGCACTTCCCCCTGTCGGTCTGGCAGACCGGCAGCGGGACGCAGACCAACATGAACGCCAACGAGGTGATCGCCAACCGGGCCATCGAGCGGCTGGGCGGCCGGCTCGGCTCGCAGAAGCCGATCCATCCGAACGACGACGTCAACCGCAGCCAGTCGTCCAACGACACCTTTCCCACCGCCATGCACATCGCGGCGGTGGAGGAGATCGAGGGCCGCCTGGTGCCCGCGGTCACGCGCCTGCGCGACACGCTCCGCGGCAAGTCGGAGGCGTTCTCGGACATCGTCAAGATCGGGCGCACCCACCTCCAGGACGCGGTGCCGCTGACGCTCGGGCAGGAGATCTCCGGCTGGGTGAGCCAGCTGGATCGCGCCCTCGCCCTGCTCCGGGCCGTGAGGCCGGGGCTGTGCGAGCTGGCCCTCGGAGGCACCGCGGTCGGCACCGGGCTCAACGCCCCGCGCGGCTTCGGGGAGCGGGCGGCGCGGGTGATCGCGGAGCTCACCGGGCATCCGTTCGTGTCGGCGCCCAACAAGTTCGAAGCGCTCGCGGCGCACGAGCCGCTCCTGGCCGCGCACGGGGCTCTGCGCGGGCTGGCCGCCGCGCTCACCAAGATCGCCAACGACGTCCGCTGGCTCGCCTCCGGCCCCCGGTGCGGCATCGGCGAGCTGCGCATCCCGGAGAACGAGCCGGGCAGCTCGATCATGCCCGGCAAGGTCAACCCCACCCAGTGCGAGGCGCTCACCATGGTGTGCGCGCAGGTGATGGGCAACGACGTGGCGGTGGCCTTCGGGGCCGCGTCGGGCAACTTCGAGCTGAACGTCTACAAGCCGCTCATCATCCACAACGTGCTGCGCTCGGTGCGGCTGCTGGCCGACGCGTGCGAGTCCTTCGACACCCACTGCGCGCGGGGGATCGAGCCCGATCGGGAGCGGATCCGCACCCTCGTCGAGCGCTCGCTCATGCTGGTGACCGCGCTCGCCCCGCGTCTGGGCTACGATCGGGCGGCCGCGATCGCCAAGACCGCGCACGCGGAGGGTATCACCCTGAGGGAGGCGGCGGTGAAGACGGGCGCGCTGACCGCCGAGGAGTTCGACCGGGAGGTCCGGCCCGAGTCGATGGTGGGCGAGCGGAGCCGGGATCGCGCCCGGGACTAGTGGCCCGCGGGCACCGTGGCCGCGCCCGGGTCGGTGACCTTGACCAGGACCTCGCGGAGGGTGCCCAGGCGGATCGGCTTCTTCACCACCAGGTCGACCCCCTCCGGCTTCTCGCCGGCCGCGTTCATCAGGTCCCCGAAGCCGGTCAGCAGCACGACCGGGGTGGTGGGTGAGGCCTCCTTGACCATGGCCGCGAGCTGATCGCCGCCCACCTCGGGCATCGCCCGGTCGGTGATGACCACCGAGAACCGGCCCGCCTTGAACTTCTCGATGCCGTCGCGCCCGTTGACCGCGGTCTGGACGGTGTGGCCGTCGCCGGTGAGGTACTCGGTGAGCACGTCGCGCGCGATCGGCTCGTCGTCGACCACCAGCACGCTGAGCGGCCCGCTCGGACCCTGCGCGCGCTGCTGGACCTCGCGGGTCTGGGTGGTGTCGGGCGGCAGCAGCACGATGAAGGTGGTGCCCTTGCCGACGGTGCTGTCGATGTCCAGCGTGCCCCGGTGCCGCTTGACGATGCCGAACACCATCGGAAGGCCGAGGCCGGTGCCGCGCTCGCCCTTGGTGGAGAAGAACGGCTCCAGGCAGCGGCGGCGCACCTCCTCGGTCATGCCGGTGCCGGTGTCGCTGACCTCGAGGAACACCTTGGGCTCGCCCGGGCCGGCGCCGTCGGCGGCGGGCGCCTCCCGCAGGCCGGTGCGGATGCGGATGGTGCCGCCCTCCGGCATCGCGTCCACCGCGTTGAAGATCAGGTTGGTCAGCAGCTCGCGCAGCTCCGACTCGCTGCCGAGGACCTTCGGGATCGGGCGGACGTCCGCCTCCACCAGGATGGTGCGGCCGCTGCCGAGGGCCTCGTCCCGCCAGCGGGGCCGCGTGAGCGCCACCGCCTGCTCCACCATCTGGTTCAGCGACAGCGGCCGGTAGGTCTCGCCCTCCTCGCGCTTGCGGTAGAACTCGCGGAGGCGGCTCACCACGCTGGCCGCGTCCTCCACGCCGGTCATGATCAGCTTGAGGTACTTGGAGGCCTTGGCGACGTCCTGCAGGAGGTCCGGGTGCTCGAGGAGCATCTCCGCGTAGCCGGAGATCGGGACCAGCGCGTTGTTGAAGTCGTGGGCGAGGCCGCTCGCCATCTTGCCCACCGCGTTCAGGCGCTCCTGCTCGATGATCGTGCGCTGGGTGCGGTGCAGCTCGATGGCCACCGCGGCCTGCTTGGCGATGCCGTCGGCCAGGCGCAGGTCGTCCATCGAGAAGGCGTGCGCGTCCCGCACCCACGCGATCGCGAAGATGCCGAGCAGCTCGTCGCTGACCTGCACCGGCTGGACGAGCAGCGAGGTGTGGGGCAGCAGGTTGAGGGCGGGCTGGTTGAAGCGCGGGTCGGTCTTGCTGTTGCTCGACTGCAGCGCGGTCCGCAGCCGCTTGACCAGGTCGATGAGCGGATCGTCCGGAGCCAGCGGGAGGCCGGAGAGCGGCTCGCGCAGGTCGCGGGGCAGGTGATAGCCGGCGAGCGGGATGAAGCGGTCGCCGCCCCGGGTCACGCACCACGCCACGCCGGTGTCGGCGCCGAGGATCCGCACCATCTCCCGGGTCGTCCGCCGGATGGCCTCGGTGAGATCGGGGGCGGAGCCGATCGCCTGGCTGACCGCGAGCAGCGTCTCGGTCTGCTGCAGCCGCTGCTGGATCTCGTCGTACAGCCGCGCCTTCTCCAGCGCCACCGCGGCCTGGGCGGCCAGCGTGGTGGCAAGGCGGATCTCGTCGTCGGTGAAGACGTGCAGCGTCTTGAGGTGATCCAGGATCAGGACGCCCGCGGTGCGGCCCTGGTGGATGAGCGGCACCACGAGGGCCGACTTGGCCTGGAAGAGGCCGACCCAGCCCGGCGGCACTCGGGAGTCGCTGCCCGGATCGGAGATCACCACCGGCTCCTGCCGGCGGACCGCCTCGAGCAGGAAGGTGGGCATCTCCTCGAGGCCGAGGGCGCGGAGGGACTCGGCCCCGTCGCCCGCGGCCCGGGCGGCCCGCTGGTCGGCGAGCTGCGAGCTGACCGGCACCATGAGCTGCCCCGACTTGTCGCGCAGGAAGATCGAGCAGCGGTCGACGCGGCAGGCGCGCGCGGCCCCGTGGGCGATCACCTCGAACAGCTCCTTCTGCTCGAGCGCGGAGCCGATGGCCTCGGTGACCTCGAGCATCCGGTCGGTCTCCTCGGCGCGCTGCTTGACCGCCTTCAAGGCCTCACGGAGCTGCTCGGTGGTCCGCTGCAGCTCCTGGGTCCGCTGGGCCGAGCGCTGCGCGGTGGAGCTGGCCTCGGCGCGAACGCGGCGGTGGCTGCGCCAGGCGGCGGGCAGGAGGATCAGGCACAGCACCCCGCCGGAGGCGAGGGCCACCACCCACGCGAAGTTGCCCCAGCGCTCGAACGTGGCCTCCATGCGGAGCGGGACGTGCGAGAGCTCGACCACGCCCACCACCCGGGCCGCGCCCGGACCGTACACCGGCACGTAGAGATCGCCCGCGCCGGGCGCGGCGAGGGTCTGACCGGTGGCGCCGGGGGCCGCGGGGGTGGTGAAGCGCACCGCCACCCGACCCGCGAGCGCCTCTCGCAGCTCGACGCCGTCGGAGTGCTGGCCGATCACGCTCGACTGCACCGCCCACACCACGTTGCCCTGCGGGTCCCACACCTTGATCTGCACGACGCCGGGCAGCTCGCCCACGAGGCGCGCGCTCTCGTCGGCCCAGCGCTTGGGGCTGCGCGAGCCCTGGCCCGCCAGCAGCTCGGGGAGGCCGCTGCGGTCGACCGCGCGCTGGGCGATGGTCGCGGTCTCCGTCCACTCCGGCTCGGAGGCCACCACGTCGAGGAGCCAGCCCAGGCCCAGGCCGAGCGCGCCGGTGAACACTGCGATGCCGACCAGCCGGAGCAGGATGGTGCGGGCGAGCCCGCGCAGCGCTACCCAAGACATGACGGGCTCCCGTGGCGGTCGTCGGCCCCCAGGCTCGCCAGCAGCTCGGGCAGGCGGTCGGCCGAGACCGGACGCGCGAAGAAGTAGCCCTGGCCCTGATCGCAGCCCAGGGAGCGCAGCTGGTAGAGCTGCTCGGCGGTCTCCACGCCCTCCGCGGTCACCACGATGCCGAGGCTGCGGGCGAGGGTGACCAGCGCGCGGACGATGGCGGTGTCCTCGGTGTCGCTGCCCACGCCCTTCACCAGCGAGCGATCGATCTTCAAGCAGTCCACCGGGAGGCGCTTCAGGTAGGAGAGCGAGGCGTAGCCGGTGCCGAAATCGTCGATGGCGAGGCGCACCCCGATGCCCTTCAGGGCCTCCAGCCGGGTCGGCATCCGGGGATCGTCGCGCATGAGCACCGCCTCGCTGACCTCGAGCTGCAGGCGCGCGGCGGGCAGGCCGGTGTCACGCAGGATGGCCGCGATCTCGTCGGGGAGCGCGTCGCGCTCGAACTGGCTCGCGGAGAGGTTCACGCCGACGGTCAGCGCCCCCATGCCGGGCAGGTCTTCCTGCCAGGCGCGCGCCTGACGGCACGCCTCGCGCAGGACCCACTGGCCCATCGGGACCATCAGCCCGCTCTCCTCGGACAGGGCGATGAAGTCGGCGGGCAGGAGCGCGCCCCGGCGGCGGTGGTCCCAGCGGATCAGCGCCTCGACCTCCACCGCGCGCAGCGTGGACAGCGCCACCACCGGCTGGTAGCGCAGGCTCAGCTCCTGACGGGCGCCCGCGGTGCGCAGGTCGGACTGCAGGTCGAGCCGCTCGCGGGTCGACATGTTGAGCCCGGGCTGGTACAGCTCGTAGCGCCCGCGGCCCTCCGCCTTGGCCTGGTACATCGCGAGATCGGCGTTGTGGAGCACCTCGTCGGGCTGCATGGAGCCTCCCGCGGTGAGCGCGATGCCGATGCTGGCCGAGATCAGCACGTCGCGGCCGTCGACCGAGAAGGGCCGCTGGATCTCCGCCGACACCCGCTCCGCCACCGCGGTGGCGCCCGCGAGGTCCGCGGTGTCCTCCAGGAGCAGGCCGAACTCGTCGCCGCCCAGCCGGGCCAGGGTGTCCTCGGGGCGCAGGCAGGAGGCGATCCGGTGGCTCACCTCCACGAGGAGCCGATCGCCCACCTCGTGGCCCAGGGTCTCGTTCAGGATCTTGAAGCGGTCCAGATCGAGGAAGAGCACCGCGATGTTGCTTCCCGCCCGCTCGGCGCGGGTGAGCGCGTGGGTCAGGCGATCCATGAACAGCGCCCGGTTCGGCAGCCCGGTCAGCGCGTCACGAAAGGCCTCCCGGATGAGCTGGTCGAGGCGCCGCGGGAACTCGTTGATCTCCTGCGACTGCTGCTCGATGGTGGCGAGCATCCGCGCGAAGGAGCTCATGAGCGTGCCGATCTCGTCCTTGCGGCCGGGGTCCGCCGGCACTTCCGGGCTCTGCTCGCTGCTGATCTGCGCCGCCCGCGAGAGCGCGGTCGCGATGTCCCACACCACGAAGGCACCGCCGGCCATCAGGATGCCGGTGAAGACCAGGATGGCGGGCACGCTCACCAGATCGGCGAGGCCCGCGAGCGGCCCCAGCAGCTCACGCACCGGAGCGCTGAACGCGTAGGTCAGGAGGAGCAGGGGCAGGAGCGAGCAGAGGGTCAAGGCGAAGATGACCTTGCGCCGCACCTGCACGCCGGAGAACGCGACCTCTCGGTTGATGGGCTCCTTGGGCATCCGGGGGCTCCAAGGGCTTGGCGATCGAGCAAGAGGAGTGCCACCGGGCCGGCCATCTAAGCGCCCGATTTCACGGTGGCCAACACGAGGTACCGCAGCGCGCGCGGGCCCGCGCGGAGGCGGGGCCTACAAATTGTCGAGAACGGCGACGATTTTCGTCTACCGAACGGCCGTTACGGGGCCTTCCAGACCGCGTTGCCGTCGCGGTCGGCCAGCAGCAGGCTCGGCGGCAGGGTCGGGCTCGTGACGAGCGAGATCTGGGGCTTGCCCGACTCGTTGCCGAGACCGACGCTCGAGCCGCCGGGGGCGGCCACCAGCCAGCCGCGCTGCCCGCTCGTGCCCACCGACAGCTGCCCGTTGTCGCCGGCCGCCGCGAGCTGCGCCTGCGCGGTGGCGCGCGTCAGCGAGAGCGCGGCGGACTGTCCGGGGATCACCGTGATGTCGGCGGTGGTGGCGTTGTCCCGGTCCGCCAGCGTCAGCCGCGTGCGATCGCCGTCGTCCACCGTGAACACCGCGCGCGTGCGCCCGTCGCGGTCCACGATCACCAGTCGCTGGGTCTTGACCTCGTCCGGATTGGTGCGCACGGTGGCGGCCACCGCGCCGAGCAGCCCCACCCCGGCCAGCAGCGCGACTCCGGCGCGCCGCCACCATCCGAGCTCGCGCTCGAGGCGCTCCAGGCGTTCGTGCAGCGGGTCGTGGGCGGTATCCGTCATCGTGCGCCTCCTTCGAAGGGCGAGTGTGGCCGCGCGGGGCGGCGGCCCAAGCCTGCCCCGACCGGGCGCGGAAGTCCAGCGCCTCCGCGCCTTGACCCCCCGGGAGCCGGCGTGCTACACAGGGGCGGCTCCCGATGACGTCACGCGCGTCCCGCCCACCCGACCTCGAGGAGAACTGATCATGGACCGTCGCCTGGCTCTCGCATTCGCTCTCGGCGCGCTCGTCGGGCTCGCCGTCCCCGCGCCCGCCCCCGCCCAGACCACGCCCCAGTACACGTGGAAGGCGGGCACGCCCACCGCGGGCGGCAACCCGCTGAACGACGCCATGGAAGCGTTCGCGAAGAACATCGGCCAGAAGAGCAAGGGCCGGATCAAGGTCGACGTGCACATCGCGAACTCGCTGGCCAAGGGCGAGGGCGCCCACCTCGAGGGCGTGCAGCTCGGCACCATCGACGTGGCCGCCATCGGCAGCGCCCCGGTGGGCGGCATGTTCGAGCCGCTCTACCAGGCCCTCGACCTGCCGTTCCTCTGGTCGTCGCGCGAGCAGGTGTGGAAGGTGATGGACGGTCCCCTCGGCCAGGAGCTGCTGAAGAAGATGGAGTCCAAGAACCTCAAGGCGTTCTGCTTCGGCGGCGGCTGGGGCTTCCGGAACATGATGTCGAACAAGCGGCCGGTGATGACCCCGGAGGACATGAAGGGCCAGACCATCCGGGTGCAGGAGTCGCCGACCTACGTGGCCATGATGAAGGCGATGGGCGCCAACCCGGTGCCCATGCCCTACGTCGAGGTCTACCTGGCCATGAAGCAGGGCACCATCGACGGCATGGAGCTGCCCTCGTTCACCTTCACCTCCGACAAGTTCCAGGAGGTGACGAAGTACTACTCGCTGACCCGTCACTCCTATCCGCCCATCGCCTGGTTCATGAACCTCAAGAAGTACCAGGCGCTGCCCGCGGATCTGAAGACGGTGGTCGACGAGTCGATGCGGGACGCCTGCCAGCTCCACCGCAAGCTCGAGGTCGAGAAGGAGAAGAGCGACTTCGAGGTCATGAAGAAGGCGGGGGTCCAGATCAACGAGGTGAAGGACATCCGCGCGTTCCAGGCCCTCATGAAGCCCGCCTACGACTACGTGGAGGGTCAGGTCGGCAAGGACTTCATGAACCGGCTGCGGGCCGCGGTCGAGGCCGCGAAGTAGCCCGGTGCTCGTCCGGGCGCTCTCGAACCTGGTCGAGGGCCTCCTGCTCGTGATGATGGTGCTGCTCTGCGCCGACGTCTTCCTCGGCGTGTTCTCGCGCTACGTGCTCAGGAGCACCTTCACCTGGTACGACGAGATCGCACGCCTGCTGTTCGTGTGGATCGTGTTCCTGGGCGCGGCGGCTGCGGTGCGCCGCGGGGCCCACTTCCGCCTGCACCTGCTGGTGGACCGCATGCCTCCCGTGCCGCGCCGGATCACCCGGGTGGTCGGGGTGCTGGTCCTGATGGGAGTGGGCCTGGGGCTCATCCAGCAGGGCTGGACGCTGGTGGAGCTGGGTCAGTTCCAGCGCACGCCGGTGATGGGCCTCTCCAAGCAGTACATCTACGCCTCCATTCCCGCCGGGGGCATCCTCATCATTGTCTACAGTTTGCCGCTCCTCTGGGCCGCCATCCGCGGGGCCCCCGACGAGGCCACCCCGTGATCGCCGTCATCGCGCTCTGCTTCCTGGTCTTCCTCGCCCTCGGCGTGCCGGTGTCCTTCGTCATCGCGGTGTCCGGCTTCGCCGGGCTCTGGTGGAGCGGCGAGTACCCGCTCTCCGTGATCGCCAAGCAGATATTCGAGGGCGTGGACTCGTTCGTGCTGCTCGCCATCCCGCTCTTCATCCTGGCCGGCGCCCTCATGGAGACGGGCGGCATCGCGGTGCGCCTGGTGCGGCTCGCCCAGGTGCTGGTGGGCTGGATCCGGGGAGGCCTCTCGATGGCGGTGGTGGTGGCGGAGTACATCTTCTCCGGCATCTCCGGCTCCACGGTGGCGGACGTCTCCGCCATCGGATCCACCATGATCCCGCCCATGCTGCGCGCGGGCTACCGCCCCGAGCAGGCGGTGGCGGTGGTCGCGGCCGCCTCCGCGATGGGCATCCTGGTGCCGCCCTGCATTCTCATGATCGTGATCGGCTCGGTGGCCAACGTGTCGGTGGCCGCGCTCTTCGCGGCCGGGTTCCTGCCCGCGGTGGTCCTGGCGCTGGCGATCATGGTCTACATCTGGTACGACGCGGGCCGGAGCGGCATCGAGGCGCGGGCGCGCGCGACCTGGCGTGACATCTGGCACGCCTTCGTGGACGCGCTGATCCCGCTGGGACTGCCCGCCATCATCTTCGGCGGCATCCTCGGGGGCGTCGTGACCCCGACCGAGGCCGCGGTGCTGGCGGTGATCTACGCCTTCATCGTCGGTCTCTTCGTGTACCGCGAGATCGCGTGGCGCGATCTGCCACGCCTGCTGATCCAGAGCGCGGTGGTGACCGCCGCGGTGTGCTTCCTGCTCGGCACCGCCGCGGTGGTGGCCTGGGTGCTGGCGGTGCAGCAGGTCCCGCAGCTGCTGCTGAACGCGATGCTGGCGGTGCCGGGCGGCAACGTGGTGTTCCTGGTCCTCACCGCGGTGCTCTTCATCGTGCTGGGCGCGGTGCTCGAGGGCCTGCCCGCGGTGGTGATCCTGCTGCCGACGTTCATGCCGGTGGTGACCCGGCTGGGGATCGACGTGATCCACTACAGCACGGTGGTGGTGGCGGCCACCGGCATCGGCCTCTTCCTGCCGCCCATCGGGGTGGGGTTCTTCATCGCGTGCGGCATCGCGAACATCCCGGGCGATCGCGCGACCCGCGCCATGATGCCCTACGTGTACATGATGTGCGCCGCCCTGCTCATCGTGATCCTGGTGCCCTGGGTCACCGTGGTGGTGCCGCGCCTGCTCGGCCTCGGCTGAGCGTCACGCCACCATCAGGACCGCGGTGCCCTCCACGCGATCGGTGGCCAGTCGCAGCAGGACCTGGTTGGCGTCGGCCAGCGGGTACCGGGCGACGCGCGGCCGGATCGGGATGGCGGCGGCCTCGGCCAGGAGCGCCTCGCCGTCGGCTCGCGTGTTCGCGGTGACGCTCAGCAGCGACTTCTCGAAGAACAGGTTCGGCTCGTAGGCCATTGCGGGCAGGTCGCTCATGTGGATGCCGGCCAGCGCCACGGTGCCGCCCTTGTCCAGGGCCTGGAGCGCCACCGGCACCAGGTTGCCCGCGGGCGCGAAGATGATCGCGGCGTCCACCCGCTCCGGCAGCGGCTCGCCCGGTCCCCCGGCCCAGCGCGCGCCGAGCTCGAGCGCCAGGGCGCGGTGCGCGGCGTCGCGCGTGCAGACGTACACCGGGCAGCCCCAGTGCCGGGCCACCTGCAGGGTGACGTGCGCGGAGGAGCCGAACCCGAAGAGCGCGAGGCGGCCGCCGGGGGCCAGCCCGCTCCGCCGCAGCGCGCGGTAGCCGATGATGCCCGCGCAGAGCAGCGGCGCGGCCTCCGCGTCGTCGAAGGCGGCCGGGATCGGATAGGTGAAGGCCTCGGGCACGCAGCAGTACTCGGCGTAGCCGCCGTCGTCGGTCCAGCCCGTGTAGCGCGAGGCCTCGCAGAGGTTCTCGCGGCCGCGAAGGCAGAACCGGCAGGTTCCGCAGGTCCAGCGCAGCCAGGCCACGCCGACGCGGTCGCCCGGCCGGAACCGGGTCGCCCCCGGGCCGAGCGCGTCCACCACGCCCACGACCTGGTGCCCCGGCACGATCGGGAGCCGGCGCGGGGCGAGGTCGCCCTCGATCACGTGCAGGTCCGTGCGGCACGCGGCGCAGCAGCGGACCTGCAGCCGCACCTCGCCGGGGCCGGGCGTCGGAGCCGGCACGTCCGCGAGCGCGAGCGGCGCGCCCACGATCGGGCCCTGTCGATGCAGCAGCATCGCGCGCATGACGTGGCGATTGTCCCACGGAAGGCTTGCGGCCGCGCCCGGCGGCAGAGTAGGCTTGGACGGCCCGCGGATGGTCTCCGCGGTCGTCCATTCCGTCCTGAGCGCGGAGGCGAGCGAGATGCCCGAGCTGACCCGTCGATACATCGTGATGACCATGGCGACGGAAGCCCCGTTCGACATGCAGGATCCCGAGGCGCCGTTCGTGCTGAAGCCGTGGAAGGACCCGGCGGCCCTGCGGGCGCTGGAGACGTACCGCGATCACGCCTATCCGGAGCTGGCCGCGGAGCTCGCCGCGTGGATCGCGACCATCGAGCGCGGCCCGCGCGTGCGCGGCGGGGTGGGGAGCCGGAACGAGGCGTACGCGGCGAGCCGGACCAAGCGTCGCAAGGCCGCGTCCGGTGGGAAGGGGCCCAAGCGCGCGCGCCGGGCGCCCGCCCGCCGACGCGCGACGAGGAAGGCGAAGCGGCGCTCGTGACCCCGGCTCCCGTCGAGCGGCTCGCCGCGCTGGTCGAGAGCGCCCGCCGCATCGTCGTCTTCACCGGGGCGGGGGTCAGCACCGAGTCCGGCATTCCCGACTTCCGGAGCCCGGGCGGAGTGTGGGACCGCTTCGACCCGAGCGAGTTCACGTTCCAGAACTTCATCGGGAGCGAGGCGGGCCGGCGGCGCTACTGGGAGCTCGGACGCACCACGTTCCCGGTCATCCGGCGGGCGGAGCCGAACCCGGGGCACCTGGCCCTCGTCACCCTGTGGCGGCTCGGCAAGCTCGACTGCGTGATCACGCAGAACATCGACAATCTCCACCAGCGGGCCGGGCTGCCCGCCGATCGGGTGATCGAGCTGCACGGCAACGCCACCCGCGCGCGCTGCCTCACCTGCCAGAAGCCCTACGAGCGGGAGCGGGTGCAGGAGTGGCTCGACGCGGGGGTGGCGGTGCCGGTGTGCGATCCGCCGTGCGGCGGTCTCATCAAGCCGCGCACGATCATGTTCGGCGAGGCGATGCCGCGGGAGGCGATGGAGGAGGCGGAGCGGCGCGCCCGCGCCTGCGACCTGTTCGTGGTGGTGGGCTCCTCGCTGGTGGTGTATCCGGCCGCCTACATGCCGCTGCACGCCAAGGACGCGGGCGCCACCCTCGCGATCGTCAACCTGACCGAGACCCCGCACGACGACCAGGCCGACGTGCTCGTCCGCGGCAGCGCGGCGGGCGTGCTTACCGCGGTCGTCGACCGGCTGCAGCCGCGGCCGGTGGCTTCCTGACCGGGCGCCGTCCGTGAGCCGCGCTCTCGTCGAGCACCTCCTCGCCGGCCGCCAGGCCCGGCAGGCGTGGCCGCCGGTCGGCGAGAAGGCGCCCGACCTCACCGTCGAGCAGGCCTACGGGCTCCAGCGCGAGCTTGAGCAGGCCCTGGTCGCGCGCGGTGAGCGCGTGGTGGGCTGGAAGGTCGGATTCACCACCGCGGCCCTGCAGGAGCGGCACGGCCTCACCGAGCCGGTGCTGGGCTTCCTGCTCGGCTCGGGCGTGTTCAACAGCGGCGACGCGCTGCCGGTCTCGCGCTTCGTGGCCGCGCCCGGCGTGGAGGTCGAGGTCGCGTTCCTGTTGAGCGCCGACCTGGCCGGTCCGGGCGTGACCGCGGCCTCGGCCCTCCTCGCGGTGGAGGGAGCGCTGCCCGCCCTCGAGCTGATCGACTTCCGGCTGAGCGGCACGCCGCGCGGCACCGACGTGATCGCGGACGGTGTCTACGCCAACGCGATCGTGCTCGGCCGGCCGCTCACCCCGCTGGCCGGCATCGACCTGGCCCTGGAGGGCGTGGTGTTCGAGCAGGACGGCCAGATCGTGGCCACCCAGACCGCGGCGGAGGTGCTGGGCAATCCGCTGGTGTCGCTGGCGTGGGCCGCCAACACCCTGGGGCGGATGGGCCGCGGGCTCCGCGCGGGGGATCTGGTCATGACCGGCTCCATCTCCCGGGTGCTGCGCCCCAGCGCCGGGCAGTCCATCCGCGCCTCGTTCACGCGTCTCGGCGGCGTGTCGTGCCGCTTCGCCTGACCCTCGGATGGACCTGGAGGCCCTCCGCACACGCCTCGACGCGGCGCTGAGCCGCCGCCCGCGCGCGACCCTCGACCGGAGCGACCTGGTCTCGGCGGCGGTGCTGGTGCCGATCACCGATCACGGCGGGCCGCACGTGGTGTTCACCAAGAAGAGCTCGGACGTGCCCCACCACAAGGGCCAGTTCTCGTTCCCGGGCGGGGTGGTGGAGACGCGCGACGGCTCCCGGATCGAGACCGCGCTGCGCGAGGCGTGGGAGGAGATCCGCCTGCCCGCGGACGCGGTGGAGGTGCTGGGCCTGCTCGACGACACCCCGACGCGGGCCACCAACTTCGTGATCACGCCGGTGGTCGGCATCGTGCGCGCCTCGGTGGCCTTCCAGCCCGACGGCCGCGAGATCGAGCGCGTGATCGAGGTGCCGCTGGCGACCCTGCGGGATCCGGCCATCCTCCGCACCGAGATGTGGGAGCGGGACGGGGAGCGGCATCCGGTGTTCTTCTACCAGGTCTCCGCCTCCGACGTGGTCTGGGGCGCGACCGCCCGCATCCTGAGCCAGTTCCTGAGCCTGCTCGACGAGGAGCCACGATGAGCCAGCCGGTCCTGCTGGTGGAGGTGGCCGACGGGATCGCGCGCGTGACCCTCAACCGGCCCGAGGTGCGCAACGCGCTCAACGAGGCGCTGCTGCGCGAGCTGGAGGCGGCCCTGCGCCGGCTCGAGGACGACGCGGCGGCCCGGGTGATCGTGCTGCGCGGCGCGGGCGACCGCGCCTTCTGCGCGGGCGCGGACCTGCGCCGGGTGGCCGATCGCGGCACCACGCTCCAGGCGCGGGAGTCGTTCGGCGGACTCGGGCGCATCCTCGAGCACATGGCGCGCATGCGCACGCCGGTCATCGCCCAGGTGCACGGCTACGCCCTCGCGGGCGGCTGCGGCCTGGCCGCGGGCGCCGACGTCGTGATCGCGGCGGACGACGCGGTGTTCGGGCTGCCCGAGATCAAGATCGGCCTGCTCCCGCTGGTGGTGATGGCGCCGATCCTGCGCGCGGTGGGACGCAAGCGCGGGATGCTCATGATCCTGAGCGGCGAGCAGGTGGGAGCGCGCGAGGCGTACGAGATGGGGCTGGTGAGTCGTCTCGTGCCGCGGGCGGAGCTCCCGTCCGCGGTGGACGCGCTGGCCCGCACCCTCGCCGGCTACTCGCCCACCGCGCTGGGCCTCGCCAAGGAGGCGGCGGCCACGGTCCCGGACATGGAGTACGGGGCGGCGCTGCGGTACCTGCGGGACCTGATCACGCTGGTGGCCCTCTCCGATGACGCGCGCGAGGGCATCGCCGCGTTCTTCGAGAAGCGGCCGCCGCGCTGGACCGGCCGGTAGCCATTCCCGCTCCCCGCGATCCCCGCCGCGCGCCGGAGAAGGATCCCGGGCTCTGCGCGCGCTGCCGACACGCGCGCCGCGTCGTCTCCGGACGCGGGTCGGTGTTCTGGCTCTGCGAGCGGTCGAGCCACGATCCGGCGTTTGCGAAGTATCCGCGCCTGCCCGTGCTACGCTGTCCCGGATATCAACCGCAGTCCACGGAGGCCTGAGCGTGCCCAACACCCTGCGGTCGAGCGTCCTGGGCGGGATGGTCCTGCTCCTCGTTGCCGCCGCGGCCCCCGCGGCGAGCGCGCAGCCGAAGGAGCTGCCCGCGCAGGTCGTCACGCTGGGCGGCGCGGCCGAGCTCCACCGGAAGGACACGCCCGCGTGGGCCCCCGCCGCGCTCCGCGCCGACGTCGGTGAGGGCGACAGTCTCCGCACCCAGCTCGGCGGCCGGGTCACGATCCGCACCGCCAGCGGTCAGGCCCTGCGGCTCGGCTCCCGCTCGCAGCTCGCGGTGCTGCCCGGCGAGCGCGGGCCCGAGCCCCGCCCGACGCGTGTGCGGCTCGACAGCGGATGGCTCTGGGTGGCGGTGCTTCCGGGCAGCCCGGTGGCGAGCCAGATCGAGGTCGTGGCCGGCCCCGCGACCGTCACCGTCCGCGGCGCGGGGGTCGCCATCCGGCGCGCTGCCGACGGGACGCTGCTGGTGCAGGCGCACCACGGCAGCGCGGTGTGCACGGGCCCGAACCGGCAATGGGAGCGCACGCTGAGCGGCCCGCAGCAGCTGGTGGTGCCCGCGTCCGGAGCGCCGGGGCAGCCGGTCGCGCTCGTGGTGGATCCGCTCGAGACCACGTGGGTCCGGTGGAACCTGGACCAGGACGTGGCCGGCGGCTACGGCGGCGCGCCCCCCAAGCCTTGAGGCGGCGGTGAGCCTCGAGGCCCTCGTCGTCGGCACCGAGCTCCCCGAGTATCGCGTCGTCGCGGTTCCCACCCAGGACTCGTGGGAGAACAAGATCCACGAAGACGGGCTCGCCCGCGAGTTCGGCTTCCGCGGGGGGCTCGTGCCCGGCGTGACCGTCTATGCCTGGATGACGCGCCCGGTGGTGGCCGCGTTCGGCCCCGCGTGGCTCGATCACGGGCGCTTCTCGGTGCGCTTCGCCAAGCCGGTGTACTTCGGAGAGCCGGCCACCATCCGCACCAGCGTGGCGGCGCACTCCAAGGACGAGGTCACGATCCAGGCGCGCGCGACGAATCGCGAGGGCGAGGTGTGCGCCACCGCGACCATGAGTCTGCCCCGGGGCCCGCTGCTCACGCGGCCGGACGTGGCCGCCTATCCCCCCGCGCCGCTGCCGGACGAGCGGCCGGCCGCCACCCGCGCGCACCTGGGCGCCCTGCGGATCCTGGGCACCCCGGTGCTGTCGCTCGATCGGGCCACGCTGGACGCGTTCCTGCACCGGGTGAGCGACACGCTGCCGCCCTACCAGGGCGCGGACGCCGCCGCCCACCCGGGGATGTACCTCGAGCAGGCCAACCGCGCCCTCGATCGCAACGTGCGGGTGAGCCCGTGGATCCACGTGGAGAGCCACGGGCAGCATCTCGGCGTGACGCGGGTGGGACAGCGACTGGAGACACGCGGCCGGGTGAAGAGCCTGTTCCAGGGCAAGGGGCACGAGTTCGTGGAGCTGGATCTCCTGCTGGTCGCCGACGGCGTCCGCCCGGTGGCCTCGATCCGCCATGTCGCGATCTATCGGCTGCGCAGCACCGGCTGATCCGGGATGAAGATCCTCATCGTCGACGACGAGGCGGAGATCCGCTCGCTGCTCGGGGCGGTCCTCGCGGGCAAGCGCTACGAGGTTGCCACCGCCGAGGACGGAGCCGCCGCGCTGGCCGCGGTGCCCCGCGAGCGCCCGGCGGTGATCCTGCTCGACCTCAGCATGCCGCGCATGAGCGGCATGGACGCGCTGCCCGAGATCCGCCGGCTCGATCCGGAGGTGCCGGTGGTGATCTGCACCGCCCACGTCGACCTCGCGACCGCGGTGCGGGCGATGAAGCTCGGGGCCTACGACTACCTCACCAAGCCGTTCGACATGGAGCTGCTCCTGCTCACGGTCGAGCGCGCGGTCGAGCGCCACCGGCTGCACGCCCGGATCGAGGAGCTGCAGCGCCAGGGCCCGGGCGGCTCGCTCGCGGAGCGCATGGGCGGCAGCGCGGCGATCGCGCACGTGGTCCAGCAGATCGGTCGGGTGGCGGAATCCCGCTTCACGGTGCTGGTGCAGGGCGAGACCGGCACCGGCAAGGAGCTCGTGGCCCGCGCCATCCACCGGCAGAGCCCGCGGCGACAGGGCGCGTTCGTGGCGGTGGACTGCGGGGCGATCCCCGAGACGCTGGTGGAGTCCGAGCTGTTCGGCCACGAGCGCGGTGCGTTCACCGGCGCCCAGGCCCGCCGCGAAGGGCACTTCCAGCTCGCCAGCGGCGGCACCCTCTTCCTGGACGAGATCGGCAACGTGCCCCTCGCCGCCCAGGCCAAGCTGCTGCGGGCGCTCGAGCAGCGGGAAGTGCTCCCGCTGGGCGGCTCGCGGGCGGTGCCGGTGGACGCCCGCATCATCGCGGCCACCAACACGCAGCTGGAGGAGAGCGTGAAGGCGGGCCGTTTCCGCGCCGATCTCTACTATCGGCTCAGCGAGTTCACGATCTCGCTGCCCCCGCTGCGGAGCCGCCGCGAGGACATCACGCACCTCGCCCAGCGCTTCCTCGACGAGGTGAGCATGGAGCTGCGGCGTCCGGTGCGGCGGATCTCGGACGAGGCGATGCAGATGCTGCTGCAGCACGACTGGCCGGGCAACGTGCGCGAGCTGCGCAACGTGGTGCGCAAGGCGGCCCTGCTCGCGAACGACGTGGTGACCCCCGAGCACGTGCCCGCGCTGAGCGCGAGCCCCGCGCCCGGGCCGGCGCGGACAGCGGCCGAGCCCGCCGGCGGGGAGGACCTCTCGCTGCGCGAGGTCGCGGAGCTGGCCGCGGGGCACGCCGAGCGCGAGGCCATCCGGCACGCGCTCGAGTCGACCCGGGGCAACAAGAGCCAGGCCGCGCGGCTGCTGCGCACCGACTACACGACGCTGCACGCGAAGATGAAGCGGTACGGCATCTCGGCCCGCGACTTCTCGTCCCGCTGATCGATCGCGAGGCCGGCCGCACCAGGGCGGGCACCCTGGCACGCGCCCTATGGTGCGGCCGCCATAGTCATGGGGCCGCCGCGCCGTCCCGCGGCGGCGGCCCGCCGTCCCTCCGGTGCGCGGCCGCCCTAAATGCGTGCCGCGTCGGCGATCGGGCTCCCATTCCGGGTCGCCGCCGATCCGGTCGTCCGTGGCACCGCGCTTGCCCCACCGGGGAAGCGATGGGCTTCGCAATCCCGCCGAGCAGGAGGACGGCATGAGCACCCTGGAAGCCATCCCGACGTACTCGATGTGGGCGTCGATTCTGGAGGCGGCCGTCTCGCCGCCGTTCGCCGCGCGAGCTGCGCGCCCGGTCCGCCGGCCGGCCCCGGACGCGCCGGCCGCGGCCACGCGGGTGGGTCTCTGCTCGCTCCGGCAGATCGTCGACGCGGCGGTGAGCCGGGCGGAATCCCTCGCGATCCGGCGGGCACTCGCGAGTACCGCGGGCAACAAGAGCCACGCCGCGCGCCTGCTCCGGACGAACTACACGACGCTGCACGCGAAGATGAAGCGCTACCGCATTTCCGCCCGGGAGTTCCAGCCGGCCCGGTAGCCCGCCGGCGGCCTCCATGCCCCGCGCGGTGAGCCTCGCCACACCCGGCGCCTGGACCGGCGGGTCCGGGCGCCATCTCCTCGACGCCCTCCCCGCGATGACCGTGATCGTGGACGAGCAGGGCACGATCGTGACCGCCAACGAGGCGTGGCGGCGGTTCGGCCGCGAGAACGGCGCCGGACCCGCGGTGGCCGAGGGGGTGGGCCGGGACTACTTCTCGATCTGTCGGGACGGCGCGATGGCGGGCTGCCCCCGCGGATCGCGCGCGTTCGCGGGCATCGCCCGCGTGCTGCGGCGCGAGCTGCCGATCTTCACCCTCGACTACGCGAGCCGCGACTCGGACGACCCCCGCTGGTTCACGCTCACCGCCACCCCGCTCCAGGGCGGGGGCGCGGTCATCGCCCACTCCGAGGTCACCGCGCGGCGCCGCACCGAGATGTCGGCCGCCGCGCTCATCGAGACCGGCCGCGAGCTGGCCGGCGGCCTCGAGCCGGCGGAGGTGGCGCGGCAGATCGCCACCTCCGTGGTCCGGGTGTTCGCGGCCCGCCACGCGACGGTGTACCGGCTCGAGCGCGAGGCCGGCCGCCTCGTGTGCATCGCGGCGGCGGGCGGCCCCGGCGCGGAGAGCTGGCGGGGCCGCCCGGTCGGCATCGGTGAGGGCGCGGTCGGCCGCGCGGCCGCCGAGGAGCGCAGCGTGTGGAGTCCCGACGTGCTGTCGGATCCCAAGATCAGCCTTCCGGAGTGGGCCGAGGGCGCGGTGCGGGCCGCCGGCTTCCGGTCGGTGCTGGCGATGCCGCTCAAGTCGGGGGACAAGGTCATCGGGGTGCTCGGGCTCGGGGACGGTCCGGACCGGATCTACACCGAGGAGGAGCTCGCTCTGCTGGCCGCGTTCGCGGGGCAGGGCGCGGTGGCGCTGGAGAACTCGGCGCTCTATCGACAGATCCGCGACGCGCTCGACTTCCTCCGGTCCATCACCGAGCACTCCCCGGACGCGATCGTCACCGCCGACCGCGAGGGCCGGATCAACTTCTTCAGCCCGGGCGCGGAGGCGATGCTCGGCGGCCGCGCCGCCGAGATGATCGGCACTCCGGTGGCCGGCCTCTACCCCGGCGGGATCGACGAGGCGCGCCGGGTGCGGCGCCGGCTCCTCGCGGAGGGGCCGCTGCGCAGCTACGAGACCGCCCTGCTGACCCGCGACGGGCGGCGTATCGAGGTGAGCGCGTCCATCGCGGTGCTGCGCGACGGGGCGGGCGCCGCGGTCGGCACGCTGGGCGTGCTGAAGGACATCGGCGAGCGGCGCCGCCTCGAGGAGCAGCTACGCCAGGCCCAGAAGATGGAGGCGGTCGGCCGCCTCGCGGGCGGCATCGCGCACGACTTCAACAACCTGCTCACCGTGATCGCGGGCCGCGCCCAGATGATCCTCTCCCGGCTGCGTCCCGAGGAGCCGATCCACCGCGACGCCTCGCTCGTGCGCAGCACCGCGGACCGGGCCGCGTCGCTCACCCAGCAGCTCCTGGCGTTCAGCCGCAAGCAGGTCCTCCAGCCCCAGGTGCTCGACCTCGACAAGGTGGTGCGCGGCATGGAGCCGATGCTCGGCCGGCTGATCGGCGAGGACATCGACCTCGCGGTGATCCCCCGCGAGGACCTGGGCCGCGTGAAGGCCGATCCGGCCCAGATCGAGCAGGTGATCGTGAACCTCGTGGTCAACGCGCGCGACGCGATGCCGGAGGGGGGCCGCCTCACCCTCGAGACCGCCGACGTCGAGCTGGACGCGGGATGCCGGCCGCTGTCGGTGCCGGCGGGGTCCTACGTGATGCTCGCGGTGAGCGACACCGGGATGGGCATGGACGAGGCCACGCGCGCGCGGGTGTTCGAGCCGTTCTTCACCACCAAGGAGCCGGGGAAGGGGACCGGGCTCGGCCTCTCGACCGTGTACGGCATCGTCAAGCAGAGCGGCGGCGACATCCAGCTCTACAGCGAGGTCGGTCGGGGCACCAGCTTCAAGATCTATCTGCCGCGGGTCGGGCCCGCCGCCGCCCCCGAGGAGCCGCGGCCCGCGCCGGTGGTGGTGCCGCGCGGCGACGAGACGGTGCTGCTGGTGGAGGACGAGCCGGGGGTGCGCGACCTCGCGCGCGAGATCCTGGAGGCGAGCGGATATCGCGTGCTGCAGGCCTCGGACCCGCAGGACGCGGTGCTGATCGCGGAGCGCCACGCGGGCCCGATCCGCCTCCTGCTCACGGACGTCATCATGCCGAGGCAGAGCGGGCGGGCGCTGGCCGAGCGGCTCCGTCCGCTCCGGCCCGAGCTGCAGGTGCTGTACATGTCCGGCTACACCAACGAGGCCATCATGCGGCACGGCGTGCTCGAGCCGGACACGCTCTTCATCCAGAAGCCCTTCACCCCCGAGGCGCTCGGGCGAAAGGTCCGCGAGGCGCTCGACCTGGGCCGGCCCGCGTCACCGCGCGCCGATAGGCGGGTCGGATCGGCCTAGGGCCACCAGAGGTAGAGGAAGCGCGGCCCCGCCGCCCCCAGGGCGGCGGCGAACTGGGCCAGAGTGGACTCGGCGGTGGTCGGCGCGGCCGACGTCGAGTAGATGTTCGCGCGGTACTCCTTCGGCCGGTGATACATGATCACCTTCGCCTCGTCGAGCTGCGCCGCCTCGCGGGCCATCGCCACCACGTCCTCCAGGTACGCGATCCGGTCGACGAGCCCGAGCTTCAACGCCTGCTCGGCGGTGTAGACGCGCCCGTCGGCGAGGGCGCGCACGCGATCCTCGGGCAGCCGCCGCGACTGCACGATGAGGCTCACGAAGCGGCCGTACATGTCGTCGATGATGCCCTGGAAGACGGCCAGCTCGGGTCCGGTGAGCGCGCGGAACGGCGAGCCCGCGTCCTTCATGGGCCCGGACTTGATCGCGAGCGGGGCGACCCCGATCTTCTGCATCAGCCCCTGCGCGTTGATCGTGACCATCACCACGCCGATGCTGCCGGTGATGGTGGTGGGGTTGGCCACGATGGAGTCGGCGGCGAGCGCCGCGTAGTAGCCTCCGGAGGCGCCCACGTCCATGATCGCGGCGATGACCGGCACCTTCTTCCGCTGCTTGAAGGCGAGGATCTCGTGGTGCAGGACGTCGGAGGCGGTGATCGTCCCGCCCGGGCTGTTGATCCTCACGATGAGGGCCTTGACGCGATCGTCCTTCTCGGCCTTGGCGAGCTCCTCCCTCACCCGCGCCAGCAGGGAGACGCGCGGGGGCGGCGTGGTGAGGGAGAAGCTCGGCAGCTCCTCGGTGAGCACGCCCGAGAGGTCGAGCAGCAGGATCTTGTTCCGGCCCTTGCCTTCGACCGTCTCCTCCTCGAGCGGGCGGATCTTGGGCTGGAAATCGATGGTCAGGAGGGAGCAGCCGGCGAGGACCGGCAGGACGAGCAGGAGGAGCCACACGGTCGGCGCGAGCAGTCGACGCATGGGCTGCAGTATACGGGGCCGTGCGCGACGGACCTAATCGGCCGTCAGCGGCGGTGGAACTCCGGGCAGACCTCCTCGGCCACCCGGCCGAGCTGCTCCAGCATCCGGTCGGGGGGCCCGAGCGGCCGCAGGATGAACTTGGACGCGCCCGCCTTCACGTACTCCTCGATCCTCTCGATGAGGCGCCCGGCGGGTCCGAAGGCGGTGCACCGCCGCAGGGTGGCCTCGTCCACCCGCCCGCGCGGGATGTAGGGCTCGGCCAGCGCCCGGCCGGCGGCCTCGGTGTCGGCCACCGCGTAGTTGATCAGGGTGCCGAAGTGGTCGTCCGGCACGCGCCGCCCGGCCGCGGCCGCGAGATCCTGCACCTTCTCGATGCCGACCCGCATCTCGTCCGGCGTGATGAAGGAGGGCATCCAGCCGTCGCCCAGATTCGCGGTCCGCCGCACGGCGGCCGGGCTCTTGCCGCCGATCCAGATGGGCGGCGGCGTCTGCCAGGGCTTGGGGGAGACCGAGATGCGATCGAGCCGGTAGAACTCGCCCCGGAAGGTCACCTCGTCCTGCGTCCACAGCATGCGGATCACCCGGATCGCCTCGTCGGTGCGGCGGCCGCGCTCGGCGAAGGCGACGCCCGAGGCCTCGAACTCGCGCGGCAGCTCCACGCCCACCCCCACCGCGGGGAAGAGCCGGCCCTGCGACAGCCAGTCGACGGTGGCCATCTCCTTCGCCGCCACCACCGGGGTGCGGTACGGCAGCACCACCACGCTCGGCCCGAACTTGAGCCGGGTGGTGCGCGCGGCGATGGCGGCCAGCGTGGTCATGACCTCGGGCACCGGCACCGGGGAGGAGAGGCGGTCGGAGAGCCAGATCGAATCGACGTCGCTCCGCTCGAGCCGCTCGCACAAGGTCCACAGGAAGGCGGCGCCCTCGCGGCCGGCCGGCCACGGCCCCGGCATGATGCCGACGCGATACTTGATCGTCATGGTGCGTGATCGTACGCGGCGCTCCCGCGAGCCGTCAAGGCGCGGGACCGCGCGGGCGCCCGATCTTCCGGGAGCGTGATGCCTCAGAAGTAGGTGTTACCGAGCGCCGGGATCGGTGCCTCAAAATAGTGTTACCCACGGGCGGCCTCCTGCCGTAGGGCGCGAGTATCGGCGAGCGTCCAGAGCACGTCCAGGGTGTGCTGAATGTCCCGGG